>NZ_JAFBEV010000003.1 GCF_016908935.1 Sporolactobacillus spathodeae | reverse complement strand
GAGCGTATGCGTGTAAATTATGGAACCGCCGTGTACGGAACCGTACGCACGGTGGTGTGAGAGGTCGGAAGCCGAAGGCTTCCTCCTACTCGATTAGGACGCCTTACTGCAATTTCATTACCTGTTGTATTTGTTGTCTCGTTATCCTGCTGTCTCTGGTTAAAATCGTATTCGCCAATCGTAGGGGGGTTGCTTTATTATTAATTAGTCTTTGTGATATTATACCTATAGAGGCAAATTTTACGAAAGTATTAGACGCAAAGCCACGGGCCTAAAACACCAATTATGTCATGGCAGCCGGGTTGCCAGGAGATAATCCTGTAATCATTTTAATGCTCTATTAAATTTGCCCTTCTTTCTTGAAAAGAGGGTATTCAATGTTTAAGTCTGTTTTAATTGTTGATGATTCACGATTTATGAGACAGTATATAAAAAATATGCTTGACCCAACAAAATTCGCAGTCGTTGGCGAAGCTTCAAACGGCCTCGAGGCTTTTAATCAGTATATTGCTCTTAACCCCGATCTTGTAATTATGGATATAACCATGCCAATATTAAATGGGATTGATGGCTTAAAAAAAATTATTGACTATGATCCCAGGGCAAATGTTGTCATCTGTTCATCATTAGGAAGCAAGCATCTTGTTATTAAAGCTTTAAAGCTTGGTGCTAAAGAATTTGTTCTTAAACCCTTTTTCAACGACATGAGTAGCCGACTTGAGAACATTATAAAATAGTGAATCTAAGTTTGAAAATGGAATTAGTACTGTGGCGCCCCACTATACCTTGACCATTCAGGGCAATCTTCTACACACGCATACAGATCATTTGCGAAACGAGGCCAGAATTGGCAATCGTTTAAGGAAATTTTGATTTCTGACGCACACCCCATTCTATCCATAAAAAAATCGGGCTGATACAGCCCGAAATGGAATAAGATGTGGATTAAAAAGCAATCAGGGGTATTGCTTCGGTTCTTGACCAGTTTACCAGCTGATTGTTAAATTTAATGCTTTTTTTTGTAAATTTTTTCAAACAGAGTGAACTAATTATTTTTTTACAACGGCATGGCCGCCAAATTCATTGCGCAATGCCGCGACTACTTTACCTGCAAACGTATCGCTCTCAAGCGAACGGTAGCGCATCAGCAGGGAAAGGGCAATAACTGGTGTTGGCACCTGCATGTCGAGTGCCGTCTCTAGCGTCCATTTTCCCTCACCTGAAGAAGCCATAATACCTGAGAGTTCTTCCAAATTGCCATCCTTTGAAAAGGCATCCTGAAGCAATTCAACGAGCCAACTGCGGATAACTGAGCCATGGTTCCACACTTTGGCAACCGCTTCGTTATCGTACGCAAAACCGCTTTTCTGCAGGACTTCAAAACCTTCAGCAAGGGACTGCATCATGCCATATTCGACGCCATTATGAACCATTTTTAGAAAATGGCCGCTACCTGCTTTTCCGGTGTAGAGATAACCGTCTTCAACTGAGATTGCCTTAAATAAGGGTTCAAGATAATCAAATGCAGGTTTATCCCCACCTACCATCACACAAGCGCCGTTTCGAGCACCGCTCATTCCGCCGGATGTGCCGACATCTAGAAAGGAAACGCCTTTTTCCTTACACTGGTCATAATGACGTAACGAATCGGTATAACGCGAGTTGCCGCCATCGAGGACAATATCGCCCTTATCCAGCAATGGGAGCAGCTGTTGCAGTGTCTCTTCCGTCGGTACGCCGGCTGGTACCATTAACCAAAACACACGTGGTGTTTCCAGACGTCCAGCCAATGCTTCAAGTGAATGATAACCACTGATGTTGTTTTCTTTTGCCACGCGCTTGACGGCCTCGTCTGATAAATCAAAAGCATGCACGTCAAAGTCGTGTTCTGACATATTAAGTGCGAGATTATAGCCCATTTTTCCAAGTCCTACTAATCCGATTCTCATAAATTCCCACCTGACTCTGTATTTACTTATGTAATAAATCAATCCTTCTCTAGTTTACAACAATTTGCCTAATCACGTCCAAATTTCTTTAGTGGCTCAGAGCGTTGCTCACTTAGAAAAGAATCCTTTTGAAATCTCACCAGATTTGATTTAGTATACGAGCTTTCCCTTCTCTTTGTTCCGATTATCGTGCTCGCAACTTATAAAATGTCCAGAAAAAACGTGCTCATACTACTCATGTTGATCTTTAGTACAGGTAATTTTGGTACTGCTTTCTGCCACATATAGTATTCTGATGTGGAGTCGGGTGCTAATCGCACGCGCACACGGTTCTCTATTCGCCTTGACGCGATTCTTGCTGCCCGTCTTGTGCCCCAAAATAAACAAGCATCAGCAACGGCCCTAATGTTTTTAGTCATCACGGTAGCCAATATTATCAGTGTGCCAAAGCGTAGATACATTCTTATTTTTTTTTAAAAAAAGGGCAATACCTGCATGACAGACAGGTATTACCCTTCTTCCGTATGTTTACAGTAAAAGCACTTAAGGTTTACTTTTACTGATTGCAACATAATTACTTCGCTACTTTTTCAGCCAACGGTTTTTTCCAAATGCCCAAAATCAACCCAGATATCACTGCACCAATGATAATTGTAAGCAAAAACAACAACTTATGATTGCTGAGCAGGATAACGAAAATACCGCCATGAGGAGCCGGAATGCTAATATTCCACAACTGTGTCAATCCACCAGCAATAGCTGAACCGATAATGCAGGATGTGATAACGCGCATCGGATCGGCAGCTGCAAAAGGAATCGCACCTTCGGTAATGAATGAAGCGCCAAGCACATAGTTTGTCAATCCAGCCTTACGTTCATCTTCATTCCACTTGTGCTTAAACAATGTGGTTGCCAAAGCAATCGCAAGAGGTGGTACCATACCGCCGGCCATAACCGCAGCCATCATAAGACCACCATTTGAAGCACCACTTGTAAAGACGCCAATGGCAAATGTATAGGCTGCTTTGTTAAATGGACCGCCCATATCAATG
Source organism: Sporolactobacillus spathodeae (assembly GCF_016908935.1). Classification (GTDB taxonomy): domain Bacteria; phylum Bacillota; class Bacilli; order Bacillales; family Sporolactobacillaceae; genus Sporolactobacillus; species Sporolactobacillus spathodeae. Next base: position 184,635 of record NZ_JAFBEV010000003.1, on the reverse strand, counting down.
GCCATCATTCCGCCAAGGACAATGCCAAGAAGAACTGCATTACCGGTTCCGAGATGATTCAGACCGCCAATCAAGCCAAGATTAATCCATTTGAAAATCGGGTCAAAAATGAAATACATCAATGCACCAGTAATGAGCAAGCCAAATACCGGGAACAGCAAAATCGGTTTCAATCCGTCCAAAGTCTTCGGCATGCCCTTGAAAACCTTTTTCAGGAAAACAATGATCCAACCGGCAAGGAAACCAGCGGCAAGACCACCGAGAAAACCAGCATTGGAAGAAGCTGCCAGAAATCCGCCAACCATACCAGGCATCAGCGCCGGACGATCGCCGATGCTATAGGCAATATAACCAGCCAGAACCGCAATTAGGAAATGGAAGGCACCCGTATCGCCACCTGCTATGCTGCCGAGCATCAGCACAATCGGGTTGTTCTTCCCAATCGTTGATTCAAGCAGGAAGGACACAGCAAGAAGAATACCACCGCCAACTACGAAAGGTAGCATATGCGAGATACCGTTCATCAGATCTTTATAAATTTTGTTCCAAACAGACCCTGTGCTTTCATTTTCTTCTGCAGAAGACGCGCTGCTTTCCGCATGATAAACAGGTGCATCGCCATTCAAAGCTTTATTAATCAGCTGTTCCGGTTTGCGAATACCGTCACTGACTGGTGTCTGTAATACGCGTTTCCCATCAAAGCGGGCCATCTCAACTTTTTTATCCGCTGCAACAATAACACCGGCCGCGCGTTCGATTTCTTCAGCAGTCAGCACGTTCTTCGCGCCTTCTGAACCGTTTGTTTCAACGCGGATTGCAACACCCATTTCTTTGGCCTTCTTCTTCAAGGCATCTTCCGCCATATAGGTGTGCGCAATCCCTGTCGGACATGCTGTTACAGCGATGACAAATTTTTCATTTGCTGCTGGCGCTGCCTGCTGTGGCGCAGCTTCTTCTTTCTTTTCTTTCTCAGCCTGTCGGTCATCGAATAGCTTGACAACTTCTGCAGCTGTTTCAGCATTTTTGATTTGGTCGACGAATTCCTGATCAATCAGAAGACGCGATAGCGCTGCCAGCGTCTGCAAGTGTGTGTCAGCTGCACCTTCTGGAGCGGCGATCATAAAGAATAAATGTGACGGTTTACCATCAAGCGCTTCATAATCGATACCCTTTTTACTACGACCGAAAACTACGGTTGCTTCGTTTACCGCTTTTGTTTTGGCATGCGGCATTGCAATTCCTTCACCGATACCAGTACTTGATTCCGCTTCACGCTTTAAAATCATTTGCTTAAAGAGGACGCGATCATTAATCCGTCCGTTCCGGTCTAGGCTTGCAATCAATTCATCGATAGCCGCTTCCTTGGACGAAGCCTGCATGTCCATGACCATCGCCCGTTCAATCATTAAATCTGTAATCTTCATTGAAATTTCACTCCCTGCAATTCTTCAAATAGTAATACAACAAAAGAACACTTATCGCACGAGGAGATAATTTGATGCCTAAATTATATTTCCCCATTAAGTAGCAACAAAATCCCGATAATACACTTGCAACGACAAAAACGCATGATCAATCTAACCCTTTTTACTATGCCCATCCTGTTTTTGGCTCATCAGCAACACAAATAACTTTCGTCTTCTCTTGAATGGCACGGCTTGTTGCATCCAGGATATCATCGGTAATAATAACCGCTTGATTCAGTTCGAACATTTTACAAAATGCGACTTCTGAAAATTTACTACTGTCTGCAAGGACAAATGGCTGTGCAGCAAGTGACATAGCCATTCTTTTAATACTTGCCTCTTCCGGATCTGGTGTTGTAAACCCCATGGCTGCATCGATCCCGTTTGTCCCGATAAAGACTTTATCAAAGCGAAAATAGTTGAGTGTTTGTTGCGCGATACTGCCAACGACAGCCTGAGTCGTCCTTTTCAGCAGACCGCCGATTAAATAGCAATCGACATTATGCTTTGCTAAAGCAGTTGCATGAAAAGGACTATTTGTGACAACGGTTACATTTATTCCTTCCAAATAAGGGATCATCTCGAATGTCGTCGTTCCAGCATCCAAGTAAATGCACTCATTTTCCTTGATCAAGTGATAAGCAAAGCGAGCGATTTGCTTCTTTTCCTGAATGTTTTTGGAGGTTTTCTCCTCCATATCCAGTTCCTGATTGCGCGGTTGGATCAGTGAAGCGCCTCCATGCAGTCTTCGAAGCAAATGACGTGCTTCAAGTTCCTGCAAGTCCCGGCGGATTGTCGATTCAGAGGCATCTAGGAATCGTACCAAATCCTGTACTTTGATAACATTCTTTTCTTCGAGCTGCTTTAAAATGTATTGTTGCCGTTCTTCTGCAAGCATTGATTGGGATCCTCCAACTATTACATTGTAACACGCTTTCATTCAAAATCAATACATTATAATCATTATCGCTCATTACATTTGCGATTTATCGCATCAAACAATGATAAATGTTCAAAACCATTCATGTTTCCATCACTTATTCGCTTATTGATCGCCTTCTTTACCAATCAAAATTGATAAATCTACCGTGATCGTGCACGTTTGTTGCGACAGCCATTCCTTTTTTTTCGATTCTGATGCATGCCAAGAGAGTGGCGTCATCCGCATCAGATCAAATAATTGATGACCAGACAAGATCCGTTCGTAAGTTAACGCGTGTGTTTCAAACGTAGAATAATGGTTACGAAAATTTGCGATTACGGACTCATTGGAATAGGCCTGCTTTTCACTTTCACCATGAAAAAAAGTCCGTAATTCTTTTAAATAACCGCTTGCTGGAACAACTTTTATCGTCCATCCCCCAATTTTCGCAATCCGATGAAAGGATTCATAATGAGAGGGAGATAAGATATTGAGTATGATATCGAACGACTGATCGGCCACAGGCGCATGCGCGAGATCGGCAACAAGCCACAAATTCCCTGGATAGCTTTTCGCTGCTTGCGTGACGCCGTCTTTGGCAATGTCGATACCAACCCCCAACGTTTGCGGGTAGCCGATCGCTTGCAAATGGGTCACGATTTGATTCAAATGCGTTCCTTCCCCGCAGCCAACATCTAAAATGGCAAGCTCCTTCGATTGATGGTTTCGCCTGATTCTGTCGCAAATCCATTCAAGCAGGGGGCGAAACAAACCCACATCGCGCATCATCCGCCTACGGCATTCAAATAACTCCTGATCATATTCCGTGTGTGACGGTTTCACTAATAAATTGACTGAACCTTGTTTCGCTAGATCAAACGTATGGCGCTTTGAACAAATCAGGCTTTTCTCATTCTCTATCTGCAATGGCTGACCGCAATACGGACATTTGAAAAGAGAGATGTTCTTTTGAAATAAACGTGCACTATATTCCTTTTTGCTGATCCGTTCCATTTTCATCTATCCCAAATTCTGACGTGTAAAAACAACGGATTAATTCTAACTGTTGATCGATCGAATGACAAGTCGTGCCAATTCTAACAAAAGCTTTTGTTTTATCTGCAGTAAAACGAGGGGCAATACTGTTAAATTTTGTGCATTAAAAAAAAGCGGATTACTCCGCTTTTTCGAGGATTGATGTGCATCTATGAATGAAGGCTGTTAGGATTTTGCCTTTGCAAGTTGAACGAATGCCTGATCGCGTTCTTCCAGTATCCGATGTACTGTTTCCCCATCATAATCATAAAGCCCTTTTCCTGTTTTTGCTCCTAATAAATGAGCAGCCACTTGCTGATTAATTAATTCAGGTGCGCCCGTACTTTTATCCAAATCTGGGGCAATATTATCAAAAACACGTTTCCATGTATCTAGGCCACCCAAATCAGCAATTCTTGTGGGTCCAAGAAAAGCCCATCGGAAGCCGATGCCTTCGGTGACAGCCCGATCAACATCTTGTGGATCGGCAACCCCTTGACTGATTAAGGCAAAAGCTTCGCGCATCAAGGCTGTCTGCAAACGATTGGCAATAAAACCATTGACCTCTTTTTTCAGCAAAACCGGCTGCTTGCCTGCTTCCTTGAGCATGCGGACAACTTCGTCCACCTGTACTGTATCTGTTGTTTCGCCTTTAACAATTTCAACCAATGGAACAAGATGGGCTGGATTAAAGAAGTGCGTAATGAAAAAACGGCTGCGTTGCGTGATAGGTTTTATCAGCAAACTCAATGGAAATGTAGAGGTATTTGATGAGAGTATCGCATCCGTTGCTGCGAGTTTATTCAGTTTCTCATAGAGCGACCACTTCATCTCAATGACTTCCGGAATAGCCTCGATCACCCAATCGGCATCTTTTACGGCTTGTTCAAGATTTGTCGTAAACGAGCATCGTGTGAGCGCCTCACTCTTCTGTTTCATTGAAATACTCCCAAAACGAACCAGAAAATCGAGTTGACTGCTAATGGTTTGCTTCGCTTTGTCTAGAAATTCCTGTTTAATATCATTGATAGCAACAGGATACCCTTGAGCGGCAAATGATTGCGCAATGCCGCATCCCATGACGCCGGAACCGATGACCGCAATTTTTTTAATCATTTTCTCTCGCCCCTTGTAAACGTTTTCTAACGATACAATCATAGCTGAATGTGTCATATTTGTGAATTTTTTTGCTTGCTGTCAGGTAATAAATCCACAAGCTCTCCCCACCCTCTTCTTCCCTTGCATATCGTATCATCAGAGAAATGCATTTCGGTTGCTTTAATTTTCGTTGAGGACGAACACCCTGTGCTAAGTCTTTACAAGCAATAGCATCCATCCACTTACTTCAAGGTTAAAAAAAAACAGCTTGCTTCTTTGATTTAAAGAAGCAAACTGAGGTTTTATTTGCCTTTGCTGTTTGTCTTTGATGTACCGCTACGATTGTTAAATGCTAATTCAAATAAACCAGTGGATGAGAGCCCAGCCATTCCTCCCGCCCATAAGCGACTCGCTGTTTCTAAAGTAGAAAATGGAGTGGAAAAAAAACCAAGTGCGATGCCAAGTAACAGAGCAATGAGCGGAATCCAGTTTTTCGGAATCGGATAAGTTTTCTTCAGCAGCTGAACTGCACCTGTCAAAATAGGCGCCAGAACTGTTGCCAGCATTAGGACGTCTTGCATCAGGCGACCTCCCTCAAGAGATGATGGTGTGAATAACCTTTTCCATCATTCTATGCGGCAATTGAATAGACTTGTCTATCCGGACATATTTTCTATTATGATCTTTATTAGAAAAACTTTGCTAAGCCAAGTCTTTCTTTGCAAAAATTGCGCTCTGGCTACTCGCTTGCCGCGGGCGATCCGTGAGCCTCCACAGACAGGCAAGATTCTGCGGGGTCTCACTTGGCTCGCTTTTCCCGCAGGCGTCTCGTGCCTTCGCTCCATTTTTTGTGCAAAATCTTATACATTCTTATCTCTTAAGAAAAGCCCGGCAGCGTTGCCGGGCTTTTCTTGTACTTTTATTTTATTGATTCAGGAACCACACGGCGCAGCGCTTTAGAGACAATCGGAGCAATGACACCGGCAGCAATCGCCTCGGGTATTCCGTTGCTGACCACAATCAGCAGTAATGCTGGCAAGAGTCCAGAGAAACTAACATGGAGAAAATTGGCATAGGGCTGTCTGTAGAAAATATAAATCAATCCGAGAACCAGTACGGTATTGGTCACGGCGCCAAATACTGCCGACAATGCCATCGACGGAATATCCGGCAATTTCACCTTGCGCAAGAATCGATAGCTATAGCCAGCAGCTAGTCCGACAAGGACGCGCGGCAGAACAGCGACCAATGGATTTGTGAAAATCAGCATTTCAATCGGACTATAGGGAGAGAGGTAAGCACGCAAACAAGATCCAACGCCCCAGAACCCGCCAATCAGTGCCCCCTCCCACGGACCGAGCACGATTGCTGTAATAATAACAGTAATATGAATCAGCGTGAGGCTGAAAACACCAATTGGAATATTGCCAAGCATCGGCACAAAGGTTTGCAGAATGATTATTGCTGTTAAAATGCTGAGCAAAACGAGACGATAGGTTTTATTTTGCCGTGTCATGTGAACCATAGCAAGCTCCTCATGTTATCAAATAGTGTTTGTTTTACGGTTAAATCATACCACAAAATTCCAAAAAGAGAGAACAAATTCATTCCACTCTTCCTACCCGCTTTTAGAGCTGGACCATGCTTGGCTCTCCTTGCTCTTTTTAGACTCACTATCGCCTGTTTTTAATGATTTATTTAGCAAATTTGCTTAGAACTCAAGAATCATTATTCATAGTAATCCCAGCAGAGCAAATGCAGTAAACACTTTGGGACAACTTCGCCAATGCTCAGGAAGCGAAAGCATTCATCAAGCATTTGTCGCTTAGAAACTTATGAAACGATGCAAATCCGGTAATAATTATTTTGTAGGCAACAAAGCCTTCTCTCATTTCATCGCGACATAACATGAATTATCCTATATCATAGCCTGACAAATGTCAGGCGTTTTTTATTGAATTGGCTCTGTTAGAAAATCAACGTTAAAATTTAACAGAGCGATTGAATTAAGAAATAACTCATGAACTCCGCTTTCAGCAACCATCAAAATACGTTAAAATAGGACTAATCGTAACGTTTACATGATTTGAGGAGGCAGTTCAATGGCTTTGTCTTATGTCGCAATTGATTTTGAAACTGCAAATAGTCATTATTCATCAGCTTGTTCCGTGGGTTTGACCAAAGTTTGCAACAGCCAGATTGTTGATACCTACTACTCTCTGATCAATCCAGAAGAACCATTTGACGCGTCCAATATTCAAATTCACGGCATTCGTCCGGATGATGTGACGGAAGCCCCAACATTTGACAGGCTGTCCAATCGCTTGTTTGGATTTATTGCCAATCTGCCGCTTGTTGCTCATAACGCACCTTTTGATATGAAAGTGTTGCAAAAGAGTCTCGGGAAATATGACCTCGACTTTCCAATAATGAACTATTTCTGCTCACTTGCCTTATCGCGACAGTTACTTCAGCTGCGTTCAAATCGTCTGAATTCGGTCGCGGCAAACTATCACATTCAGTTTCACCATCACCGAGCATCCGATGACTCTCGCGTTTGCGCAGAAATTGTTCTCCAAATGCTCCAAGAAGCAGATATTCATAATCTTGAGGAAATGACAAGCAAACTACATTACCAGATGGGTCTTGTCGGTCAAAACGACTATCGAGCCTTTCGAAAAATGCAGTCAGGTCGCTATCCATATAATGGGTTCAAACCTTCAGAAATTACAGCGAAAACAAGCGTATTCGATCCATTCCATCCTGTTTATCACCATGTATTTGTATTCAGTGGCTCATTGCGCACGATGGACCGCATGGCAGCCTGCCAAAAAGTTGCAGATTTGGGTGGGATTAATGGAAATTCAGTAACAAAAAAGACAAATTATTTGGTTGTCGGCGATCAAGACCCGAAACTTCTGCGTGGCCATACCAAAAGTTCGAAACAAATCAAAGCGGAACAGCTTGCGGAACAAGGTCAAAATATCCAAATTATTACGGAGACAGAATTTCTAAAACTACTCTAAGCGTATTGGGACAACTGAGTTTTATTTCGCCAGCATGCAACAACCGTTCCGACACATCGACCGGAACGGTTGTTGAAATCAGGATGACTCAGGTCGAAATTTCGACATTGAGCTGTCTTTTTTTGTAGGCTGATTAGTTAAAATCTGACGTTATTTTAATCGAATATTACCCTGTGTTTACTTGCCGCGGCCGCATGCGAACCTCAGACAGGCGGCTATAGCCTGCGAGATCCAGCTGGCACGCTGTTCCCGTAGGCCCTCACACATTGCCTTTGGTCAGAAAAACAACATTAAATTTATACATTGCCTTTTCAAAAAAACACTTGATAATCAGCTGTTTGCCTGCTTCATTTCTTTCATTATCGCATTATATTCCTTTTTAAAGTGACTGTTTCCTGGTGAATGAATCTTTTCAATCCTGCCGTGACGCATCAGAAGGATACGCTCTTTCACCTGATTTTTAGGATCTTTCATTTTCAATAGTACCAATGTATAGGCACCCTTATTATCCTGCTTCTCAATACTTACGGTAACTTTGACTTCGTGCATCTTATTACGAAGCTTTCCCGTCTGTATTTTCCGGATTAATGTAGAACTTTCTTTCGAAGCATAATCGCTGTTGATCGCATTTATTTGCTTTGACTGATTATCACTATACAAATCTCGGGTAAATATGAAAGCAGTATGCTCATCTGGAGTCATTTTGCTCAACGGGATGCCTTGCGCTTGTGTCTGCGAAAAACTGCATCCACTGAGTAATTGAACGAGCAAAAAGCCGATCAGCACCACCCTTATCTTGTTCATGTATTGCCTCACCTCCCACGCCATCATTCACTTATTACCTTGTATTTTTCGTTCACAAACGATGAAATACGGGAGCCAAATTGGTCACAAAATAATGACAAACAAATTGTATTGTTCTACCTCCATGCGATTGGCACAAATGGCCATAAGAAAAATTGTACAATCAATTCCATATTTATAGTGCTCCTCTTCGGTCACTCGCTTCTGTAATTGTCTCGCACACTGTCCTTGTTACAAAAACCTTCTATATTCAAGCGTATTAAAAATGCTGCACGGTTTTAAGCCGCACAGCATTTTTCGTGTGTTTTTTATCATAGACAAAACATTTTGAATGAGTTTTTTTACTTAAATCGATACGGTAACAATTTCCAAATGATTCGTTTGATCGTGAAGCAGTTTTCCGTCATTACCATAACTATTTGAAAACTTTTCGTTAAAAATTTGAAATTCTTTTGGTGTCAGGGTTAGCAAATAACCCGTCTTATAATCGACTGATTTCACGTTCTGGAAATTACTGAGCGAATCTCTTGTTCCCGCCTGCACATGTAGTTGATTCGCGTTCAAATTCACATCAACTTCCGACCCGTTCTGCAGTTGAACGATAATATATCGATTGGTGCGAAAAGAATAGCTGACTATCTTCTGATGGGACTTCAAGCTGCTGAATCCTTGATAACGAATTATTTCCCCATAGATGACCAAGCTAGCAAATAATAATGAAATAATTACAAAAAAGAAAATACTTTTCTTGGATAATAGACTTGCCACCGTAATAAACGCCTCACAATTTAATGATATCGTTGCACATTATAACATAATGTACACATTTTCGACAATATTTAGAAACAATTATAATTATCATTTTATTGTTCTTTAAAACCCCCGCCCGATTAATGAGAGACATTCCCATAAATTTTTTAAGAAGCATATTCCATGTTGCTCCGATCAATTGCTTCCATCTGTTCGCCGTAATTTCCCAATAGCTATATTTATCCTTTTTGAACACATTTCCTTTAGGTGAATACCTTATAAACTGTAATAAATCTGAGGAGGGTTCACAGTGTATCAACAATATGAGCCGGTTTTTGATCAACGAATTTCCCCACCCGTTAGCCAAGGCATGGTAAATAACCATATGGTGATGGCAAACCAGCAGCCTACTGATCATCAAATTAAGGAACTGTGTAAGGAACATTTAAACCGTTATGTCATGGGACATTTAAAAAATGGCACCATAATTGAAGGAATTATTGTCGATGTCGATGATGAATCGGTCACATTACTTGTTGTAGATAAAGATGCATCCACTGATGACAGTAGGCAATTCGGACGTATGCCAGGCTTTTTTGGATTCAGACCACATCGTTTCCCATTTGGATTTTTTCGATTTCCTTTCATTACACCGTTTATTTTTCCTTTTTTCTTTATCTAATCAATAGCAACGCGTCTACCTTAAACAGAAAAAACAGCTTCTTCCCTTATCCTTCGCTTTGGCGTAGGAATTTTTTTATTAGGCCAATGCCACATACACGTTTCTCCCTGCCCACATATAATACAGCATCACGTGATGAGGAGGTGTCGTTATGTGGGGTTCTTATGCTGATGGGTACGGCAGCGGTTGGGGTCGTCCAGGTTACGGCTATGGATGTGGTTGTGGCTACGGGAGCGGATTCGCCTTGATCGTTGTCTTGTTTATCTTGTTAATAATTATTGGTGCTACTTTGCACCATCCCGGACATCATCATTCGGAATAAAAATATTTTCAGATTACAGGTACCTATCTCATATCGATTCATCAACCATTTAGGGCATCCTCACAGATGCTCTATTCTCGTGTTTCAATTCACCGAAAAACTTTGCCCTCAACATTTTTGATCTTGTAGTTTAATAATATGGATGAGCACGCCTGGTTTTTCTAATCACTTAATTTATAGGCTATCATAGCCTATTAGAAAAGAACTTAGGTGGTGTCAACTTTGTATTATTCTAATGATTTTCACTCATTTCCTTATTATCGAGAAATCGACTCTGTGAACGCGCAAATAGTAAATAGAGTGCTTGACGGCATTAAGGCTGAAGCCACTGCAATTGAGTTTTATTCACGTTTATCTGAAATAGCCCCAACAACAGAAGCGAAAGCTGACATTCTTCATGCGCTGGATGACGAAAGAATTCATCTTCAAAAATTTACCGAGCTTTATCTGCGACTGACTGGTAGGCAACCGAGTTACCAAATAGTCCCTATCACATTCAATTCTTTTCAAGAAGGGGCTAGAGAAGCATACCGAACAGAACTTGAAGCCTATGAAGAGTATAGAAACGCCTATTTAATGACACAAGATCCGATCATTCGAGATGTTTTTTTAAGAGCATTCACAGATGAAATTGAGCATGCGATTCGATTCAGTCAAGCTATAGTAACACGTTAATGGTTAACTGAGAATACTTGTGAACGAACATAAATTAGTGAGGAATAAGCGATGAAGTTGTTTTTCCTCTTTCATCTAGATATACAGTGCCCATAACCATTTGCGCAATAATGATGGTGCAAGTAAAGAAGAACAAAGTTGAATAAATCCAGGCATCCTTTCGAGCAAATAGTAACGCTAAATACATTGATTAATGGTTTGGAACACAATATTAACTAGGCGAATATACATGGTTTGTAGTTGATGATGGAAGGAATGAGGTGTTTGATGTGAATCAGACACATGAAGTTGTCTTACAGAATGAATGGAGTAAAGTCATCGGATCTTCTATTAACCTATTTGGCGTGATTGTGATTTTAGTCGCTACGATTATTTTCTTGTCATCCAATTACAAATCGTACATTCTTGCAACTGAAAATATCTCTATCTGATTGTTTCATTGGTTCTAAATTTGATTGGAAGGCAATAAGAAAAAAAAACTGGGCAGAAATCGCCCAGTCCTTTTTCAACAACCGCGCGCCGGCTGCTCGCTTACCGCAGGCGTCTCGCACCTTTCTTTTTCGGGAAAATCAACATTAAAATTTAACAGAGCCTATCTTTAAATAAAAACCCCTCGAAGCCTTGCGGCTCAAGGGGTTCGAAAGTTATTAACGAATTAATAAACTTCCATGTATTGGTCACGTTCCCACTGGTGAACCTGCGTGCGGAACATATCCCATTCGATTTCTTTAGCATCATTAAAGCGAGAAACAATGTGTTCGCCAAGTGCGCTTGTGATGACTTCGTCTGCATTGAACAGAGCCATTGCTTCGTCGAGGGAAGCCGGCAATTCTTCAATACCGAGTTTTTCACGTTCTTCGTCATCCATTACGTAAATGCTGCGGTCAACCGGAGTCGGAGGAGTGAGTTTCTTTTCGATTCCGTCGAGACCAGCTGCCAGCAATGCAGCCATGCCAAGGTATGGGTTGGTTGCTGGGTCTACGCTACGTACTTCGATACGTGTGCTGAGTCCACGAGATGCTGGGATACGGATCAAAGCACTGCGGTTGCTCAATGACCATGCAACGTAGCTTGGTGCTTCGTAGCCAGGAACAAGACGTTTGAACGAGTTGACAGTCGGGTTCGTAACGGCTGTAAACGCACGTGCGTGTTCCAAGCAGCCAGCAATAAATGCTTTAGCAGTTTCGCTCAGTTTGTCCGGAGCTGTTTCATCGAAGAAAGCATTTTCTTTGCCTTTAAACAGCGACATGTTCGAATGCATACCTGATCCGTTGACACCGAACAATGGTTTCGGCATAAACGTTGCATGCAGGTTATGCTGACGAGCGATCGTTTTAACTACCAGTTTGAATGTCTGGATATTGTCGCAAGTCTTCACTGCATCCGCATATTTGAAGTCGATTTCGTGCTGCCCTGGAGCCACTTCGTGGTGGGAAGCTTCGATTTCAAAGCCCATGTCTTCAAGTTCAAGAACAATATCACGACGGCAGTTTTCACCAAGATCAGTAGGTGCAAGGTCGAAGTATCCGCCGTTGTCGTTCAATTCCATAGACGGCTTACCTTTTTCGTCTACTTTGAAGAGGAAGAATTCCGGTTCTGGTCCGATGTTGAATGCCGTGAAGCCCATGTCTTCCATACGTTTCAGCTGTGCCTTCAGGACGCTGCGCGGATCGCCTGGGAACGGCGTGCCGTCTGTTTTATGGATATCGCAAATCATGCGAGCCACTTTACCTTTTTCAGCTGTCCAAGGGAATACAACGAAGCTGTCATAATCCGGATAGAGCAGCATGTCTGATTCTTCGATGCGCACGAAACCTTCAATTGAAGAACCGTCAAACATAATTTTGTTATCCAGAGCTTTTTCCAGCTGGCTGACCGGAATCTCAACATTTTTAATAATGCCAAGCAGGTCGGTAAACTGCAAACGGATGAACTTGACATTTGCTTCATTTACCTTAGAAATGATGTCTTCTTTTGTAAACTTTGCCATCGTGATCCTCCCCAAAATTAGGTTTCTATAATCCTTGCTAAATATATATACATAGAAGAAAGTCACTTAAAAAAACGCGACAAGTCTCCCTGTATCAACGAAGCTTTGCCGTACTTGCCGGCACTGACCAATTCAGACTTGAGGAACTTCATTAAATCGGCATCAGAAAGAGATTTCTTTTCCGCAGCCGGGCGATTAGCTGTAATGGGCTTTTCACTCAATACACGCCGGATTCCGGCCAAATTGACACCTTCATCAAGAAGCGATTTAATATCCAACAATCGATCAACGTCATTAAAAGAAAAAACACGACGATTGCCTTCTGTCCGCTCCGGATGAATCAACTCATTTTCCTCATAGTATCGGATTTGCCTCGCTGAAAGGCCGGTCAGCTTTTGCACAATGCCCATGGAGAAAAGCGGCATTGAACGGCGTACTGTGTCGTCCATCTCGCCTCACGCCCCTTTCTGTTCACATTATAGCCTCAGACAAAAAAGTTGTCAAATGGTGTTAGTTAATATAACAACGCGTGACAATCACTGTTGCTAATTTGTCACAATTGAACAGAAGCTAGGTCGATTAACCCTTTTTCAGCAAGATGGTTGACTGCCAGAATCATTGCTGACTTCACGTGTTCGAAAGTCAGACCGCCTTGTACATAGAGCGTATAGGGTTCGCGCAATGGACCGTCTGCCGTCAATTCAAGACTTGCGCCCTGAACAAATGTGCCTGCTGCCATAATAACTTTATCTGTATAACCTGGCATCGGGCTTGGCACCGGTAGTACTTGAGCATTGATTGGCGAAGCAAACTGCACGGCTTGGCAGAAGGCAACCATCTGATCCGGATCATGAAAGGTCACGCTTTGAATTAAATCGGTGCGCACGTGCTCCCAAGAAGGTGTTGTTGTCATGCCCAATCTTTCCATCAGCGCAGCCGTAAAAACAGCGCCCTTGACCGCCTGAGCAACGATATGTGGCGACAGAAAAAAGCCCTGATACATATCCTTCAATTCGCCAAGTGTAGGTCCGACTTCTTTACCAAGGCCTGGCACAGTCAAGCGTTCTGCACATTGATCAACTAACGCTTTTTTGCCAACAATATAGCCACCGGATTTAACTAAACCACCGCCAGGGTTCTTAATCAGCGAGCCAGCCATTAGATCCGCGCCGACATGTGTTGGTTCCATCGTCTCAGTAAATTCGCCGTAGCAATTATCAACAAAGACGATGATTTCCGGATATACCTTTTTAATCTTTCCGATGGCTTCACCGATTTGATCAACTGGTAGAGATGGCCTGTCCCCATACCCGCAAGAGCGTTGAATGCCGATCACTTTGGTCGCCGGCGACATTGCGCGAAGAACACCTTCGACATCAATTTGACCATTACGAAGCGGAATCATACGGAAGCTCACGCCGAAGTCCTTGAGCGATCCGTTCGATGTATCATTGAGGCCGATTACCCCTTCTAAGGTGTCATACGGTTTCCCTGTGATATACATTAATTCGTCACCAGGCCGCAACACACCAAATAAGGCCGTGGTAATCGCGTGCGTCCCTGAAATCATCTGTGTCCGAACCAGACCACTTTCAGCGCCGAAGGCATCCGCGTAGACTGCTTCAATCCCTTCGCGACCAAAATCATCATAGCCATACCCTGTTGTTCCGGCAAAATGAGCGTCGCTTATTTTATTCTTCTGAAAACTGGTCAAAACGCGAAACTGATTTTCCAAAGCAATGGAATCGATCCGTTTCGACTGTGCGTCAATTTGTGTTTCGACAGTCTGAACCAGCTGTCTTAGTTTCATACCAAAGGTTAACGATTCATACATTTTTTCGATAAATTCTCCTCATGCCATCTCTCTATTTTGTAAGCAGACGCGATGCAAGCGGGGTTTCCGGGAAAACATAACCTTCAACTTCATAGGCTTGTTGCGCTTCATTAAAAACTCTTTTTTGAATCACTGAATGCATTTCTATTTGATAAAGCAACGTGCCGTCTTCTGCTGCTATCATGCAGTGATAAGGCACCATTTGCTCAACAAGGCATGCTTGAATTCGCTCAAGCAGTTTCAAACGATCAGCCGCGTCACGCGCCGAAATGTAGATGCTGCCAGCCGGTGCAATAAAAGGAACTTTTACTAAGTCTTTTTTGTTATACACGGTTAATACGGGAATTGTATCAGCACCTAATTGGGCAAGCAGTTCATGCACCGTTTCCTCATGCACGGATAGATCGGGGTCGGAGGCGTCTATGACGTGTAAAATAAGCTGCGCACCGACCACTTCTTCGAGTGTTGAACGAAATGCGGCGACAAGCTGCGTTGGCAGATCCTGAATGAAACCAACCGTATCTGATAGCAGACAGGTAAACCCTCCTGTCAACCTTACTTTTCGCGTAAGCGGATCGAGTGTCGCGAACAATTGATTTTCCTCATAAGTTCCTGCAGCTGTCAATTGATTAAAAATCGTCGACTTTCCAGCATTTGTATAGCCGACAAGCGCGATTTGACATTGGTTTTTTGCGGCTCGACGCACACGGTAACGTTCACGATGACGAACAACATTATCGAGTTGGTTCCCGATATCTTTGATTCGATTGCGAATGTAACGGCGATCCGTTTCCAGCTTCGTTTCTCCTGGACCTCGTGTCCCAATTCCACCACCCAGGCGCGACAGATTCACACCAATTCCGCTCAGTCGAGGTAGTAGATATTGGAGCTGCGCTTTTTCGACTTGAAGTTTACCTTCGCGGGAACGAGCGCGAATCGCGAAAATATCAAGAATTAGTTGCGTCCGATCAATAATTTTCACTTGCAATAATTGACTTAACCGGCCCTGCTGTCCGGGAGAGAGCTCATCATTAAAAACGATCGTTTCAGCACCTAGCTGATTGATCAAAGATTCCAATTCTTGAATCTTTCCCTTTCCAATATAAGTGGCGGTATCCGGTTTTGGACGCTTTTGTGAAAGAACAGAGACGACCTGACCGCCTGCTGTCTTTGTCAATGCAGAAAGTTCCTCCAGCGACAATTGAAGGTGATCGTCTGTCATGTCGGGCAATTGACAGCCGACAAGAATCACATTTTCCATAGAAGTGCCTCTTTCTTAGTGACCCGTCACCTCGCCGCTTATGACCGAGGGCTTGTAATCTTCCTCAAGAACCAAATCACACGTGCGAATGGTTCGCAGGGCATCACGGTCAAACGCCGACTCTCTGACAAGCCGAACGGCCTGCTGCCGAATCATTTTTTCAACAAGGTTTCGAACATAACGCCCATTGCTGAAATGCATTTCTTGGTTCAACGCCTTTTGCCGCAAATGCCGTGATAGCCGTTTCTCAGCTTCTGTCGTTAAGACATAGTCGCGTTCCTTGACCATCTGTAAAGCAATTCCAAGAAGTTCGCTGCCAGTGAAATCAGGGAAAGAAAGAATCATCGGAAAACGTGACGGCAGTCCGGGATTTATCGAGAGAAAATCGTCCATTTCTTCTGAATAACCCGCAAGAATCAAGACAAATTCGTCGTGGTGATCCTCCATTTGTTTAACAAGTGTATCAATCGCCTCTTTGCCGAAATCTTTCTCTCCGCCGCGGGCCAATGCATAGGCTTCGTCAATGAACAATACACCACCAAGCGCTTTCTTCACGAGATCACGCGTTTTTTGTGCCGTCTGACCAATATATTCACCGACAAGATCGGCACGTTCCACTTCGACGAGATGGCCTTTTGTCAATACACCCATTTCAGCTAACAAATGACTGAGCAGTCGAGCCACCGTTGTTTTTCCGGTTCCGGGATTGCCTTTAAACAGCATGTGAAGTGACTGACGCTCGGCTTTAAGATATAATTCTTCTCTTTTCCTGCAAACATAAAGCCAAGCGTATAGTTCCTTCACCATTTGCTTAATATCTTTCATACCGACTAACTTCTTCAGACGAAACTCCAGCTTCTCAAGCGGCGCATGGCTTATTTTCTCATCAATAGGAAAAGGCATGGGTACACTATTTTCTTTTTTTTGATTAAAAATAATATTAATCTGGCTATTTTTTGTATATGTGTACGGTTCTGGCACGACTTGATCACCTCGCTGATATTCAGCCCGCCGATGGATCCAATACCCGTGCGTTTGTATCATCTTTACAAGGTATATTGGGAATGTATCCTATCAGAAAACTGAGATAGCCTGGATCTAGCTTATGCCCGTCGTATCGATTTCAGAAGAAGGCAGCTGAAACCACTCATTCCATCCAAAGATTGCCAGAATTCTTATTGTAAGAGAAGCTTGGCTACACCATGTCTTTTTTTCAAAAATGCGCTCCGGCTGCTCGTTTGCCGCAGGCGCCGCACGTCTCCTCAAACAAGCTAGAAACTGCGGGGGCTCACTTGGCTCGTTTTTCCCGCAGACGTCTCACGCCTTCGCTCCATTTTTTGTGCAAAATTTTAACCATTCTTATCTTTTAAGAAAGGCAGCGCCAAACGCTGCCCTCAATAGATCTATTATGCTTCTTCCTGATTCGTCCAATTCACGGGTTTTGATGGTGTAAATGTTGAAATCGCATGTTTAAAAATCAACTGTTGTTTTCCTTCACTATCTAACAAAACGGTAAAGTTGTCGAAAGCCTTTACCTTGCCCTTCAATTGAAAACCACTGACAAGAAACACAGTAACGAACGTTCCTTCCTTGCGTAATTGATTCAGAAAAGTATCCTGAATATTAATGGACTGTTTCATTTTAATCCTCCTCTTTTCTCTCTCAAAACCCAATCCATACAAGGCAGCCTACGCCATCCTTATAGTTTACCCGACCTTTTTCTGAGAAGGAAAACATGTCCCGCCAGAAAGATCTCTAAAATGATTATATTTTAATTTTCCATCATTTGCAAAGATTCACAGAGAATTTGTTATCTTTTTTTACATCGAGCTTTAAACATTTTTCTGCTGTTGAATGATGTAAGACAGCACATCCTCAGCATGTTGCGAAAAACAGTCCTCCGCATGGGTCATATCAAACCACTTGACCTGCATTTGCCCACGAAACCAGGTAAATTGCCTCTTGGCATAATGACGAGAATTTTTCTTTAGTTGATCAATCGACGCTTCGAGACTCTGTTTTCCTTCGAAGTATGGAAAAAATTCTTTGTAGCCGATCGCTTGAAGCGCCTGCGAACCAGCGAGTCCTTGATCATAAAGTTGCTGAACTTCCTTGAGTAATCCAGCCTCCATCATTTTATCAACGCGGCGGTCAATTCGTTGATAAAGGATTTCGCGCGGCATCGTTAAACCAATAAAAACAACCGGATAAATCGGTTGATCCGAGACTTGCTGTTGCTGTTTACTGAAGGGTATACCGGTTAGCTGATAGACCTCCAGCGCTCGAATCACGCGTATGGCATTATGTGGATGAATTTTCGAAGCCGCCATTGGGTCAACTTGCGCCAACTTTGCATGCAGAGCTTCAGCACCATTTACCTGCACATACTGTTCCAATTGTTGACGGTATGCCTTGTCAGCTTTTATGTCAGAAAATCGATAACTGTAAAGCGCCGCTTTTATGTAAAATCCAGTCCCGCCGACGAGAATCGGTTGCTTCTTGTGACTACCCAATCGTTCGATCGTTTGTCTGGCGTCACGTTGATAATCGGCGGCAGTATATGTTTCAGACGGATCACATATGTCCAACAGATGATGAGGTACACCATCCATTTCTTCTGCCGTTGCTTTAGCGGTACCAATTGACATCTCGCGGTAGATCTGTGAGGCATCACCATTAATGACTTCCCCATCAAGTCGTTTCGCTAAATAGACACCCATTTTTGTTTTGCCTACCGCTGTAGGCCCAACAATAGCAATGACCTTCTGTTTCATTGATGCTAACCCCCAATTTCTGCTGAACCATAATCATCCAATTATTTCTTTGCTTTCCGGTCTGCCTCATTCAGAAATAGAAGACGGCTCTTGTTTGTCTCTTTGCATTTTCTGATTTAATGAGGGGAGCAAAATATAGTAAATAATCGTTCCTGTTAGACCAATCGCTGTAATCAGAAGCGATGTCTCGAATGCGCTCAAATAAGCACTGATAGTAATGGTCAATGACGCAATTAAAAGCGCTGCGTTGTATTTCAATCCATTGAATGCCATATAAATACTTCTTGCGTTCTCTGGCGGAATGGCCGCTGCAAAAGATTGCTCCACGGGTACGCGAAAAACCTCGCCAACCGTCAGAACGAGCATAAAGATGAGCAAAACCCACACATTGGTGAAATAAGACAACGCTCCATAGCCGATTGAAAAAAGAAAACAGCTAATAATGAGCGCCACATTACCATTTACTCGTCTGCTGATTTTGGCAACAAACAGCATCAGAACAACAACAATCAATGTATTCTCGCTTCTCAGTGTGCCGAGCATGGCGAGGCCATCGATATGCCAGAACAGAATCTGTTGAACAGGCATCTGATCACTGAGATGAATGCCAATGTAATTCGTTAGCTGTTGTTCCATTGAAAAGACAAGGACACCAGCGGTCACAAAAGCAACAAACAGCTTGTCCTGCATAACTTTTCTATAACCGGCGAGCAGCTGTAAAATATGATGAAATGGTCGTGCCTTTTCACCCAAACGTGCTAAAGGGACACCACTTTCGTTAATGAAAAATAGAACAAGGACTAAGACGAAAAGCTCTGCAAAACAAAGTAGGATGAAAAGCACGAACAAATAATGGCGAAAGAGCAGGGCGCCAAGTATCCCACCGGCTGCGATCGAAAAGTTAGTCGACCAGTAAGTAATTGAATACATCAATTTTCTTTGCTCTGGCGTGCTGACGTCAATCAACATCGCATCACTCGCTGGACCAGCAAGCCCCCATGAAATGCTATTGAGCACAGTCATCGCAAATGTGAGACCCGCAGATTGAAAAAATGGTGAATTGCAAAGCGCCATGATGAGAAAAGCAAGCAAACGAATGTACTCGGCAAGAAGCATCATTCGCCGACGACCAAATTGATCGGATAAAT
Source organism: Sporolactobacillus spathodeae (assembly GCF_016908935.1). Lineage (GTDB taxonomy): Bacteria > Bacillota > Bacilli > Bacillales > Sporolactobacillaceae > Sporolactobacillus > Sporolactobacillus spathodeae. The sequence continues at coordinate 164,848 of NZ_JAFBEV010000003.1, read as the reverse complement.
AGCCACCGATTAGCGATACTGCCATACCAAGAAAAACGTTAAACAAGAGGAGAAATCCAGTTACCTTTCCACCGAAATGATAGGCGAAATATACAGTCATGAACGGAAAAATCATATTACCTATAAAATGGCTAGAGAAGGTTTCAATAATACGTATCTTAATATTTCGATGAAAATCCCTGAATCTCATTATAAACCTCCTGATGCAACGTGACGTTTGATTATTATAACACAAACATTTGTTCTGCAACAGAAACTTATAAAGCTGATTCGTCTAGAACGAAAAGATGAATGATGGTAAGGCAAACGCCCGGACACAATTTTGGCTCATGCATCTACTGATAGAGAAAGGGCGTGAGTTAATGGGAAAAGAAAATTTTGGCGGAATCAACACCGCTGGTGCAAACACCAACGTACAACCAATTGTTTGCAATCCGCAGTATGTCTTACATGATAGCTTTGTTCCACGATACATTCCTGTTGTTCATCCGGTAGTCCATGTAAACCGGCAGAATATCGTTAATGTACCGCAGCACTCGGTTACACAATCTCAGCAAACTCAAATTGTTGACCCAGGTCTTCCCGGACGCTATCAAGCTTGCCAATGGTGCAAATGCCCACCGCGGCCAAATTGCTGGTGGTAAAAAAAATCCCCGTTAACGGGGATTTTTTTCGTTGCTCTCATTTCATTTTAATCGTCTGAGGTGCACGCTTCGTTTTTTAATTGTTCTCTGTTTTCTTTATACTCTCTGAACTAATCGTCAACAGATCGCCAAACGAAGACTGGGCGGAGCGCACGTTTGACGAAGACGATGCGTCAGCGGCTAAGTTCAAGGCATTCGTACGAGCTGGAATCCGACTTTGATTTGTTGATTGTGCTTGCAGCTTTTGAATTTGCTGATCAATTTGTTGAATTTGTTGCTGGATTCCTTGAATCTGATTTTGTTCTGTCTTATTACTCGAATTACCCGTCTCCAGTTGATTCAGCTGTGCTTCGAGTTTTGTCTTTTCGCTCTCCAGCGATTTCAGTTGACTCGTCGTGGTGCTCGTATCAAACGATACACTACCTGTTCCCAAACTGGCTGTTTGAATTTCCATTTGCAACCCCTCCAATGATGCGATGCATCTATTGGCAGTTTGGATCACAAATCTTAAGAAATAATTAAAAAATTATATTTAATGAAGTAAATGTTTTTTGTCTGCAAGAATCTGTTCCAGTCCCTTCAGTAAGTCAGGACGAATTTCACTATTCTGCAAAGCAATTTCAAGATTAGTCAGGACAAAGCCAAGCGTTTCACCAACATCATAGCGCTTCCCTTCAAACTGATAGGCATAAACACCTTGTAATTCATTCAGTTTCTGGATGGCATCCGTAAGTTGAATTTCGCCGCCTGCCCCAATTTCCTTTTTGCCAAGAAAATCGAATATTTCCGGTGTCAGCACATAGCGTCCAATGATCGCCAGATTTGATGGTGGATTGTCCTTTGGTTTCTCAACAAAGCGATTGACGTTGTATAAACGGCCATCATTGGATTTTGGGTCAATAATGCCATAACGTTGGGTCTGATTTTTAGGCACTTCTTTCACACCAAGTACCGAACAACCTGTACGTTCGTATTGTTCTGCCAACTGTTGAATACAGGGCTTTTCATTCTGGACAATATCATCGCCAAGAAGCACTGCGAAAGGTTCATTTCCAATAAACTTTCGCGCACACCAAACAGCATGGCCAAGACCCTTGGGCGACTTTTGTCGAATATAATGAATATCGATTTTTGACGGTTCCTTTACCTTCTCAAGTAAATCGAATTTCTTTTTCTGCGTCAGGTTCTGTTCAAGTTCATAGGCAATATCGAAATGATCTTCGATCGCACGTTTGCCCTTACCGGTCACAATAATAATATCTTCAATGCCCGCTTGTACCGCTTCTTCAACGATGTATTGAATGGTCGGTTTATTGACAATCGGTAGCATCTCTTTCGGCAAAGCCTTTGTCGCAGGAAGGAAGCGTGTTCCAAGTCCTGCCGCAGGTATGACAGCTTTTCTAATCTTATTCATTTGAAGCCCTCCTCGACGTTTTTAGGCGATCTGCTCTTGAAGAAGAATAGTGCGAAAGCATTTATTTTTCATTAAACAACGAATGTTGCTTTTATTAAGCTTATTTTAATATTTTTTTATTATGTTTTTCTCGGAGTGTTTCAATTCTCTGTAAAATGAATTATAACAGTAGAGAATGATTCATGATTTAATCTTCATGAGAGAAGGTGATTCTTATGGCTGTATCCTTGGATACTGGGCTTCTCAAGCTGATCGCCCCAGCGGCGTCGCAACAAAATGCCAGCTCAACAAAAGCAAATGAGTCAAAGCAATTATCCGACGCGTTTGCACAAATTCTTGCTTCGTCCTTGATGGACAACTCATCATCTCAGATGCTAAATGCACTATCTGATGACACCGGAGATTCTACAAACGACAGTTCGGCACTCGGTAATGCGGATGATTTGTCTACAACCGAATCAACGTCAGGTACGAACGATCTGCTGCTCTATCTGCTCACCCAATCCTTGAACAGCGCAACGCCGTTAAGTAGCAATAGCTTATCTTCAAATTCCAGCGACAAATCGGTAACGAATGGCGCTTCTGCTTCATCGCCTGGGATTTATTAACAGGCGCTTGTATTTTTCACTTTACTAAATTAATGCGGAAGGCATACTTACTGATTCCTTCAGTCTGTATGCCTTTTCAACATGTTAAAGCCCCTGGCATCGGCAAGAGTGATTCCCAATGCCGTACATCCCTCCTTGTAAATTATAGTTCCATTCTACCATAGAACCTCATATATTCAGAATAATAGAATAATAATTGTGATTCAATTGGACCGGCCGCATCTTTTGATAGGGGCTGGATGGTCCGATAGAAACGCTAATGGTTAAACAAAATAACTCATAAAAGGAGATTTAGCAAGACTGCGAGAGTTAAAATACTTGTCACCGTTGTGACGAAGGTTGCACTAGAGACAAACTTAGGTTGCGCGTTGAATTGAATCGCATAGAGTGTGGTATTCGCCGCGCTTGGCATGGCAGACAATAGCACGATCACATCAGTGAGCAGTGGATTGAGCCGAAGTGCCGCACAAATTCCCCAAGCAATCAGCGGTGACGCAAAAAGGCGAATCAGGAGTACAAAACTAATTCGTCCGAATTTGAATTGACGTAGACTGACGTTCGCCAATTGCATCCCAAGAACGACCATCACCACTGGTATCGCGGCATCGCTGACATAGCGGACACTCTGGAAGATATTGCCTGGTAGTGGGATATGGAATTGCTGCATCAGAATGCCAAGAACAACTGCATAGTTTTGCGGTTGTGCTATGACCGTGCGTAGAGCTGTTTTCAATCCACCTTTGCCGCTCACGGCGAAATAGATACCAAACGTGCTCATCATTACATTGTGGATAATCATCATCGGCATCGCATAAATTAAACCCTTTTGCCCGAAAGCAAACAAAACTACTGGAATACCAAAATTACCGCTGTTTGGAAAGACGGTTGACAAAAGGAGTGCGCTGAGCGATGCCCGATCGAAGCGAAAACATTTGACGAGAAGCACAACCAGCACAATTAAAGCGAACATAATTAAGACTGCTGCTGCAAACACTTGATAGAAGCTCAGATTAATTGCTTCTTTATAAAAAATATCGAAGACAAGCAGCGGCAATAGCAGATAAACTGCCATCGTTGAAATTGGCTTGATATCCAAGTGGAAAATCTTTTGAAGGATAAAACCGGAAACAAAAATCAGTAATACAGGAAAGAGCACGTGCCAAAAAACAATCATTAACGTTTTACCCTCTTTTCTTCTGAAACACGGAATCGTTCAACTTTTTGTCGCTGTATTTAAATCGCCTCGCGCTGCAATTGCCCTATCTCCTTGCCGGTTCACCGCATAAATGCCGAAGCAGACAAGTAACAGCGCCAAGGCATTTTTCCATTCGAGAATGTTCTCATGAAGGAAAATGGACGATAGAATCACACCGGATACTGGGATTAAGAAATTATAAACGGCAATCGCTCCGACTTTGTTGTAGGTTAACAAAATGGTCCATAATGTAAACGCAAGCGCAGAAAGCAGCCCAAGATAGAGAAGAATCGTCACAGATGCCACTGTAAAATGGGTTACACCGCCTCCTTGCGACAAACCAGTCGTAAGAAGCACTGCGCCACCTATTAGCAATTGATAACCGGTCACGACCACAGAATCCAAGTGCTGACAGACACGTTTGCCGTAAATTGCCGCAGCTGAAAAGGCGAAGGCAGCAATCGCAATAAATCCTTCACCGGTGAAATTGAAATGAAAAGACAGCAGATCACTGCTAAAGTTGACCAAGAGTACGCCAAGAAAACCAACTAGGCAGCCAATTGTTTTATTAAACGTAATCCGATCATTTTGGTAGATAAAATGGGCGATAATCACACTGAAAAAAACAGAAGTCGCGTTCATTATCGATGCTTTGACACCGCTAGTATGAGACAGCCCTATATAAAAAAAGACGTACTGAAACGTCGTCTCAAATAATCCAAGCAGAATCAACTCACCGACTTGACGCCGGGAGAACTGAAATACCGGTCTACCCGCGATAAGCGCGTAAATAAGAACCATTAATCCTGCAAGAACAAATCGTAGACCAGCAAAAGATAATTCGGAATAAATCTGGTGCGTGCTGATTTGGAACAATGAATAACCTGCTTTAACACCGGGATAAGCGCTCCCCCACAGCACGCAGCAAAAAACGGCAATAAAAATGACTGTTTTTTTGTTTGTAAAAAATTGTTTTCCGCCCAATATGTCATCTCCTCTTCGTCATTTCGATGGATTATAGCCTCTTGATGTCACATAACCGGGGATTGACCAAATTTTCAAATGATGGGATTCGGCGTACGACTGACTTTGTTCTAATTGGGTCAGATGATCGGTATTCGGCTTATACACGTATGCAATACGTGCAAGTCCACGGCGAACCACATCGTTTTCGTATAGCGTCCCATCCGGCTCATACACATACGCAAGCAGGCGGCCATAATGATCGCGTTGATCTGGCGCCTTCCCAAGCTGCAATTTAATGTGTGCGCCTGCCGGCATGACTCGTGCGGCATAGGCAGCGGCTTCCCTGCTGAACGGTTCAACCGGTGTGCCCGGTTTTTGATCCTCCGGTGTGTCGATCAATAAAATACGAATTGTTTCGTTCCTACCGTTTACGCTTGCGTGGAACGTATCCCCATCAGAGGAGCGAGTAACCACGGCGTCAACCAAGCCGCTGCTCTCCGAATTCGCTTCCTGGTGCGAGAAACCGATTGACGACTCAATTTGAGTAACAGCTTCCGTAAGTTTACTGTCGATTCCGGCGATTTGTCCATTGCTCGTCAATAGCAAATAAGCAACCGTGATCACACCGATCAAAGCAAAAATATTTTTCATTTGTTTCATTCAATACATTCTCTTTCTATTTATAAAGTGATAGTTTGATTATATTATAACTTCACTGTTTTTTGGGGCGGAAGCACAATATAAAGCGAAATCTTTCTGGCGATACGCAGACATAAAGGATTCTCACTTCAACGCCAAATTAGCTATGTGCGTTTTATCAATTTTTATCAGTGTAACGGGAATAAAAATTTTTTCATCCTTTAATAAATTAATTCAATTTGGTGTTCGCGGGTAAAATCAAGCCAATCATCAGATGGCTTTCGGTCAGTAATGAGATAGTCAACTTTTTCGAGCGGAATCAAATTTAGCAGAGCCACCTGATCAAATTTCTCATGATCAGCCACTATGATCAGTTTGTTCGCTTGCTTGATCATAATTTTTTTTACGTCTGCGTCATAACTGTTTGATTCGGTTACCCCCGTTTTAATCGCAATCCCTTTACAGCCAAGAATTGCTATATCGACATTATATTTTTTCAAGGCATCGATAGCTTCCGACCCAACCAACGAAAACGAAAAAGGTCTCAGACTTCCGCCTGTCGAAATCATTTGCTGGTCATTAGTCGACCCAAGCCGTAGTGCTTCAATCGAATTCGTTAAGATTGTAAGATTTTTTTTCTGTTTATAAAGTTCATGAATGACTGCGAGTCCCGTGGATGAGGAGTCGACAACGAGCGAATCACCGTCTTTAACCAAATGCGAGACTCTTTGGGCAATGTATTGTTTTTCATTCTGATTTAACGTATTACGAGTTTTATAAGAAATTTCTTCATTGGTATGAGAGTTCAGAAATGCCCCGCCATAAATCCGCGTACAGTAGCCTTCCTTCTCCATTTTTTCCAGATCACGGCGAATCGTCTCTTCTGTAACATTAAAAGAGAGCGCAAGTTCAGAAACGAATACCTTTTTACTTTTTGATAGCTCCGATTTAATTCCCTCGTGACGTTCAAAGGCTAGCATAAGCGTCCTCCTAAATGATAATGCTGTTCCTGTTCAGCTGTTCCAATACAATAATTTGACTATGCTACTTCTATTATAGTTTGTTAGCGTCATCAATAAAATATCAAATGCAACATGAATCAAAGTCGATTTGAGGAAATAAAAATGTAACCTCATCCATTTCTGAATGAAGTTACGTTTTTTATATAGAATTTTTTCAATTTGATGTTGTTTTTATCGTTCATTATCATGTGTTCGCTTACCCGAGCGCACCGTGTGTGTCACCCCGAACTTGCTAATAGCTGCGAGGCCCATCCGGCACGTTGCTCACGCAGGTGTCTTACAGCTTACTTTTTAGAACATTTAATATCAAACTTCCAAATAGCCCTCACGAGGCACAACATGGAATGCTTTGGCTAAATCATTTAAATTTTTATCTGTAATTGTTTGTTCAATTTTGCCACCTTGCTGCTGAACGATTGACCAAATCTGAGCGCCCTTTTCAATCGTTTCAATCAGGCCGAACGCTTCATCAATCGAACTTCCTGAAGCGAATAACCCATGCTGCGGCCAAATGACTGAACTGAAACTCTCAAGTTTTGCCGCAGTCGCTTCGCCAATAGTCGTGGTTCCTGGCACCATCCACGGAATAATACCTACTCCTTCTGGAAAAACAACGAGCGATTCTGTCTGCATTTTCCAGAGAATACGCGTAATTCTCCGCTCATCCAGTTTCTGGGTAAATGTCATCGCTATTAGATTTGTCGGATGACAGTGCATAATCACACGCTGATTCGCATGATGTTTCAAACGCGTCTTGTGTCCCATCAGATGCGTTGGAAATTCGCTTGTCGGTCGTCCGCCGTCATTAAATCCCCAAAGCAAATCAACACTTTTGCCGTCTTCAGTTATTCGGACCAGTCCAGCGTCCCGTTCTGGAAAATCAATCACATTTTTGAAATATCGCCCAGTCCCTGTGACAAGAAAGTACATTCCTGCCAAATCTTTACCATCAAAAGCGATCGGAAAATTTTTCAGTACTGTTTGCGTATCTTCATAAGGCGCGATTTCTTCATGTGTCAAACGGTAACTGACATTGCCACCGTTTCGCTCATCCCAGCCATGTGCGTAGAGACGAAATGTAATTTTTGACAATTCTTTAACATAGGGCGAATCAATGAATTTAGTCATCTTAATGCCACCTCTCTATTTATCTATTGATAAGAACTTTATTTTCATAGTTCCGGATTTCCTTGAGCCAACTTGCTCCAACCGGTACGCCGCTTTCCTGGCAATAATAATCCCAAACAGCGCCAAAAGGATAAGATTTCAGTTCCTCAGTTAGAGCCAGCCGTTTTGTATAATCGCCTTCAAGTTCCGTTTTTTTCAGTTCTTCGATTGGAGCAAGGAAGGCCATCAGTAACGCTTTCAATGTGTCACGTGAGCCGACAACCCATGCGGCCAAACGATTTATTGTTGCATCAAAGAAATCAAGACCTATATTTGTCTTATCCAGTTCATTGTCGCGGACAAGCGCGCGTGTAATTCGAATCAACGCATCATCCAAAATAACCACATGATCGCTGTCCCAACGGACCGGACGGGAAACGTGGAGCATGAGTCCTTTACCAAATGGCAAGAATGCCGAAAATTTATCAGAAACATCCTCAGTTGGATGAAAATGTCCGGCGTCAATCGTCCACAATTTACCACGTGTGAGCGCATAAGCTTCATAGAATTCGTGTGAACCAACTGTATAGGACTCAACACCTGTACCGAATAATTTGCCTTCAACCGCTTCGATCGTGTATTTTTCGGGTATCTTTTCTTTCATAATTTCATCAAGCGACTCGATCAAGCGTAGACGCGGCGAAAGCTTATCAATTGGGTTGTCCTTATAGCCGTCTGGAATCCAGAAGTTATTCACAGACTGTTGGCCAAGTGAGCGGCCGAAAGATTCAGCAATTCTTCTGCTTGATTTTCCGACAGCAATCCAGAAGTCGCGGATTTCCTTATCGGCGCTTGCCAATGTGAATCCACTTTCCGATTTTGGATGAGAGAAGAACGTTCCGTTCATATCAAGACCAACGCCTTCTTCTTTCGCCCAGTCAACCCAGGATTGGAAGTGACGCGGTTCCAACTCATTTAAATCAACTTTTTCTTCTGTATCCGCATAAATACTATGCAGCTGAACTTTGTGCTTGCCGGGAATGACAGATAGCGCTTGACGCAAATCGTTTCTCAAATCATTGGCCGTCTTCGCACGGCCAGGGTAATTGCCACTAACAGAAATTCCGCCAGTCAAATTCTGCTCCGGAAATAAATAACCCAGAACATCATCGCCCTGCCAGCAATGAATCGACAATTTAACTTTTTTAAGCGCTTCAATTGCTTTTTCCGTATCGACACCGATTTCTGCGTAACGTTCTTTAGCCAGTTCATACGCTTTTGTAACTGCTTCTGTCATGTTAATAATCCCCTTCTCTGTTTTGTTTGTACCGATTCAATCAAGATGAAAAACTTCTTTTAGATCAATTGCTACTGGACTGTTATCGGGATTGGTTTTCATCAATGGTTTCATGTAGCCCCACCATTTTTTACAAATGTCGGTATTTGCAATTTCCTTGTATTTCTCTTCGTCAAGAACCTCAAGATAGGCAAACAATTCTCCATTTTCCTTGTTCAAAAATATTGAATAGTTTGTTGCGCCATGATCTTTTAATTCTTTCTTCATTTCGGGCCACAAATTCGCATGTCGTTCTTCATATTCCGCATAATACGCTTTATTGAGATACATGATTTGACCAATTCTGATCATGAGAGACACCTTCCTTGTACAAAGCTTTGATACTTCTCCAACACACCTTCATATTTATCTTCTTCTGGTGCATAAGTCTTAATTATGAAAGAATCAGCAATTAATTGCCTCGCATCATAGAGATTGGCTACTTCACCAGCGCTGATCATCTGAACAAGCAGATTTCCTATCGCCGTCGCTTCCGAAGGACCGGCTTTGACTGTGATTCCAGCGAGCGAACTCGTCAACTGATTCAAAAATTGTACATTGCTTCCACCACCGACAATATGAAGCACATGAATGGGTTGACGAACGATCTTTGCCAATTTTTCCAGTTCATTGGCGTAAAACAGTGCAAGGTTGCAATATGCTGCAGAAACGAGTTCGCCTGTCGTCATTGGCACTTTCTGTCCGGTTTCCCGGCAATAGTTCTGAATTTCCTCGATCATACTTTTTGGATTAGTGAAGCGTTCATCATTGACATTAATGAATTGTTGGAACGGAGCGACTTGTTCCGCTAGAGCAGCCATTTCCGAAAACGAATATTTGTTGTTCTGCTCGCCTCGAATACTCTGAACAATCCATAAACCCATAATATTTTTCAAGAAACGGTACGTACCATACGCACCCCACTCATTGGTGTAATTTTCTCGAAATGCTTCAGAACCGTTTTCAGGTATATTTAGCTCTTTGCCGAGAAGCGACCAAGTCCCCGAACTCAGAAATGCCCAGTCATCGCCCTGCCCCGGTGTTCCTACAACCGCGGATGCCGTATCATGCGTGGCAACCGTGATCACCTCACAATCGGGGATTTCATATTTCAATCGCCATTTATGACGAATCGTCCCAAGTATCGTTCCTGATTCAACAAGACGCGGAAATTGCTCTGGATAGACATTGACCTTCGCCAGTAAATCCTTATCAAACAATCCTTCACGTAAATTAAGCATCTGTGTCGTCGATGCATTTGTTACTTCCGCAACGGCATTTCCTGTTAAAACATAGCCGATATAATCGGGAATCATCATAATTCTGTCTGTCTTTTTCAGATCCTCTTTATTTTCTTTGTACAATTGATAGAGCGTATTGAGTTCAAGGAACTGAATGCCTGTTTTCTTGTAAATATATTCTTTTGGAAAATCCATTGTCAGTTCCTCAATCGCATGATGCGTCCGCTGATCCCGATAACTGATTGGGTTTTGAATCTTGCATCCGTCCATCCCTACAAGAACATAATCGACGGCCCAAGTATCAATACCAACTTTTGCTTTCTCAACCCCTAATTTCTTCGCTTTTTCAAGACCGATAAAGATCTCATGAATTAATTGATCCACTGCCCAGCGATCATGTCCATTTTCTTTGTTAAAACCATTGACAAAGCGGTGGATCTCCTCTAATTCCAACTTTTGCTGCTGATTCTTACGCCCCAGAATCAGCCGTCCGCTGGAAGCGCCGATGTCTACGGCAATATAATCCGTCATAAGACGATCACCCCTAAGCTGAAACAGTTCTTTTTTGTATAAATTTGACGAACCTCATTGTTACATGCCTACCCCTTTGCCATAGCGTTCTTCTGTAATCTTCTCAAGCGACTTTCCTCTTGTATTCGGTGTCCAAATGACGCCAATCAGAAGGGAAATCACCAATAGAACAATCATAAAAGTTCCGGCAACAGTAAATCCGAGTGAGGTCAATATAGTTGGGAATATAATCGACCAGATACCTGCACTGCCGCGGACAATGAAAAACATAATTCCTTGAGATGCACCGCGTACTTTGGTCGGGAACAGCTCTGTCGCCCATAAAGCATAGAATGCTTGAGCGCCGATACCTGCTGAAACACCCCATGTGACAACGAAAACCCATAGTGCCGGCCAACTCATATGGAAGTAAGTAAGCACCACCCAAGAAATCAGCGCCAGTGCTGCGCCCGCGAAGAATAAACCGCGTTGACTTACTTTGTCACCAAGGGGAACAAAAAGCAGATAGGTCGCTGCTGCCGTTAGCACCCACAAAACGGCTTGCAACAGGTTCGCCTGCAAATTAGACAAACCACCGACGGTCGAATAGACGTATGGCATGAAGAAGCCCATCGCACCAGCAACCAGGTTCCAGAACATATAAACGCCAACCAAAAACAGCAGTGCTTTTAAACTGATAGCGTTTGCAAAAAGTTGTTTGTAAAAATTGTCCTTGTTTGTTGTGCCTGCTGCAGCCTGCTTCTTCTTTTCTTCTTCCCATACCTTCGATTCATTCAATTGCCGTTGGAGCAGCCAGGCAATAAAAGCAACGATAAAGAGCGAACCAAAAATAATGCGGTTTCCAAGCAGACCGAGCGGTGAGAATACAATGCCAAGAATGAATATGATCGCCGGACCGCAAGACCAAGCGAATTGCGAGATGCCAATATGTTTTGCCCGATTTGATTCATCTGAGATTTCAGAAATATAGGTCCAGGATGCTGGAACACCGATACCTACGGCGACACCGGTTATAAAGAAACCAGTCAGTAGCATCAGAAAATTCGCTGAAAACATGATAATTGCAACACCAAGCATATAGACCAGCATGTTGTACGTATAAATCAATTTCCGCCCATACTTGTCAGCCAGTCTTCCGCCAATCAAGGCACCGACAGCTGATCCGAACGCATTGGCGCTTATCGCTCCAAGAAGACCAACCTGGAGACTACTCAAATTCAATTCTTTAGCCCATAGTGTCAGTCCGCTCGCCCCAGCAACGATTGATCCCGAATCCAGATAGTTTGTTAACGATACTGAGGCTGTCGCCTTCCAGCTTTTCTTTTCCGCTACGACCCTTGTGTCACTCATAAATACCGCCTCCTCATAAAACTATTATCGCAAGCGCTTACATATATTATTAAACAATGATTCTGATTGTGGTACAATGGCAATATCAAAGGAAAGTCGTATCAAATAAACATAATCGGTGGTAATCTAACATGAACAATAATGAAGAAAAAGTTATCGCAGATAAACTAAATAAAATCACCCCAATCGAACAGGAACAAATAAAAAAAGGGCTGTTTATTTCAGATATTCCAGATTTTTCAACCCGAATTATCGAAAATAAATTGGAATTATTAACAAATTACTTTTTTAAAAAGCAAGATCTCTACATTAGCAAACATAATCGTTTTGCTAATTACCCGCTGCACGCGCACCAATTTACTGAATTGAATTATATGCTCACTGGTTCCTGCCACCAGCTTATCAATGGCTCACCTATTGTCTTAAATCAGGGGGAACTTCTACTGATTGGTACCGGCGTCAGTCACGAAATTAAAGCGCTCGGTGAAAAAGATATCTTAATTAATATTTTATTCAAAAAAAGTTCGATTACGTTTGAATGGCTGAGTAAAATGGGAGGCGTGTGCAATCCACTCATCCAGTACCTTACGAATCTGTCCATCGATAATGGACGAACCGATCAGTATATCATTTTCCGAGTCAGTCAAGTACAAGACGTGCAGGATACCCTCAGTAAAATGATTGATGAATATTATTCGGCTGATGCCTACTCGAGTACAATTGCTGAATTGTATTTACCAATACTTTTCACCGCGCTTACTCGGAACTGCAACAGTCCTATCCCATCGGTCAATCCACTACGTGACAATCAAAAAATACTGCCCGTTCTTCAATTAATTGAAGAAAATTTCAAAGAGATCAATCTGTCCAAAGCCGCTGAACAACTCGGTTACAATAAGACTTATCTCGGTAATCTGATCAAAAAAACGGCTGGGGTAACGTTCACGCAACTGGTCGTTAAACGTCGACTTTATCAAGCTCGCCTACTCCTAAGTACAACCGATTTACCTATTTGCGATGTCGCTCAGGAATCCGGATTTTCAAACAAAACATACTTTTACAAAGTATTCAAGAAAGCATTTGGCTATCTGCCCGGTGAAGAAAGAAAGAAAGATAGAAAGAAAGAAGGAATTAGCAGCTTACCTGATGAACGGACGCTCTTCTTGATTCGCTGACGCTTCGCTCCACTTAATCGCACTTGTAAATGGCGCAGCATTTGTTTTGCTTTTACTCCATTTCTTTGCGCATCAGAAAAACTTGGCATAGTAAGTCCTTTTTTTAACTATTGCGCTTCGGCTGCTCGCTTTTCCCGCAAGGCACCAGCGCACCTCGCTGCGTTTTAGTGCGAAAAACTTTCTTATCCGTTTAGAAAAACGTGAAAAAACCAAGTCTTGAAAATAGCAGAATCTTTGTTTTTCTGTTACTTTATCCCTCAGAAATCTTATACATTCTTAACGCACAAAAAGACCAGGGCTCGTTTGAGGCCTGGTCTTTTTATTTGCAACTACCCTTCTCGATTTAACGGCTCGGAACGGAGAGCAGCAACGAACGATACAGTGCGCTGATAGCGTCAACAGTAGTCCCTCTTGGGTTGCCTCCAGTGCAAACGTCAGCCAGCGCATCCTTTGCGATTGCCGGAATGTCTTCTTCTTTAACGCCGAGCTCAGTAATATTCTGCGGAATTCCTACGTCTTTTCCAAGCTGCCGGACAGCGGCAACTGCCTGATTGCGAACGTCATCGAGTGGCATTTCGGCGGCGTTCGGAACATTCAAGGCAACAGCGATCGCGCGATATTTTTCTCCAGTGTAGTCTTTATTATAAGCCATAATTGTCGGGAGCAGCGAAGCACAGGCAACACCGTGTGGCACGTTATACCAGGCACTAAGCGGATGCGCCATGCCGTGTACAAGGCCAAGGCCAACATTTGAGAAGCCCATACCGGCAATATATTGACCCAACGCCATTGCTTCTCGAGCCTCATGATCGCCTGCAACAGAGTCTTTGAGTGAGCGGCCAATGATCTCAATCGCTTTCAAATGCATCATATCTGTCAATTCCCATGCACCCTTGGTAATATAGCCTTCAATCGCATGCGTCAGAGCGTCCATGCCTGTTGCCGCGCACAAGGCCTTTGGCATACCCATCATTAAATCACTATCAATAAAAGCAGCAATAGGGATATCATGTGGATCGACACAAACAAACTTTCGATTATGTGCTCTATCAGTAATTACATAGTTAATTGTTACCTCTGCAGCCGTCCCAGAAGTAGTTGGTACAGCTAAAATCGGCACACTTGGCTGACGCGTCCCCGGTTCGCCTTCAAGACTGATAATATCTTCATGCTCAGGATTGGCAGCAATAATCCCTATCGCCTTCGCGGTATCAATTGATGATCCACCACCGATAGCAAGAATATAATCCGCGCCAGCTTCCTTATAAGCTGCCAATCCCTCACGAACAACCTCCAGTGTTGGATTCGGGATGATCTGGTCAAAAATCGTATAGGCAAGTGCGTTTTCTTCAAGTAGCGTCGTCACTTTTGTCGCCACCTGATACTTTATTAGATCTTTGTCTGTCGCGATCAATGCTTTTTTAAACCCGCGTTTTTTCACTTCATCCACAATTTTCTTAATGGCACCGCTTCCAAAATACGATGTTTCATTCAAGATCATTCTACTGACAACCATATCGATCCCCTCCATAATGTGATTTTATTCACATACCATTTTAAAAAAAGAAAAACCTAGTTATCCCAAACAAAATGAATCAAAGACGAATAAAAGTAATAACATTGAAACAGTTATCTTCCAACATTTATTCTGCCTTATTTCTGATTAATAATCAACTGTTTTCATGTTATTTTAACAAATACGTAAAAAAATCGTTTGGTTTTAAGCTGTTTTATTTGAAACGATGCTACAGCTATGATAACTTATTTTGTAAGCCCTTTCTTATTTTTATTTTTGACGTACAAGGGATGTACGGCTTGTCAACTTACGATTTGTTATAAGGAGGAACAACAAGTGACAAAAAAATTATTACCGTTTATTGATGGAAAATTCATTGAGCCGCAGACAGAAAAATGGATTGATGTGGTCAATCCTGCGACCGAAGAAATCCTCTCCCTGATCCCAGACACTAGCACCGCCGATGCGGAATGTGCTGTTGCAGCCGCCTACGAAGCCCAGAAAACATGGGCGCGTGTTCCGGCAATTACGCGTGGTAGCTATCTTCACAAGATTGCGGACGGTATCCGACAGCGAGCGGGTGAACTGACTGCAATTATTGTCAGAGAAGGCGGAAAAACGCAAGAACTCGCAAACACAGAGGTGCTGTTCACCGCTGATTATCTGGACTATACAGCCGAATGGGCGCGTCGCTATGAAGGCGAAATTATTCAGAGCGATCGGCCAAACGAAAATATCTTATTATTTAAGAAACCAATCGGTGTGATCGCCGGCATCCTCCCTTGGAACTTTCCTTTCTTTCTTATTGCCCGTAAAGCCGGTCCTGCCCTTGTCACTGGTAATACGATTGTCATCAAGCCGAGTCAACAGACACCTGAGAATGCTTACGTTTTCTCACAGATTGTCGAAGAGGCTGGTCTTCCGAAAGGCGTCTTCAATATGGTGCCAGGGAGAGGCTCTGTCATTGGCCAAGCCTTGGCGGAAAACGACAAAGTGGGCATGATCAGCCTAACCGGTAGCGTCCCTGCAGGACAAAGAATAATGGAAACCGCCGCCAAAAATATTACAAAAGTCTCTCTTGAACTCGGTGGCAAAGCGCCAGCAATCGTGATGGATGATGCCGACCTTGATCTCGCCGTCAAAGCCATTGTCGCCTCTCGTGTGATTAATACAGGACAGGTATGCAATTGCGCCGAACGCGTCTATGTCCATAAGAACATTAAAGAAGCTTTTACAGAGAAATTAATTGAAGCAATGCAACTTGTTAAGTATGGCAATCCTTCTGAAATCCATAATCTGGATATGGGGCCACTTATTGAAAAAGCCGCTCTCGAAAACGTTACAGAAAAAGTAAATCGCGCTGTAAACCAAGGTGCTATACTCGCTTTAGGCGGCAAACGTGCTTCGGATAAAGGTTATTTCTTTGAACCAACTGTTCTGACGCACGTCACAAATGAAATGGATATCATGCATGAAGAAACATTCGGGCCGGTCATTCCTGTTGCTGAATTCGCAACGCTCGATGAAGCAATCGAACTCGCCAACGATTCCGATTTCGGACTCACTTCTTCCATTTACACAAAGGATTTGGAAAACGCCTTTTTCGCCATTCGACGGCTCCATTTTGGAGAGACCTATATCAATCGTGAGAATTTCGAAGCGATGCAAGGCTTTCATGCCGGTTGGAAAAAATCAGGTATCGGCGGTGCCGATGGCAAACATGGCCTTGAAGAGTATTTGCAAACGCATGTTGTCTACCTTGAAACTTCGAAATAATTGGATGATAGAATTAAATGCTTTACCAGGCAGGGACAACTGCGCTCTTCTTTACAAAATGATATTATGAAAAAGCATTGGGGGATCTAAATTTGCGTCTCCCAATGCTTTTTAATTGAGGGTTCTTGTCAGCCTCTGATTTTTCGAATCGTCTCTTAGCCTACTTTTAAGCGCTTTGTCATAGGCTCTGCTAAAATCTGTTGTTGTTATTAATCATTTATTGGCCCTATTGTTCGCTTGCCACGGGCGTACCGTGAGCCCCCTCAAACAGGCAATAATCTGCGGGGCCTTGGAGGAAATAAGCACCGATCTATTGCCCGGGCAAGCGCAGGATCCGACATGTATCTACTTTTTTTTGACAAAAATCTGTTCTTGACTGTGTCTCACAAGGATAGTTTGGTCTTGTAAAAATCACCGAACATTTCATTACCGCATCGTGTTTACAGATAACGCGCCAATCAGGCCGCGAATCAATGTGTCAAACGCAAGGTCGATCGATTTTTCAAGAGGAATGTTCATATTAAATCCGCCTTGTTTCTCCAATGTGCTGAAACCATGCGAAAGCGCACGTAATCCTCTGACAAAGTGGATTGCTGATGCCTCACGCAAATGATACGGTTCCAACACGCGTAGAAAAATGGCAATAATCTCTGAACTGACTTGAGCGATTTGTGGATCACAAGAATCAGGTATACTTATTGTCAATCCATATAAGCCGGGGTTCTCTCTCATAAATTGAATTTGAGCAAAACCAATCGCTTTAAGTGCCCTTTCACCTGACTTTCCAATTGCGGCGCTTGTAATCGCATGCTTTAATTGATTTAACGCATTAAGAGTTAGCATATACTTTAACTCTTTCAGGCCAGACAAATGATTATATAATGAGGGTGTCTTAATTTTCAAAGTCTTTGCGACTTTAGCAAGCGTCAACGCTTCAAACCCTTGCTGATTGACAATCTCTGTACTCACCTGCAAAATGGTTTGTTTGGTAATTTTCTCTCTCATGATTTACCGCTCTTTAATGCCTGAATCCCATGTTGAATCGCCTGTTCCATAAATTTTACAGGATTATGCAAAATTTTACCGTGTCCAACGGCTAATAAATTGGGTGACAATCTTTGGAGCTTTTCAGCACTTCTGAGCGCTACTTCTTTATTCCATGTTGCCAGAGCAGGAAAAGGAAAAAGTGGCTTTAAATCACCTGAAACAGCTACCCCTCCCCGTACCTGAAAAGCATCACCGACTATCAAGGCTTTAGTCTCTTCGTTAAATAAAGCGATATGGCCTGGGGTATGACCTGGGGATTCAATCACGCGAAAAGGTCCGACACTGTCCCCTTCAGAAACGAAACGAGAAGGTTTTGTCTGGATTTCCCCAGGTTTTGGAACGCCTCCTTTAATGGGTGTCTGCGGCTCATTCACTTCAAGCGTCAGGTCGCCACATAGCAATTTGGCATCCCTCGTAGAAATGATAACTTCGCATGCAGGCAACAATTGTGTTAGTTTATCAAGCGAGCCGATATGATCGCCATGGGCATGTGTTAAAATAATCCGCGTTATCGGTTTACCGATTTTTTCAGCAAATTTCAATATCCCTTTATAACTGAATGGCAAAGCAGTATCGATAAGTGTTAATGTTTCCCCTTCATCCACCATATAACAATTGACTGGAAAGCAAGACGGAAAGAAAGTTAGCTGAAAAATGGAACCTTCCCTTGTTATCTTCATCTCTTCAAGCCCCCATAAACTAATATATTTAGTATTTTAACTAAGCATATTAGTTTATGCAAAAGAAAAGCATCTGTTGCTCATTCGCTCTTTTCAAAATTGGCTTGATTGAAATCTTCTGCGATATGAAAAGTCGCGAATTGGCCATCGAAGCCACAATTAATTAGTATTTTCTTGTAGCCTTCGAAATTGTTTTTGTCATAATCATTAAAATACCATGTCAACTGTCCAAGTGGCACGTCGATTACGATACAGTTAAAAATTTTTCTCAAATAAATTTTATCCACATCTGAAAATGAGAAGCCATACGAATAAATTTTATTTACTGGGTGCATTTTCAACACGTCAAAAAAGTCTTTATTTCGCATGCATGCGGATTGACAATCTTTTTTTAATGATTTTCGAATATAATTTAATGCATGCTCCGCGCCGATATTCTCATGGATACATGCATCGTTATACCCCTGGCTGTTTCCATGTCCAAAAATTAGCTTTTCTCCTTGTTTGCCATGAATATGCCAGACATTCCGCGATACACCGTATACTTTTTCTAAAGTATTCGTGTAATTAAAAGTCAAAAAAAGATCCTCGCTGAGGTTGATCAATTTTTGAAAATCTTTTTTTGCTACAATATCCTTGTCTATTTTTATTGAATCAATCCAACTTGAAAAAAAATCAAGGATTTTTAAAGTCGGTCCCTCAAGATCTGCGGATATATCTTTATTTATCTGAACTAATTTTTTTCGATCGACAGCACCGTTTTTCTCTAAAGGCTTTTCAAACCAGTCAAAACAGTAGGAAAAGTCCAAATGACCCAGCGCTTCTTCTAAATCGCTCCAGTTATTCCCGGCTCTTTGAGAATTAGCGATTAATGTCATCAAAAAGCCAACAATCTGATCCATTTCATAGACCCACTCACCTCGGGGTGTTTTATGGGGCTCAGGAATTATCTGTTGCTGTGTTTCCGCTTCGGTATATAAGTTTGAGAGATAGCGATGAAAATCCTGGTAGGCCGTTGGAAGCCCATGTGCCAAATCAAATCCGTTCCCTATAATAAACAATTTCGACATCTCTATGATCTCCATGTGTTCAAAGGAACTAGTCTAAGGAACTTTTTAGCTTCGCCTCGCCAGATCTTCTGCGTCGGGCGCTTGAGACAGGAAATCATCTTTCTGGTATTTTGGTTCTGATACAAATTTAAGATAACTGTCCAAATAAAATTCCCTCTGCTATCTTGCTCATTCACAGCAATTTCTAACCAACTGAATCAGCTGATGCACACGTCGAGATAATTCACAGCATTTTAACCAATTTCTGCTTTACGGTCTTGCTTACGAGAAAAATGTGCCCCTATCTAGAAGAAAAAATAATAACTGATCTGCTTATTTCAAATTAAGGCGATAATTAATTGATGCGGCGCCTCATCCTGTTGCTTTCACTCAATGTTCTGCTGCAACTTTTGCCGAACCTGTACCGTCCTCTTTATTCTTTGGTTTCCTGAGCATGAGACTCAAGACCATGCCAACGATTGCAATCCCCATCAGGACAGAAAAGGTTTCGCCGAACGAAGTGGATAACGCATGAAGCGGCTGAAAACCGTCTTTTAGATGTAGCTTCATTCGGCTGGACAAAATAGTCGATAATCCTGCTACAGCAAAAGACATCATTACTTGTTGAAAAGCATTGGTCAACGAAGTGACCCGGCTGACAATATCCTCAGGAGCAGCTTGAATGATATGCGTATTCAGTGGCATCATTGAAAGCCCCATTCCTGCACCAAGCAGCGCCAATGGGAGAATTAGCGCCTGCGATCCATCACTTGCCGAGATACCAGACAGCAAATAGGTTGCGGAAGTTACAAAAATCAAACCGGTGATAACAACCGGTCGTGCGCCAAAGCGATCAAATAGTCGGCCACCAATCGGCATGAAGACAGCTGCAGCAATCGCCTGAGGAAGCACTGACAGTCCTGATTCAAAAGGCGTGAACCCTTTACCCTGCTGTAGAAACAACGGAAGAAGAAACATTGTACCAAATAAGGCGATTTGGGTCACCCATTGTACGACGATGCCACGCGAAAAATCTGCTGATCGAAAAACACGAAGTTCTAGTAACGGCTGTCTGCGGCGAAGTTCCGTGATGACAAAAAGTACAAGCAAAATACCACCAAATATTAATCCAATCATCGTTCGCGCTGAAGTCCAGCTCGAACTGCCTTCATTGACACCATAAACCAATGAAGCAAAAGCGAGCGGCGCCAGAACCATGCCGAGAACGTCCAACACAGGAACAGACTTTCTCGTAAAATTTGGCAATGTTCGAATACCAGTCAAAAGCGCAAGTACGCCAACTGGCAAATTAATAATGAAAATCCAATGCCAGCTCGCGTATTCGACGAGCCAACCGGACAAAACAGGACCGAGTGCCGGTGCGAGTAACATCGGAATGCCAATCATCCCCATGACTGCGCCGACCTTGGCTCGAGGACTGAGCCGATACACAAACGCCATGGCAATTGGCGCGACCATGCCGCCACCCAGTCCCTGAATAATTCTAAATACAATCAATTGATTGATTCCTAAGGCAAGCGCACAAAGTCCGGAACCGATCGTAAACATCAAAACAGAAAATAAAAAGACCTTTTTCGATCCAAAACGATCGGAGAGCCATCCTGCCAGCGGAATGACAGCAGCCTGCGAGAGCGCGTAGCCGGTCACCGCCCACTGAACGACCGATAATGTGCTATGAAAATCTTTAACAAGCCCAGGCAGTGCAACATTCATGGCCGTTCCATCCAAAATAACCATAAACATGCCGACAATGATTGCCAGAAGTGGCGCAATAATTTCTCTAATTGTTGTTGCTTGCACGGAATAGGCACTAGATTCACCTTGTAACGTCATTTTTCATCCTCCATTTTGCTTCGCTATCACTTATGTTCTTTTATTGACCTGTAAACCATTCGTGTTTAAAATAAATCACAGAAAAGACTGGTCAATACGGACAATTGTCCAATTGCCTAAAAATAATACTGGACAGTTGTCCGCTTGTCAATCAATCGGACTTCAAAATAGAAAGGCATTACTTATGGAGGCTCACATGCAAAGGCGCAGCAAGGATACCATCAGTCTAGCGATCCTGCAAACGACGGAAGCTTTAGCTGAAAAATATGGAATTGAAAAAATCAGCATGCACCAAATCGCACAAACAGCTGGCATAGGACAGGGAACGATGTACCGTCGCTTTGTGAATAAAGGCGCATTGTGCATGGAACTGATGCATGAAAAATTTCACTTGCTTTCAGAACACGTCGCCCAAATTGTGAAACAGCCTAATACCGTGGAAGAAAAATTAATCGCGATCCTAGAAGAACACGTCCATTTTCTCGAATGTCATGTGTCTTTTATTGAAACCATTCACGATGCGGCTACTTGTGAAGGAAAAAAACAAACCTTCTATGAATCGCAGCCCTATCAATTGTTACACCAGATCATACGTCGTCTACTTGAAGAAGCCATTACCACAAAAAAGATAAAACCGATCCAAACAGATTTTACCGCCCACACATGGATTGCTTCAATCAATCCGAAAATCTATCTTTACCTTCGCAAGGAGAAACGATACAGTGAACAAGATGTCGTTGCGTATTTCATTCAATCATTTATTAATCCTCTGTTTATAAAATAATAGGCGTCGCTTTCCGCTGATCATCGCCCATCCCACCTGCATGAACCCTGAAAAATAACGGTTGCACCTGTGATGCCTTCCCCACCTTTATTCATCTCGCTTCCGATTCATTAGGCATTTGCCTCATACACGTTTATCTCTGTTGACATATAATGCAGCATCACGTTGATGAGGAGGTGTCGTTATGGGTGGTCCTTATATGGGAGGCTGCGGTTGCGGTCGTCCTGGCTCTGGTTACGGTTATGGCTCTGGCTCTGGTTACGGTTATGGCTCTGGCTCTGGTTACGGCTCTGGCTATGGTTATGGTTGTGGTTGTGGAACCGGCTTTGGCAGTGGTTTCGCTCTGCTCATTGTTTTGTTTATCTTGTTAATTATTATTGGTTCAACATTCCAACATCATGAACATCATGAGCATCATGAATAAGACTTTGATTCACAAATGCCCATATACATCCACTCTCCATTAAGAGCACCTTCACAGGTGCTCTTTTTCTGTACTCTTTTTTAGAATATGTTTATAAGAGCAAGTTAATCGATATTCTTTCTCATTTGTATTATCCTTGACAGAGACAGAACTAAACACGAAACATGCTACGCTTGACAATTGCTATTAAGCAAAGCTGTTGCGCACATCCATTGTGCCAAATTCAGGAATGGCAATCCCAACAATATCAAATTAAAGGACAGGATCATATAAATGAGTGACTCCCAATTCAAGCCAAACCATAAACTTGAGTTTGGCATCTATACGCTCGGCGATCATCTGCCGGATCCCGTGACGGGTAAACGGATATCCGCCGAACAACGGATTCATGAAATCATTGAATATGCAAAACTGGCTGATCAAGCCGGCATTGACTTTTTCAGTGTTGGCGAAAGCCATCAGGACTATTTCGCAACCCAAGCGCACGCAGTCGTACTCGGAGCGATTGCTCAGGCAACAAAACATATAAAGATCGGAAGCTCATCAACCATTATCAGTACATCTGACCCCGTGCGTGTTTACGAAAATTTTGCAACAATCGATCTGATCTCAGGCGGACGAGCCGAACTTATCGCTGGACGCGCATCGCGGATTGGATTATTTAATTTACTTGGTTATAATTTGCGCGATTATGAAGATTTATTTGAAGAGAAATTCGATCTGCTTTTGAAAATCAATGCGGCGCAAGTCATTGACTGGCAAGGCAAATTCCGCCCGCCGCTTAAGCATGCAGAAATATTGCCGCGTCCGAAAAACGGATCCATGCTGATCTGGAGAGCAGTTGGTGGCACTGCAGCCAGTGCGATAAAGGCAGGTTACGCCGGCGTGCCTATGTTTATGGCACATTTAGGCGGGTCAGCTTCCACCTTTAAGCAGACGATTGACGCCTATCGACACGCTGCAGAGGCAAGTGGCCATGATCCTGCAACACTTCCTGTCACCACAGCTGGCTTTTTCTTTGCCGCTGATACTGGGCGCGAAGCGCTTCGGGAATTGTATCCGCGAATTAACGAAGGCATGAAACATACGAATGGTCAGGGCTTTCCAAAGCAGTTATTCGCCCAAGGGACTGATCCGCATAGTATAATCAATATCGGTAGCCCGCAGCAGATCATCGAAAAAATTCTTTATCAGCATGAACTGTTCGGGAATCAACGTTATATTGCCCAAATCGATTTCGGCGGCATGCCGTCTGATAAGGTCAAGAAGAATATTCAAGTAATTGGCGAGAAAATCTTGCCAGCGATTCGAAAATATACGCAAACGAATAAGAAGGTGTAAGAATGAATCTTGTCGTATTATCCAGTTCAATTGTGGGCAGCAAAACAAGAATAGCCATGGATTATGCTTTAAAAGCGCTCAAAGAACACTATCCAGATGTTGCGACGACTTTAATCGACCTCGCTGATTATCAACTTCCATTCAGCGATGGACGGAATTATCTCGAGTATGAAGGCGATACGCAATGGGTTACGAAAACGATCATGGATGCGGATGCATTAATCATTGGTACCCCCATTTTCCAAGCTTCGATTCCAGCCACGCTCAAAAATATATTTGACTTGCTTCCAGTCAACGCATTTCGCGACAAAGTGATCGGCATGGTTATCACCGCTGGTTCGCCGAAGCATTACCTTGTGGCCGAACAACAACTCAAACCCATTCTCGCTTATATGAAAGCGCAGATCGTACAGACCTATGTCTTTATCGAAGAAAAAGATTTCTATCAAAAGCAGATTATCAATGACGATATTCTGTTTCGAATCAATCGTCTGATTGAGGATATGGTCCTTGTGACAAAGACCTATACTACGTTGCGTCAAGAGAAAGAAAAGGAATATGGTTTTTAACTTCATCGTCCAATAATCATCCCTTCGTGACAACGTTGGGATTTTTTTTTGTGTGAAAATCTTCAAACTCGCCTTTCTATTAGGCTTCCTGAAACAAACACTTGTCACAGGCTCTACACACATTTGCGCCCCTTCCTCCAAACAACTCACATGGTAACAACCGAACTTGTTGTACTCTTTTTGGAAAGCAGCGCATATACAAAAGATGCGAGAGGCTTTGTAAAATCATGCGACCATTTATTTCGAAGGCCGACTTCTAATGGGAGGTTGATCCGTTCATCATGTATAATTGCGCGTTGCTGAAATTTAAGGATATCGCCAGTCAAGACGGTCATTTAACGTCTATTGAAGAAAAGATTCATGTCCCATTTAAAATAAAGCGCATTTACTACATTACTGGTGTCGCGCAAAACATCGCCAGAGGCTTTCATGCACATCGAAGGCTGCAACAAGTGCTTATCTGTCTGAATGGTTCGATAAAAATAAAGGTTAAGAACCCAAACGAAGAACAAATCATCGAGTTAAACAACCCTTCGGTTGGTCTCTATATTGGTCCACTTGTCTGGCATGAAATGTTTGACTTTACAAAAAAGAGCGTCCTATTAGTCGTCGCTTCAGAACATTATGCTGGAGAGGACTACATAAGAGACTATAACCATTATTTAACGGAGGCAAAAGCCACGTTCGCAGAACATCCTGTAAACCCTTTATAATTTATTACTCACCGATTTTCTTCTGCCTTGTCGAAAGGATTCGTTCGAAATGGGGGATTTTCTTGAAAGGAATTGTCATGGCTGGTGGAAGCGGTACGCGTTTATATCCGATTACGTGCTCGATATCGAAGCAACTACTGCCTGTCTACGATAAACCGATGATTTACTATCCATTGTCCGTTTTAATGTTGGCTGGCATCCGGGATATACTCATTATTTCGACACCCAAAGATACCCCTCTTTTTAAAGCATTGCTTGGTGACGGGTCACAGCTTGGGATACAGCTGAAATATAAGATTCAGCCAAAGCCCGACGGATTGGCTGAGGCTTTTCTATTGGGTAAAGAATTTATCGGTGGCGATCCTGTCGCGCTTATTCTTGGCGATAACATTTTTTACGGAGATGATTTTAAAAAGATTATGCATAAAGCTGCCTCACAAAAAAAAGGGGCAACCGTATTTGGCTATAAAGTGAAAGATCCCGAGCGATTCGGCATTATCGGATTTGATAAAATGGGCAACGTCACATCAATAGAAGAAAAGCCAAAACGGCCGAAATCAGCCTATGCGGTAACCGGTCTTTATTTCTATGATAACCAGGTGGTCGATATTGTAAAAGAGATTAAACCTTCTGCCCGAGGCGAGTTGGAAATTACTTCAGTGAATGCAGCCTATTTAAAACAAGGAGCACTCACTGTTGAAATACTCGGCCGCGGATTTGCGTGGCTTGATACAGGTACTCATGAAGCTTTGTTAAGTGCTTCCCTATTTATTCAAACCGTTGAGAAGCGTCAAGGATTGCAAATTGCAAGTCTTGAAGAAATTGCTTATCGTATGGGTTATATAGATGAAGATAAATTATTTCGGCTGGCTCAGCCTTTAAAAAAAAATGATTATGGCCAATATCTTTTGAATATATTGAAGGATCATGTTCAATAGCATTGAACGGAGGTAAGTATTGATGCATGTATTAGTAACTGGAGGTGCCGGTTTTATAGGTAGTAATTTTATTCATTATATGTTAAAGACCCACCCCAACTATCAAATCGTTAATCTTGATTTACTGACCTATGCCGGCAATTTAGACAATTTGGAGGCGGTTCGAAACCATCCAAACTATCATTTTGTTCATGGGAATATCTGCAATAGCGAACTGATTCATGCTGTCCTTGATCAATTTGCGATTGACACGATTGTTAATTTTGCCGCTGAATCCCACGTTGATCGGAGTATCACCCAACCGGATTTATTTATCAGAACAAATGTGCTTGGCACACAAACCTTGCTTGAAGCAGCAAAAAACAAACACTTGAACAAATACCTGCAAATATCAACCGACGAAGTCTACGGATCCTTAGGACCAACGGGTTATTTCACCGAGAAAACCGCATTAGCACCAAACAGCCCCTACTCTGCGAGCAAGGCTTCAGCAGACATGATCGTCCGTGCTTATTATCAAACGTACGGATTAGCGATTAATATTACACGCTGCTCCAATAACTATGGACCCTACCATTTTCCTGAAAAACTCATTCCCTTAATTATCACGAATGCTCTAGAAGATCGAGAATTGCCCGTCTACGGTGATGGGAAAAATGTGCGTGATTGGCTCTATGTTGCCGATCACTGTGCAGCAATTGATCAAGTCTTACATCAAGGAAAGCCCGGTGAAATCTATAATATTGGTGGTCATAATGAAATCTGCAATATTGATCTTGTCAAACGCATTCTCGATAAGTTGAACAAGCCGCATTGCCTGATTAAATATGTTTCCGATCGCCCGGGACATGACCGGCGCTACGCAATTGACGCAACAAAGATAGAAAAAGAACTTGCTTGGAAGCCAAAATATAACTTTGAAACAGGAATTAACGAAACCATTCAGTGGTATCTGACTCATAAAGAATGGTGGCATAAACTAAAAACTGGAGCATACATGAATTTCTACAAAAAACAATACGGTAGAAGTATTGAGTGACTCGGGATTAAACAATATTTATTTGATCATACACCATGAAAAAGAGGTGTTTCCTATTGGGACATCCATTAGTGTCTGTGATGATCTTAACCTATAATAATTCTAATTATTTGGAGCAATGCATCGATTCCGTCCTCCACCAAAATTATCCAACTATCGAGATCATCATAAGTGATGATTGCTCGAAAACGTTTAATAAAACCGCTTTTGAATCTTATATAGAAAAAAACAAACATGGGAACATCGTCAATTATCAAGTGATGCAAAATGAGGCAAATCTCGGCATTGTAAAAAATTCGAATCACACACTAAAAAGATGTAAAGGAGACTTTATTGTCCCCTTAGATTGTGATGATTGTTTCTACGACGAACAGGTCATTCGTTTATTAGTGGCTGAATTTCAAAAAACAGATGCTACGATTATTACCGGCTATATGGACGAATATGACCAAAGTTTGAGAACATTTTTACGCCGATCCCCAGAAAAGAGAAAATTGATATTTTTCAATAATATGGATCAACTTTTCGAGGAATTGTGTAGAAGAAATTTCATAGCTGGCGCTTGCACCTCATATAGTCGGAAATTAATTGACAAATATGGATTTTTAGATGAAAATTACAAAGTTTTGGATGATTACCCGTTGTACTTAAAATTAGCGCGATCCGGCGAGCGCATTCATTTCATCAATCGTACGATCATAAAATACAGACTAGGCGGGATCAGCACCGGTAAAGCAAAGAATCCACTGTTAGAAGCAGACATTAACCGAGTCCTCTCACAGGAGATATTGCCCTTCAAAGAAAAAATAAGCACGCATTTATACCGAGAAAAGATGTTTGACTACCGTAGACGAACGGAGAAAAAGCTTCGTCTGTTCCTGATTAGCTGGATCTATCTTGACGTCATTGTGGCCAAAATGATGCTCCGAGTGAAAAACCTCCTTAAAAATCTAGTTAAGCGCAAACTTCAAATTTCTAGGAGATGACCGAACGATGAAGGTATCTTTCGTTAGTTTTGGGCCAATGCACAAAGAGCTTGAGAAAGAAATTTTAAATAAGTTTCATGATCTTTACCAAAAAGATTGGTATATCAATGGCCCAGAGGTTAAAAGCTTCGAAAGCGAATTTGCAAACTTTTGTGGTGCAAACTACTGTATTGGCTGTGGGAACGGACTCAGCTCGTTATACTTAATCCTAAGAGGATATGAAATTCATGAAGGAGATGAAGTCATCGTCCCTTCCAACACCTATATTGCGACGGCCCTTGCCGTATCCTATACAGGCGCCAAACCCGTATTTGTTGAGCCGGATATCAAAACCTATTTGATCAACCCTGAGCTCATTGAAGAGAAAATTACAGAGAAAACAAAGGCAATTATTGTCGTTCATTTGTACGGTCAACCTGCGGATATGGATTCAATTAACCAGATTGCCAAAAAATACGGGTTGAAAGTAATCGAGGATGCTGCTCAAGCACATGGTGCCAAATACAAAGGCATCCGGGCAGGAAATCTTGGCGATGCTGCTGGATTCAGCTTTTACCCGAGTAAGAACTTAGGGGCGCTCGGGGATGCAGGAGCCGTGGTCACAAATGATCTGGCATTAGCGACAAAAGTAAAAGCATTAACCAATTATGGATCCGATCGGAAATACCATAATATTTATCAAGGCATTAATTCCAGGCTCGACGAGATTCAGGCAGGTTTTTTAAGGATAAAACTGCGCCATTTAGATCAGTGGAATAAGCAGAGACAAATGATTGCTGAAAGATACCTCACGCAAATTACTCAGACTCAAATCATAAAGCCATCAATCAACCAGGATTCTGAGCCTATTTGGCACGTTTTTGCTGTTCGAACCAAGAAAAGGCAGGATTTCCAGAAGTACTTAGAAGAAAACGGAATCCAGACCGTGATTCACTATCCAATCCCCATTCACCTTCAGGAAGCCTATAAGGATTTAAACATGAGTCGCGGGCAGTTGCCAATTGCCGAACAAATTGCCGATGAAGAAATCAGTCTCCCGATGTGGTATGGGATGACTGATGAGGAAATAAGCTATGTGATTGAGACAACAAATGGATGGAAACCAAACGCCCTTTGAAAAAGAACACCGATCAACATTTTTCGCACAGCTAAAAGGAAAGCTTAAAAGAAAGCAGCGTGTTCAAAAATGAAGATTGCCTACTTAGTGATTGCCCATAATCATTTTGATCATCTAAAGCGGTTAATCCGAGCGATTCAAACCAAGGATACGTACTTTTTTATTCATATTGATCGGAAAGCACCCACGGTATCCTTTGATGAATTTTATCATGTCCAAGTAATTCCGCAGCATTATGCCATCAACTGGGGCGGGTTCAGCATGGTGGAAGCGACTATTGAACTGTTAAAAGCCGCTTTCCATTTTGAACGTTTTGATCGCTTTGTACTCTTAAGCGGCGTGGACTACCCAATAAAAAGCAATGCCTATATTGAAGAATTGTTTGAGAAAAATCAAGCAATAAATTTTATCGAAGCTGAACCCATGCCTACGCTCAATAAGACTTTTGATCGCTTGTTTTGTTATCGCCTCGAATGTGATCGAGACGTGACGCTACAATCCTTACCAGCTAAGGCAACAAACCGGTTGGTTCGTATTTCCGGAATCCGAAGGGCTTATCCCCAAACGCACCAAGATTATCGGCCCTATGCCGGCAGTCAATGGTGGGCATTCAATAATGCATTTGTTGACTATCTGTTAAGCTTTTTATCTACGAATGATGAATGGGTCTCATTCTTTAAACATACATTCGTCCCGGATGAAATGTTTTTTCAAACGATCATAATGAACTCCCCTTTCGCACATACGGTCCGGAATACGCTAACCTATACCGATTGGGAATCTGGTCCTCCCTACCCCTCGATTATTCAAAGCATGCATCTACGACAATTCAAAAATGAATTTATTTATGGCAATCACAAGTTAGCCATTTATTGCTTCGCACGAAAATTCAATGATGAATCATCAAAAATCATCGATGAAATTGAAAAATTCAGGAACGTATATTGATTGAAGCGGACATCGCAATGTCCGCTTTTTTTGTAATAATAAACAAATATGATTTTGTGTGGAAAATACAGTGTAACGCGCTTGCATCTTGTGAGAGCACCGTGTTAGAGCCGCGCAGATTCTAGTTGTCTAATGAGACGCGCGGCGTGTATCTTATACTTATTTCCTCTGAAATCGTATACATTCTTAACGCATAAAAAAAATTGGCACCGGCACTTTTTTTCTATCAGGACCCTTCACCCTATTTGTCACCTGCTCCTGTATTTCTGTAACACCTTTCCAATTTCATGATAAACCATACCGTCATGTTTCATCGTTTCAATAAGCGCGATGCTTGCAAAGTAAACGACACAGCCAAGTGCTACTTGAACACCAGTCGTTAGGATTGACGCCCCCATCATACGCCCGATCATTTGAAGCAATAGAAACATCACGGTGCCTGCCCCTAAATAATACATCGTTTTTGGAACAATATGTTTGAATGGAATAAGTGCCCGGACATAATAAAGCTGCACGAGTGTCACCACGACCTCCGCAGCAAGCGTCGCGAAACTTGCACCAATCGATCCAAATGGCTTTATGAGTAACAGATTCGCTCCAAAATTGACAATTGCTCCCGCATAGACCGAAGCCGTATAGGCCTTCATCTTTCCAAGCGGAAGCAGATACTGCGTGCCAAAAACGCCGCTCCAAGCCATGAGTACAATTGTCGGCGCAAGGATAATCAAGACAACAATGCTTTTTAAAAAGTGCTCGCCCATATACCAAGGAATAAATTCTTTGGCAATAGCCGCAACACCGAACATCAGCGGAATCGCTAAAAGTGTGGAGAAATCCAGTGATTTAAGAAGATACTCCTTCGCTTTCTCAATCTTTCCGACAGCGAATGTATGCGCCATTCTGGGAAGCATGACCGTTCCAAGCGACGTCACCACGGATAAAGCCATCATTCTAATTTTATCTGCATAGTCAAAAATGCCAACCTCACTATTATTGGCCACAATGCCGATCATTGTTTTGTTCAGAACGAAATAGACCTGAAGCGCAATGCCTGGAATAAAATAGATCATCGATGGTTTTAAATGCGTCATGATCTGACGAAAGGAAACCCTAACGATCA
This sequence comes from Sporolactobacillus spathodeae, assembly GCF_016908935.1. Classification (GTDB taxonomy): domain Bacteria; phylum Bacillota; class Bacilli; order Bacillales; family Sporolactobacillaceae; genus Sporolactobacillus; species Sporolactobacillus spathodeae. The sequence goes on along the minus strand of NZ_JAFBEV010000003.1, from coordinate 133,719 downwards.
TGATTCGCCCTTTAAGGTAAACCCACATAATTAGCGAACTTAGAAAAACAGAAAGACACATAATTACTGTATAAACCGGTAAATCCGATGGCTGTTTCACCAATATGAAAATCGCTGCTAAAGAAAGTAGCTTAATGATAATATTCCGCGTGACAATTTTTTTGAATAGTTCGATGCCGAAAAAAAACCAGGAGCAATCAAAAACGGTTCCAAGTAGACTAATTGTCTGAATCAAGGCAATTGACCGGTCCTGCTGAATGAAGAAAATGGCAGTGATTATATAAACGATCAATGAAGTCATCGTAAGCATCAGCTGCAGAAAATAGAGGCTGAAAAAGTTCTCACTCATCTTTCGCTTATCATCCCTGGACATGGCAATCAGCTTATTTCCATAAGTATCAATGCCAAGGATGCCTAAAAAAGAAAAGTAGGAAACGATCGAAGCTGTATATGCGAAGGTCCCAACGCCATGCGGAAGCAGGACACGCGAAACATAAGGAACAGTGATGAGTGGCAGGATCATGACTAAAACTTGATAGATCAGATTATATAAATAATTTTTTTTAATACTCATTTCAGCGTTCACCCTTAACTCAATATAGTAAACCTGCTCGTACAACGTGTTGCTCGGGCAAGAGAGCATCGCTTAGACAAGTTGATGTTCATAAATCAAGTCAGGCGTCTTAATAACTTCACAAACTGGCCCGTCTGACACTCTAGGTCAAAACCGCTTGACTTTAATTCCTCTGTCGTATCCTTATGCTCTGATATATCGGATAGAACGATTTCCACCCAGTATGCGATCGGTTTTTTCAAGGAACAAAACTGCACCCGTTCTGTTAGCTTTGTTTCAGTGCTGATCGTATCTGCTAGCACTAAAGGCAAACCGGCAGCCTGTGCTTCTACGGCGGAAACCGGTAACCCCTCGAAATAAGACGGAAGTACAAAAACATCCATCGCCCAGAGCAGTTCAGGAATATTTTCTCGTTTTCCGAGAAACAACACAGCGTGATCCAAACCTAAAACATGGACCTTGTTCTCAATGGCTGATTTTAACTCCCCCTCCCCGATCAAGAGCAACTTCGTCGCATCATTCTGTTGATGAATCGCATAAAAAAGTTCGATAAGGAAGTCATGGTTCTTCTGATCAACAAATCGACCCACGTGACCAATCACTAGATCATTGCTGATATTTAATTGCCTGCGAATCTTTTGCCGTACGTCTTCGCTGAACCTGAATTTCTCACAATCAATCGCATTGTTGATGATGATCACTTTGTTTTGATGCATAAAACGTTTTCCGAAAATCCATGCACCTGCCGCCTTAGAACAGGCAAAACAATATTTAGAAATCCGTCGCACGTAGATGCGATTGATCCAATGCAACAGCTGGGCAGCTCTACTTCGTCCATGGTCCCGCGTATTATGACCATGCGTGATGATCGTATAGTGGTATTTTTTCGCTAATAAAAAAGGCACCACGTTATAAAAACCACAGGACTGGAAATAGAGTATCTTGTGGCTGATGCGCAATGCTTTTAGTTGCTTGTTTAATTCTTTCATTGATTGGAGCAGATGCTTGGCTTGTGAAGTAATTTTATACACTTTTCCGCCTAGTTGATTGACTTCGCGCTCGGCATAGAAAAAATTCCCGCCATGCGGAATAATATCAAAAACATATTTAGATGAGTCGATCGTTCGGAATAGGTTCATCACGTATTCTTCCATGCCGCCGACAGACGTTCCCAGACCATAAACTAACACGCGTTCCATCCACGAACCGCCTCCCTTTTGTTATTTTCCAAAGACGTACAGGATCGGTTTCTCATTGATTCAAAAAAACTCAATGAATACTCCGGTTTTTCCACCTGTAATAGAGCTTGAATAGAGGCGTGTAAATCAGTGAAAACCATCCCAAAAACAGTAATTGCAAACGCCTTGGAGTCGGCAGTTCAATGAATGATGCAAGTTTTGAATAATTCTTACGGACAAGTTTACGTGTCTCTTTCTGGAAAGCCTTCCATTTCGGTTCGTGCGCATCTGTGCGGAGGAGCAAATCGTAAACACCGACCCTGGCAAAAAGATAACCGGAGAGAGCATACGTTTCAATCGATGGATATTTTTTTCTGACGAGAGTCAACATTTTTTCTGAGGATTCAACCGACCAGAGGTCTATTTCTGTACTGTGGGTCAAACTTCCGCTACGCTGGCGATAATAGTATTTCGGTGTCGCGTCATAAACTATGGTGCGCGCCCGATCCAGTATTGTATAGGTAAGCATATAGTCCTCACAAATGCGCCCTTCAGGGAATCTCAGATGATCGAACAAATGCTTGGCATAGAGCTTATCCCATACACCCACTCCGAAATAACCAATGCTGTTGATTCGTTGGAAAGCTTCCTCACTATTCATAACTAAATAAACATTTTCCTTTTTTTCAGGTCGCCGAATGCTCTTTCCAAAAACCTGGAATTCACTGCAGATCGACAAGTCTGCATGTTCTACCTTGAGATTATTCATGAGCAGTTCATAAGTATCACAATGAATCCAATCATCGCAGTCAACGAATGCTAGATAGTCGCCATTTGCAAGATCCAGGGCAGTATTTCGAGCTGACGAGGCTCCGGCATTTTCTTTATGGATGACGCGAATGCGTGGATCACGTTCTGCCCAATCGTCGCAGATCTCAGGACAGCGATCTGGGGATCCATCATCGACCAAAATGATTTCCAGATTGCGATAAGTCTGCACGACAATACTTTCAATACATTGATCCAGATATTCTTCTGTCTTATACACCGGAACAATCACACTAATTAGTGGTTCCATAGTAAGCACTGCCTCCTTCAATACGTCTCAGTTGTTTCGTCCGATATTTCTTTAATAAAGGACCAATAATAACGATCAAGAGTCATATTTTTTGAGATTAATTGACTTCGCTTCGCCATTCTGCGGCGCAATTCATCATTCGTGACCAATTCACTTAGCGCTCGGACAATGTTATTAACGATATACTCATCTCGAGGTAAGAGCATGGCGCACTCTTCATTTACATATTCTGGAATACCGCCAGATATAGTTGTAATAAGCGGTAATCCAGACGCCATGGCTTCAACCATCGTCAATCCAGCCGGTTCATCCCAAATGGAAGGCAGAACGGCAATATCAGCAATCGCATAAATCGTTGGCATCTCTTTATTGGCTATAAATCCTGTAAATATAACCCTATTTTTCATCGTTTCGCTCATTTGCTTGAGTTGTTCTTCAAACGGGCTCCAAAGATTGCTATCAAAGAAAAGACTACCGACAATCAGTAGTTTTATGTTTGGCGTATCCATTTCTCGGAGCGCCTCGAGCAGCTCTTTTATCCCTTTTTCCGGGGTTAATCTGCCGACAAAAATGAGGACGATATCGTTTGATTCAAGTCCAAATTTTTCGCGCAATTTAACACTGTCTTTTTTACTGATAATGCGAAAAAAACGTTTGGTATCAATTCCGTTATAGACCACATGACGATTTTGCCTCGATATCGTTTGCATAAAGTCCGGCAACGTTTGATTGATATAGTTACTGACTGCTAGAGTCTTGCATCCTTTGATAATCTGTTTGCAACCATAACTTCCGCTGACCACATTATGAATATGAAAATAATAATTGCCCGCGTATTTTTTCGCATTGCCCTTTCTTTTCAGCGTTCTAAACAATGTGGCGCTGTTTTCTAAGACTACTTTGTCAAATTTTTCATCGGCAAGGATTTTCGTTGTCTTACGCAAAATAAAAAACCTACGGAAAATATTGCGGAAAGAGGCAGTGCCTCCTCTCTTTAGCAGCTTTTTGGCAATAAGATAAACGCACTTGTCAAGTGCTTCAATAAACCGACTGGATCGAAGGAAGATAAATCGAGTGTGAGGGTATTGATGGGATTGTTCCTCCGCAATTTTATCGAAAACCCCAATAATCACCAGTTCAAGAAAACGGTATTTTTCGTTTTCTTTCGCCAAATTCTCAACCAGCGCTTCAACCGCCCCGCCTTTAACAGCAGGTACCGGTAACGTGCCCGCGGTCACGATCGCAACTTTCATCCAAAATCCCCCAATACTAGTCTGAGATTTTCGCAATGAAGTCTTTGTAATACTGATCTACGTTCATCCGTTCAGCAGTTTTGCGGCTGGCTTCCGCCATGTTTTGACGCAATACAGCATCAGACAAAACGTCATTTAGCGTAGCTGCAAGTCGATCAACAATCTTTTTATCTCGTGCTAAAAGAACAGCCCCTTCACTGCACGCATACTCCGGAATGCCGCCTGAGACTGTTGTGATTAAGGGTAACCCAGAGGCCATTGATTCGATCACCGTTAACGGAGCCGGATCATTCCACATGGACGGAATCACGGCAACATCTGCCATGCTATAAACGGCCGGCATGTTGGGATAGGCGATATACCCTGTAAAAATGATTCTGCCTTTAAATGGCTCAGCAATCTTCTGCAATTCTTTTTCGTACGCGCTGACCATACCGCTGGCATAAAAATAACCGCCAGCAATCACCAGCTTGGTCTTTGGAAAATTGAGTTTCTTAAAGGCAAGCAGCAATTCTTTAATGCCTTTTTCTTTGTTTAGCCTGCCGGTAAAAAGAATAACGTGCTCGTTCGGCGCGATGCCATAAGTCTGGCGCATAATTGCGGCTTCCCGTTTGCTTTGGCTGCTTCCAAAACGGCTTATATCGGCACAATTCTTCAGAATAGCAAATTTATCCGCAGGCAAACCACCTAAGAACATTTTCAATGTCTGGTTGATATACTGGCTGACGCCCAGCACCTTTCTGCAGCCAAGCATAATTGACCGGCAGCCATAATCATTCGTAACCTCATTATGGAGATGAAAATAATATCTTCCGGCACATTTATGGGCATTATCGTGTTTCTTCAGAACCAGAAATAACGTCGCATGATTTTCAAGAATCACTTTATCGTAATTGTTTTTCTGTAAATTTTTGCTGACCTTTGTGAGATAATGAAGCCGCTGGGCAATATAGCGGTAAGACATGCTTTTTTCTTTTTTCAACAAATGTTTAGCGACAAAATAGATGACTTTGTCGCAAATCCGGATCAGAGCAGGCGGTTTTATGAAGAAGAAAGTTGTTTTTTTTAGTGGGTTTGCCATCTTAACTGCCGCTTCATGATACGTACTGAAGACCGTCAAATGTATCTTCCCATAGTCTTCATTTTTCAGAATAAGGTGATCGAGCAAGGCTTCGACTCCCCCACCTTTTGCCGCAGGAACAGGTTGATAGCCCGATGTCACAATCGCTACATTCATCCGTTCGCCCCCTTCTAATGAATCGGATGCCTCTCGATCGGTTCACTCTTTCCTTGTTCTATTCGTCCTTGTGCCTCAGACTGGGTCAGTAAACCTGCTAAGAAGAAAAAATTCATCAAAGTTGGCGGGAAGTTAAAAGACCCATCGACTATAAAAGCGATGAATACACAGATAAAACCAATGGCTGCCAGTTTGTTTCGTTCAAAGATGGCATAAATGGTGGTGATTAATAGCAGTAGAAAGCCGATGAAACCAAAAATTCCATAATTGAACAACGTCGATACAAGTCCTTCAATGGTCCCGATTTGATCCCAAGGCAAACCAATCAATAGAAATCTAAGGAAACTGAGGCCATCCAATGTATTGGCCTGGGCAAAGGCTAGTTCAAATTGCGACGTTCGACCGGAACCCGTAGGATCGGACAGTGTCTGATGAATATAACGGGTGTAAAGCTGCTGAAGAAATTGATTATCCGCTTGCAATAAATAGATAATTCCGAGTGCACTTAGAAACAGAAGGCATGAACAAAAAAGCACTTGATTTCGATAGTTCAATTTATACTTGACGAGGGCTAATAGAAAAATGAGGAAGAGAATAAATGGAATCATAATGGATCGGGAACCTGACAGAAGCAGGCCGATACATCCGAAAAAAATTGAGACGATCTTGAGCAGCTTGAATCGAGATGAAGAAGGTGTCCATGAGAGAAGAATAGGGATAGCCAGCGCATAAAACAAGCCTGCCCCATTTCCATTTTGGTACGTCGCTGGCATTTTCAGAGCCTCTCCTGAAGATGCCATACCATAGCCAATCGGTTTTTCAGCCAGGTCTTGTCCAAAGGTATACGTCACGCCAGGAATTGCAGTCGTGACAATTCCGGCAATTTTCTCGATCAAAGCATAGACGCCAACAAGAACCATGGATAGCGCAAGAATTTTCAGTGCGAGTTGTGTGTCAAGTGAACGCCCAATTCCTAGCGCGAGCGGTGAAGCGATGACAACCAAAACCATGGTTATTTGAAACGTTGAAAGATGGCTTAGATTAAATAATAATGAAAGCAAAACGGCTGAGACAAAGAGACTATAAGAGAGGGCTAAACCTTTGACTTGTAGAAATCCGGGAATCACCTGTTCGCGGCATTGGCACAGGGCAAACAGGAATAAAAACATCGCAAATGTTAACGGTACACCCAATTGCGCCCCTGCCTTCGGAAAAGAAAAGGTCATGAATTCAAAGATGTAGTTCAGCATATTTTACCCCTGCACCTCCCCCAAAGATAATTACCCTTCTTCACATTTGCGCTTGATCATCTAAATGGGTTTGATGATCCATCGGATGCCCTTTCCCTTCCATTAGTTGCAGATAAACAGCCATTAACTGTTGATTGAATTTTTCGTCCGTATATCTTTCTTGGAAGATGGCGAATCCTTGTTCACCCATCACCTTTAGTCCCTGTTTGCTCACCGTATTCAATATCTGTGTTAATTGCTCCAGATGGTCCAAGTCAAACAAATAGCCGTTGACTCCGTTTTGAACCAATTCTGGAAGATCGCCGCGATTACTGGCAATCACTGGCTTTTTATTTTTCATTGCCTCAATTGCCACCAGTCCGAATCCCTCCCATCGCGAAGGAATAATGACCGCGTCGAATTTCTCATAATAACTATCGATTTGGTTGTGATCAATCCATCCGAGCGAGACGATCGTCTCTGGAATCTTCATCAGAACAGGATCAAGAACATTTTCACCGATTGTGTATAATCGCACATGCTTCAAAGGATTGGACTTAAAAAAATCGATGAGGATGTCGATACCCTTTTGCCGATCAAAACGACCGACGAACAATAAATTTAATTTTGCGGGATCAAGAGTTAACAGTATGTCTTGATTTTTATTAAGACGCTTTTCGATACCATTTGGGATGACTAGCGATTTCTCTGCAGGGAGTTTGTATTTCTGTGATCCAATAAACTCGTGTTGCGAAATATTAATAATGCGATCCGTTTGTTTGGCAAGCACCCGTTCCAGAATTCCGTACAACTTCTTTTTGACGCGTGAGGTTTCCATCAAAAAAGACCAACCATGTGCACAATAGACGATTTTGGGACGTTTCCTCTTAAAAAAGAAACACAGTCGCACAAATAAACCGGCGAAGGAGCTGTGGCTGTGTATGATGTCTGGTTGGATTTGTTTAATTGTTCTGTTAATCTGAATTATCGCCGGAATAAACTTCACTAATTTTCGTTGATAACGGTAGTAGGCGACTTGGACGCCTTCGATGTGGATGCGGTCAGAATTGTACTGACTCATTAACACAACGACACTGCTTATTTCCCTCGCTCCGACCTGATGTTTGAGAATCTCATTCAAATAAGTAGTGATTCCGCCACGGACATACTCGCAAACATGTAAAATTTTCATTGCCATTTGCCCCCACCCTCCAAGAGCTGTATTTGGTTTCCTTACTGATTCACAAGGGCTTAAGAAAAGCGGAGCCGCAACAGATTCCAGGTAGGGGAGAGCGTTCAATAGGCATTCTTTGAATGGAATAAAATGGGTATCGTTTTTAAGATAATTTTGATATCAAGAAGAATTCCTCTCTGGTTGATGTAGGCAAGGTCTAACTGAACCATCGTCTCGAAACCAACACTGCTTCGCCCCGCGACTTGCCAAAGCCCAGTACAACCCGGTTTAACAAGTAAGCGTTGTTTATCACGCTCGGAATATTCTATTACTTCTCTTGGCAGCGGTGGACGCGGACCGACTAAACTCATCTCTCCTTTTAAAACATTCACAAGTTGCGGGAATTCATCAAGACTCGTTTTTCTTAGAAAACGGCCAACACGGGTCACTCTTGGATCATCTCTCATCTTAAACATCGGGCCATGCGTCTCATTCTTATCGAGAAGATCATCTAGTAAGTCCTCAGCATGATGCACCATTGAACGAAATTTGTAAATTTGAAATGGTTTTCCATCCATTCCAACGCGAACTTGTTTAAAAAATATAGATCCCTTCGGATCACTTAACTTTATAAGGAAAGAAATCAATAAAAAAATCGGAAACAATAGGATGAGACCTGCTAGCGCACCACATATATCCATTGCTCTTTTCACGGAAAAATAAAATACATCCTGGTTCGATTTCACATGAAGCTGCCGCACATTGTGTCTACGACGCACAGTGGAAACGACCCTTTTATCTGCTGGCGGCTTTGATAAACCCATAAGACTTGCCTCCTGTAGACAGATAATAATTATCTTTTTAAATAATGCTGGCCCAGTTTATGAGCAACCAGCTTGGAGCGTCGATCATTAACTGTTATAAGCATCGTAATACTGCTCTTTTTTACTTAATTTCATGTCATTTAAGACGACACCGAGAAACTTTCCCTGACCTTCAGTTAATACATTTGCGGCTTTTTTGACCTTATCGATCTCGGCAGACCCGCTCTTGACGACAAGTAAAATTCCTTCGCAGAGAGTGGCCAGCAATCGGGCATCAGACACAGCCAACACGGGCGGGGAATCTAGAATCACCACATTAAAATGATCCTTTGCCTGCTGAATCACACGCGACATTTCCGGCGCGCTCAGTAAATCAGCAGGGTTCGGTGGAACAGGCCCGCTTGTCATGAGAAACATTTGCGCCAAACGCGTCGGACGAACGACATTGCCGAATTCCGATTGTCCTGTCAGTACGTTGGTCAACCCTCTGCTGTTATCCGTGTCAAAGAATTCATGTTGCGACGGTTTTCGCGTATCGGCATCAATCAGTAGCACCTTTTTCCCCTGTTGAGCCATTACGATTGCCAGACTCGAAGCTGTCGTTGATTTCCCCTCTCCCGCTTCAGAAGAAGTGACGAGCAGCGATCGCAAATCGCCGCCCGCCTTAGCGAAGGAAATGTTCGTGCGCAAGGTTCGGTATTCTTCAGAAAGTGAGAAGTTATCTTGCAGATAATTGATATGACGCCATCTCTGCACTGAAGTGTTTTTCAATCGTCTCATAAAAAACGCCTCCCTCTCCTTAACCGTTCCGATCGAGTGAGAAATTCCGAGTTCTGATCATTCTTGCTGCTCATCTTGTCATGATATTCAATATGCTTGATGACGCCGACAACAGACAGGCCTAATTTCTGTTCGATATCTTCTTCCGTTTTAATCGTCTGATCAAAATATTCAATTAGAAATGCAAGACCGACTGAGAGCAATAAACCAAGCAGCATGGCAATTATCAGATTTTTACTCAGGCTTGGTGAGACCTGTCCGCCGTGCGTTGCCGGTGCGAGCAAGCTGACATTATCAACTTTCAGCATCTTTCGAACCTGTACCTTGAAAACACGCGCCACTCGATTGACAATCCGAACGGATAAATCTGCTTGATCGGTTTCCGCTGTGATTGAGAAAATCTGAGAATCTTGATTCGTTTGAACGGTTAACATCCCTTGTAAATCCGTTGCAGATAGTTTCAAATGCAATGAACGAATCACTTGATTTAAGATCGATGGATCATTTATTAGTTCACTATAAGTGTTTACCAGCTGCACATTGGTTTGAACCGCGTTCGAATCGTATAGCGTTTTCCCATTGCTCTGATTCACGAAAATCCGCGTCGTTGCATCATACATCGGCGTCATGAAAAAGTGTGTCACGATCCCTGAGAGGATTCCGGCGGCTATTGTGATCGTGGCAATGAGCCATAACCGCTTCCTCACAATCAGATACATTTCTTTTAAACCCACGTTACGTTTCATTAGCCTTCCTCCCGATGTAGGTCAAGCTCGTCGATATGAAAAGATGGCGGTCGGCAATTTTTCTTTTTCTCTAATCCATCCGTACGATTATCCTTTTTGACGATACAGGAAGAAGTATATTCTGCCTCTTGCAAATCTCGAACAAGATTTTTCAAATATTAAGCGAAAGTTCCGGGAGGAATTGTTAGAAAAACTTGGCGAGCCAAGTTTTTTTTGTAACCATGAGCCATGGGCGCCTTCGCTCCATTTTTCACGCAAAATCATTTACTTTCTTTACAAAAAAAATAGGCTGAATGCTCTAAAACGAGACGCATTCAGCCTATTTATCGTATTGTCATTTTCTATTATTTGTGATTCCACACAGCCGACAAAGATGTTCGATCCGCTTTGAAACAAATTCCTTTGTCACGGTGCTTAAGGAATTACAGTTTCAATGCATCCATCGTATTGGTCCCTTGCTGTTTCCGATTGTCCAATGGCTTTTTCCAAAAGCCGAGAATCAGCCCAGAAATTATGGCACCGATCAGAATGGCGGCGATGAACAAAAATGGTTGATTGCTCAAGGCAACGACGAAGATACCTCCGTGTGGCGCCGGAATGTTGACTTTCCATAATTGCGTCAGAGCACCCGCAGTTGCCGAACCGATAATACTTGAGGTGATAATCCGCAGCGGATCTGCGGCAGCGAACGGAATGGCGCCTTCCGTAATAAAGGATAGTCCAAGCACATAGTTCGTGATCCCGGCTTTACGTTCTTCTTCAGTGAATTTTGCTTTAAAAATCGTTGTAGCCAAAGCAATCGCAAGCGGTGGAACCATACCACCAGCCATAACCGCAGCCATCATCAGCCCGCCGTTGGACGCGCCACTTGTAAAGACACCAATCGCAAAAGTATAGGCCGCTTTGTTTACTGGGCCACCCATGTCAACGGCTTGCATCCCGCCAAGAACAAGTCCGAGCAGTATCGCGTTCCCGGTACCAAGGTGACTCAATGCCCCAACCAAACCTGTGTTAATCCATGTAAAAATAGGATCGAGAAGATAATACATGAGTCCGCCGGTAATAAGCAAACTGAACACTGGGAAAAGGAGAATCGGTTTTAACCCGTTCAATGTTTTAGGAAGTCCGGCGAATACTTTTTTCAAAAGAACAATTACCCATCCAGCTAGAAAGCCGGCAGCAAGTCCACCAAGAAATCCGGCGTTTGATGAGTAGGCCATAAATCCACCGACAACACCTGGCATCAGCGCAGGACGGTCGCCAATGCTGATAGCGATATAGCCGGCTAAAATCGCAATCAAGAAGTGAAAGGCACCGGTTTGCCCACCAGCAATCGCACTCAACATTTGAAAGATTGGATTGTTCTTGCCGAGGTGTTCGAACATGAACGAGACGGCAAGCAAAATACCGCCACCGACAACGAATGGAAGCATATGCGAAATACCATTCATCAAGTCTTTATAGATCTTGTTCCAAACACGAGTCGTGCTTTCGATCCCGGCATCGCTTGCGCCGATTTCCGCGTGATACACCGGTGCTTGTCCATTCAACGTCTTGGTAATTAGTTCTTCCGGTTTACGGATACCGTCGCTGACGGGCACCTGGAGTACCTTCTTATTATCAAAGCGCGCCATTTCAACCTTTTTGTCAGCTGCAACAATCACACCTGCCGCACGCGCGACTTCATCGGCGGTCAGCACATGCTTGGCGCCTTCAGATCCATTGGTTTCGACGCGTATTGAAACGCCCATCTCTGCGGCTTTCTTCTTTAATGCATCTTCAGCCATATAGGTATGCGCTATCCCAGTTGGGCATGCGGTAACAGCAACAACAAAATTCTTATTATTGGTAACTTTTGAAGTCTCTTTCTTTTCCATTTCTTCTTTCTCAGCTTGCTGATCGTCAAATAATTTAGCCACTTCCGCAGGTGTCTTGGCTTGTTTCACTTTTGTGACAAATTCCTGATCAATCAGCAACCTCGAAAGCGCCGCCAGTGTTTGAAGATGCACATTGGCTGCTCCCTCTGGTGCGGCAATCATAAAGAAAAGATCAGAAGGTTTGTTGTCAAGTGCTTTGTAATCAAGCCCCTTCTTACTGCGTCCAAACACGACGGTCGCTTCATTAACCGCTTTGGTTTTCGCATGCGGCATTGCAATGCCGTCTCCGATTCCGGTGCTTGATTCTTTCTCTCTTTTTAGGATCATCTCTTTGAAGAGCTTCGCGTCATTTATCCTTCCGTTCTTCTCCAGACTGGCGATGAGTTCATCAATGGCTTCTTCTTTTGTTGTCGCCTGCATATCCATCACCATTGCACGTTCAATCATCAGGTCAGTAATCTTCATATTATGCTCACTCCCCATGTTCTTCTCATGCAGCATTATCCTCTCGTTTCCGTTCAGATGTTACGTAAACGATTACATTTTCTATCGTCAGAAACCGAACCGTTTCATCGATTCGGTCAATCGCCGCCTCTTAACAGGTGCGAACTTGTTTATGACAAGGTTTTTTTACAGTGACACACGCGCAGTGATTTAACCATGAACCGTTCCTTGTTAAATCTTTTTTGATGCGATTAATAATTCATGTTTTTGAATCTTTTTCTTAAGTTGAGGGTTATCCGCGATGAGCAACATAAAAATAGCTTCAATCGCCGTGACTGCGGATACTCGAGAGAAAAAATACTCAGACATAAAAATAGTACCCCTGCTGGCTGTGTCCACATTATAGTCAGACAGCGCAGCAATGGGGGAACTACTATTATTCGTAAAGGCGATGACTTTTACCTGATTTTTCTTCGCAACTTCAATCAGTTGAATCAACTGCCTAGATTCTCCGGAGTTAGAAATGACGATCATCACATCTAATTCCATTAAATTTAATGCCTGTCCCATAGCCACTTCCCAAGAAGAAGCGGTAAATGCTAATCGACCAATTTGATTAAATTTAAAGCAAGCATCAAGTGCGACAGGAAATGTATTGCCTTCAGCCATCACTTGAATTAATCGGGCATCCTTAATCGTTTGAATGATTTCCTTCGTTTTCGACTTATCAAGACCCTCTAAAGTTGCTTGAATCTCTTTCTCTTTGTCGTTCATGAGTTTCTCTAGTGTTTTATCATGACTATTCAAAGAACTCTCTTGAGGTTCAACATTAATTAATGAGCTTTGCGCCAATAACACTTTTAAATGATGAAAACCATTCAGATCCATTCTTTTGCAAAATCGTGAAATGGATGCTTCGCTCACTTTTCCACGAGTGGCTAGTTGTGAGATCGTTGCATTAATCACAAACTGTGGATCGTTGATAATTAAATCAACGATTTTTTTCTCGGATTTAGAAAACTTTCCTAAATCCGAATAGATTCTGTTGACAAATTCTTTAATATTCGGTTCCATTCACTTGTCCCTATTAAAAAGCCGTACGGTCAAACGGGTATTTCATGCCCCATTGATTGCGTACTTTTGTCAAAATATCCATGATATCTACAGACAATGCAAATTCGCCGTCATCGTGACCCTGTTCAATGTATCTTTGCATGTCTTGAACTTCGTACTGCAGGCCAAGCGACGCATCACCGGCGGTGATCACTTCGTGTGTTTCCGTATGGGCATCTTCTGTGATTGTTAAAGCGGCTTCTGTAGCGCGCGGATAATTCGAGATTTCAATATAGCCTTTGGTACCTGAAATAACCCCGCGTTTTGGCTGTTTCGCACGCATCGACAATGCCATCACAGCGATTTGATCCTCAAGATTTTTTAAGATAATCCCGGATTGTTCATCAACCCCTGTTTCAAAATATTTTACAGTGGTCAGAACATTAACCGGCTGTGATTTCAAAAATGAACGTGCAAAGGCTGTGGCATAACCGCCAATATCAAGTAAGGCACCACCAGCGAGATCTTTATTAAAAAAGCGATTTTTAACATCATAATCTTTTAGACTGCCGAAGTTAACCTGAACCAGATTCACATCGCCAATTTTTCCAGAAGCAATTAATTCTTTGACTTTTTTATAAATCGGCATGTGGAATAAAGTCAAGCCTTCAGTCACAATCAAGCCTTTTTCTTCAGCCAGTTGTTTGACCTTATTTAATTGCTGTGAATTAACCGTAATCGCTTTCTCAGCAAATACATTTTTTCCCGCCTGCAAGGCTTTCATAATATATTCATAGTGGAAATTATGTGGCGTTGCAATATAGATGATATCAACATTGGGATCTTTTAATAAATCTTCAGGATTAGAGAACGCGTGCTGAATGTTTTTTTCCTCACTGAACGCTTTTAAAGCTTTTTCATTCACATCAGCGACAGCATAAATTTCGCCGTTCACACTATTTAAAGCATCGGCCATTTCATGTGCGATCCATCCAGTGCCAATCATGCCCCAATTATACTTTGTCATTCTTACTCATCCTTTCAATCATTGATGTTTTTTGTTTTTGTATCAAGATCACTAAAATAAAAATACTTTTTTAAACGCTGACTCGCTCAAGTATCTCACTACCAAATCGAAACTTAATCCTGTTGTATGATGCTCAGGTGTCAGAAGATCGAAACGTTTTCCTTTGTGTGATCATCCTATACTCACCAAATACCTCAGCACCTCCGCCAAAAATCAAAGACTCGAAATAGTCAAGCGTTTCTTAAGCGGCATCAATCTTTGTTCATCACCATCCCTAACGGTCAAAGTGAAATCCATTTTCACTTTGAAATCACTTATGAAACTATTTTTAATATAATCATTAAAATAATTTTTGTCAATAGATAAATTGCTAAAATAATTTTCATTTGCTGAATTATGTGGCTTCAGAACATTCATTGATTTTTCCAGCTTTCTTTAACCGTATCTTCCCGTAGTTTACCCGTGCATTGACGTGTTTGTATGCGGTTTTTTCAATAGGCGATCATTAAGTTCTAGTTTGCGCTTTATATCATGTTGAGAATCATCACAATCTTTTGTGCAAAAATTTTATACAAGCTCTTAAAAAAAGGATGTCTCAAAGCCAGTTTCACCTGGCCTTAAGACATCCTTTTATTCGTATATTTGCTGTATCCTTTTATATTGTGTCGTTTCAGGCGCTCTTTTTACCTCACAATTGACGCCTTGTCCCACTTATTTTTTTTCTGGCATCATGCAATGGCCATCCGCACAGGATAGATCATCGCCACTGTTTGATGAGAGAACTTGCAATTTTGGTGCAGGGTTTTCTTCTTCCCACACTTGCTGCAACGCAGAAGCAAAGGTGTCAGTCGGCTGCGCACCTGAAATCGCGTATTTGCGATTGATAATAAAGAACGGCACACCACTAATACCGAATTGCCTGGCAGCATCTTCATCATGGCGCACATCATCTGCATAGCGTTCCTTGTCTCTTAACACTTTCAAGGCTTCCGTCCGCTCTAATCCTGATGCTTCGGCAACATCTGCCAGTGTATCCAAAAGCCCCACATTTTTTGCATCGATAAAGTAAGCGCGAAATAGGTTCTCCGTCATTTCGGCTTCTTTCCCGTGCATTTTCGCCCACTTGATCAAACGATGCGCGTTAAATGTATTGGCTAATTTCATGTCATCGAAATTAAATTTCATTCCAACAGTAGCTGCCTGTCTACTTACACCTTGAACATTTTGTCTCGCCTGTTCAACACTAATCCCATAGTTTGTCGCCAATTTTTCATAGATAGTTTTATCAGTGTGAATCGGCGCATTGGGATCAAGTTCAAAGCTTTTAAATTCAACCGCTACTTGTGCTTTATGTGGAAATTGGCTGAGCGCATTTTCTAAACGACGTTTTCCAATATAGCAGAATGGACAAGCGACGTCTGACCAAACTTCAATTTTCATATGAATACCTCCGAGATAATTGCTTACTTCTTAAAGCTTTAGTAGTTGCTTCTATTTGTTTAAAAAACTGCGGTGAGCTATGAACTCTTTTATTTTGTAAGTTTTGTTATCACTATTGAGTACACAAAAAATATCCGAATTCAAAAAAAGTTCAATTAATGGCTGCGCGAATATTCATTTATGATTTGAGCAACTGCCTCTTTGATTGGGGTAACCGGATGGCCAAGCAATTGCTCAAAATCATCGCTTGCGACTTCCAATGTGTGATCCCGAATACTTTTCTGGATACCGACAAGCATTGGAATAAGAAATTCGGGTACACCTGCATCTTTGACAATCTTAGCATAGGCCGCGTCATCAACTTGCTGCACGAATACTTCTTTTCCTATTCGCGTACTGACTACAGAAGCAAGTTCTTCCTGTGTCATTAATTCTCCCGAAAGCTCAAAAACTGTATTTTCATGTCCCTCACCAGAAAGCACTGTTGCCGCAGCTTCTGCATAATCTTGTTTCAATGCCCAACCCACTTTGCCCTCTTTTGCGGCTGTTACCCATGGAGCCCCTATTAAGACTCCCTGAATATTAGAAACCTCATTTTCCAAGTACCAGTTATTACGGAGAAAAGAATAAGGAATGCCTGTTCTCAAAATAGCCATTTCTGTTGCTTGGTGGGTCGAAGCGAAGATATTTTTGCTTTCCTGCGCATTGACGATGCTCGTATAGGCAATAAATTTAACCTGAGCATATTCGGCAGCGGCTACCGCATTTTTATGCTGCTTCGTTCTTGTCTCATTATCACCGTCTGTCGAAATAATCAGCAACCGGTCAATGCCGGAAAAAGCAGTAGCCAACGTTTCCGGGCGATCAAAATCTCCTTGGCGGACTTCTACGCCAAGCTGCTGAAATTTTTCTGCTTTCTCAGGGTGTCGCACACTGACAACCAATTGACTTGCCGGTACTTTTTTCAATAATGAGGCAACAACTTTAGAACCTAAACTTCCTGTCGCTCCTGTAACGAGAAATTTCATCGGACGCATCCCCCATCGGAGTTATGATTTTTTGAGAATTTTATTACAGATTGATTCGAAAAACATGGTGTAACCACTCATTGGATGTTCGTAACCTTAATTCTTTTAATGCCTCTGAGAATTTATTCAAACGTATAAAAAAACGCTTAAAAAGGTAAAAAATATTGGGGATCGGTTGGTCTTTCAATGCCTGTGCCCGTAGAACAGTGATAGAAAATCATACATTGAATGACATCAATAGTTCTTCCCTACTAGATGTAACTATTTTAGTTACAATTATCTCACCTGTCAATTGAATTGCTTGAGCCAAATTTTTTCAGATCGCTCGCAGCAATTATGACGTTATTTTTTTATGTTCTGAATACAACTTTAATAAGATGCTGTATACCGAATTTTGGCGAAAGATAGCTAGATCCTAGCACTCTTTACCAGGCTTAAGGCGTCATTGACTTCATTTACTTCTTAAAGGCTCGGGGGTCCACCCAATTATAGAAAAAAGCATCTTACAAAAAGACTTGGCATAGCCAAGTCTTTTTGTAAGATTGCGCTTCGGTTGCTCGCTTTTCCCGCAAGGCGCCAGGGCGCCTTCGCTGCACGCAACAAAATTTTTAAAAATCAATTTTTTCCAAGTAGAGTCCGCAGGCATCTGCCATGCGACCTGTTTGTATGCGTTCCTTTGCGATTAAAATACTCGGAATTTTTTCTGGCTCCATTTCGTTTAGTCCGACTTCGATCAACGTTCCGACAATTTTTCTTACCATATTGTAAAGAAATCCATCACCGCTTACTCTGATTTGAATGAGACCGTCCGTCTCTTCGATAGTAATCGAATGGATTCTGCGCACCGCAGTTTTTTTCTTGGACTTGGCATTAGAATACGCAGTAAAATCATGTTCACCTAAAAAAAAGCGGCATGCTTCTTTCATCCGATCACAATCTAATGTTTTTTCAATATGCATACTATATTTTCGCATGAATGGATGCGAATAGTCTCTATTCCAGATCTTGTACAAATAGGTCTTGCCCTTGGCTTGATAACGTGCATGAAAGCGTTCAGGAACGCGCTGAACATCACAAATGCTAATATCTCGGGGCAAATTTCTATTTAAATAATTTTTGATTTCAGATTCAGTCAAAACCTTTTTCAACTTAACATTGGCTATTTGTGCAATCGCGTGCACCCCAGCGTCTGTTCTGCTGCTGCCAATAATCTCAACTATTTCTCCTTCAAGTTCCGATAAAATATGTTCTATCTTCCCTTGTATGGTATTTTCAGTCGTTCCAAGCCGTTGCCAGCCTTTATAACGGCCGCCATCATATTGAATGGTCAATTGATAATTCATTGTCCGCTCCTTTATTTTCAACCCTCATTTTCTCAGTTCACAAAAATGTGTCCGCTCGTGAAAAAATGGATTTATTTTTTTAGCAAATCAACCAATGCTGCGTCTAATGTGTCAAAGTGGAAATGGAAGCCTGCATTCAATGCTTTTTGGGGCAGAACACGTTGACCTTTTGTCACGATAAGGCTTTTCTCACCGAGCATGATTTTAATTATTGGTTCTGGAACACTCAGCCAATAGGGGCGCTTCATAACTTTTGCTTGCGTTTTGCCAAATAGCTGCATTGTTGTAGGATTTGGTGAAGTAAAGTTAACAGGCCCTTTGATTTCCTGATTATCTATAATAAATACAACGAGACGCACGAGATCGTCGATATGTATCCAAGATAGCCATTGTTTACCGGACGCGATTTTGCCGCCGATAAAAAACCGGTAAGGTAGATTGAGAAGGGGAAGCGCACCACCCACTTTACCAAGAACGATCCCAAATCGCGCATAGACTGTCCGTACACCAAATTGTTCTGCTTTGCGAGCGGCTTGTTCCCATTGGTAGGAAAGATGGCTGAGAAAATCACCGTTCTCAGAGGTCGATGTTTCAGTAAATGTCGCCGAATCAGAAGTCCCGTAAATACCGACTGCGGATGCATTGATGAGTAGCTTCGGTTTTATTTTTGCTTGCTCAATCAAACGAATCAGTGTGTCCGTGGTTTGCAAACGACTTCTCAATATAAGATCTTTTCTTTTACGTGTCCACCGCCCACTATTGATTGGCGCTCCAGATAAATTGATAATGCAATCAATATGATCTGGCAGCTCGGCAGATAAGGCTTTCAGATCTTTCTGCGACCACTGAATAAAGTGAATATCACTTAAAGGCGTCAAGCGATCGGCAGCTTGCCGAGTCAATATATAGAGATGATGTCCCTCTTTACGAAAGGTTCGTATCAATTCTTGCCCTATAAATCCACTTCCACCCGAGATCACAATGTTTTTTCTCATGTAATCCTGTCCTTCCTTAAAAAAGTGCATCTAACGATTTGCACGAAATGCAAGACAAGCCGCCCAATTGAATAAAAAGTCCACGGCATTTACCCAACATGAGCAATATACCTTGCACCTATTATATCAAAAGAATTAGTTAGGCACTGCGATAATAAGGATGTCCAATTATTCATAGCCACTAATTAATAGAAATTTAGATAGATACTTATGCTATAGAGCAGTTGTAAACTCTTTTAATGTGTATACGCAAGATTGCAAGTCAAATTTGTTCTTTCAGCATTTACTACCTCTCATTTGTAGTGCAGGATAATTTTGTTTTTTCCATCCTTTAGTCAAATTCCCTTTCTTCAAGCTCCATTTGGAACTAAGCGATGAGAAGAGCGCATCCCTTCACAAAAAAAAATTAGTCAAATACAAACATTTGTTCTATAATGAAATATAGAAGCAATAAAAATCCTCAGCTAATAAAACTTTGTTTTTCTACCCACCCCAGTGATCCTGCTATAATCTACGTTATTTTTTCTTAATTATCAGAACACTTCAACATTTTCTAATCCATTCAAATTCCAAAAGGATAAACAGAGGAGATGATTCACATTGGCTTCTAATATGTATGCTGTAAAATGCCCTTGTTGCGGACGTTCTGCAATTATTGATGATTATTACAAAACTAATGAACAATTTATCTACTGCTTACGGTGCGGTTATAATTACGCCAAAACAATTAAAAGCTACACAGATCAAAGTATCGAATATAATGAAGAAAAGTATGAAGGAAATGGTGTCTTTATTTTGGTCAAAAAAGATGGCAGCTACGAAAATATGATGTTGAATAATGTGACAGAGAAGCAATTAGAAAAGTATAAGGCGTCATTCATAGATGACAATGTTGATTTGGAGAAAAGTTACTTAGTTTCGTACAAAAATGGTGTATTCACCATCTTACGGGGTAATCCCCCTGAAAATTTCCATTTGCCATTTGAAGCGTATCGAAAAAAGATGATTGCAAAGTATGGGAACCCTGAATTTGATTTCATGGTTCCAATTGAAGAATAGTGAATTTGCTAAAAACCGGACCGAGTCAAAGATGCGCTGATTGGTGCCACCATAGAATTGCAAGATCAAACTTTCTTAGCAAGTTCGAATTGGTTGTCAAATTATCACCTGCTATAGCCAGTGGGTTAAGACATAAAACGTATACAACGGAATGTCGCGTTTAAGACTGAATTCTTCTTAAAGTCTCCTTATGCTTAACCTCAATCTTGAATATATCGTTACTCTCGAGACCGGACCGATTGACTCTTGACCATAAATGCTGGCGTCAGGCTTGGTGGAAAGGTATACAATCCGCCATATCAAAACCCACACCTTTTTGACTGGTGTGGGTTAGTGAAATTAAAATCAGTATTTTTTTCATCGCTCGCTTGATAAGTGTGCTTTGTTCAATGACTGACTTTGGTTAAAGAGAAGTCGTCGATTGAGCCCCAAGACTGTGCTGGCGCCTGAATCGAAACGCCAATCGTAACCGATCCGCCATGCACGGTTACGTCGAGCTTCGGCTGAACCCAATTCCGCCAGCCTGACAGTGTGAAGTTTTGCGCATTATTCGTTGTGCCGCTCTGAGCAAAGAGAGTCAACTGACTTGAACTTGTGATGCCGCCTTGTGCCTCTGCGGACAGTTCGTAGGTTCCATCTCCAAGACCAGTAATGGTTTGCTTTACAACAAAGTTCAGCGGATTTGCTGACCAGTAATGGAGTGCTTTGGAACCGGAAGTGACATCGGTTGTATTCATGTCGACATAGTTAGCGTCTTTTGTTTGATAGACCACGTTCCACTGATCCAGACCATTTTCAAACCCTGGATTGGCGACAAAATTATAAGCTTTTAGCACAACGGTCAGTTTGACCGTCAGACCATTACTCAGTGTCCCATCAATCACATAGGTCCCTGGTCCTGCGTTGTTGAGTGTAGTAACCTGGGATTGATCCCAGGTCACTGCCTGCGTTTCTTCTGAATTATCGGTATAAACGATCTGTTCTGTCGACGGCAGACTGATCGGTTCACCGGCATTAAACGTCAGCGTATCATTTTGAATTTTCCAGACCTCTTTCGGTGACGTCGAACCAGTGAAAATATAGTTAAATACATTCAGAGATGGCAGTGCTTTGCCACTAAAATCAAATAATGCTTGGTTATCCCACTGTGAACCGCCCCATTCTGTCGCCGTATCGCTTTCATAATCTTGTGCATAACTTGAAGCCCAGCCCGATCCATATTTCAACCACAGATCCTGATTTTGTGCCAATCGGTCAGGTGTGCCTACGGGGATCCATGCCGGCTCCCAATAAAAGACACCTAATCCAGCCGGACCGACATCAGCAACTGCCTGAAAAATGTTCCGTATCGAGGTCGCTTGTCCTTGAGGCGATGTTGGAAAGTTGAAATCGCTGCCCTTTCCTGTAACAACATTCACTGTTCCGTCACCGTCTGCTGTTGTGTATGGATAAGATGTCTCAGCAACCATGACTTTCTTGTTATATGTCGTGGCCACGTTCTTGAGCACAGCAGTTAGGTTACTTGTCGTCCCATGCCAGTAAGGATAATAGGAAGACGCGAAAACATCATAATCTACATTGTTAGCGTTCAGTGTCTTAGCGATATAACTATAGTTGCCCGCTTTCTCCGGATTAGTGAAATGAAGTACGACGAGCGATTTTGGTGAAACCTGACGAACTGCCTTGCTTCCCGCGTTGAACAGCTTGCAAATATTGGTCCAGTTTCGTTCACCAATAAAGAAGCCGTTGGTCTCGTTGCCGATCTGCACCATGCCAACATCGACTTTTGCCTTTTTCAGCTTCTCCATACTTTTCATCGTAAACCGATAAACGGCGTCTATTTTCTGGTCGACCGTATAATCCGCCCAAGCTTTCGGAGGGGTCTGTTTGCCTGGATCAGCCCAGAAATCGGAATAGTGAAAATCAATAAGAACTTTCATGTGATTTTTTGTCGCCAATCTGCCAATTTGAATGGCTTTAGCTAAATCCGAGTTGCCAGCGCCATAACCCTGTCCATCACTGTTGTATGGATCATTCCAGACACGAATGCGCACATAGTTAACCCCTGACTTTTTTAGGATCTTTATAAGATTCTGCTGTTTGCCTTTACTGTTGTAATATTTGACCCCGCTCTGTTCTTCAGAGATCAGTGTCGAAATATCTACACCGCGAATTGTGTTTTTGGTGATTCCGGTTACTTTCTGAACGGTGATGCTCGATTTTACCGGTTTGCTGTGGGAATCGGCTGATTTAGCCATGGCTGAATTAGCTCCGCCAAAGGTTAAAACAAAGAGACCGATCATGGAAAGAATAGTTACGATGAGATTTGATCTTTTTCTTTTCACGTCCATCATCCATCCTTTTCTGTTCCGTATTTATTCTCGAAATGTATATTGCCATTGAATAGTGCCAACTGTGCCATAATTTAGAGCATGTTAGGACAAAATATTGAGCCACTTGTGCCATACCAGAGCCACCTCCTGTATAATTGGGCTTGCACCATCGGTGCAAATCTATTAAATAGGAGGTTTTTGTGTGCTCAAATACCGTGAAATCTTACGTCTTCATGCGCAGGATTTAAGTATTCGAAGTATTGCTTCAGGTGTAGGTAGTTCTAGGAATACAGTCAGTGACGTCTTGAAACGTGCTAAGGAAAAAGACGTTTTATGGCCGCTTGAAAAAGACGTTGATGACGTAGAATTGCAGGCTCTTCTGTTTCCGGAAAAGAATCACTCCGATGTGAGACAGAAACCGGATTGTGATTACATTTATAAGGAAATGGCTCGAAACGGTGTGACTCTGTCTCTGCTTTGGCACGAATATGTTCAATTATGCCGTGAGCGAAGAGAGCTCCCTTATAGCTACCGGCAATTCTGTCGCTTTTATACGCGTTACGTCACAAAGACAAAGGCAACGATGCGGATTAAGCGAAAGCCAGGAGAAGCAATGGAAGTCGATTGGGCAGGACAAACAGCGTCAGTTAAGAATTCGATCACTGGGCAAGTGCATCCTGCTTACGTTTTTGTCGCAGTCCTCCCATGCAGTCAATACACGTATGTTGAAGGTTTTTTATCCATGGACACGTCGAGTTGGATACAGGCACATATCCATGCTTTTCAGTTTTTTAACGGTGTTTCTCGAACGGTTGTCCCCGATAATCTCAAGACGGGGGTCGATCATTCCTCAAGTACAGATCCGATTATCAACCGGACTTACCAAGAATTAGCGGAACATTATCAGACAGCAATTATCCCTGCTAGAGTTCGCCATCCCAAAGATAAGCCCAATGTCGAAGGAAGCGTAAAAATCATATCGACCTGGATTATTGCCGCATTAAGAAATGGTCAGTACTTTTCCATTCAAGAACTCAATGAAGCCATTAGAGAAAAATTAGTGGAATACAATCAAAAACCATTTCAAAATAAAAATGGAAGCAGGCAATCCGCCTTTGCGGAGGAAGAGAGCTTTGCGCTGCTCCCTTTGCCGGCTTCCCCATACGAATTAGCCACTTGGAAGAAAGCTACCGTACCCTATGATTATCACATATCTGTAGAAAAAATGTATTACTCCGTTCCCTATGAATACTTAAAACATCAAGTAGATATTCGCGTAACGCAACACATTATCGAAGTCTTCTATCATAACATGCGCATTGCCTCTCATGTTCGCATCTATGGAAAATCAGGTCAATTATCCACAAATTCCGATCATATGCCTGATCAACACAAAGACTACTTAACTTTTACTCCAGAACATTTTTTATCATGGTCAAAAACCATAGGCACGCATACAGCGGCAACGGTCCAAGGATTTCTCGATTCCTATAAAGTTGAGAAACAAGCTTTGAAATCCTGTTCAGCCCTTTCAAAACTTGCGGACAAATATTCAGTAGAACGATTAGAATCCGCGTGCATGCGAGCGCTCAGTTATTCTCCAAGGCCTAATATTAAAAGCATCACAACGATCTTAAAGACCGGACAGGATAAACAGCGGCAAGAGTCACAGGAGCATGGAAATACAAATGAACAGCAAAAATCTCATGGATTTATTAGAGGAGCAGCTTATTACGGGAGGACAGAAAAATGACCAATGACAGTACACTTTCAAAATTAAATGATATGCGCCTAAGCGCAATGGCTGAGTATTATCACGAACAGCTTCATAACCCTCAATTTAATGATATGCCATTTGAAGAACGATTCAGCCTGCTCGTGGATCGAGAATGGGATCGCAGAAAAAACAACAAGCTTTCCCGTCTCATCATAAATGCTGGATTCCGATATCCTCAAGCATGCATTGAAGATATTGAATATCATCCAGATCGTAAACTGGATAAGACTCAGATTCTCCGATTAGCGTCCGGCCAATACATTCAAGAAAACCATAATCTGATTATCAAAGGAGCATCTGGGAACGGTAAATCTTATCTATCCTGTGCGTTTGGAATCGCTGCATGTCGACAATTTTATACGGTAAAGTATGTTCGCTTGCCAGATCTATTGGATGAGCTCGCTGTCGCCCGTGGAGAAGGCATTTTTCAAAAAGTAATGAAAATGTACCGAAAGGTAAATCTTCTTATTCTCGATGAATGGCTCCTTACTTCACTTAAGGGAAACGAAGCAAGAGATTTACTTGAAATTGTAGAAGCAAGACATCAAACAGCATCCACAATATTCTGCTCACAATTCGATACACAAGGCTGGTATGAAAGCATTGGCGAAGCAACCTTAGCCGATGCGATCTTGGATCGGATCATTCATGACTCCTATAGTATTTTCATTGACGGTGAAGTATCCATGAGAGAACGCCATGGGATAAAGAAATAAATAAAGCTGAGCCACCATCACTTGATGGTGGCTCTTCCGATGGCAAGAGTGGCTCTCAAATTTGTCCGAAATGGCTCAGAAATATGGCACAAGTGGATCTTTGCGATGGCAATATACACGAAACGGTTTAGTGAGTGAATATACGCTTTTTCAGGCAAAAAAACTTGGAAATAGCTAAGTCCTTTTTTAACAATTGCGCTTCTCTGCTCGCTTTTCCCGCAAGGCACCAGCGCACCTCGCTGCATTTTTGTGCGAAAAACTTTATACTTCTTATCTCTCAAAAAACGATAACACGAAACATTTTCAAATAGCATTATGAAAACTCAATTTTTGTAACCGTTTCCATTTTAATGGAAACAAATCTTCTTTATCCTCCCTCACCTTCTCTGGATTGCAAAAATTTTTGTACCCCTTCAAATCAAAACGAGATAAGACGAAACCATAATTTTTAGTAAACTTTTTACTAAACTTAAATTAAACGTTTTCATTAATTATGTCAAATTTTATTAACCCACTCATGTTTTAAAAAAAGGGGAGCGAGATAATCATTTGACGCATACAAAAATGAAAAATTAAAAATCCCTTTTTTAAGGGATTTATTAAAGTATTATCAAATTAATTGCACGTATCCAGCGCGCTTTGAGCAAAACGTTTTTCAAGTTTTGAACAAAAGATCGAGAAAGAATGCTTACATGGGCATAATATCCGCAAATGCCTTATGGCGTTTATAAAATCGCTTTATTGCACCCGTTTAAACATCTTTTCCATTTCGTATCCTGAAAAATGCACGATCACCGGGCGACCGTGTGGGCAGGAGAATGGATCTTGTGCCTTGGCAAGGGTGTCAAGCAAGGATTGAATTTCTTCATTGCGTAGATAGTGATTGGCTTTGATCGCGCGTTTACAAGACATCATGATTGCTAGTTTTTCACGCATTTTTTTGATCGAGACACGTCCATTTTCGAGCAGTTCGTCGACAATATCTTCGATCATCTGTTGTTCGCGGCCTTTCGGCATCCATGTCGGATGGGCATGAATGACAAGCGTGTGGTCGCCAAAGGGTTCGAAGTCGAGGCCGATCGACTGCAGGTAGTCGTGATAGGCCATAATCGTGGCGTATTCGGCGGCGTTGAATTCGAAAGTCATCGGAATGAGCAATTCCTGCACATCTTGGGCAGTTTGTCCAACCTTTTCCCGATAGTATTCATAGTTGATTCGTTCCTGAGCGGCGTGCTGGTCAATGATATAAAGCCCGTCCTCATTCTGGGCAAAGATGTACGTGCCGTGCATCTGTCCGATCGGCCACAGTCTCGGTATCCGACGTGTCGACGGCTGAATCGACTCAAGCGTCTCCCCTGGTTCAACTTCATCAATCGGACCGCTCGCGTCTATAGTACTGGCGGTTTCGATGTTAGCCGAAGCAACTTCGTCAAACCCCGCCGCTGGTTGTTCATGTATTTCTTCCGACGTTGGCGCAACGGGGCTTGCTGGCTCTGGAGACGTCAATGACTTATCTGCCACAGATGCACCGCCAACGTCTGGTCCGATCACGACGCGCTCCGAAAAATTCATTGCCTGCTGCTCGCTCGCCTCCGGGTGGTTTTCGTGATCTCTCGTGCTGACGAGCGGAATGAGCTGCTCCTTATGGAACGTTTTCTGAAGTGTATCGCAAATCAGCGCGCACAACTCTTTTTCCTTGCTGATCCGGGCTTCCAGTTTCGAGGGGTGAACATTGACGTCAATCAGCGACGGATCCATATGAATATGCAGCACACAAATTGGATAGCGTCCGATCATCAGCAGCGTGTGGTAACCAGCCATGATCGCGTTGAAAATCGGGTAGTTGATGATAAAGCGTTTATTAATAATGATGTAAACATATTGCCGACCGGCACGCGAAATCTGCGGATGAACCGCGACGCCTTCAATATGGAAATCGAGCGAGTCGCCGTAAAACGGCAATGCAGACTTTGCCGTACGGATACCATAAACTGCGGCCAGAACATGGCTCAATTCACCGCTGCCGTTTGTCATAAAAATTTGTTTGCCGTCATGCGTCAGTGTGAAACGTATGCCCGGATAGGACAATGCCATCCGGTTAATCACATCCGTGATTTTACCAAGCTCGGTGTGAATGCTCTTCAAGTATTTGAGTCGCGCCGGTGTATTATAAAACAACTTGGAGACCGTTATTTCCGTGCCACGCCGGCTTTCGGTATGTCCAGATTGAATGATATGGCCCGCTTGAAACACAAGATGTGTGCCCGGATGGTCACCGTCCGAAGTCTTCAGCTCGAGATAGGAGACAGCGGCAATACTCGGCAACGCTTCGCCGCGAAAGCCGAGCGTTTGGATGTGGAAAAGGTCAGAATCGTCGCGGATCTTGCTTGTAGCATGCCGCTCAAAAGCAATCGCGCAGTCCTCCGGCGCAAACCCTTTACCGTCATCAGTCACCTTAATTTTCTTCATACCGCCTTCTTCAATGTCGATCGTAATCCTCATTGCCTCTGCGTCAATCGCGTTTTCCACAAGTTCTTTAACAACGGATGCCGGGCGTTCAACGACCTCACCGGCAGCAATTTTATTGGCCAACGATTCGCTTAATCGTTTAATTTCTCCCATTACCGTGCCCCCCTCTCAAGTTTTTCTTCTTCAGTTAATGTTTTAACGCTCTCTGCAAATTGTATAATTTATTCATTGCATCCATTGGCGTCATTGTCATCAGATCGATTTTTTCCAATTCGCGAAGGACTTTCTGTTCTTTTTTCGCTGGCTTTTTCATGTCTGTCCCTTCCGGTTCGTTGAAGAATGCGAGTTGCGCGGGCTCATCCACCTCGGTCGCGGCAGTTGCCTGTACGACCGCTTCGCGAGCCTCAGCTGGCGCGGTTTGCTTCTCCGCTTCCAGTTCTTGAAGAATTGCGTCCGCGCGTGCAATCAGTGGATCCGGCAGACCAGCCAGTTTTGCCACATGGATTCCGTAACTTTTATCCGCCTGCCCTTTTAGCACTTTATGAAGAAAGACGACGTTGCCGTTCTCCTCCATCGCACCGACGTGGACATTTTTCAGCCGTTTCAGCTTTTTATCGAGAAAAGTTAGCTCGTGATAATGCGTCGAGAAAAACGTTTTCGCGGCGATGTGGTCGTGAATGTATTCGACAATCGCCTGCGCAATCGCGATGCCATCATAGGTCGAGGTGCCGCGCCCGATTTCATCAAGTAAAATCAGACTGTTCTGCGTTGCATGAGTCAACGCGTATTTCGCTTCATCCATTTCAACCATGAACGTACTCTGGCCAGACACTAAATCATCTGCCGCGCCAATCCGTGTAAAAATTTGATCATAAATTGGCAAGCACGCGCTGTCCGCGGGAACGAAACAACCGCTCTGTGCCATGATCGCAGTTAATGCCGCCTGGCGCATATACGTGCTCTTCCCGCCCATATTCGGTCCAGTAATCAAGAGCATATCGCATGATTGATCCATTTGGATATCGTTGGCGACGAAAAAGCCATTTTTCATCACTTTTTCGATGACGGGATGGCGGCTGTCTTTAATCGCAACTGTCCGATCATTTGAGAAATCCGGTCGGATATAATTATTTGCATCACTAACAGATGCAAAGCTTTGCAAGACGTCCAATGCGCTAACGAGTCGCGCCAATTGCTGCAGGCGCGCAGCTTCATTTTTGATTTTCAAACGTACGTCGCCAAAGAGCTGAAACTCGAGGCCGACACGCTTCTCCTCGGCTTCAAGGATCACGCGTTCCTTCTCCTTGAGTTCCGGTGTAATAAAACGCTCCGCATTTGACAACGTCTGGCGCCGTTCATACCGGCCTTCTGGAATCAGTTTCAGATTTGGTCGCGAGACTTCAATATAGTAGCCAAAGACGCGGTTATAGCCGATCTTCAACGATTTAATGCCGGTTTCTTCGCGTTCACGAGCTTCCAATTCGGCGATCCAGCGCTTACCGTTTTTCGAGGCATCGCGATAGCGGTCCAACGTCTCGTCATAACCTGCGCGAATCATCCCGCCATCGGACGTTGTGAACGGTGGATCGTCAACAATGGCTTGTTCAATCAGCGCGCGCACGGATTCGCAAGGATCCATCTCCTGTGCGTAGTCCTGCAACGCCGGCGCCGGAATAGCTGCCAATGTTTTTTTGATCGCTGGAATCTGATCAAGCGAGCGTTTCAATTGCACAACTTCACGCGGATTGACGTTGCCAAAAGACACGCGGCCGACGAGGCGTTCCAAGTCGTAGACCCCGTTTAGCGCATCGCGCAACGTTTCCCGCTCAAGTAAATGCGTTTTCAAAGCATCCACCGCATCAAGCCGCGTGGTGATTTTATCCTGATCAAGCAGCGGTTTCTCGATCCATTGCTTCAACCGCCGGCCGCCCATTGCCGTTTTCACGTCATCGAGTAGCCAAAGCAGCGAACCGTATGTTTTCTTGCCGCGGTTCGTTTGCGTTAATTCGAGATTGCGGCGCGAATGCGGATCAATCATCATATATTCTTGTACGTGGTAGACGGACGCCTGTTGCAAATGGTCGAGCGAGCGTTTCTGCGTCGTCGTCAGATAGCTGAGCAACCGGCCCAGCGCGGTAAGCAACTTGTCTTGATCGATACCTGCTGAAAGATGTTGCAACGCTTCCGGTATCTTTGTCTCATCTTCTTCTGAGAGGGTCAGATTCATCTGTTCGTTCAGTATCATGCGGCTATCCTGAGGAAAATCGGATGCAGCGACCAATTCACGGACATCGTTGGCGTCGAGTTCCTGCAGCACGCCATCCCAGCCATTGACGACCGTCACCTTCACTTCACCAGTCGTCAAATCGCTGAAGGCGAGTGCAAATGATTCGTCGGGAAAGCTGCTGATCGCCGCCAGATAATTATTTCGCTTCGGCTGTAGTGAATCGTCTTCCATGATCGTGCCCGGCGTGATCATCTGGATCACTTCGCGTTTGACCATGCCTTTTGCCAGCTTCGGATCTTCCATTTGCTCGCAAATTGCGATTTTATAGCCTTTATCAATTAATACTTTAATATATTGTTTGACGGCATGATAAGGCACGCCGCACATCGGTATGTATTCGTCTTTACCACCATTTCGCGAGGTCAGAGCAATCTCTAATTCTTTCGATGCTTTGAGCGCATCATCAAAAAACAATTCATAGAAATCGCCGAGACGAAAAAAGAGAAAGGCATCTTGATATTGTGCTTTAATCGCCAGGTATTGCTGGATCATTGGTGTATAGCTCATCGGTTCGGTTCACTCCAACTTTCATTCTTCATCCCATAATTATAGCATATCGTACGCCTTTCTCTGCGCGGGTTCCAGCCTCACGCAAAATTTTCCAGTCGCTGCCGGACAATGATTTCAAGTATCGGACGAGCGCACTCCCGCATATAGTTTTATAAATAAGCGCTAAGAAGCTATGATCTGGACTCGAGGAAATCTTTTTAGCGCTTTTATGTGCAAAAAAAATCTGCCCGAACTGAAAAGTCGCCGGAGCAGATGATGTGCAGTTTATCATCCCTTGAAATTAGAAAAACATGGCGAACCAATTCCTTAGAGCATGGCGGGAACCATCGTTTTTCTGGTACTTAATTCATCTAAGATCTCATTGATTGCATCACGTCGAATAAAAGAGAGAACTTAATTTCTCTCTTTTATTCGTCATCATCAGTGACGAATTCGGAATTCAGGTTGCTGAGTTCCTTATCCAGTTCTTCTTCTTCTTCATTGGCCACTTCAATCAGACCATCGCCGTCAACACTGACTTTGACTTTCGTTTCACCGATGATTTCAACGAGAAATTCGCGTTCAACTTGTGCAACAACGTTGTTGCCATTCGCGGAAATTTTCGCTTCGAGACAATTCGGTTCC
This sequence comes from Sporolactobacillus spathodeae, assembly GCF_016908935.1. GTDB lineage: Bacteria > Bacillota > Bacilli > Bacillales > Sporolactobacillaceae > Sporolactobacillus > Sporolactobacillus spathodeae. Next base: position 102,664 of record NZ_JAFBEV010000003.1, on the reverse strand, counting down.
TGAAGCGGTTTGCACAATACATCGACGCGGCTAATTAGTTCTTTATCGCGTAGTGTCAGGGGGACGCGGTCGCGATAAGTCGCTGTTTCAACGGCAACCTCTGTCTTCGTGTTGTTATTGTACGAATACCAGGTATTGATCTCATATGTGCCTTCGACCAGAACGGCATCCTTGCTGTATGATGTCTTGTATCTATGATTAATTACCCAGCATCCAAGGATGTTCGAAGGTTTATGCGATGGTGTCACAGTATGTGCCGATTGACTGAATTTTTTCCCTCTGCCACAGACAGCTTTCGTAATAATTTCTCTGTAGTTCTCTGCCAAGAGTCCAAACCTCCTTTGCCTTCTTCACAATCATGTTATGCAGGGCGAATAACACGTGTGAATCGAAAAAGAGGGCGGATCAATAAAATATCTTCGATCATCGTCACGGGCGCCTGACTGATTTAATTTTATTTGAGTCGCCCCTCTCACAAAATGAAAAAGTGAACCAAATGACGCGGCATTTTCCAAATAGCGAGTATTTTGAACGTTGCACGGCAAGAGAACTTCTGAATCATAAATCACTTGCATTAAGAAAAACTTGGCTTAGCCAAGTCCTTTTTTTTAACTATCTCGCTTTGGTTGCTCGCTTACCGCGGGCAGGAGGTGAGCTTTCTCGAACAGACAGTAATCTGCGGGGTTTCCCATGTCCTGCTCTTCCCGCAAGGCGCCAGCGCACCTTGCTGAATTTTTGTGCAAAAAATTTTGAAAAAGGGTGTCTCTAGCTTGAGACACCCTCCTGTGTTTATTGATCTTTTGAAACCATGGCTGTATCAATCGCTTGATTGACTTTCTTCGTCAAAATATCCGTCGCTTCCTGAAGCAGGTCGTTCGTTTCCACCTGCAGGCTTTGATATTGACGGACGATTGGTATGGCATCGAGCTCCGCTTGCAATGCATCAATTTTTGCTTCATTTCGTTTATACGCTTCATTTTTATGAAAATGAGCGAGATTCACCGATTCTTTCTGCAGCCGTTTGATCCGCTCAATCAAATCAGCTACTTTTTTATTCGCCGATAGTTTTTCCTCGGCTTGCCGATACGTTTGTACCTGTTCCAGATCGGCAATTTCCTTAGCTAAAATACGTGCTTCCTGCATGATTTCTTCCTTGGAATAGCCACTCATCGGCCGGCAACCTCAGGTTCTCGCTGCCAGTCGCCATCGAGCGACCATTGCTTGGCTTCAGTAATTTTTACTGAGACAAGCTGGCCGACTAGCGATTTCGGACCCGAAAAATTGACAACTTTATTGGTCCTTGTATGACCAGAAAGCACATTCGAATTTTTGCGACTTTCACCTTCGACAAGTACTTCGACGATTTTATCCTGATACTTAGCGTTACTTTCAGCGGAAAACTGATCGATTAAATCGTTAAGTCGTTGCAACCGCTCTTTCTTGACTTCCATCGGCACATTGTCTTTCATCCGGGCTGCCGGCGTTCCCGCCCTAGGTGAGTAAATAAAAGTGAACGCGCCGTCAAAGCGGCATTCACGAACGAGCGAAAGCGTATCTTCAAATTGTTCGTCTGTTTCATTCGGGAAACCAACGATGATATCGGTCGTAAAAGAGGCATTCGGCACAGCCGCTTTGATTTTATGAAACAGGTCCAGATAACGCTCGCGTGTATAGCCGCGACCCATGATTTTCAGGATTTCCGAATTACCGGACTGAACGGGCAAATGAATGTGCTCGCAGAGATTGCCACCCTTTCCGAGCACGTTGATCAAATGATCGTCAAAATCTTTCGGATGGCTTGTCGTGAAACGTATACGCGGAATGCCAATTTTGCGCATCTCATCCATAAGATTGCCGAGTCCGTAGTTTTCCAGATCTTTCAAATCTTTTCCGTAGGCGTTGACATTCTGACCGAGCAAAGTAACTTCCTTATACCCCTGGCGCGCCAAATCCCGTACTTCAGCAATGATTTCTTCAGGACGGCGGCTGCGTTCTTTGCCACGCGTATACGGCACGATACAATACGTGCAGAATTTATCACAACCGTACATGATATTAACCCATGCTTGGAAATGGCCGTGCCGCGACTGCGGCAAATTTTCGACGATGTCGCCTTCTTTTGACCACACCTCGACGACCATCTCTTTGCCAAAGAACGCTTCCCTTAACAGCTGCGGCAGGCGATGAATATTGTGAGTACCGAAAATCAGGTCAACCCACGGATATTTCTCAAGAATCTTATTGACAACAGACTCTTCCTGCGCCATGCAACCGCAAATACCGAGCACCATATCCGGTTTCTCGCGCTTCAATGCCTTGTATTTACCGATATGGCCAAAAACCTTGTTCTCAGCATTTTCGCGGATCGCACACGTATTAATTAGCAGAATGGCAGCCTGTTCTGGTTCCGATGTTTCCTCGTAACCCATTTCCTCGAGAATACCGGCCATCACTTCCGTATCGTGTTCGTTCATCTGACAGCCATACGTCTCGATCAGATATTTCTTCCCTTTACCGATTTCATGAATGTCATCAGGGATGCTGAAATCATTTATAATATGAACCGCTTCATGGCGGCGGCGTCTCGCGTCTTTCAGAGAAGGCGGCTGAAAATATTTTGAAAAATCAACGTTGCTAAGTTTTGAAGCAACCACAAGTAAACCCTCCTTGTTCCGCATGTCATCTCCTGATTATAGCAAATTCAGGGATTAATAGAAAGGAATCTATCTGCTCCCCTCAAGAGGGTCATGAATGTGTCAAGCGCACAAAAAAACCGCCCTGCATACGTTGCGAGCGGTTCAATAATTAAAAATATAACCTTTTCATCCATTAACAGGCTGCTTAAGCAATTCTTCAATTTTCTTTGCGATTTGTTCCGGTTTGACCGTCGACGCGTAACGTTCGACAACATTTCCTGTGCGATCAACAAGGAATTTTGTGAAATTCCATTTGATCGCTGCGCTGAGAAGGCCGCCTTTTTGCTCCTTTAAATAGTTATAGAGCGGGTCGGCCTCGTTACCGTTGACATCAATCTTTGCGAAGCGTGGGAAGGTCGTGTGATAGCGTAGCGTGCAGAATTGATTGATTTCCTCATTGCTCCCTGGTGCCTGATGTGCGAATTGATCACAAGGAAAGTCAAGGATTTCCAGACCCTTTGCTTGATAGTTTTCATACAATTTTTGAAGACCTTCATATTGCGGCGTAAATCCACATTGTGTCGCTGTATTGACGATCAGCAGCACCTTGTCTTTGAAGGCTGCCATCGAAAGATTATTGGCCTGTAAATCTTTGACTGTGTAATCATAAATACCCATCTAAATCATCCTTTCATTGTTCGCATCGTGTGGGGTGTTCCTCTGCAATACACGAGGTGCCATTTTCCATTTCGTTAATCTGTCGAGAAAGTATGACGTTTAGTTCTTGAATCTTATTTAAAGAGTCATGATAGCTCGCTTCACTCAATGCCATTTGATTCGCGCAGCCGAGGACCGCTTGCATGACTTCTGTTTGCTTCTTCTTTCCAAAATCCGTTAAGTGAAGGAGCAGCTGACGTTTGTCTACTAATGGCCGCTTACGAGTCACCCAGCCGTTCTTTTCGAGTCGTTTGAGTAACGGCGTCAAAGTATTGCTTTCCAAATGCAATTTCTGACCCAACGCACGAAGTGTAACTGCATCCTCCTCCCAGAGCGCGAGCAGCACCGCGTATTGTGGATACGTCAGCTGGAACGGAGCTAAAGCGAGTTGATAAAATTTATTGTACAATCGGTTCGCGTTGTATACGGCAAAACAGATTTGATTATCGAGTCTGATTGCTGACTGGTGAGCAGCCATCGCCGGCACCTCCTTTTTGCAGAAATTATCAATCGCGCACGACCGATTTGATGATTTAAGTATGCCATGAAATAAATGCTCGAGCAATTGATCTGCCCATCGCATATCCTGGTTCTCTATTTTGATAAAAGTTCCTCGATAAAGTGGTTTTTCGTACGCCCGAGATGACTTGCAGTTTCACTCATTATTGTTGCAATCGGTAATGCTCAAGTAATCTTAGGCTCTGATAGTCCGAGAGATTGAATGATTGCCACTGTGTTCTGCGTTCGAGCGTCCGTTCCCGGATCGCCAAATCTCTAGCAATCGTTTGGCGCACAGGACCGTTCCCCGTACCGATCAGACGAACAAGTTGAGGAACGGCATCATCCGATAAGCTGACTAGATAGTTACAATCAATTTTACCGGTTCGCTGATAACGATCGATATTGTTTTTCGCGATCCAATAATCAATATTGACGTAGTTAATCGCAACAATAAAAGTCAGTGCAGCCAAAAGAAAAAAGCGTACAATCCGCACCCTTGGCTGCCAGATACGATAAAGTGTAAACAGCAGGAGAAACGCCAAGAATAGCATAAAGGCATGGGTTACAAGACGCAATCGCGTGTAGCCATACATTTGCTCATAGACCGCCATTCGTGTGAACGCGGAAACAAGCATGATCAATGTGCAACCAATCAGCAGTGACTCTAGCCAAGCGACTGCAGAGCGTCTCTGCTTGTCAAAATAAAAGAGTGAAAGTAGCAGCGTCAAGTTAATGAGCGTCACAGCAACCAATTCGAAGAACCCATGGCGGGCATAACCGGCATACGTATACCCTTGCGGCAGCTTGCCGAATAAATACGAAAACTGTATCGCTGTAAAAATCAGATAAATCATATTGATAACTGCCAGTATCGTTAAAACAATGACTGAATCAAGCGTATCATTCGGTACTGCACCTGTCTTTTCGTTCAGAACAGTCCAAAACCATTGCTGCGGATGGAGAAGCGTCCACAAATAACTAAAGGAACAAACGGCAAGAATCGTCGTAAAAATCGTCTGACCAATCACAGAGCCAAGATTAAATGAATTGAATACTTGAGGAATCTGTCCAAGCAAACGGTTAAAAATCTGATCGGCTGAAGCAAGCAACGGTATAATGACCAACAATAAGGGAACGGTCAGTCCTATGCCAATCAATATCTTTATAAAGACACTGTCTGATCGCATATGAGATTTACGCTTAAGCAACTTACCAACCATCTGGAACGGCAACAGACAGAAAGCAAACGGACGATATAGGAAACCGAAGAGCAAGTCGAAAAGAATTTTCGGTGCCGTAGGAGCGACTTGATGCTCTGCCAAAAGTGTATGAAGCACAATTAAGAACGGCAGTAACATAAAGTCAAAAAGCCACAAAACACTGCTGCTGCGGATGAAAAAGCTTAATGCTAATAAAAAAATTGCTACAAGCAAAAATGGAACAGTTTTCGATTTGACATTTATCGTTCGATTGATGATACCAAAATACAGACTGTAAAATGCGATAATAAAGAGCGGTACAGAGAGTCCAAGATTTCTTTCATAAAAAAATTGATCGCCAAGTAATCCAAGGAGCACAGCGCCAATTAACAATTGTACATCGCTTTTCATAAGCAGATGCTTCTCATTAAAATTTTCATTCATCTTTTTTTTCATCAATCATTATCTCCTTTCTCTATACCACCCTGTTCCGGCCTATATTCCAGTAAATCCCCTGGTTGACAGTTAAGGACACGGCAGATCGCTTCTAGCGTTGAAAAACGGATTGCTTTCGCTTTGTTATTCTTCAAAATCGACAGATTCGCAGGTGTAATCTGTACGCGTGCCGCGAGATCGGTCGCACTTATTTTTCGTTTGGCCATGACAACATCTAAATTTACAATAATCGCCATTTTGCATCCCTCTAAATTGTTAAGTCATTTTCTTCCTTCACCATCACTGCCTGATGAAAGACTTCTGAAAGTACTAATGAGAAAAGTCCAGCAATAACAAAAACCATCGCGATAATGATCGTTAAGAACGAGTTGAAAAAAATGATTTTAACGATGTAGCCGGCTGTTATCAAAAATGAAGCGACCGCCATATGTTGCAGACTGCGTACATTTTCGATGAGGAACGGATCATGCTTGTTAAGTGTGTTGAATATTCGCCGCAATTCAAAGACAATCTCCAGTGCAAAAAATCCGGTGACATAAAGAAAAATAAGTAGGAACCAATAATTTTCGTTTGATTCCTCAGGCAACAAACGTTCGTACCAATTAACTGACCATGGTAAGCTCAGAAAAATCAATGCACCGCCGATAAAGATCAAATCAAGCAAAAGTTTGACCCATCCCGAGAGTCCTTTTTGATCCAAAATCAACATTTCATGCTCACCTCTACTTTAATTTTCACTTGAGATTATAGCATATAAATTATTGATAAGAAATAATTATTTATTGTTTTTCAACAATTTATTTATGTATTTCAATAAGTTATAGGCTAACGATTGCACATTTACTTTCAATCTTAATTTACGATAAAAGAAAATACAGACTCAAACAACGACTCATTTCGCCGCTTGAATCTGTATCTCGATAAACTTGACTCTTTATCTAAAAATTATTACGGCCATAAGAAATTTTATTCGATGCCGCATGCCTCGGCCAACAACTCAACCAAATGCATGGCTTTCATCCGATCTTGTAGCCGTTCCCGCTCAATGCCGACGCGCATCTGCAACAAGCAGCCAGGATTGGTTGTGACAATCACATCCGGATTCTGCTTTTGGACATCTGCCATTTTCACATCAAGAATCTCCATCGCTGGTTCATAATTAATCAAATTGTAGATACCTGCTGACCCGCAGCAGAAATCAGGATCATCCAGTGGATGAAAAGCGACCCCGTCCAGTTTTTGAATTAAACGGATAGGTTCATTGACAACTTTTTGCACATTCGTCATATGACAAGATGGTTGAAGTGTGACCCGGTAATTGAGCGTCTTTTTTAGTGGCAAATCCAGTTTCGCCAGCAAAACACTAATATCAATTGAATGTTGTGAAAAACGCTCAGCGCGCGCTTTCCAATCCGGTTCATCTGCAAAAAGTTGTGGATATTCACTGAGCATGGCACCGCAACCGCCAGCGTTATTAATAACAAAATCCGGTGCTTCAGCCTCAAAGGCTTCGATATTGCGCCGCGCAAGCTCCTTGCTCTCTGCTCGACGACCGCCGTGCAGATGAAGCGCCCCGCAGCAGGTCTGCTTTGGGGGGATGACAACCGAACAGCCGCACGCTATAAGCAACTTGACACTCATATCATTGATTCGACCGAATACAGCATCCATGACGCAGCCGTTGAAAAATGCAACCTTATAATTAGCCGCTGTTTCGTTTTTCACATGCTCAGCCCGATGCATACCGCGGACGTGAACGTCAGGCGTCGCACGTTCGAATGTTTCCAGATTTTCTGGCAAAAGTTTTGTCAAATGGGTGAGGTGTGCCAAATTTTTTAGCCCCGACTTTTGATAAAACCAGAGCAGACTCCCTGCAACAGCCATGACTTGGTGCTTTGGAAAAATCTGTTTATAGAATAAATTCTCTTCTAATCTTTTGAGCAAAGAGCTTGCATCTTTTTGTTGCTCAAACAGGGCCTCTTTTGCTGACTCGAGGATTTTTCCGTACGGAACATTTGTTGGACAGACTCGCTCGCATGCCCGGCAGCCAAGACAGAGATCGATTGGCTCGCGGATAGCTTCAAGCGGAATTTTCTTTTCAGCAGCCATTTTAACGAGATTGATTCGCCCGCGCGGTGACTGTGTCTCTTTGCCCATCGTTTTATAGGTGGGACAGGCGGGCAAACAAGTGCCGCATTGAATGCAGCTAAATGTTTCATCATAAGCGAGTTTATTTGCCGGATCATCAGTCATTCCGATAACACCAGCTTCACACCGGGCTCGGGAAATATCTTGCCGGGATTCAGAATATGGTTTGGATCCCAAGCGTGCTTGATCCGCTCCATCATATCGAGTGTTTCTTGGGAGAACTCTTGAGCCATGAATGCGCTTTTCATGGTTCCGATACCGTGCTCACCAGAAAGCGTGCCACCCAATTCAAGCGCTGCGGAAAATATCGCCTGAATTGCTTGCTCAACGCGACCCATTTCTTGTTTATTACGCTTATCACAGATGATATTCGGATGTAAGTTTCCGTCGCCAGCGTGCCCGAAAACGACGAGATCAATTTTGTATTTTTCCTTGATTTGCTGTAGTCTCCTGCAGAACTCTGGAATTTTACTGCGCGGAACCGTTGCATCCTCGGAAATTTTCGTTGGTTTATGACGAACAATCGCTGGCGAGACAAGTTTCCTCGCCTTCCACAGTTCTTTTGCCTCTTCTTCGGTTGCCGCATCTTTCACTTCTCTTGCGTCCAGTTGTTTCGCGATTTCTTCGATCTTCAGCATCTCTTCGTCGATAGCAGCTGGATGACCATCCAATTGAATAAGCAGAATCGCCTCGCTGTCAATCGGCAGCCCAAGTGGACGATATGCTTCCACTGCCCGAATCGACGCCTGATCCATCATCTCGATTTTTGACGGAAGGATGCCGGAAGTCAAAATCTTTGTCACCATGCGTCCAGAATCGACAAAATGATTAAAACTGACCATTAGCGTGCGTGTGGCTGGCGGTCGTGGAACGAGACGAAGTACCGCTTCAGTAATGATGCCAAGTGTTCCTTCGGAGCCAACGATCAGTTTGGTTAGATCATAACCGCTGACATTTTTAACCGTCCGTCCGCCCGTGTGGATGACCTCGCCTTGTGGCGTCACCACTTCAAGACCAATCACGTAATCTTTAGTCACTCCGTATTTCAGGCACCTTGGTCCGCCGGAATTCTCAGCCAGATTGCCGCCGATCGTCGAAAAGTGCGAGCTGCCTGGATCGGGCGCATACATCAGTCCATAGGCTGCGGCTGCGTCGTCAATCGCTGCTGTAATGACGCCTGGTGACACGATAGCGACAAGATCTTCCGGGTCAATGACCAGTTTCTGATTCCATTGAGAGACATCGAGCACGATCCCCCCTTTCACCGGCAGCGGACCACCGCTGAGGCTAGACGCCTGTCCCCTTGGTGTGACCGGTAATTTATAACGGTTCGCCAATTTCATCACAGCCGCTGTTTCTTCCGAAGACAGAACCTGTACCACGAGATCGGGTCGGTAGAAGCCAAACGATGCATCATAGCCGTAACTAAGCAGGTCTTCTTCACGGGTCAGCAATCGTTTCGGGTCGCGAATCACTTTTTTCAGATTTTGCAACACTGCTTTCGGCAGGGTCATTATTTTTCACCTCAAAGAACGAATGATTGGTTTTGTTTACTGACAATGATAACGCTTACTTTCTGATTTCGCAAAATATACGTTTATTTCAGTCACAACTTGCTTTATCGATTGATCAGGCGTAAAAAGATAGGATATGAAAAGAGAGCGGTCTCTATTCCCGCTCACTTTTCCTTTAGCTGATTTTGGCTTCGTATAGCCTCTAGGATTGCCGTGTTCAACTTTTTCTCTTTTACGTGACGTACTGCCTTTCTTCTGAAGCAATCCTATTAAGTTAAGAAAATATTTACCTGGGTTCCACAATAAGTTTTATCGCGGTTCGTTCTTCGCCGTCGATCTGGATATCTGTAAAGGCAGGAATGCAGATCAAATCGAGACCGCTCGGCGCAACGAACCCTCTGGCAATCGCGACTGCCTTCACTGCCTGATTCAGGGCGCCGGCACCAATTGCCTGAATTTCAGCTGTTTTTTGCTCCCTCATCGCATGTGCAAGGGCACCGGCAACTGAGTTGGGTACTGATTTTGCTGATACTTTTAACACATCCATAACTTTTTGTCATCTCCTTATAAGGATTGCCCATAACTAACTATATTCTTATAAGAGATGACTATTCCTGTCCGTTTTCATTGCGACCCTGAATCCTTTAATCGAAGAATAGATGGTCGTCGTTAATCAGAATGCGTTCGATTTTTGTCGTCCGGCCGCTCTTCTCATCGACAGTCAGCACGACAGCACCAAGTTGCCCAGGACCAGGCGCTGCTTCAAAGCGAACTGGCAGTTGCGTCAGAAAACGACGTGTCACTGCCTCCCTATCAACACCGATGATACCGTTATAAGGACCGGTCATCCCAACATCTGTCAGATAGGCTGTCCCGTTTGGCAATATTCGTTCATCCGCTGTTTGGACGTGGGTATGGGTGCCGACCAGGCCTGAGATTCTACCATCCAAATGCCAGGCAAGCGCCAATTTTTCACTGGTTGTCTCTGCATGAAAATCAATAAAAATGATCGGTGTCGTTTTCCGAGCCTCTCGAATCAACCGCTCAGCTACCCGGAACGGATCATCTAACGAAGGGAGAAAAACACGCCCCTGAAGATTTATTACGGCAACCTTTGCCGATCCGGCAGGTACGATGCAGAGGCCAGTACCCGGCGTGCCGTCTGGAAAGTTCGCCGGCCGCACGAGTTTCGCCGCGTCATCAATAAATTCAAACAGTTCACGGTTATCCCATGTATGATTACCCATGGTCAGAATATCTGCACCATTTTCAAGCAACTGATTATAAATTTTTTTCGTAATCCCTTTACCATGTGCGCTGTTTTCCGCATTCACAATCGTCAGTGATGGCTGATATTTTTTCTTAAGACGTGGCAAATAATTGGCGATCATTTCCCGCCCTGTCTGCCCGTAAACATCGCCTACAAATAATAACTTCATCTTTTCACTCTTTTCTGAAATAATGCCGGTATTTTTTTAACCGTTCGCTAACGGCATGAGAAAAACTTGGCATAGCCAAGTCCTTTTTTAACAATTGCGCTTCGGCTGCTCGCTTGCCACTGGCGCCGCGTGTCTCCTCAAACAGGCAAAAGTCTGCGGGGTCTCCTGGCACGCTGTTCCCGCAGGCGCCTCGCGCCTCGCGCCTCGCGCCTCGCGCCTCGCTGCATTTTTGTGCAAAATCTTATACATACCTTCTTAACGTAAAATAAAAGACAGCTTGCGCCGCCTTTTATTTTGCATATTCAACTGCTCGGGTTTCACGGATAACCGTCACCTTTATATTGCCCGGATAGTCCAATTCATTTTCAATTTTCTTCGTAATATCGTGTGCCAGCTGGAACGACTTGGCATCGTCAACAATATCCGGCTGCACGATGATGCGAATTTCTCGTCCGGCCTGAATCGCATAAGACTTTTCAACCCCTTCAAACGACTCAGAGATTTCCTCAAGCTTCTCAAGTCGATGGATATAAGTTTCAAGTGTCTCACGCCGTGCCCCCGGCCGAGCGGCAGACAAAGCATCTGCTGCCGCAACGAGCACGGAAATCACCGAAGTAGCGTCTGTATCGCCATGATGCGATGCGATGCTGTTAATGACAACCGGATGCTCCTTGTACTTTGTGGCAAGTTCAACACCAATTTCAACATGACTTCCCTCAACTTCATGGTCGATCGCCTTGCCAATATCGTGCAAGAGTCCTGCGCGACGCGCCAGCGTTTCATCCTCGCCAAGCTCTGCTGCCATCATGCCTGCAAGGAACGCGACCTCAACCGAATGTTTCAACACATTCTGACCATAGCTCGTCCGGAAGTGCAAACGTCCAAGAATCTTAATCAGATCCGGATGCAAACTGTGAATTCCCACCTCGAAAGTAGTTTGTTCACCGTAATCGCGAATCTTTTCATCGACCTCGTGACGGGATTTTTCAACCATTTCTTCAATTCGCGCCGGATGAATCCGTCCGTCCTGTACCAATTTTGTTAATGAGATTCTTGCAATCTCGCGTCGAATTGGATCAAAGCCGGAAAGAATCACTGCTTCCGGAGTATCATCGATGATCAAATCAATGCCCGTCAGTGTTTCAAGCGCACGGATATTTCGACCTTCGCGGCCGATAATCCGTCCTTTCATCTCATCATTCGGCAAGTTGACAACAGAAACTGTGGTTTCTGCTACATGATCTGCGGCACAGCGTTGGATAGCAAGCGACAGAATGCTCTTCGCTTTCTTCTCCGCCTCATCCTTGGCCCTTGCTTCAATCTCCTTGGCCATCTGAGCTGCCTCATGTATCGTCTCTTGACGAACCTGATTGAGAATCCATTGTTTGGCTTCCTCATTCGTCATGCCGGAAATCCGTTCAAGTTCGGATTGCTGTTTTTTCAGCAATTCCTCCACTTTGCTTTCCATCTCTTCAATTTGCCGATTCTTCTTGCTAAGCGCTTCCTCCCTTTTCTCCAATGAACTCTCTTTATTATCAAGAGACTCGCTTTTTCGGTCCAGTGAATCTTCTTTCTGTACCAGGCGGTTTTCCTGCCTCTGAAGTTCATTTCTGCGTTCACGGGCTTCGCTTTCTGCCTGAGATCTAAAAGAATGAACCTCATCTTTCGCTTCCAGAAGAGTTTCTTTTTTCAGAGCTTCCGCATCCCGGCGCGCATCATCGAGAATCTGGCGTGCGGCATTCTCAGCAGAAGCAATTTTCGCCTCAGCAATTTTTTTCCGGTAAAAGTAACCTGCAAAAAGACAAATTACGGAGAGAAGCAAAATGGAGATGATCGTCAGTATACTGCCCATCATTTCACCTCCTTGCTTTCCCATATCGTCAATAGTAAAAATCAAACACTTTTACTTTTGAGGTGCTTTACTGAAGTGACGCCAAAGAAATAAGTTTCGTGTCACGTTTCCCATCCCTCTCTACGCGGCTGAAGCGCAAAGTATGACGAGTGAATTACAGGCAACGGTTCTATTTCTATTACGCCGCTTAATCAAGCACAGAATGGCAGAAAAATTTACATTTTCGTTGGTCAGTAACTTTATAGTTACAGTTTTATTTTATAGTTGCGTATATAGGTTGTCAACCTCAGCTACTTTCAGGCAGGCAAACGTTTTCTTTATTGTCTGCCCGCATCACGAGAGTCCCATCGGATTCTCCAGTACAAAACGCAAAAATGCCGGTTTCCTTACCTTTCGGCGTCAGAATCCGGCATACTGTAGCTTGCTATTCATTAAGTTGTTCAATTAATCTTGATTTTCATCATCCAAAACAGGTGTATCCGCGGGAACCGTTTCGCTCTCCGCCTCGTCATCCAAATGGAAATGTTGGCGAATTTGCTGCTTAATCGTTTCTTTGATCTCGGAGTTTTCTTTTAAGAAAAGCTTAGCATTTTCACGTCCCTGCCCAAGTCGTTCTTTATTGAAAGAGTACCAAGATCCGCTTTTTTCGACGATATCGAGATCCGCACCGATATCAAGGATTTCGCCTTCCTGTGAGATACCTTGACCATACATAATATCGACTTCCGCCTGCTTAAACGGCGGCGCAACCTTGTTCTTGACAACTTTAATTCGGGCACGGTTGCCGACAATATCATTGCCAATTTTCAATTGTTCCGCGCGGCGGACTTCCAGACGAACCGAAGCATAGAACTTCAGCGCGCGTCCGCCCGGAGTTGTTTCCGGATTGCCGAACATTACGCCGACTTTTTCACGGATCTGGTTAATAAATATCGCTGTTGTCTTCGATTTGCTGATGACACCGGATAATTTTCGCAGCGCTTGGGACATAAGACGTGCCTGAAGACCCACATGTGCGTCGCCCATCTCACCTTCGATTTCCGCCTTTGGCACAAGCGCGGCAACCGAGTCAATGACAATAATATCGACTGCGCCGCTTCGAACGAGCGCTTCAGCAATCTCAAGCGCCTGCTCACCAGTATCTGGCTGGGAAAGCAGCAATTCATCAATATTAACGCCAAGGTTCTCTGCATATACAGGGTCAAGGGCATGCTCAGCATCAATAAATGCAGCCTGACCGCCGCCCTGCTGTGCTTCTGCAATGGCATGAAGCGCAACGGTTGTTTTACCTGAAGATTCCGGCCCGTATATTTCAATAATGCGTCCACGCGGATAACCGCCGACACCCATCGCTATATCCAAAGCAAGAGAACCGCTCGACACAGTGGATACCCGCTGTTCCGGCTGTTCACCAAGTCTCATGATTGAGCCTTTGCCGAATTGCTTTTCAATTTGACGTAGCGCGTTGTCCAACGCTGCTTTTCTATCGTTCTTTTCCACCATTGCTTCGATTCATCTCCTTTTACTTCCTGATTACATGATAACCTATTTTTATATTAGAAACAAGTGTTCGCCAAACATTTGATCGCTTTTTTAATCCTTAACGTGCAGTGGCAGATCACTTAGCTGACGACGCACCAGATCATAACCCGTTTTGGCCGACTGAATCCTGATCTTGCTTCGCGTACCGCTAAAACTGAATCGAAAGCTCTTTGTTTGCTGCTTATCGGAAATGCCGATGAAAACCGTACCGACCTCTTTACCTTCACTCTTGTCTGGTCCGGCAACACCGGTAAAACTAACGCCAATCGAAGTCCCGCATTTTTCCCGAACAAGCCGGGCCATTTGTTGCGCACAAGAAGCGCTGACGGCGCCTTCTTCGTTCAGAATAGGCTCAGGAACACCAAGAACGGCTGCTTTAACTTCATTTGTGTAGCAAACAATTCCGCCTTTCAGCACAGCAGAAGCACCGGGAAAGGCGGTTAACCAGTCAGCAGCCATGCCGCCGGTCAGACTTTCAGCAAAGGCAATTGTCTGTTTCTTTGCTGTCAGTAGACGGAACACGACTTCAGGCAGCGACTCTTCATTGTATCCGTACAAATAGCTACCAACTCGTATTTTTATTTTTTCCTCAGCTTGATCCAGCATCTGTATCGCCATTTCCTTCTGCGGATGTTTGGCTGTCAGTCGCAGCGTCACCTCACTCTCTTTGGCAAGCGGCGCGATCGTTGGGTTGCTTTGCGCGTCAATCAAATCTAATAGTTTCGTTTCCAACATGGATTCGCCAATACCGAAAAAGCGCAACACACGTGACTGAATGTGCTCATTATTGCGACGAGTAAGATAACCACGAGCAAAATCGAGAAACATCGGTTTCATCTCCGACGGAACGCCTGGCATCAGCAAATAGAGGCGGCCATTTTCTTCGGCGATCATGCCCGGCGCCATGCCGTGTCGGTTAGGCAAAACCGTGCTGTTTTCAATAACAAGCGCCTGTTTCTTGTTGTTTTCGGTCATCACGCGTCCGGTTTTCTGAAAAAAATCCAGAATACTATCCATTGCTTGCTGATCCGTGATAAGTTGCCGGTTTAATGCATGCGCGACTGTTTCCTTGGTCAAATCGTCACGAGTGGGACCAAGCCCGCCGGTAAAAATCAGCAAATCCGCGCGGGATTCTGCATGGCGCACGGCCTCAAGCAGGCGGCCTTCGTTGTCCCCGCAAACAGTATGAAAATAAACATTGACGCCAAGCAAGGCCAGTTGTTCCGAGATAAATTGAGCATTTGTATTGGCAATCTGCCCGAGCAACAATTCAGAACCAACAGCGATAATCTCTGCATTCATCTGTCTAATCTCCTTTTTAAAGGAATCTTGCAAACTATTAATCCTCGACATCTAGCGATCCCTTTTCATTATCGGACAAAGCCCTATCGCATGGCAATTGGCAGGCTTTATTTTGAACGAAATACAATGGCGCGGTTTTTATAAAAATAATCGAATCCGGAAACAATTGTCAGCATCACGGCGATCCACAAAATGATCAAATCAAGCGGAAATCCTTCTGCCCCGAACGGGATATTATGAAGTAAATAAAGAATTATCGCTACCATTTGCGAAAATGTTTTCCATTTAGCAATCTTGCTCGCTGCAATCACAGAACCTTCTTCAACAGCAATCTGCCTCAGTCCAGTAATGGCAAATTCCCTTGCTAGGATCACGATGACCATCCAGGAGGGCATCGACCCAAGACCTACGAAAGCGACGAAGGCACTCATGACAAGCAACTTATCTGCGAGAGGATCCATCAATTTGCCGAAATTGCTGACCAGATGTCTTCTGCGGGCAATTTGGCCATCCAACCAATCGGTAAATGAAGCCAAAATAAAAATCAGAGCGGCATACAGATGGGCGACCGGCAGCTGGTAATTGCCGTAGCCGATCACGCCGATTTTGAACGGCGCGAGAAGAAGAATGAGAAACAGCGGAATCATAATCATCCGCGAAACCGTCAATTTATTGGCCAAGTTCATCATGCAGTTACCTCTCTTTTAGAGATTTATCGTGAAAAAAAGAGCCGCCGCGTTCCGGCGGGCTCTCCCGAATCCACAATTATTTGCTGAAATTAATAACAATATACTGCACAGTCGATGTTCCTGGAAACTTAAAGGCTTTTCCATTGATTTTCATCGACGTATTCTGCACACTGCCAAATTGAATTTGTACAGATTGCATAGTCGATGCATCAAAATGATAGCTTTTCTTTGTTGCGGCGCTCATTGTTCCCCCAACAATCTGTTTGCCTGTTTTCGCATCAGTTGCCATAAACCAAGCGTTTTGGCCCGTTTTGGTCGAAACCGTAACATCGAACTTTGTCGTTCCCGTCAGCGTATACGTGAAGTGATTGCCTTGTGTTTTATCAAGCTTCAACTGTTGATTCAATGCGGATGATGATTCGCTCGATGCTGTGCTTGACGATGCGGTGGACGAGGATGAAGCAGCTTTCTTCGAACTGTTTCCCTTGAAAGAAACCGATGTTCCGGCACTCTGATGTGTGGACTGGCTACTTGAGGCACCACCCATAACATGACTGAGAAGAATGTAGACGAGCATCAGGACAATGAGAACAATAACAACAATTATCGCTTTGTTCAGAATTGAAGACCAATTTTTCGGCACGGGGATGGGGCGCGCGCGCCGGATCGCTTTCATTCCTGGTTCATCGCCGCCTTCTGGAGGCACCGTATGTATTTCCGATGCTTCTTCATGCTGAATTTTCGGTAATTCATTCCCGTATTCTTCAACAAATGCGGCGAAATCAAAGCCGAGTGTTTCCGCATAACTTTTGATAAAAGCGCGCCTGTAAAATTCACCAGGTAACTTATCAAAATCCCCTTCTTCAATTGCCTGAAGATAGCGTTTTTGAATCTTGGTCTCTTCCTGCAGCTCATCGAGAGTAAGCCCTTTTTTCTCACGTGCATCTCTCAGCGCCTGACCTAGTTCACTCAACTTAAAACACCTGCCAATATAATTTGCAACCTGTCCATTTCTGTCGGCAATTGTATTTTTGCTTTCTAACCGAAAAACCCAAGATGACTGACGTTCGGAAAACAAAAGCTAAGTAAGACCTGCCACATACTCATTGCAGGCAAAACATGGACTTCTATATAGTAATATTATCATAAGTTGTCGATTTTAACGATACAATCGAAAAGAAAACTTCATACAACCACAAGCGTGCTCATTAAATTAATTCACATTGTTTTGAGTGTAAAAAAAGAGATGCAACGCATCTCTTCTTGTCCTTTGATTCATTGTTACTGCTGCGTTTGAAATTTTTTATCAGAAGTGACCAATTGCAGCATCAACCGCGCCAACACTTGCCGTTCTGTATCATTGGCAACATGCCAAAGATCGGACAGTACGCGCTCCTGATCCGTTTTCGGATCTACATTTTTGCTCAAATAATCGCCGATTTTTTTTGCAAATCCGGTAATTGTCTGCTCATCAATCCCTAAGTTCTCCGCCTGAACCACTTTATCGCCAAGAAAACTTTTCCAACGTTCCCAGTTTTCCAAAACGGACATGCCAAACACCCCTTTTTCGGATCTCTGTTTATTTCTTCAATGCTGATGTCGGATCTTCAGTAAATCACTCGAAAGCATCGCTGAAAAAAAAAGAGTTCTAAGTGAAACAGGTTTAGGTTGGCTTCGAACTGCGGACCTTATTCAGGAAATTCCTGCAATTCAGCAATACCAAGCACCATTAACCGACAATACTTGTCCGTTGATATAAGCAGCATCGCGGCTGACCAGAAATTGAACAGCAGCGGCAATTTCATCGGGTTGCGCAAGACGTCCGGCCGGAATCTCTTCGGCTACCTGCTTCAATTCTTCTGCACTGTAACAGGACAACATCGGTGTATCGACCGCGCCCGGTGCAACGGCATTAACGGTAATACCGCTCGACGCCGTTTCCTTGGCAAGCGCTTTGACCAAGCTGATCTGCCCACCTTTGACCATTGAGTACAACACTTCTACTGCCGCACCGGTGAGCCCCCAAATTGATGAGATAAAAATAATTCGTCCGAAACGGGCGCTAATCATTGGATCAATTAATCGTTGAGCAATCTGAAACGGGCTGATCAGCGCCAATTGCACCGCCTGCTGCAGCGCTGATGCGGGCACATCCTGAAACAAGCCGACGTCGCTCTTGCCGCAATTATACACAAGGCCGTCAACTGTGAAAGCTAGCTGTTTCAAAAGCGCAGACACGCCTTCTGAACGTGCCAGATTAGCTTGAATACATAAAAAATCCTGGTTCGGGTATTGAGTCGCCAAGTCATCGGCAAGCGTCCGCGCCTTTTGCTCAGCTGTATTAAAATGCAGATAAAGAGACGCTCCTGACGCGGCAAGTCTGCGGGCAATCGCCTGTCCAATTGCCCCGCTAGCTCCGGTCACAAGAATTCGCTGCATGAAATAATCTCCAATCTCGATTAATGAACATTCGTTGCCTCGTCGCTTGGCTTCGGCACGAGCACGTTGCGCGGCTTGCTGCCTTCATATGGGCCGACAATATGCCGCTCTTCCATTGCGTCAATCAGACGGGCCGCCCGAGTATAGCCAATCCGAAAACGACGCTGAAGCATGGAGACACTGGCTGTCTGCATATTAGCAACAAGCTCGACCGCCTGATCAAAGAGCTCATCGTCAACATTCGCAGGATCTGGTTCCGCTGCGTTCCCAGTCGGTATCATATCTTTCCGATAATTCGCTTTCTGCTGGCTAATCACGTAAGAAACCACATGTTCCACTTCGTCATCAGATAAATAGGCTCCTTGAATACGCACTGGTTTTGATGCGCCGATCGGCAGAAAAAGCATATCCCCTTTTCCTAATAACTTTTCAGCGCCGCCGGAATCAAGAATCGTCCGCGAATCCATCATCGAGGACACACTGAAAGCGATCCGCGACGGAATATTTGCTTTGATCACACCGGTAATGATATCAACGGATGGGCGTTGCGTGGCAATAATCAAATGGATGCCTGCGGCGCGTGCCATTTGTGCGAGACGCGTCACAGTTTCTTCAACATCCTTAGAGGCAACCATCATCAAGTCGGCAAGTTCATCAATGATGACAACAATATAAGGCATAAATAATTGTTTCTCTTCATGGTCAGCGTTATAGCGCCGAACCATTTCATTATAGCCCTCGAGATTTCGCGTGCCGCTCTCAGAGAATAATTCATAGCGCCGTTCCATTTCGCCGACAATATTTTTCAAGCCTTGAGCCGCCTTACCCGGATCAGTGACTACGGGTGTCAGTAAATGCGGAATACCATTATAGACATTAAGTTCAACCATTTTCGGATCGATCATAAATAATTTAACTTCACTCGGTTTGGTCCGCATCAACAGGGAAATGATAATACTGTTAATACAAACACTTTTACCGCTACCCGTTGCGCCGGCAACAAGTAAATGCGGCATTTTATTCAAATCGGAAAGAATCGGTTCGCCGGAAATGTCGCGCCCAAGCCCGACCGTCAATTTAGAATGCGCTTGATGGGCGTTTTTCGATTCCAGCACTTCGCGCAGCCCAACCATTGCAACTTCCTGATTGGGCACCTCGACGCCAACCGCTGACTTGCCAGGAATCGGCGCCTCAATACGAATATCCTTCGCCGCGAGCGCGAGTGCCAGATCATCGGATAAATTCAATATTCTGCTGACTTTCACGCCGGCTTCAGGGTACACTTCGTAACGCGTGACAGCCGGGCCAAGATGTACTTCGCGGACCGCTGCGCGAACACCAAAGCTCTCAAAGGTCCTCTCAAGTGTCCGTACATTTTCCGCAATGTGCTTTCGTTCATTATTTTGCGCGTTTTTACGTGAATTGTTCAACAGGTCGAGTGGCGGCAGCTGATAATCGGCGTTTTCAATTGCACTTTTCGTAAAGTCCGGTGCAAAGCTATCATCCGTTGCCTCATTCTTGACCGATTCATCTGCGGTCGATGTTGCCGGATACGGATCAGTCACCTGCGTCTGGCGCTCATTAAAATCATGAATTTCCGGTTCTTCTTCTGTGAATGGTGAAACACTTTCTTCAGCTGGATAGGGATCGGTCGCTTGTGGCTGTTTTCGCGGTTTTTTCTTTTCTTTTTTCACAAATAATTGTTTCATCGACTGACTACTTTTCGCACCTAATCGTTTCAGGCTCTTTAAAAAACTGCCGAACACCTTCCGACCAATATCACCGAGCGATCGACCGGTTATCAAAATGCCTGAGACGATGAAAAGAAAACCAGCCATAAAACGTGTACCAATGGTCGCAAATAGATAGTGAAAAAAAGCGAAACCGATCGCGCCAATCATTCCGCCACCGAGACCAAAATGGCGAACTGTGCCAGATAACTCTTCTTTATAAAGAAGAAATGTATTGTAAATAACTGACCGATTCTGCCAGTCGTTGACGGCCGATAATTTTTCAAATAAACGAATATGGCTGACGAGCATTAAAGCAAATGAAAAGAGATAGATACCGCTTAGACGGCGGGTGAAAAATTCCGGCTGCTTGCGATAGAAAATATAATAGACAGAGAGCGCCAGTAAGAGCAGCATTGGAATAATCCACCAATCGCCGGTAAAGAAACGGCTGAATTCTTTCAGCACTTCTCCGGCCATTCCCAGGCCGCTGATGCCGATACAGGTCAGCGCAAACATGGAGAGGCCGCCTACCTCATAGATTAGTACCGTCCGCCATCCTTTTTTCGCCCGTGTATTCTTTCTTTTCCCCATTTATTCAAGCACCTCATTTTTTTGCTAAACCGTCTAAAAAAAGTAAAGTGGCTGTCCCGCATCCTGCGATTCTATTAGTTTGGAATCAGCTGTCACTCTCGCAAAATTTTCGTATAGTTATATTATAGTATAAACCATATTTTACTAAACGCTAAAAAATTAAAATCTGTTCAGCTGCTACACGTCGATGATATTCTGCGATTTAGGCTTGATCGCATTTGCTAGCAACACGGCGGAATCACTTAAAGGGAATAAAAAATCCGGACCTCTTTGGGCCCGGATTTTTTAAAATTCCATGATAATTGGCAATATCATTGGACGGCGTCTGGTTTTATCAAAAAAGTAACGGCTTAAAGCATCCCGTATACCACTTTTTAGCGATGACCACTCAGAAACATGTTGTGTCAATGCTTTGGACAGCACTTCTGACACGATTTGATTAGCCTGATCAAGCAGGTCTTCCGACTCTCTTACATAAACAAATCCGCGGGTGATTATCTCTGGACCGGCAAGAATTTTTTTATTCTTACGCCCGAGCGTCACGACCACAATAACCGTTCCGTCTTGGGATAGGAGCCGGCGATCGCGGAGAACGATATTGCCGACATCACCAATGCCTAGACCGTCAACGAGCAGTTGACCAGCCGGAACCGTATCAGATTGTCTGGCTTCGCCATTTGTAAACGTAACAACATCGCCCTTATCGAGCAGAAAAACGCGTTCAGGCGTGATTCCCATTGACTCAGCTAGCTCCTGATGGGTTTTCAGCATTTTGAATTCCCCGTCGATTGGCAACAGATATTTCGGACGAACAAGCTGAAGCATCAGCTTGAGGTCTTCAGCAGATCCATGACCGGAAACATGCACGCTTTTACCGAAAACAACCTGAGTCCCTTCGCTCATTAGCTGATCAATCGCATTGGTTACCGTTTTCTCATTGCTTGGCGTAAGCGATGCCGCATAAATAATCAAATCATTTTCTTTAAAGCGTAAACGTTTATTCAAATGATTAGCCATACCGGTAAGTGGGGTGAGTGGATCGCCGTCAGGGCCGCTGGTAACTATCGCCAGTCCCTGAGTCGGTATTTTCGATGCCTTATCCCAGGAAAGCACACTGTTTTCCGGCAGAACAAGGAACCCCTCTTTAACAGCAATTGAAATAACTTTCTCCAAATATTTGCCTTCAAAAACAATTTTCCGCCCATGTCGCACGCAAGCCTCGACAAACTGTTGAATCCGGTACAAGTTGGTTGCGTGAACGGTCATAATAACCCGTCCGGCCGCGGAGTACAGCAGGTGATTGAATCTTTCGCCGATTTCAGCATCTGAAGGCGCTTTTCCAGGCAGTTCCGCATGTTTGCTGTCGCCGAGCATGCAGAGAACGCCCTCATCTCCGATTTCTGAAATTTTGCTGACATCCGTGCGATAGCCGCCAACCGGTGTGAAATCAAATTTATAGTCACCGGTGTGGACAATATTACCTTGCGGCGAATGGATCGACAAACCGATGGAATCAGGGACACTGTGATAGGTCCTGAAGAACGAGACTTTACATGATCCGATCATCAAATCCTGTTCCGGCTGTATGGCGATAAATTGTTCTCTGTTAAAGTTCTGTCCTAATTCTTTCAGCGCTTCTTTGACTAATGCCAAGGTCAGCCGCGTCCCGTAAATAGGAACAGCCAATTCTTTAAACAGGTATGGAAGGCCGCCGATATTGGCTTGGTGCCCGTGTGTCAATAAGACTGCTTGTACTCTGTCCCGGTTTTCAATCAGATAGCTGATATCTGGAATCACCGTGTCAACGCCAAGCATATCTTCATGCGGATGCATCAAACCAGCATCGACCACATAAATGTCGCGATTTATTTCAATGACTGTCATATTACTTCCGATTTCCCCAACGCCGCCCATTGCATAGATTCTGACGCTGTTCTGTCTCGAATGTGTCAATGGGCATTCCTCCTATTCAGTTGAGCAGTCATCGCTTTTGACCCGAACTAATCATTGCTTTTATTATAACCAAACCTCATCTTAATGTACAATTATAAATTGGATAAATCGTCCATAAGGCAAAATATGAGCGGTTTCGCATGAGAAAAATTGAAAAACCGCCAAATCATTATTTGCATCAACTATGCTTCGGCTACGCACTTGCACCCGCTCGTTAAAAAAGCTCGAAACGGTTTTGTTTCTCCGTTTTGAGCTGTATTAACAGTTAGGCGAGCTGCTCGTGCTCAACCGATATGCAGACTTCGGACGAGACACGTGCCGCCTCCCGAACGGCTTCAGTAATTTGCTCCAATGTAAGCGACGGTACGTCCGTGTTCATTGTCTGCTCCGGCAGACAGGGGACATGCAGGAACCCACCCAAAATTTTTCGTCGCTCCATTTTCTCAAGATAGTTCATTAAATGATAAAACACATGATTGCAAACGTAACCGCCAGCCGAATGCGAAAGGCTAGCGGGAATACCGATTTGACGGATGGCGCCAATCATCTCTTGATACGGTAATGTGGATAAATAAGTATCGGGACCTTGGGGCAGAATGACCGAATCTGTAAACAGATGGCCAGCATTGTCAGAACACGAGCTATCGCAATAATTATGCGCTTCTCTCTCCGGTGTGATCTCGGCACGTCCTGTAGCCTGCCCGACTGCCAGGACGATATCCGGTTCAATAGCGCGAATGGAGGCGATCAGGCGTCTAGCTGCCCCGTTAAACGTAACCGGCAATTGCGTGGCCAAAAGTGTTGTATGATTTGACAATTGGACGCCGTCCAAACGGCGCACAGCCTCCCATGATGGATTGACCCAATCTTTTCCAAAAGGTGCGAAACCACTCAGTAGAATTTTCACGACGTAACCTCCCAGATGATTTCAAAATACATACTCCCTTTTAACCATTGGCGATGGCTGTGCATTGTGTCGTTTATTTTTGAATTTTCTTTATATAAACGCTTTCATTTATTATTTCCTATTATGCCATGCACGACAGCATGAATCAATAGTTGAAGTGTCATTGCGGCATTTTCGTAAGAAACAACCTTTCGCTTAGCTCAGTCCGATAAACAATGGCTAATCTTTAGTTTTTCTCACGCTTAATTTTTCTAAAATCTTATAGATGTATAAGCGCATTCAGAAAAACTTGGCATAGCCAAGTCCTATTTTTAACAATTGCGCTTCAGCTGCTCGCTTGCAGCGGGCGCCGCGCGTCTCCTCAGACAAGTTTGAATCTGCGCGGTCTCACTTGACTCGCTTTTCCCGCAAGGCGCTAGAGCACCTCGCTGCATTTTTGTACGAAAAGCCTTATACTCTCTAAACTCAAAACCGCCACCCTATGAAAAGGGCGGCGGTTTGCAGCATATAATTGCTGGTTTCCTCAATCAATTGACAGAAGACGTTTCGCCAGTATGAAACTGATTATAAATTGACGTCAAATTAGCAAATTCCTGCTCTGTTAATTCTACCATCGGCAGGCGTACACTACCTACTTGGACTTGTTGGGCGTTCAGCATGGCTTTGACTGGGGCCGGGCTCGGTTGAGCAAACAACGCGCGCATGAATGGCAACATCGACCGATGCATGGCAGCCGCATGTGTTAAGTCACCTTTTAGAAAGGTCTCGATCATCGCTTTCAATTCTGGTCCGATCACATGTGAAGCAACCGAAATCACGCCTTGACCGCCGATCGCCAAAACTGGCAGTGTCAGGCCATCATCGCCGCTGTACAAGTGAAAATCATCATCCGTACCGCTGATAATTTCCGCCATCTGATCGAGATTGCCGCTCGCTTCTTTAACGGCCACAATATTATCAATTTTTGACAGACGAATTGTTGTTTCTGCCTCAATATTAACTTTTGACCGACCGGGAATATTATAAATGACTACCGGAACAGTCACTGCTTCAGCAATTGCTTTATAGTGCGCATAGAGTCCAGCTTGATTCGGCTTGTTATAGTAAGGCGCAACTGCCATTACAGCATCGACGCCAAGTTTTTCTGCTTCTTTTGAAAATGCGACAGACTGTGCCGTGTTATTGCCGCCTGTACCGACAATCACCTTTGCCCTTCCATCGACAACGCGAACGACATGTTCAAACAATTTCAATTTTTCATCTGCTGTCAACGTTGGTGATTCACCGGTTGTTCCTGCAACGACAATCCCGTCCGATCCCGTTTTGATCAGATGCTCCACGAGTTCTGTCGTTCGAGACAGGCTCACTTCACCGTTTTCATCAAAAGGTGTAACCATTGCTGTCAACATTCTGCCAAAATCCATTTTCTTTCACTCCTGTGTTGGATGTTCCAGGCTGATTTCTGCCTGCTCTTTCTCCAAATGAAACGCCTGATGCAGCGCGTTGACCGCTTCCTCCATATTGTCCTGATCGACAAGCACCCAAATTGTGTTGTGCGAATCGGCGGACTGAAGAATACGGATGCCGCGCTCGGTCAGAGCATTGACTATCCGCGAAGCGACTCCGGGTACACCGGCCATTCCAGCGCCGACTGCCGATACCTTTGCGCAGCCTTGCTGAACCTCCGGATGGTAGCCAAGCGACTTCAACGTCTGAATCGCGCGTTCAGTAAATTTATCCAGAACCGTGTACACCACACCGTTTGGACTGATATTAATTAAATCGACGCTGATTGATTGTTCCGCCATTGCTTTAAAGACGCGTGCCTGCAAATTATATTCCTCTTTACCCGCGCGCACGCGAATTTGAGATACACCTTTTACATAGGTAATCCCGGTAACTGGACGTTCCTGAATATCCTGGCCTTGGCTCGTGCGGTTCATCGTCGTCACCAGTGTGCCCAATTCATCAGAAGAAGTCGAGCGGATATGAATCGGCACTTTCGCCGTCATTGCGATCTCAACAGCGCGCGGATGAATCACTTTTGCACCTTGGTAAGCCAGATTGCAAATCTCGTTATATGTCAGAACTGAGAGTTGACGCGCATCCTGAACAATTCGCGGATCAGCCGTCATTACGCCGTTGACATCGGTGAAAATGTCAATCCACTCTGCACCAACTGCAGCGCCAAGCGCTGCAGCCGATGTATCACTACCGCCTCGACCAAGTGTTGTAATTTCACCATCCAGTGTCTGGCCCTGGAAACCGGCTACAACAACCGCATCAAGTTGTTGCAGCCTTTTCAGCAATGGCTCAACTTGCATATCAATAATTTTCGCTTCATTAAATGTGCGATTGGTACGGAATCCGGCTTGCGCACCCGTTAAAGCCTCTGAGTGGACACCGGCATGTTTCAACAGGTTTGAGAACACGACCGTCGATATTGTTTCGCCGCAGGACATCAAAATATCTTTTTCCCGCGCAGAACTTGCAGTATCGTCAATCAGATTGAGCAGTGTGTCAGTCGCATAAGGATCGCCAGTTCTGCCCATCGCCGAAACCACAACAATAACCTTGTAGCCCTTCTCAATAGCTGCAGCAACATGACGTACGGCGTGCGCCCGCATCTCTTCTGTTTGAACAGATGTTCCGCCAAATTTCTGCACAATGATTTTCAATCTGTTTCCATCCCTTCTAAATTTGAGACTCAGAAAGCCGCCTTCAAGGCGGTACGGGCGGTTGGCAAACTCAGAGGCATGCATTGGCGAAGCAACTGCAGTCCTCCGAGCTTACTTTTTGTTAATTAATAAGTCACGAGGCCGAGCGCTACAAGGCGTTCAGCGATTTCAACCGAATTCCATGCCGCACCTTTCAGCAAGTTGTCAGAGACGATCCACAGATGGAAGCCGTTTGCAACATCCGGATCGCGACGAATACGACCAACGAAGACTTCTTTTTTGCCGGCGGCATCCGCCGGCATCGGATAAATTTGATTTGCCGGATCATCCTGGAGGACGACACCTGGTGCATCTTTCAGCAAGGCTTTGATATCCGTTGATGAGACGCCTTCTTTGCCGATTTCAATATAAACGGATTCCCCATGGCTGATTGCAACCGGGACGCGGACGCAAGTCGCTGAAACCTGCAGTGTTTGGTCATCCATAATCTTCTTTGTCTCATTAATCATTTTCATTTCTTCGAAAGTATAATCGTTCGGCTGGAACAAGTCGATTTGCGGGATCGCATTGAACGCCATCTGATAATGTTTTTTATCGCCCTTGACTGGCATAATCGCAGTTTCGACCGGTTGATCGTCAAGCACAGCGCGCGTCTGTGTCTCCAATTCCATAATCGCTTTAGCGCCGGAACCGGAAACCGCCTGATACGTCGAAACAATGATTCGTTTCAGACCATAAGCTTGGCGAATCGGTTCGAGCGCTGCAACCATCTGGATGGTTGAGCAGTTCGGATTAGCAATGATGCCGTGATGGGCGTTCAATGCCTTCTCGTTTACTTCGGGAACAACTAGCGGCACTTCAGGATCCATCCGGAAAGCGCTCGTATTATCGACAACAACGGCGCCCCTTGAGGCTGCTTCAGGAGCCAGCTTCTTGGATACCGATCCACCAGCACTGAACAAGGCAATATCTATCTTATCAAATGATTCAGGCTTTGCTTCTTCAATTGTCCATTCTTTGCCACCGAAATTGACTTTCTTCCCAGCTGAACGTGCGGAAGCCAGCGGCAACAGTGATTTCACCGGAAGCGGTGAGCTTTCCAGCATTTGCAGCATTCTTGTGCCAACGGCTCCAGTAACACCGACAACCGCAACATTTAAACCTTCTGTCTGTAGCAAAACCATCTCTCCTCTATACTCCTGTCATTTTATCTATTATATAATCAAAAATCAGCGAAAGAAAGTGAGTATTCGGGAAAAATTAATTTCTTTGACGCATTGTTTTTATTATCGCATGAAATTATTATCAAGTTCACGCATTCAGCTAGTTTTGTCAACAAGAAGAGGTTGTAATTGTTCTTTCATCAGTGCCGCTTCAACAGTGTCAAGCAATAGGTCCATTTTACCAACGAGCGAATTCGGCTTTTTCACTGGGTCATCCTGACCAAATGGAATGAAGAAAACATTTTTTGCGACGATCAGTTTGGCGATATTCTGCAGGTTGAGTCCGAGTCCATCATTAGTTGAGATACCAAGAACGACCGGACTGCCATTGCGCATTGTGGCTTTGGCCGCCATCAGGACAGCGCTGTCAGTTTGCGCATTGGCCATTTTACTCATCGAATTCCCGGTAATCGGCGCAATCACCATGCAATCGAGTGGCTTATTGGGTCCGTACGGTTCTGCCTCGACTATCGTATCAACAACCGGATTACCAGTGATTGCTTCAATTTTATCAACCCAGTCTTCACCTTTACCGAATCGTGTATCTGTATGGCGAACTGTATATGTCACAAACGGGCTAACCTTGCAGCCGGCTTCGACCAATCTTTTAATCTGCGGCACGACTTGGCTGTATGTGCAATGCGATCCGGTCAGACCGAATCCAATATGTTTCCCCTTAAGACTCATCTTCTTCTTCCTCCTTGAATTTCTCCTCGAGCAATTCCTGCATCACATTGGCAATGATCTTACCTGCCGTTTTCGGAGCAACGAGACCGGGTAGACCTGGCGTGATGATCGCTTTGATTCCGCGTTTTTTCGCAAAACGGAAGTCTGTTCCGCCAGGAAGAGACGCCAGGTCAATAATGAAGCTGCTTGCCGGCATTTTTGATAAAACGCGGCTCGTCAGAACCATAGCAGGAATCGTATTGATGCAAATTTCAGCATCATCGACTTCGTCTCCTAGATTCTTCAAATAAAATGCGTCCACACCCATTTCAATTGCACGAGCAATTTGCCGTGGATTACGATCACCGACTTTAACATGCGCGCCAAGCGCGTGAAAGGCACGCGCCACACTCATTCCTGTTCTTCCGAGTCCGAGTACAATAACATTGGCATGATGTATCGTAATATCCGTATGTTGAATGACCATCATGATCGTGCCTTCGACAGTCGGAATAGAATTATAGATAGCAACGTCGTCACGGGCAAATAATTTGACGACTTCGCGACCGTTTTTCTGAGCAATGTGATCCAGATAGGGGGTTGAAATACCTGAATAAATCGTGCAATGATCAGGTGTTTCTGCAAGCCATTCTTCCGTCAGCTTCACCTGCTGATTGGAAAAAGTCGTCTCGACGGTGCCTTCCTCATCTGTGCCACTCACCGGGAGGATGAGGCTGTCAACCGTCCGCGGCTGCACTTCATCCATCGTTACTTTCATTGCTCCGTTAAAATTTCTATCCAGCTGATCGAAACCGACAAGCGACAGACGGGCATCGAGCGCAATGAGCTTATCGATAACCTCAATCTGACGGGCGTCCCCTCCTAGAATCACAA
Source organism: Sporolactobacillus spathodeae (assembly GCF_016908935.1). GTDB lineage: Bacteria > Bacillota > Bacilli > Bacillales > Sporolactobacillaceae > Sporolactobacillus > Sporolactobacillus spathodeae. Next base: position 73,585 of record NZ_JAFBEV010000003.1, on the reverse strand, counting down.
TATGCCTATTTGTCAGCATCGATTTTTTCCCTCCGAATGGCTATCTCTGCTGCTACACAGTTCTAGCCGATTTTTCTTTCAACACTTTATGGTATGACAAATACCCGGGTTCGTGAGTGTCTTTGGGCTTGTCAGTCTTCGCAAGGTGCAGGACTCGTTGCCGGATGTCTGAGGCTTATTCCGAAAAAAACTCTTGATGATTCCTTTTATCAGATAAAAATTGATTTTAAAGATTGGCTTTGTTAAAATCTACTGTTATTTTTTTGTTTATTACCCTGTGTTCGCTTGTCGCAGGCGCTCCCCCTAGCCTCCCTCGAACAAGCTAATATCTGCGAGACACTGGCGCATAGAGAAAAAGATGCCTCAAGGCCGAAAAAATCGGTTTTGAGACACCTTCTGAGTAATGTGAGAAACGGATTGTCGCTTTATTTAAGAATGACAGGACTGAACTAATAAAAAAACTGCCGCATCTTCTGAAAACGCAGCAGTCTACCTTAATAGGCTTTAATATTGTATAGCTTGCGGCAATTTTCCTGCAGCGCTGACCACCGAACAGGAATACGGTTTGCTAAAGATGCTTTGCGCAATCCTTTTTACATCAGCAACCGTGATTCGGTCAACCTTCTCCGTAAATTCATCAATCGTCCGATCATGACCAAGAATCAGCTCATTTTTCGCATTGCGACTCATTCTGCTGTCTGTGCTTTCCAAGCCAAAAACCGCATTTCCTTTAATTTGCGCTTTGCTACTGGCTAATTCCTCTTCACTGATCCCTTTTTCAATAAACGTATCCACTGTTTCCAAAATAGAATCGCCAAGCGCACTTAGCTGATCCGCGCCTGTGCCGCCATAGATCGTGAATAAGCCGCTGTCTTTGAACGCTGTGTGGAAGGAAAAGATAGAATAGGCTAGCCCCTTCTCTTCACGGATATTTTGGAATAAGCGGCTGCTCATACCACCGCCAAGCACATTATTCATGACCATGACTTCAGTCAAGTGTTCATTTTTGTTTGAGAGTCCTGAGAAGCCGAAGCATATATGTGCCTGCTCCGTTTCCTTCTTCCGAGCAATTTTACCGGGATGGAACGAAGGCGCTTCCTGCGCTTCCTTGCGATCGACAAATTCATAAGATGAAAAAACAGCATCAACTTCATTGACGAAATCAGTGGCTACGTTGCCTGCGATGGAAATAACGATGTCTTCTGGTGCATAATGCGCCGCCATATATCCCCGCAAATCTTCCGGCTGAAAACGAGCCAGTGTCTCGACATGGCCGAGAATCGGATAGCCGAGAGGATGGTGAGCAAAACTAGTTGCGCTCAATAAATCATGTACGAGATCGTCCGGCGTATCTTCATACATTTTGATTTCTTCGCCGATCACCTGTTTTTCTTTCTCCATATCCTTGGTATCAAAACGTGAGTGGAAGAACATATCCGCCAACACGTTGATAGCGTAAGAAGCATCACGATCCATTACTTTGGCATAGTAACACGTATTTTCCTTTGATGTAAACGCGTTAACCTGACCGCCAATTTTGTCAAAGGCTTCGGCAATCTGCCTGGCATTGCGCGTCTCGGTTCCTTTGAAAAGCATATGTTCGATGAAATGCGAGATGCCATTCTTCTCTTTAGTCTCATAGCGTGAACCCGTACCGACCCATATGCCGATGCTGACTGATCGCACATTGGGTATTTGCTCCAATAAGACGCGAATCCCATTTGCGTATGTATGTTTAATAACCACGAAAGCTCCCCCATTTATCTAGCCCATCTTTAAAAAGCAATGTTGCCTATCCATCTATTAGCTTAAGAAACCATCTATTACTATAACACTAGCCAAAAAGCGAGACAAACAGATTTACAGGCAATAAAGCGGTTCCAGGTGCTTTCGTGTACTAATCTTGTGATGAAGTGCATTTTTTTGATATGTGCGGAAGAAATTTCAACTTTTCCAGCAAGCTTTCTTTCTATATATAGCGCGATTAAGAATGAATATGATTTAACTCTTTGAAAAAAAAGAAGAAAGAGATACTTAAAAGCGTGGCAAGTATAGGGGTCATTGGTAGTTTACAGCTTCAACAACTCTTTCATCCTGGGCAAGAATACATCAACAAAATGGTGAGCCGTGATAAACTTGTCGGGAATATTATTTCCAAACACGGAAATTTCAATTTATACGGTTGGCTCTCATGGCCAAATTCGTATACGCCACAATATCAGCCGAACTACCTGGAAGATTAAAAAGTAAAAGCACTTTGTTTTTATAAATTATGTACGTGTTTTAATCATTGGGAACCGATTGCGTCTGTTGGAAATTCATCCTCACGGTGGACACCCTTGCCTTTAGCTAACAGTTCCTACTGCCAAGACTGTAGCGGACTTTCACCGCCTAGTTGTCACCCATGCCGGGCGCACAAAAGAGCTAATTGCATCATGCAATCAGCTTCTTTTCGCTTCAAATTTTTCTTTCACAAAGGTTATTCTTCCATATTAATCTTTTTTCCCATACCGAAGGAACCTTCAACGAGACACTGCTGCGCTGAGAAATCAGCGGCCAACTCCAGTGCATTTGTTATCGCTTCTTTCTTACCGGCAGCATTACCAAGATTCTTATAATAGTGAACAAGGAAGCAAGTGAGAAAGGCATCTCCGGCTCCCATAGTGTCTTGAGCTTTAATGTAATGGGCTGGCTGACGGTGACACTGACCTTCTGTAAAAAGGAAGGCGCCGTTTTCGCCCTGAGTACAGAGTACACAATCACAGCCATAACCCAAGATGCGTGAAGCTAGGTTTTGCAGCGCGTTCTCGGTCAAATGACTGCAAGAGAAGCAAGCGATATCAATGTACTTGGCGACGCGCTTAATATCTTCTTCCGTAAAATGGCTAGAAAAATCATAAGAAATCGGAATACCCAATTGGTGAATTAACGGGAGCGCATCATCAGAAAAACCATTTATATTGCAATGAATCAAATCAAAGGTTTTTAGATAGTCCACATCTTTATTAGAAATATTTAAACCGTATTGGCTGAGAACGCCGCCGCGGTTACTTCCCAGGAAAACCCGATCGCCATCTTTGAGCGTTACTCGGGCAAAGCCGTTTTCTCCCTCATAAATTCGGCAATGGGAGAGATCCACATCATAAACCTTAACGGATGATCGGACATACTCAGCAATCTTATCCGTTCCAAAAGCACCGAGAAAAGCTGCTTCAAACCCTAACTTTCTCGCGAATACTGCGAAATTCAAGGCATTACCACCGGGATACATCGTCTGTCTCGATTCATAGATATCAACGACATTATCGCCTAGTCCTAAAAAACGCACATCTGAAACCTTCCTCCATTTGAGATTTGATATGGTTTCTTTCAGAGTCATTCGTCTTTCTTGTCCTCGATAACGAAGCTAACCCGATTCACATCACAATACATCATTGAATGATAGACCGCTGCTTTGTATTGGTTAAAAGCTGTCTTGTCCAGCTGATAGACGGGGTCGCTGACATTACAATGTAAGTAATTGGCAATTTTTTCGTTTGCAAGCAAAACGTTTAACACTTTATAGTTACTTTTTAGGGTTACGCCATATTCTTTTTGCAAGACTTCATGGGTCGAAACATGATCATCGATATACGCTTCCAAACCATTAAAACGTATGATTGGATAGCTATTCAACTCAAAGCCAAGCGGAACACCTTTAATATAGAGAATACGGCAAAGCTCCAACACTTCACTGCCAAGCGGGATCGCTAAACGTTTCGCAATAAATGGAGAACACGGTTTGATCACTTTCTCAACGATCTTACGCTCCGGCCTCTGACCGGTCTCTCTCATATACTCGGTATAGCCGTCCGGCGAAATTAGGCTACGCTTGATCTTCCCCCTTTTGACAAAAGTGCCTTTGCCCTGTTTGCGAACGAGGTAACCACTATCCACCATATCCTGTAGAGATCGTCTGATCGTAATGCGACTGACCTCATATTTTTCACACAGCTCTGTTTCAGAAGGTAACCGCGAGCCTTCCGTATACGTATCATTGTGAATGTCTTCAATGATCCTTCTTTTGACTTGGATATAAAGTGGATATAGGTTATCTTTGTTTAGCATCATCTGACTTCCCATCATTTAATAGTTTGGACAAACCTATTCTATTATGATAGCGCATAACTTATCGCTGCACATCTTTTTTGTATCAGATCATCAGTCTCCGTTTCGTCCATTTTCTAATAGAAAAGATCACCGGTTCTTTCAGAAACAAGAAACGCGATGATCCTTATACAGTTCGTTGTTATACGGTTGTTGGCCTGTGTTGGCTCTTACGAAAAAGTTAATAAGACAGCTTCCACATATATCTCCTCTTTGTCAACGGGTGGTTCCGGGCAATCGCTAATTGTTCTGCAAAAACGCGAAGCACACCTTCGATCAGAATCGGATTGAAATAATCAATGACATCTTCGGCGATATAATTGATAAGCCCGAAATCCTTTGCATCGACGACTGTAGTTTGCGCATCGAAGCGATTTAAGAATTCCAAAGCGCGTGAATCCATTGGACGTGTGCTACCCTCGTTCATCAGCAACAGGAACGGTTTATCCTTTTCAACAATTTCAAAAGGACCGTGGAAGAATTCGCCATCACTGAATGAGCTTGAATTGATCCATTGCATCTCAAGCAGAAGGCAAATTGAGAAGGAATAAGCGACTTCTGTTGTCGCGCCACTACTCATAACATAGATAACCGGAGCGTCCTTGTAGGCTTCACCAAACTTTTTCGCTTGAGGAAGCAATAATTCTGTCGCATCATCAATCACTTCATAGATTTTCCCTACACCTTCGATGAAATGATCATAAGCGTCATACCCTTCGAAAGCATTCAAAATTTCTACGGCCAGCGTCAAGACTTTTGTCATTTTTGATACCTTCGCCGAATAGCTTTCATGAAATCCGTGTGTGACCACATAGTCTGCATCGTTCGTCAAAGGTGATTGAGGTTCATGGGTCACTGCAATCGTATGCGCGCCAAGTGATTTCGCAAGGCTTGTTGCCTGAACAGTTTCCGGAGTGGTGCCGCCAAGTGAGCATGTGATCACGATACTATGTTCGCCAACTGCGGCAGGCGTATCATAATTAAATTCATTGGCGGTAAAATGACCGGTAATCAGCTTCTTTGCATTCTTTCGCAGAAAATAAAAACCCGGATAGAGATCTGCTTTCGATCCCCCGCATCCTACAAAATAAACACTGCTAATTTCACTTTGCTTGCTTTGAATGGATTTAACGATTTGATTAAGTTCCAATGATTATTCCTCCTAGGAATTACAATTGTTAATGAAGAATTTTAGACAGAAAGTTTTGCGTACGTGCATGTTGCGGATGATTAAACATTGCATCCGGCGTATTTTCTTCAACAATTTGGCCGCCATCCATGAAGATAACTCGATCTCCAACTTCTTTAGCAAACCCCATTTCATGGGTGACAATCACCATGGTCATGCCCTCTTTAGCTAAATCTTTAATAACGTTTAGTACTTCGCTCACCATCTCAGGATCTAATGCCGATGTGGGTTCATCAAATAGCATCGCATTCGGCTGCATCGCCAGTGCCCGCGCAATAGCGATTCTCTGCTGCTGCCCGCCGGAGAGGGTGATGGGATAAGCATCTTTTTTGTCTCTCAATCCGACCTTACGCAGTAATTCCAGGCCCTGCTGTTCCGCATCATACTTTTTCATCTTCCTAACACGGATGGGTGCATGACAGATATTCTGAATAACCGTTTTATGAGGAAATAGGTTAAATTGCTGGAAAACCATGCCCATCTTTTCCCTTACTTGATCAATGTTGATTTTCCGGGTCATAATATCCTGTCCGTCTATGATGATCGAGCCTTGGGTCGGTGTTTCCAGTAAATTGAGACAGCGTAACAGCGTGCTTTTCCCGGAGCCCGAAGGACCGATAATGACAACTACTTCGCCGTCATGAATCGTACAGTTTATATTATTCAGCACTTCATGACTGTTAAAGGACTTGTACAAATGTTTAACGGTGATCACTGCTTTTTAGCCTCCTTTCAACGAAAGTCAGCAATCTTGTCAAGGTTAAAGTCAGAACAAGATAGATTAAGGAACACACGATTATAGGTTCAAGTCCAAGTGCGGTTGTCCCGCGCACCGTAGTTGTCTCATACATGAGCTCAGATATACCGATTACAGACACCAGTGATGAGTCTTTTATGTTGCCAATAAACTGATTGCCAAGAGCCGGTAGAATGTTTTTAAAAGCTTGCGGAAGAATAATGTCAAGCATTGTTCTCCTACTGTTCATGCCAAGACTTCTTGCGGCTTCTGCCTGACCATAAGGTACAGCTTCAATCCCTGAACGCATCGTTTCCGAAATATAGGCAGAAGCATGGATCGTTAATGCAATTGCCCCTGTTGCAAAGTCAGGAATATTGAGTTGGGTAAGCATAGGCAAGCCAACATAGACGAGATACACTTGTGCAAGTAAAGGCGTCCCTCTAATAAATTCAACGTAAGCAATACTGATCCACCGAACCGCTTGAATTTTGGATCTTCTCATTAAGGTTAATAGAACGCCTAAAATCGTACCGGCAATTACTGAAATGATGGCTAGCAAAACAGTTACATATGCCCCTTGCAAAAAGAAGGTGTAATAGGATCCCAAAAAAGAGAAATTCAAAAATTCCAACTCCAATCCCAGTTATTGGAATTATATAAATACCTGACAGGCGATTTCGTACGGCTCAAGATTTGAAGCACGCAACTGCTTAATTACTACTTAACATACTTTACTTGTTCAAGAATCCATTTATCATACTGCCCTTTGTATTTCGTGATCGCGGAATTAACCGTATTCTTTAAATCCTTACTTGATTGATTCGGCATCGCGATTGCTGCACCAGCCGTATCATCATTGTATTGCAGCTTAGTTTGCGCCAGTGATGGATTTGCTTTAATGAGCAAAGCAGCTGTTGGTACGTCAACAAGCATTGCATCTGCTTTTTCATTGGCAACGGCAAGCGCCAGATCATTAGATTTCCCGAACAGTTTTAGATGCGCCTTTGGAAAATACTTTTCAGTAACCGCCTGCTGAGTCGAAGAATTAATCGTAGCCACAGTCGCATTTTTCAATGCAGAAGGCTTCTCATATTTGCTCAATTCATTTTTTCTTACGACAAATACATTAGTGCTTTTATAGTAGACTTTTGAAAAATCTGCAGCCTTCTCACGTTCAGGTGTCGGACTCATTGCCGAAACAATCATGTCGATCTTTCCGCTCTGCAAAGCTGGCAGCAGCCCATCAAAATCCATATCCTTGATCTGGTACTTAACACCTATCTGCTTCGCGATGCGTTTCACCAGTTCAAGATCGGCACCTTTAAGCTCATTTTTGCCGTTGTTACTGTAATGAAATTCATATGGAGGGGTCGCTGCACTGAGACCAACAACGAGCGTTCCCTTCGACTTGATCTTTTCCAAGCTCGTCTGCTTGTCACCACTGCTTCCGCAAGCAGTGAGCGAGAAAATCAGAACGAACGCGAAGGACAAACCTGAAATAATTTTAAATACCCTTTTCCCCACTTAATACATCTCCTTTAATCATGGTTATATATCAACTCATTTTTGAATAATGAGAAAATATCAGATTGTATTAATATATTATATCTTTTTCGCAATTTAATATTACTTTCTAAATATTATAATGTCAATATAATATTTTAATATGTCTTAATATTTCATTATTTTATCCGACACAAAATTTTGGGAAACTGTTGACAGATAAGCATTCGCGGGCCATATAATTTTTTGTAAATTGTGCGATGAGGTGCTAATTCTAGTGGACAAAGGTGGAAAATATAGAGGGGAAAATTATCCCCTTGATCCCATCATAAAAAAATAAAGAATCCATCCTTAAAATAGGATTGGATTCTTACAGAGTAATATTAGCTCAACTTAAGATTTTCTTTTAAATATGCAACATCTTTTTCATACACATGAATGGCTTCCTCAATAGCGTCTCTAACAACAACCGGATAGTCTTTCTCATATTCATTTCTCAACTTTTGTATATCTACTTTAAATTTTTCAAGTGCTTCATGCTTTTGATCATCATTCATACGTTCATATATTTTTCTTGCCAAAACATCTCCTCCCAAAGTGATTTATTTTTTCAAAATTTGTTTTAATTTTATAAAAAACATTCACATTTGCTTGCTATCTGCTGTATCTGCGAGTAGCGCCTTTCGGGAGAGCTTGACTCGTCCTTGATGGTCAACATCGATCACTTTAACACGAACTTCATCGCCAATCGAGACGATGTCCTCGACCTTTTCCACACGTTTATTATCAAGTTCCGAAATATGCACCAGTCCGTCTGTATGGCCAAAAAGACTGACGAAAGCTCCGAATTTCTCTATTCGCTTCACCCGCCCGGTAAAGATATCACCGACTTTTGCCGTGCGTGCCAAATCTTCGATGATTTGTCTAGCTTTTTGGCCGCATGATTCATCAATTGAGAAAATATTAACAGATCCATCCTGCTCAATATCAATCTTTACGCCGGTTTCCTCGATGATTTTATTGATCACCTTTCCGTTTGAACCAATTACATCGCGGATTTTTTCCGGATTAATTTTTATTTGAATAATTTTCGGCGCATATGTAGACAGATGTACGCGCGGTTCCGGGATGGCAGCTAGCAAGGTTTTCATGATTTTCAATCGGCCTTCTCTTGCCTGGTTCAGCGCCCTTTCAAGAATATCGCGCGTCACACCAGATATTTTGATATCCATCTGCAACGCTGTGACACCTTTTTCGGTACCGGCGCATTTGAAATCCATATCGCCAAGCGAATCTTCCATTCCTTGTATATCTGTCAAAACAACTACATCATCACCATGTTTGACAAGCCCCATCGCAATTCCCGATACTGGCGCTTCAATTGGTACGCCGGCATCCATTAAGGCTAACGTGCTCCCGCAAATACTCGCCTGGGATGAGGAACCATTTGATTCAAGCACTTCGGAGACGCAGCGAATTGTGTATGGAAACACCTTCTCTGACGGAATCACCGGAGCAAGTGCCCGTTCGCCAAGCGCGCCGTGACCGATTTCCCGTCTCCCTGGCGATCGAGAAGGTCGCGCTTCACCCGTGCTGAATCCAGGAAAATTATAATGATGGATGAAGCGTCTTGTCTCTTGAGCCGAGAAATCATCGAGAACCTGAACTTCACTGAGCGGTGCTAAAGTGCAGACGCTGAGCGCCTGTGTTTGTCCACGAGTAAACAGGCCGGAGCCGTGAGCCCGAGGTAAAAGACCAACGCGTGCGGTGAGCGGCCGGATTTCATCAATAGCCCGTCCATCGGGACGAAGATGTTCGACAACAATCATTCGCCGCACTTCCTCTTTCAGCACGTTATGTAAGACTTCCTCAACAAGCGCTGGATCAACAGTCTGTTCAGCGTCAGCATTCTCTGCAAGAACTGTATCAAGAACGGATTGATTGACTGCGTTTATCGCCCGATCCCGTGCTTGCTTTTCTTCAGTCCGCATCGCTTGATTCAATCGCTCGTGGGCTAATTCACGGATTCGATCGTCAAGTTCCTTGTCCGCTTTAAATAAGACAGCCTCCATTTTCGGCTTGCCAACTTCAGCAATGATTTGTTCCTGAAAAGTAATCAGCTTCTTAATCTGTTCATGTGCGAAGAGAATCGCATCAAGCATATCCGATTCAGGTACCTGGTCTGCGCCAGCTTCAACCATATTAATGGCGTCTTTTGTTCCAGCCACAGTCAGATGTACATCGCTCATCTTCTCCTGATCAACAGTCGGATTGACGACAAATTCGCCATTCACACGGCCGACAATCACCCCAGCAATCGGCGCTTCAAAAGGAACGTCGGAAATCGAGAGCGCAAGAGAAGAACCGAGCATTCCAGCCATTTGCGCGCTAGCATCCCGATCAAGGCTCATCACCATGTTGACAATTTGTACTTCATTTCGGAATCCCTCTGGAAATAGCGGACGGATCGGTCGGTCAATCATCCGTGCAGACAACGTCGCTTGATCGCTTGGTCGTCCTTCCCTTTTGATAAAACCGCCGGGCATTTTACCAACAGCATAAGCGCGTTCCTCATAATTTACTGTCAAAGGAAAAAACGAGCCTTCTTTTGGTTCCTTAGACGCAGTAACCGTCGATAAAACAACCGTATCACCATAATAAACAAGCGCTGCCCCATTTGCCTGTTTCGCCACTTCCCCAATTTCGATACGTAGCGGACGACCCGCCCAGTCAATCGAATAAACATGCTTTTCTGATGCCAATTGCTGCACCTCTTTCCTCTATATCTATTCAGAAAAACTTGGCATAGCCAAGTCCTTTTTTAACAATTGCGCTTCGGCTGCTCGCTTGTACGCCGCACGTCAGCTCAAACAGATTATAATCTGCGAGATCTCACTTGGTCGCTTTACCCGCAAGGCACCAGCGCTGTATTCTTCGCGCTAAATCTTATACAATCTTATCCTTTGAAAAATGCCCACATCTCGATGCGGGCATTTTTGAACGGACACTGCGTACCGTTGCGTTATCGTTTTCATTTTGTCCAACAAAAAAGCGGGAAAATCCCGCTTTTTGTTTGTTATCGACGAAGACCTAATTTGTTAATCAGTTCGCGATATCGCTTCACATCGAGTTCACGCAGATAAGTGAGCAAGTTACGACGCTTGCCGACCATCTTTAGCAGACCACGGCGTGAATGATGATCCTTCTTATGAAGTTTCAAGTGTTCATTCAATACGTTGATTTGTTCTGTCAGAACAGCAATTTGAACTTCCGGTGAACCGGTATCGTTCTCATGTGTCTGAAATTCCTGAATCAGCTGAGTTTTACGTTCTTTCGTCAGAGCCATCAGGTAGTCACCTCCCTCTTATGAATCCCCATATGCCCAGCGGGCGCCGGTGGAGCGCTTGGCCGAGCAAAGGTTCTAATCATTACTCAAACAGTTTACATGAATAAGCTAATGATTTCAAGTCTGTGGTCGATTCTTTTGCTTGGCAAGACCCTAATGAATGTATCAGCTTTCGAAAAATTGAGCATTAGTCTTTAACAAGCCCTGCTGCAAAATAACGGAGCGTCTCCTGCTCGTCTTTTTTCATCTGAAGAATCAGTGCTTGAGCATCAGCAAACTTCAGCTGTCCGCGCAGCCGCTTATGCCAATCTACCGAAACAGCCTGACCGTAAAGATTACCACTGAAGTTTAATAGATAGACTTCGAAGGCTAGCACAGCTTTCTTCTCATCATAAAAAGTTGGGCGCATGCCTAAGCTGCATATACCGTCATAGCTCTTGCCGCCAGCAGTCAGCCGAACGGCATATACGCCTTGATTGGGCAGCAGATAATCTGCCTGTGTCTCAACATTCGCTGTCGGGAAGCCGAGTTCTCGTCCGCGCTGATCGCCGTGTACAACCACACCCGACGTCCGATAGGGCCGACCGAGCAGGATAGCCGCTTCATCAACAGCCCCGGATTGGATATATTCGCGAATCAATGTTGAGCTAACTTTTTCTCCGAATCGTTCCACACGCGGAATGGTCGTATAGCCGAACATACTGCGCGAATAGTCGCCGATGTTCTGCATATTGCCCTTAGCCATCCGTCCAAACGTGTAATCAAACCCTGCCACAATATGCTTGGCATGAATTGCGATCAAATAACCGTCGACGAACTCCTGTGGCGACAGTCTGCTCAATTCCAAATCAAACGTGACGAAGAGAAGCAGATCGACACCGAGCCGTTCAATCATATGTTTTTTGTCTTCAAGCGGCGTCAAACTGCCTTCCCTCTTAGCAGAAGGTTTAAGAACAACTGAGGGATGCGGATAAAAAGTCATTACTACCGACTCCATGCCCTTTTCTTTGGCAATGGATACTGCTTTCTGGATCACTTGCTGATGACCAAGGTGAACGCCATCAAAATAGCCAAGCGCGACCACTTTTTCTTGGCTATCAATTTCATCCATATCCGGTTTCTTATCTAGATAAATCGTTTTCATGGCAGCACCTTCAATTTCTTAAGCTGAAATGCCTGTTCTGTCGATGACTCATGAGATCAAATCAAGACCTTGACAGGTTTAATCCGATCACTATGTTCCGGATGAATCTGATAAATAGCAAGACATTGTCCCTTGCTATTATAAACCGCATGCGGCCGATCATCAAACGATTCCGGAAGCGGCAGAACGGCACCATGGCGGATCTGTTCTTCAATCATGCCGTCAACCGTCCACTTTTCCATTTGGCTGAGCGCTTGTTCAAGCGGACGAAGTGCTTCCTGAAACGTATCTTTTTCAACAAGTGATTCAATCTGTGCAAAAGTGAAACACGCCTCAACGGGGAATGGTCCTGCCTTTATCCGAGTCAGCGTTTGAAGATGTGCTGGATAACCGAGTTTGCTGCCGATATCTTTCGCTAGCGTCCGCACATAGGTCCCTTTACTACAGGAAACTTCGAAGGCAATCTGTTCCTTGTAATTCGGAATCGGATTGAGCAGCTTCAGATCATAGATAGTAACGTGCCGGATTGGCGGTTCAACAGGAATACCCGCGCGCGCATATTCGTAAAGTTTTCGCCCGTTTACTTTTACCGCTGAATAGAGCGGCGTTATCTGCTCAATTGGTCCTCTCATGGATGCCAGAACTGTTTCTACTGCTGTTCGTCTGATTGGTTCTTCGACAACTTGCTCTGCCGTAATCTCACCAGAGGCATCTTCCGTTGTCGTTGCCGTACCAAGAGCAATCACGCCCTGATACGTTTTTCCATAATCGAGCAAAAATTCAGCGACTCTCGTGGCTCGTCCGAGACAGAGAACAAGCACGCCATCAACCTGCGGATCGAGCGTGCCTGTATGTCCGATTTTTTTAAAATGAAGCAGCTTGCGCAGACGGAAAACACAGTCATGAGAAGTCATTCCACGCGGCTTGTAAAGCGGCAGAATTCCATTATACTCGTTCATGAATCCCATCCTTTTCCATTCGCCAAAAACCTTGTAGCTATCAGTCTTTGCGATGTAAATCGTTGATCAACTTGTCTATATGATTGCCGTATTCAACCGATTGGTCGAATTTGAATTGAATCTCCGGCGTTTTACGCAGACGAATTCGCTTACCGATTTCACTGCGGATAAATCCCTTCGCTTTGACAAGCCCAGCCAGTGTTTCATCGACCTTTGTCTGGTCACCGAGAACACTAACATAGACTGTTGCTTCTTGAAGATCGCCAGTTACATCTACACCTGTAACCGTCACAAATCCAACACGCGGGTCTTTGATACGATTACGGATAATGTCGCTCATTTCTTTTTTCATTTGCTCGGCGACGCGATGTACCCTTAAATTGGCCATAGTGTCACCCTCCTTTTAAAACCATTCATAGGTCGTTTGGGTCCGTTCAATTTCAGGATGACTGTCAATTAGCTGCAAAGCCCGTGTCAATTCTTTCTCAACAACGACTTTTGATGTGCCAACGGAAACAAAAGCCAGCGAGGTACGTTGCCAAACATCCTGAAAATCTGTTTCACTCGCCGCCAAATTGTGGCTATGCGTTGCCTTGCGCAGAATACTCAACAGTACTGACCGCTTGTCTTTAAGCGATTGGGCGCTATAGAGCAGACAGTCGCATTGAACAAGACCTACGATCATTTAGGTTTAACTTCTTCCATGACATAAGCTTCCATGGTGTCGCCTTCCTTGATATCATTGAAGTTCTCAAGTGTGACTCCGCATTCAAAGCCTTGCTTGACTTCTTTTGCGTCATCTTTGAAACGCTTCAATGTATCAACATGGCCTTCATAAACGACCACACCGTTGCGAACGAGTCGAATGCCGGCATCCCTTGAAATCCGGCCGTCAGTGACGTAGCAGCCGGCAATCGTTCCGATTTTGGATACTTTGAATGTTGTCCGGACATCAAGCTGGCCAATAACTACTTCTTTGAATTCCGGATCGAGCATTCCTTTCATTGCTGCTTCCATCTCATCAATCGCATCATAAATAACGCGGTAGAGGCGGATGTCAACTTTCTCCTGTTCTGCGATCGACTTGGCATGATTGTCTGGGCGTACGTTGAAGCCGATGATAATCGCATTCGAAGCGGATGCAAGAATGATATCCGACTCACTGATGCCGCCGACTCCCTCATGGATAATATTGATCTTCACGCCGTCAACATCAATCTTGCGCAATGATCCACTGAGCGCTTCTACTGAACCTTGTACATCCGCTTTAATGACGACATTGATTTCTTTCATTTCGCCTTCCTTGATCTTTTCAAAGAGATCATCGAGGCTAACTTTAGTCGTCGTTTCTTTACGCTCTGTAATCAGCGCGCGTTCTGCACGTATTTCACCGATCTGCCGCGCTTTCTTTTCATCGGCAAAGACGATGAACTGATCGCCGGCGAGCGGTACATTATTCAAGCCGGTGATTTCAACCGGAGTCGACGGACCGGCTTTCTTCACGCGACGACCGAGATCGTTCACCATCGCACGGACACGACCGAAGGTGCTACCGACAACGATTGGATCACCAACATTTAGCGTACCATTTTGAACAAGTAGCGTTGCAATAGGTCCTTTTCCTTTATCAAGCTGTGCTTCGATGACAGCGCCGCGCGCCAACTTGTCCGGGTTCGCCTTGAATTCCTCGACTTCCGCGACAAGAAGAATCATTTCCAGCAAGTCATCGATGCCTATGCCTTGTTTCGCAGATATTTTGACAAAAATCGTATCGCCGCCCCAGTCTTCTGGAACGAGGCCTTGTTCGGATAATTCTTGCATGACATGATCTGGATTAGCGTTCGGCTTATCTATCTTGTTGACGGCAACAATGATCGGAACCTTTGCAGCACGCGCATGGTGTATCGCTTCAATTGTTTGCGGCATCACACCATCGTCTGCGGCAACCACAAGTACGGTAATATCGGTGATTTCCGCACCGCGTGCCCGCATCGTTGTAAAAGCCGCGTGCCCTGGCGTATCAAGGAAGGTAATTCGCTTGCCTTCGTGTACGACTTGATAGGCGCCGATATGCTGCGTAATGCCGCCCGCTTCGCCTGCTGTTACTTTTGTATGGCGGATCGAATCGAGCAAAGTTGTCTTGCCGTGATCGACATGACCCATGATTGTGACAACCGGCGGGCGGATGACCGCTGTTTTTTCGTCAATTTCCAAGCCATCTGCTTCAAAATCTGCTTCGTCAACGATGACTTCTTCTTCAACCGCGACGCCATAATCTCCAGCAAGCAATTCAATCGTGTCTTTGTCGAGATCCTGATTCTTTGTTGCCATGACACCGAGTGCCATTAATTTCTTAATAATGTCTGTTGACGGTCTGCCAATTTTTTCAGCAAATTGACCAACCGTCAATGAGCCTGAAATCATAATTTTGTCGGGCAGTTTAATCTCCATCTTTTGACGGTTTACGGCTGATACCTGTCCGCGCCGTCTACCATTCGCACGGCCGCCTCGTCTGCCGCCATTGCCGCTGTTATTACGTCTATTGGCACTGCCGTTTTCATTAAATCGGCTGCCACCGCCAGTTCTATTGCCGCGATTATTATTCCCCTGATTCTCTCCACCGTGTTTCTGGCTGCTGCTGGAAAATTTGCCTGCCTGATGCTGGCGTTTCTCTGGTGCCGCTGCCACATGACTCGTTTGTTTTTCTTTTGTTTTTGTAGGTTGTGTCACTGTACCCTCTGCATTCTTTTTTTTCGGATGAACCGTCTGGACTTCGGCAGACGGTTTTTTCTTCAGAAATTGTTTATTTAATTGATGGATGGCATTGTCCTCAATGACGGACATATGGCTCTTCACATTGAAACCCAGTGCCTCCAGTTTTTCAATAACTGCTTTACTTGATACACTATTGTCCTTAGCATATTCATACACACGCATCTTACTCATAGATTCACCCCCGAATTGATGATTCAAGTCGTCCTATCAGTCCTCCCGCAAAATGGCTATCCACTATAGCAACAATTACCCGTGCGGGCTGGCCAATGGCCTTGCCAAGGGCAAAGCGATCTGGCACTTGAATGAGTGGCACGCGGTAAAACGTGCATTTATTCGTTATTGTTTTCTTTGTTCGATCAGATGCGTCCTCAGCTAAAAGAACGAGTTTAGCCTTTTGTTCGCGAATCGAGCGTAGCACAGTATCCTCTCCCGAAACGACCTTGCCGGCGCGTTTTGCGAGTCCGAGCAACGGTTGCCAGTCATTCGCTTGGGGCATCGACGCAACGCTCCTCCACAAGACGCAACATGTCGTCAAAGACCTGATCTGGAACGGGTGTTCCTAAATGGCGCGAAAGCAAATTTTTATTTTTCGCCTTTTCGATGCACGCTTTCTTCTGGGACAGATAAGCGCCGCGCCCATTTTTCTTCCCGGTAAGATCAAGAAAAACATCGCCTTCAGGCGAACGAACCACGCGAAACAATTGCCGTTTGTCTTCCTGTTCCTGGCAGACGACACATTTGCGCATCGGAATCTTTCTTAATTTCGGCATAGATTTTAAGCCTCCTTAGTCGTCTTCTTTAGGAGTATCTGCCTGATTAGCTGCATTGCCCAAAGCGTCGATCTCTGCGTCCTGAATCTCTTCGGCATCCTTTTCATCCGCATAGGCATCCAGGATTCCGTTCTCTTCTGCTTCAGATTCGCTCTTAATATCGATTTTCCATCCGGTCAGTTTCGCTGCGAGGCGGGCATTCTGCCCTTTTTTGCCAATGGCAAGCGACAGTTGATAATCCGGAACGATAACGGTTGTTGCCTTGTCTTCCTCGTGAACAATCACCTGAACAACCTTGGACGGACTAAGCGCATTGGCAACATAGACTACGGGATCTTCTGACCAGCCGACAATATCTATTTTTTCGCCTTTAAGCTCATTCACAATCGTCTGTACACGAGCACCCTTCTGGCCAACACAAGCGCCGACAGCATCGACTTCCGGATCAGCAGCATAAACAGCAATTTTTGATCGGTCTCCGGCTTCTCGTGAAATCGATTTGATCTCTACCGTGCCATCAAAGATTTCCGGTACTTCAAGTTCGAAAAGACGTTTTAAAAGACCAGGATGTGTCCTTGATACAGTAATCATTGGTCCTTTTTTCGCATTTTCGACTTTTGTAAGGTAGACTTTGATTCGGTCATGCGGATGGTAAGTTTCATTTGGCATTTGTTCAGACAGTGGCAGAAGTGCTTCAACCCGTCCCAGGTCAACATAAATAAACCGATGGTCCACCCGTTGAACGATACCGGTCATAATATCATCGGCGCGATCAATGAATTCAGAATAAATGACGCTACGTTCGGCTTCGCGGACGCGCTGCGTTACCACTTGTTTCGCTGTCTGAGCTGCGATACGGCCGAAGTTTCGCGGTGTTACCTCAACTTCAACAGTATCGCCGACCTGATAATGTGGATTCAGTTTTTTTGCGTCATCCAGTGAAATCTGTTCGGTATTATCTTCAGCCGCTTCAACCACTTCTTTACGGGCGAAAACTTTGATTTGACCGATACCTTCATTGATGTCCACACGAACATTCTGTGCTTGATCAAAATTCCGTTTATAGGCGGAAATCAGCGCGGCTTCAAGCGCATCCAGTAGAACTTCTTTGCTGATTCCCTTGTCTTTTTCCAGAGCCGCCATCGCTTCAATAAGATCACTGCTCATTCTTTCTCTCCCCTTTTTTACAAGGGCATGACCCACTTAGAAGAGAATCGCAAGCCTGCCGCTTGCTATCTTTTCAAAGGGCAATGCCACTTCATCCACTCTTGTTTTATTTCGGACCGCAAGCGTCACCGCATCTTCGCTGACAGCAGTCAGTTTTCCTTCGAAGATTTTCGAACCATTAATCGGTTCATAGGTTGTCAGATGAACGTCCTTGCCGACTGCTTTGAGATAATCCTGATATTTCTTTAGCGGTCGTTCGGCCCCAGCAGACGAAACTTCCAGGAAATAGGCTTCTTTTATCGGATCCGCTGTATCCAACTTCTCGCTTAATTTCTCGCTGACCGCCGCACACATATCCAGATCCACCCCTTGCGGTGAATCAATGAAAACACGCAAGAAGCGATTCTGACCTTCTTTGACAAACTCAATGTCGACAAGTTCGAGACCAAGTTCAGTCAAAATCGGTGCGATTAATTCATCGGTAACTTTCGCAATTGTGCCAGCCATGTTCAACCCCCTTCGAAAACAAAAGAGCGGGAAATTCCCACTCTTTCTCACGAACTATTTCCAGTATTTCCATAAACACTATATCATACCCGTTGCAAACAGGCAACAATCGCGAGAAACGAACCTTTTTGCGATTAATGATGCAGCATGTGTTACCTGTTCTTAATCTTTATCACGCTCAACTATCAACTAAAACAGAGATAATTGATTCGCATCCGGCATGCCTTCGAGGCAACCTTGGCCTTCAAGATATTCCATGATCGTTTTTGATACTTTGGCGCGTTTTTGAAGATCCTCTTTCGAGAGAAATTCGCCTTCCTCACGTGCTTTGGCAATTGCCTTAGCCGCGTTCGTTCCAACGCCGGGAATAGCATTAAACGGCGGAATTAATGAATCGCCATCGACGAGAAAGCGGGTTGCATCCGATCGGTAGAGGTCAACGCCTTGAAAAGATAAGCCGCGTTCACACATTTCCAATGCGACCTCAAGAACAGTTAAAAGGCTTTTTTCTTTTGGTAGCGCGTCATTGCCTTTTCTTTCGATCTCTTCCAGCTTAGCGACAATTGCTTTTGATCCGTGCCGCATGACATCGACATCAAAATCATCCGCACGCACACTGAAATAGGTTGCATAGAATAAAACCGGGTAATGCACTTTGAAATAAGAAATTCGGAACGCCATCAAGACATAAGCGGTTGCGTGCGCTTTCGGGAACATATATTTAATCTTGAGGCAGGATTCCATATACCATTTCGGCACATTGTTTTCCTTCATTTCAGCTATCCAGTCATCAATAAGCCCTTTGCCTTTGCGGACCGATTCCATGATCTTAAACGCATGTGACGGCTCAAGCCCTTTGTGCATCAAATCGATCATGATGTCGTCACGGCAGGAGATCACATCCCTTAGCACACAGGTGCCATCATTAATCAAGGTTTGCGCATTACCGAGCCATACATCGGTTCCATGCGACAGTCCAGATATTTGAACCAGTTCGGCAAAAGAAGTTGGCTTCGTATCTTCCAGCATTTGGCGAACAAAACGGGTACCAAATTCAGGGATCCCGAGTGTGCCGACCTTGCAGCGAATTTGCTCAGGTGTCACGCCAAGCGACTCGGTGGTACTGAATATTTTCATGACTTCCTTGTCGTCAACCGGAATTGTTTTTGGATCAATCCCGCTTAAATCTTGAAGCATGCGAATAACGGTTGGATCGTCATGGCCTAGAATATCAAGCTTCAAGATATTGTCGTGAATCGAATGGAAGTCGAAATGGGTCGTTCGCCATTCAGCAGTTTTATCATCAGCCGGATATTGAACCGGTGTGAAATCATAGATTTCCATATCACGGGGCACAACGACAATGCCGCCTGGATGCTGCCCGGTTGTCCGTTTCGCTCCAGTGCAACCGGCAGCCAGTCGATCGCGTTCCGCCGCACGGAAATGGCTGCCCGTATCCTCTTCATAGCCTTTAACATAGCCGTAAGCTGTTTTATCGGCAATTGTGCCAATCGTTCCTGCCCGATAGACCTTGTCCTCACCAAAAAGAACTTTTGTGTAGTTATGCGCAACGGGTTGATAATCGCCAGAAAAATTCAAATCGATATCGGGAACTTTGTCCCCTTTAAAACCAAGGAACGTTTCAAAGGGAATATCATGACCCTCTTTTTTCATCATTGTGCTACATTCCGGGCACGCTTTATCCGGCAAGTCGAAACCGCAGGCAACTGAACCATCAGTAAAGAATTCAACGTGATGACACTCTGGGCAGAGGTAATGCGGTGGCAGTGGATTGACTTCTGTGATTTCAAGCATCGTCGCGACAAGTGAAGAGCCAACCGACCCTCGAGAGCCAACAAGATAGCCGTCAGAAAGCGACTTTTTCACCAATTTATGCGCGATCAGATAAATGACTGAGAACCCGTGACCGATAATACTCTTCAATTCTTTATCGAGCCTTTTTTCAACAAGCTCCGGCAAATTTTCACCATACAATGCGTGCGCCCGCGCATTCGTTTTATCGCGAACTTCTTCTTCTGCCCCATCTATCGTTGGTGTATACAGCTTATCTTTTACTGGCAGCACGTCTTCGATCGAGTCGGCAATCGCCTGCGGATTAAAGGATACAACTTTCTTCGCTTGCTCCTCGCCGAGAAAGCGCATCGCATCAAGCATCTCGTCGGTCGTTCGAAAATGGACATCTGGCTGCACCTGACGGTTGAGTGGATTACCTGCCTGTGAACCAATTAAAATTTTCCGGTATATCTTGTCATGCTCATCAAGATAATGCACGTCACCCGTTGCGACAACTGGTTTATCGAGCTTTTCACCAAGCGCCACGAGCTTCTGCATCACATCTTTAAGCGCCAGTTCATCGCGCACAATCCCTCTTTCCACAAGATGGGCGTAATTGGACGGCGGTTGGATCTCAATATAGTCGTAGAAAGCTGCAACTTTTTCGGCTGCCTCCGCTGACTTTTGCATCATTGTTTCGAATAATTCACCTTTGTCGCAGCCCGATCCAACGATAAGTCCCTCTCTATATTTCGTCAGGAGCGAACGCGGAATCCGTGGCACACGGAAGAAATATTGTACATGAGATAATGTAATCAGTTTGTACAGATTCTTCAATCCGGTCTGGTTTTTCACAAGCAGAATAATATGTGATGGACGAATGCGATCTAGATTCCCCTTACCAAGTTCATCATTCAGCTGATCGTGATAAAGCATGCCCTTGTCTGCCGCATCCTTTATCATTTTCCATGCCAGATATCCAGTCGCTTCTGTATCATAAATCGCTCGGTGATGATGGGTCAATTCGATATTGAACGCCTTACAGAGCGTGTCCAATTTATGGTTTTTAAAATCCGGATAGAGAAAGCGTCCGAGTTCTAGAGTATCCATCCATGGGTTATCAGCGTCCTCAAAGCCTAGCTTCTTGTAAGCCGTGTTTAAAAAACCCATATCGAAAGTCGCATTATGTGCAACAAGAATCGCATCGCCAGCAAATGATCTAAATGCTTCGACAACCACACTGGCGTCAGGTGCGTCTTTTAACATCTCATCGGTTATACTAGTCAATTCAATAATTTTCTCAGGCAACGGATGATGCGGATTCGCAAATTTATCAAATTTTTCCAACACTTCGCCATTCTTGATTTTAACAGCCGCCAGCTCAATAATCGTATCATAGACGGCCGATAAACCAGTTGTCTCGACGTCAAACACAACATAAGTCGCCTCGTCAAGCGAGCGATGCGCCAGATTATAAGCAATCGGTACCCCATCATCAATAAGGTTCGCTTCCACACCATAAATGACCTTAATACCGTTTTTCTGCCCAGCTGAATATGCCTCAGGATAGGATTGGGCGACACCATGATCGGTTATAGCGATCGCCGGATGTCCCCATTGTTTCGCCCTTTTGATCAAAGCTGAAGCAGTCACTACAGCATCCATTTGACTCATTACAGTATGAGCGTGTAATTCGACTCGTTTCTCTCCGTCAGGAGCTGTATCCATCTTCTTATGCGGCGCAATTTCCTCGATATCGTTTGCAATCATCACAAGATCGCGCATAAAACTGTCATTCTGCACACCGCCACGTACCTTCACCCAAATGCCCTTGTGAAAGTCGGCAAAACGCGCCGCATCTTCCTTGTCGCGAGAAAACACTTTAACAGCCAGGGAATCTGTGTAGTCGGTTAGTTTAAACAAAAGCAAGGTACGTCCGCTACGAAGTTCACGTGTTTCCGAGTCAAAGACATAACCCTCGATTGTCATTCGTCGCTCTTCATCTTGGATCGTAGTGATTGAAACCGGCTCATCTTGAATGGCATAACCAAATTTAAACGGTTCATTTGCTTCAGTAGCTGATGCTTCCTGGCGTGCTGTCTCTCTTTCGGCAACAGCCTGCAGCACTTTCTGCTGATCTTCCTGCTCTCTTTGTTTGATAAAGCTGTCGTAAGCCTTTGATTTCTCTTCCGTATTAATCTTGACCGAGAGCACAAGCGGGCTAAAACCAGCTGGACGCAGGAAATCGTTAATCACATGAGGCAGCTTCCGTTTTACCAGCCCTGCTTCAGCATCATTTGTCGCGCTGATCAGTAGCTGATTCTCACGAACGACAGGCTGTTGATCGGCAAGTACCGCCTTTAACGCAGGAAATTGTGTCGCGAGCACTGTTCGCAGACCCGGCCAGTACTCACTGAACCGCTCATCTTGTGTCTGATGATCACGGGCTTGAACCGCGACAGTCACCTCGGGTACAATGGCATGAAATTTTTCATTCATCCGGCTTTTGAGCCAATCAAGAACATCTGCTGGTAGAATGCTCTGCATCATCAAATCAAAATGCCAGCGTTTCTCTTGACGGTAAACCGACAGCTTATCAATTTCCCCGTCCATGAAATAGAGCCGACGCCATTCTTCAGGCACTTCCAATTGCTCCATCAGAATCTGCCAGCGCGACGCTTTGGCACTTTCTTCAACCATTAGTTCTCTCGCACTCCCCTCATCTGTTCTCTGTTTAACGCTTGATTGTAAAGATTTCAGTAAAATAACTTTTCAAGAAATGAATGTTCCGCGCGTCCTAAGAACTTGACCGACGACAGTTTCTTTTTATTTGAGTCGGATCAATACAAATGATTCTTCAATGTTTTATCTTAATCGTACTAAAAAATATACGGCTTGACTAGTCGGCAAAGCATCAGTGAATCGATTTTAAAAAAGGAAAAGGACGCTTTCTACGTGCGCCCTTTTTTCTCCGATTCATTAACGGCAGAGATAGCCGCTTTGGTTTCAAGAAAAATTACTTTGAAAAATTAATGAGACGTTTGAAGCAAAGCATTAACCTGCTCAAGCAAGTTATGAACCGCACATTCTTTCCGCTCACTGTCTGACCTGCGGCTGATTTCAATGATTCCTTCATCCGCTTTTTTGCCGACAACCAGCTGCACTGGCGAACCGATCAATTCACTATCGGCAAATTTCACGCCAGGTCGTTCCTTGCGATCATCCCAGAGCACATCATATCCTTTTTCAAGGAGACTTTGATAGAGTTCTGCGGATAACTGTTTTTGCGCCTCATTTTTCATATTCATTGTAATCAGATGCACGGTAAACGGCGCCAAATCTTTCGGCCAAATCAAACCATTCTGATCATGGTATTGTTCGCAGACAGCAGACAGCGTGCGTGAAATACCGATGCCATAGCAACCCATAATCAGCGGTTTGCTTTTGCCCGCGTCGTCAAGAAAATAAGCGCCCATGGCCTCTGAATATTTTGTGCCGAGTTTGAAAATTTGACCAATTTCTATCCCCTTGGCAAAACGAATGGTTCCCTTGCCGTCCGGAGACGGATCGCCTTCTTTAATAAAACGGAAATCTGCAAAAGCTTCGATTGGCAAGTCGCGTGACGGATCGAGCTCGGCGTAAGTTGTCTCTTCTGCCTTATTGTAGAAGACGCCGTCAGCAATTGCTTTCAGCGCGTTATCCGCAAGAACCCGGACGCCAGCTAACGGATGAACGGCATCCAGTTTTTCATCTGTTAACGCTTCGATCATATCAGCGCCGAGATAGTTTTTCACCTTGACATCATTAACTTCATCTTCCGCACGGAGGAAAACAGCAAGGGTTGCCTCACGTGTTTTGAACCAGTGCACGGCAAGTGATTCTGTTCCGCTATTCCCTGCGATTTTCTTAAGCGGCTGTCCGACTGGTTTCTCCTTCGGTACATCGATCACTTCAGCCATTTCGAGATTTGCGGCGTAATCCGAGCCATCGGAATACGCAATCGTATCTTCGCCGATTGCCGCAAGCGCTTGGAACTCGTGCGTATCTTTGCCGCCGATAGCCCCAGAGTCAGCCAACACAGCACGAAATTTCAAGCCGCAACGTTCAAAAACACGCTGATAAGCGTGATACATCGCCCAATAAACATCATCCAGCGTATCTGTTTCCGCATGAAAAGAGTAAGCATCTTTCATGATGAATTCACGACCGCGCAAGAGACCGAATCGCGGCCTTTTTTCATCGCGGTATTTCGTTTGAATCTGGTAGAGTGTTGTCGGCAATTTCTTATACGTATTCAACGTATCACGAACAAGGCTGGTGATTAATTCCTCACCAGTTGCTCCCATTGCAAATTCACGACCATGGCGATCTTTTAATCGCATTAATTCCGGTCCGTAAACATCCCAACGCCCCGACTCATGCCATAGTTCCGCAGGTTGCATCGCCGGCATCAGCAATTCCTGAGCACCTGTACGATCCATCTCTTCACGAATAATTGTTTCGATTTTTTTAATAATTTTATAGCCAAGTGGCAGGTAAGAGTAAATACCCGCCGCATTCTGGCGGATATAGCCGCCACGAAGCAGAAATTGATGACTGGCAGATTCCGCGTCAGCCGGAGTTTCTTTCAAAGTCGGTATAAACATTTGGCTCTGTTTCATTAGTCGCACCTCAATCAAAAAGAATCAATACAAGAGTTCCTTTAAAATTTTGCATCCGCTGTACCCATGCTGTATTCGCCACGAGCGTCCCCAGAACTTGCTAGACGTCCGAAACAAAGTTAAGGATTAAAAAGATGTTGAATGTCGTTCCACGTCACGAGTAGCATCAGCACCATCAACAAGGCAAAACCGACAAAATGAACGAACGCTTCTTTTTGCGGTTCAACCGGTTTGCCACGCAGTGCTTCAACAATCAAGAAAAACAAGCGTCCGCCATCGAGCGCAGGCAACGGCAGCAGGTTGATCACGGCAAGATTGATGCTAAGGAAGGCTGTCCAGTTCAAGACAAGAATCAGTCCCTGAGCAACGACTTCTCCAGTCGCATGATAGATGCCGACCGGGCCGGATAACTGATTCAAATTGAATCCGCCGGAAACAAGTTTTCCGAGTCCCTGAAGTTCCATTTTAATCCAGAAAAAAGTCTGTGACACACTCATCTTCAATGAATCCGGTAACGAATAATAATTGGGCTGGTAGACGCCAATCACACCAATTGTCTGACCATTCCCCGTTCGTGTCCGTGTCACAAGATCTATGGATTTCACGTGTCCGTCACGGCGGATTTGAAAAGTGATTTTCTGTTTCGGGCGTGGTTCTATATATTTAGTGATAGCCGTCCAGCTATCCATTTTCGTCCCATTCAGCCGCAACACTTGGTCGCCTGAATGAAGTCCAGCCTGTTCTGCCGGATAACCAGCAATGAGTTTGCCGAGCTGTGGTGCATCAGATGGAATACCGGCAATATTGAAATAAATGATAAAGATAACAACAGCGAGCACGAGATTCATAAACGGGCCAGCGAAGATCGTCAAAAAGCGCTTCGGTAGCGATTTTGATGAAAACTGCCGATCAATCGGCGCTATTTGAAAATCCTGGTGGTCCGAAACATAAGTCGCTTCATGATCAACCGAGTAGCGTACCAGCGGTCCATCTTCTTCTTCATAACCCGTAACAACGAGCTCTCTTTCCAAATCGCAATGCTCAACAGTCATAAAACGCGCGTCCGGATAGCTCTCGAGATGATCAATAACGAGGCGGTTTACCTTGCCTGAGCGATCAAAAAAAACGCCGATGCTCTGTCCTGGCTTCACGTCAACGATTTCCGGGTCTTCCCCTGCCATTCGCACATAACCGCCGATTGGCAGCAGTCGGAGTGTATAAACCGTCTCGCCCTTTTTAACGGCGAAAAGCTTTGGCCCAAAGCCAATCGCATATTCGCGACACAGGATACCCGAACGTTTGGCTACAACAAGATGTCCGAATTCATGAATCGAAACAAGCAAGCCGAAGATTATCACAACGACAATTAATGTTTCCAAGATAAACGTCACCTCTGCCTCATTTATGATGCATAACTTTTCCTGTTACAAATTCTCTTGCTCTGCGATCGGTTTCCTTGATCGCAGCCAAGTCAGGTGTTTCAATGCCTTGATGGGCATCCAATGCTGCCTGCACTAAAGATTCAATGTCAAGAAAATGAATCTCTCCTTGCAAAAAAGCATGAACGGCCGCCTCGTTAGCCGCGTTTAGCACCGTTGGGTATGAACCACCTGCTCTGCCAGCTGAATAGGCCAGTCCGATACATGGAAAACGCGTGTTGTCCACTTTTTGAAAATGAAGCGTTCCTATTTCCCATAAGTTTAAACGCTTTGTCTGCTTCAGTTCAAGTCTCTTGGGGTAGGTCAGCGCATATTGAATCGGAACAAGCATGCTAGGTTCACCAAGCTGAGCAATTTGACTGTGATCAGCATATTCAACAAGAGAATGAACAATACTCTCACGATGAATCAAAGTGTCAATCTTGTCAAAAGGCATATTGAAAAGCCAATGTGCCTCGATCACTTCAAGTCCCTTATTCATAAGTGTCGCGGAATCGACTGTAATTTTCGCACCCATTGACCAATTCGGATGAGCCAGTGCCTGGCGAACGGTTACATTTTTCAGTTCTTCTCTCGTCTTATCGCGAAAACTGCCGCCAGAGGCAGTCAGAATCAATCGAGTCACCTTACTTCGATCTTGCCCTTGCATCGATTGAAAAATTGCAGAATGCTCGCTGTCAATTGGAAGAATCGCTGTTCCGTAACGTTTGGCCTGTCCAATCACTAAATGCCCGGCAGTAACAAGTGTTTCTTTGTTCGCGAGACCAATCGTTTTTCCAGCTTCGATTGCCGCAAGTGTTGGTTCCAGCCCGATGCTTCCCAAAACGGCATTGACCAATACCTCGCTTTTCTCCCAGGTTGCCGCTTCAATCATCCCTTGCAGCCCGCTGACGATTTTCACGCTGCCGCCAAGTTCAAAGTCAATTTTTCCAGCTGTCGTCTGATCTTTCACAGCGACTAGTGATGGCTTGAATTCGCGGATCAGGGGAAGCGCTTTGGCTATATTTGTACCGAAAGCGAACGCTTCGATTGAGAAAAGATCGGGGTGTTCGCGTACGACCTGCAACGTCTGCATCCCAACAGAACCTGTTGCGCCGAGTAAACTTATCGTCTTCAATTTGATTTCCTCCGATCAATCAATAACGCCGAGCAAAAAAAGCAGCGGCAGGACAAAGATAAGACTATCGAACCGATCAAATAATCCGCCATGCCCGGGAAGAATGGCGCCTGAATCTTTCACCATAAAATAGCGTTTGACCGCTGATTCCGCCAAATCGCCTAATTGGCCCGCAATAGCTATCAATAGGCTGATTACGAGCAAAAAGACCCACGATGGAAACAGCGCTGTCTGGAGAATCGACTGAAAAATGATTGCACATAGGATTGCGCAGAGAATCCCACCGGCCGATCCTTCAATTGTTTTATTCGGACTGATATGCTGGGCCAGTTTATGCCTGCCCCACTTTCTCCCGACAAAATAGGCACCGCTGTCCGTCGCCCAAATAATAATCTGTACGAACAGCAGCAGTGGGAGGCTTTGATAACGCAGATGAACAAGCAAATAAAAAGAAAAGCCAATATAGAATACAGCAAAGAGTACATAAGAAGCTTGTTCAAATTGAAATCGATTCTTTGAAAGGACTGTAGCTGATAGAAGGACCAAGCTGAGCCCAACGAGCAGCCTGATAAAATAGGATGGAGCAGATAAGGAAGAAGTCGTTTCAAAAACCGCTCCGATCACAATCAGACCGACAAACACAGATGCAATGATAATTACCGTTGAAGTGCGTCGCAACTTTTTCATGGCTGCCAGCTCCAAGAAGCTGATCACCGCGATAAGCGCCGTAAATAAGGCAAAAGGCAGCGATCCAAGCCAAAGTAGAAAAAGATAAACAGCGCCTGCGAAAACGCCGGTGATAATCCGTTGTTTCATTTTACTTTGTCCCCCCGCCATTTAAACCGCCATAACGACGTTGACGTTCGGAAAACGAGTGAATCGCCTGGCGGAGATCTTCTTCAGCAAAGTCCGGCCAATACACATCTGTAAAATAAAGTTCAGTATAAGCGAGCTGCCAAAGCATGAAATTACTGAGCCGAAGTTCGCCGCCAGTACGAATCAGTAAATCAGGGGCCGGAAGTTCTGGATTCAAGAGCCGAGCAGATACTGCCTGCACATCAATGGCATCAATGGCTAGCTTTCTATCCAACACGTCCTGTGCTATCCTTTTGATCGCTTGTGTTAATTCCGCATAACTTCCGTAATTCAGCGCGAAATTAAGAATAAGCCCACTATTGTTTTTCGTCTCCGAAATAGCCTGGTTTACGGCTAATAATGTATGTTCAGGAATAATCGACAGATCTCCCATGACTTGAACCTGAACATTATTTTTTTTAAGCTCAACGAGGTAGGAATGGAGAAATTGTTCCGGCAATTTCATCAGGAAATCTACTTCTGCTTTGGGACGTTTCCAATTTTCAGTGGAGAACGTATAAAGCGTCAGCACCTTGACACCGAGATGCTGTGCCTCTGCCGTGATTCGTTTGACAGTTTTCATCGCTTCCCTGTGGCCGGCAATCCGCGGCAATCCACGACGCTGGGCCCATCTGCCGTTTCCATCCATGATAATTGCCACGTGTTCCGGTATCCGGCTCAATTCAGAAGGGTTTACCGCGGGCAGCTCTGAGTTTCCTTTTTTGTTCAAGGAAAATTTACCAAACATCCGTTTTCCTCCAATACAAACAAGCCGGGCCCGAACACGCTGTTCTTGAAAAACGGCGGAATCCGAACATCCGGCTTCGTTGCTTTAGATATCCATAATTTCCTTTTCTTTATCAGAGGAAATCTTATCGATTTTCTTAATCGTTTCATCGGTCAATTTCTGTACATCGTCTTCAGCGGCGCGCACGTCATCTTTGGTCAATTCATTACTTTTTTCCTGTTTCTTAATCTGTTCATTCGCTTCGCGGCGAACATTGCGCACAGCGATTTTCGCTTCTTCAGAGATTTTTCGTATCACTTTAACCAGCTCCGTGCGCCTCTCTTCAGTCAGCGGTGGGATGGCAATCCGAATCACCGTTCCATCATTAGTCGGCGTAATCCCAAGATCGGATTTTAGAATACCGCGTTCAATATTGGCAAGCGCGCTCCGATCATAAGGCTGTATGAGCAAAAGACGTGCCTCTGGCGCAGTAATCGATGCTAATTGTTTTATCGGTGTTTCCGCGCCATAATATTCTGCTGTAACTTTATTCAGAATTGACGGGTTTGCCCGTCCGGCGCGTATGGTGACCAATTCCCGCTGATATGCAGCAACGGATTTCTCCATTTTTAAACGTGCTTCGCTTAATACTTCATTTACCGACATCAGTTATCTCCCCTTTACGACTGTGCCAATATTTTCACCAAGTACGGCTCGCCTGATGTTACCTTCTTCGCAAAGTGAAAAAACGACCAGCGGAATATCATTATCCATGCTTAGCGAGGACGCCGTTGAATCCATAACCTGCAGTCCTTCGTTCAATACTTTTAGATAAGAAATTTCTTTATACTTTTTAGCTGTTTTATCAACTTTCGGATCCGCCGAATAAACGCCATCAACATTATTCTTTGCCATTAAAATGACATCAGCTTCGATTTCTGCTGCACGAAGCGCTGCCGTCGTATCTGTCGAGAAATACGGATTACCTGTGCCGGCAGCAAAAATAACGACACGTCCTTTTTCAAGATGGCGAATGGCGCGTCTACGAATATAAGGCTCAGCGACCTGTCGCATCTCGATCGAAGTCTGCACACGCGTTTCTACACCCAGTCCTTCAAGACTATCCTGAAGTGCCAGCGCATTAAGAACGGTTGCTAGCATGCCCATATAATCAGCCTGTGCCCGATCCATACCCATTTCGCTACCGGTTTTCCCACGCCAGATATTGCCCGCGCCAACAACAATGGCCACTTCGACATGCAAATCAACGACTTCTTTAACCTGCATCGTAATCGAGCGAATGACTTCTGGAGATATACCATAACCATTTTTCCCCGCAAGAGCCTCGCCGCTTAATTTCAAAATGACACGCTTGTATTTCGCCTTTTCCGGCATCATCCATCTTCCTTTCTGGAATAACTGTATTTCGTTTCACACCATCTTTGTTTCCATTTTTGATGCGTGAGGGTGACAATATTTCTCGTCATCTTCTCGTGCAACATCTGATACATTCTTATCTTTCAAAAAAATGGGACACGCAATCCGTGCCCCATTTTGTTTCTTGCTATCGTCAGAGGCGCACCGGCTGTCAGTATTAACTGCCGAGTGACACGTGATTGGCGCCAATCATTGCTTCATTTGCGCTTTGACTTCGTCTGCAAAATTTTCTTCTTTCTTTTCAATTCCTTCGCCAACTTCGAAACGTACAAACGATTTAATCTCAGCATTCTTGCTCTTTAGGAATTCAGCAACCGTAATATCTCCATCTTTAACAAATGGCTGATCAACGATGCAGATGTCCTTAAAGAATTTCTTCAGACGGCCAATGACCATTTTTTCAACAATATTTGCCGGTTTGCCTTCACCAAGCGCTTCTTGTGTCAGCACTTCTTTTTCATGAGCGACAACGTCTGCCGGAATTTCCTTTTCCGTCATGTAACGCGGTTTAATTGCAGCTACATGCATCGCGAGATCTTTTGCAGCTTCCGCATTGTCACCAGTGATTTTAACAAGAGCAGCGATTCGACCACCCATATGCAGATAAGCGCCGAATGTTTCATCATCTGATTTTTCAACAACAGCAAAGCGTCTCAGAGACAGTTTTTCGCCGATTTTGGCGATAGCAGCTGTGATATGGTCTTCGACAGTCTCATCAGTGCCGTTTAATTTTTGTGTCAGTACTTCGGCAACTTCTGCACTGTCCTGTGTGAGAATATGATCAGCAAGCGTATTAATCAATTGTTTGAATTCAGCATTTTTTGCGACAAAGTCTGTCTCAGAATTCACTTCTAGAGCAACAGCTTTATTGCCGCTGATCTTGATTTCTGCTAAACCTTCCGCGGCGATACGGCTTGATTTCTTAGCAGCTTTTGCCATTCCTTTTTCGCGAAGCACATCGACTGCTTTTTTCAAGTCACCGTCTGCTTCTGTCAGCGCGCGCTTGCAATCCATAATGCCGGCGCCTGTCTGATCGCGTAATTCTTTTACGAGTTTCGCACTAATTTCTGCCACTGTGTATCCTCCTGACAAGTTACGATTTTTTCATAAGGCTTATTATCTGTTGCTGTTTTTAAACGATTATTGCCATGTGTTCGTTGCCACGCGCGACCGCGGGCTTCCTCAAACAGGCAGTAACCGCCCGTGGGGTTTCGTTGGTACGCTGTTCCCGTATGCGTCTCACACATTGCCTTTTGGTCAGAAAAACAACATTAAATTTATACATAGCTTTTCATAAAAAGAGTGATAAAAGGCTTTCTCCCCTTATCACCCGTTTGTTTGTTTATCTCTAGCGATTACTCAGCTTTTACAGGTTCTTCGCTTTTTTCCGGTTCAGCAGCAGCTTCCGGAGCGACTTCTTCAGTTTCTTCACCCTGATTTGCTTCGAGAATGGCATCTGCCATTTTTCCTGTCAGCAATTTCACTGCGCGAATAGCATCATCGTTACCCGGAATAACAACATCGATTTCATCCGGATCACAGTTTGTATCAACGATCGCGATAATCGGGATATTCAATTTGTGTGCTTCAGCAATCGCAATTCTTTCTTTACGTGGGTCAATGACAAACAAAGCCTGCGGAACAGCCGTCATGTCTTTGATGCCGCCGAGGAATTTTTCAAGTCGAGCCAATTCTTTCTTCAGGCCGACAACTTCCTTCTTAGGCAGTACATCGAATGTGCCATCTTCCTGCATTTTTTCAATATCTTTGAGGCGTTTGATTCTTTTGCGAATCGTTTCGAAGTTGGTCAGCGTACCGCCGAGCCAGCGCTGATTCACAAAATATTGACCGGAACGTTCTGCTTCTGCTTTCACAGAATCTTGAGCTTGTTTCTTTGTGCCGACAAAAAGGATTTTCCCACCATCTGCTGCAATGTCTCGAACGAAGTTATAAGCTTCTTCGACTTTCTTGACTGTTTTCTGCAGATCGATAATGTAAATCCCGTTTCTTTCGGTAAAAATAAATTGTTTCATTTTCGGATTCCAGCGGCGTGTCTGATGACCGAAATGTACGCCGGATTCCAAGAGCTGTTTCATGGAAATAACTGACATCAAAAATTCCTCCTATGGTTTTAATTCCGCCGCAAGCTTCATCTTGACAAACAACTGATTGCTCAGCACCTGCCAGCCAATCAGCTTGCGTGTGTGATTGACACCAAAAGTTAATATAACATACTTCAAAACTAATGACAAGAAACCATCGCATATTTCAACAAATTAGGCGATCATTGTCATTACACAGGGAAAATTCACTCTCAGTTCCCCTTCTCTTGCATTTTCAATAGGAGCAGAACTTCGCCTTCGCCGCATCCGAGCTTCTTGGCGATTTCTGCTGGGGTCAAGCCCTGTTTTTGCAACTTGATCGCTTTTAGCGTTGGTGATTCTTCAACTGTATCATTTATTTGATCGATCGGCGGAAACCAATCGTTCGCCGCAATGGGCGCGTTTTCTCTAGCTGATGTCTGCTCCGTGTCGGCCTGCCCGATTTCCCGATCAAGCATCTGTTTAAACCCTGGTTGCAACTCAGTTGCCTTTTTTTCAGCGGTGTTGTCAAGCGTCTTTGTTTTTTTCCTTTGCGGCTTCCGTTTTGCCGCTGTCTGATTCTCCTGAAGCATCTGTTTTAATGCAACAATTAATTTTTCATTTTCAGTGCGTGTATCTTCAATATAGACATGGAAGACGGCATCAATTTCTTTAGCAATCTCCTCTGTACTTGTCTTTTGAAGTAGACGAATGTTTTGATAGAGGTGCAAGATAAGGTAAAACGCTAATATGATGAGAACAAAATTAAGGACGATCCAAATTGTTGCCAACCTTTTCACCTGCTTTTCATTTGTAGCGTTCGCCGGCTTTCCCTTTTCCAAGGAATTGTCTTAATTTGAACAGCGCTTTACTATGGATTTGTGAAATTCGTGAAGTGGAGAGATCAAGCACTTGTCCGATTTCTGTCAACGTCAAGCCATCAAAATAGAAGAGAGAAACCACCAACCGCTCTTTTTCGCCTAACTTATCAATTTCGTTTGCAAGCATTTGATGGTCTTCCTGCTCGACCAAATGGCGCTCTGGAAGGACTGCTTCTGTGTCTTCAATTCCGGACAAAGCAATCTCGCTGCCCGACTCTCCACTCGTTTCATTAATGGACAGAAGATTCGAAAATAGCCCTTCAGAAACGATCTGCGAAACTTCTTCAATCGTCATCCCGCAGGCTTCGGCCACTTCCTCAAGCGTGGCCGCGCGCATTTTTTGTTGTTCGATGATCTCGGCTGCCTTTTCGATCTTCTTGCTTTTCTCACGCATGGAACGCGGCATCCAATCCTGCTTTCTTAACCCATCCAGTATGGCGCCTCGGACTCGAAAAGAAGCATATGTATCAAATTTTAGGTCGCGCGCTCGATCAAATTTTTCGAGCGCATCATATAGTCCAATCAGGCCGAAAC
Source organism: Sporolactobacillus spathodeae (assembly GCF_016908935.1). Classification (GTDB taxonomy): domain Bacteria; phylum Bacillota; class Bacilli; order Bacillales; family Sporolactobacillaceae; genus Sporolactobacillus; species Sporolactobacillus spathodeae. The sequence continues at coordinate 39,814 of NZ_JAFBEV010000003.1, read as the reverse complement.
TTTGCAGATCGCTGCGATCAACATTTTTCGGCAATCCGGAACTGATGCGTTGTACATGATAGTGAACAAGAGAACTATACTGCTGAAGGATGAAATTGGCAGCCTCTTTATCACGGGAAGCATACCAACGATTCCAATATTCTGCCTCGTTCGCTTCGGCTTTGGCCATTTCTGATTCCTCCTAAAAAACGTAACATTAAATGACGCGTTCACCCTGGCTGATTGCCCGGATAACCAATTGACACGTACCCGTCAAAAATTCGATCGTGCGTCCGAAATCTTTGCCTGTTTCTTCAGCTACCACTGGAATATGAAAATGGCTGAGCTGGCTGCGTACGGCCTCAGCATTTCGCTTACCAATACTATCGAGGGCAAGCACCCGCGTGGATTTGAACATTTCTGCGCCGCCTGCCATTTTTGCCTTTAACTCGTGAAGACTAACGCCGCGTCTCGTCAAAGAAGCGACAAGTTCTGGAACAGCTGTATCCGCAAATTTGCCAGGCAAAAAGGATTGGGCATGGGCAAGAGTTGAATCAGGTAACATGACATGTGCCATGCCGGCAATGTGCATGGATTCATGATAAATAACCACCCCGACACACGAGCCGAGCCCCATACTTTTCAGTATTTCCGGAGCCTCTGCATACTTAATCTCAGACAGGCCGACGTGAATCACAGAAATGACTTCCCTTCCGTCAATCTGAAGATCGCATCCAGCGACTCCGCTACGGGCATGAAGTAAAAATCACCTTTCAATTGTCTCTGGCTCGCACGATCAGATAAAACAGCGTTAATCAGAATGACAAAATCATTGGACAAGGAAAGTTCAGCAAGACCTTCGCCCAATATCGCGCCTTCCATGTCCGCTGCATAAACCGGTGGCGTTTGCGTGATCTGAATATTCAGGAAGGATGAGAGAGCGGTCAAATAGGATCCGCAAAGAATATTAGCGATTTCGCAAAAAGCAGATTGTGCTAACTCATTCACAAAGGCTGTCCCATCGGGCACGAGTTCATCAATCAGTCGTTTTGCCGATTGGCTCTCAAAGATCATAAAGAAATAAGCCTTGATATCGCCGTCAATGCCAATATAGGAAGCCGCCACTTGTTTTTCATTCTCAGCTGAAATGAGTTCATTCAGCGGCAGTATCGTCACCGATGGTATTTTCATATCAATACGCTTGTGTAAAAGCAGGGAAAGAGCCTCTGCCGCGTGACCGGCCCCGATATTCCCGATTTCTTTTAATAAGTCAAGACGGGTTTCGTCAAAATCATTCGGTCCGTACATTTTCAGTCTCCCCGAGACCTCTGACTTGATCGATATCTTTCCCGCTAAGTACATGGTGGAGATCAAGCAGAATTAACAGATGATCCGCGTCCAGGCCGCAAACGCCGCTAATATAATCCGCCTGAACACCGCCAACGAGTTCTGGTGTTTTTTCCACAGCTGCCCTGTCGATATCGATAACTTCCTTTGCGCTGTCAACTAGCAGCCCAACTCTCAGATCGTCAACAACAACAATAATAATTCGACTCTCTTTTGTTACTTCTGATGCATCCATCAAGAAGCGTTTGCGGATATTAATCACTGGTATAATGAAACCGCGTAGATTCATAACCCCTTCAACAAAGAAATCTGCATTCGGAACGCGAGTAATTGACTGAATCCGCTCAATTGAAAGCACTTGGGTAATTGGTACCCCATATGTATCTGCACCCAGCGTAAATAAAATGACTTTTTCCAATTTTGTTTCCGTTTCAGACATGGTGACCCCTCCTCCTCACACACTTAATTTCACATATTTCTTTTTTTGCGATTGAATCATTCCTTGACAGTCTAGAATCAGCGCCACTGTCCCGTCCCCGAGAATTGTCGCTCCCGAAAAACCGTGAACATCTTTTAAATAGTCATTAAGCGGCTTAATAACAATATCCTGATAACCGAGAAGCTTCTCAACGATGATACCAATTATTCTATCCCCATTTTTGACGTAAACAATCGAACTCGTTTCCTCGTCTTGCTGTGATGAAGGGATGTCCAGATAGTCTTTTAAGCGGATGATCGGTACGACACGATCACGCAACCGGGCGACTTCACTGTTTTGGACAGTCTGGATCGTTGTCTGCCGCCTTAAAGCCGTTTCATAGATTGCGGTGATCGGAATCGCGTAAATTTCTTGACCCGTCTGAATCATCAGGGCATTGATAATGGACAGGGTCAGTGGCAATTTGACTGTAAACCGTGTTCCTTGACCACTTGTTGAATCAACCTCAACCGTACCGCTCAGTGAACGAATCTTGCTTTCTACGACATCCAAACCAACGCCGCGTCCAGAAATATCGGAGATTTTATCCGCTGTACTGAATCCAGACTCAAAAAGAAGGTGATAAATTTCTTTATCTGTCATTTGATCGGCAGTGCTCTCTGAAACAATACCCTTCTCAATCGCTTTACCAAGCACCTTTTCTCGATTGATGCCCGCACCATCATCCTCGATTTCAATATACACATGATTTCCACTGTGATAGGCACGAAGTGCAAGGGTACCTTGTTCCGGCTTGCCCAATTGTTTACGCGTTTCCGGATGTTCAATCCCATGATCCATTGAATTCCGGATCATATGCATGAGCGGATCGCCAAGCTCATCAATAACTGTGCGATCCAGTTCAGTCTCTTCACCAGTTATGACCAGATCAACCTTTTTATTCAATTCTTTTGCCAAGCTCCGAATCATTCTTGGAAAACGATTAAATACTTGTTCGACTGGCTCCATCCGCAAGTTTAGAATCGTTTCTTGCAATTGATTGGAAACCCTTTTAATCTGTTCCAGAGCATCTTTTAAATCGGCATTCTCTATTGAATCACTTATTTTTTCGAGCCGGCTGCGATCAATAATCAGTTCCTCAAAAAGATTCAGCAGATTATCAAGTCGATCCAAGTTCACACGGATCGTTTTTGTGATCACCGGTTTTTTGTGACCAGATATTTCAGATTTGGCTTGGGCCGTTTTCGGCAGTTCGCTCTTGGCTTTAATCTCAACGGGCTTAGGTGCTTCCTCATGATGCGTCTGCTGCGCTTGTACCGGACGTACAAAAACCGATTCGATTTCTGAAATGTTCTGTACATTTTTTTCAACAACGTCTGATTCAGCATTTGTGACCAGCAAAAAAGAAAAAGTATGATCGAAGGCTTCTTTTTCTATAGCTTCTGTCTCCGGTTCGGACTTGATGATGCTTCCTAAATCTTCCAGTGCATTTGATACCATTAGCGCTCGAGCAGCCTTGAGCACGCAATCCTGGCGAAGAACAATTGCTGTTTCGAAAACGTTCATCCCGCCTTGGCGTGCCTGCTCAATCATTTCCAGATCATATGACGTAAATAGCATCTTTGCCGGGCCAACGCTACCTGCCGCCTTTTCTGCAGCAGGCGCAGCACTGACAGTCGAATCATCTGCAGTGGTTTTTTGACCGGACAGCAATGCTTTAAGCTGTGCTGTTATTTCTGCGACATCCTGTTTGTCATCGCCACCTTCAGCGATATGATCTATCATTCCTGAGAGTATATCAACTGTCTCAAAAAGGCAGTCGACCATTGCCGAATCTACAGAGACCTGTTGCTGACGTAAGGCGTCGAACACATTTTCCATGGTATGCGTCAGTTCCATCATATTCTCGAAACCCATTTGACCCGAACTGCCTTTGAGCGTATGAGCCGAACGAAAGATACTATTAATTAATTCAGGATCTTTCGCGTTTTCTTCCAGCTCCATCAATTTGTCATTTAAATTCTGCAGATGCTCTCTTGCCTCATCAACGAAAACACCCAAATACTGACTCATGTCCATATCAGTTACCCCTCCTGATAACAAATTGACGGTTGATTGCAGATGCTATATCCTGCAGTGCAGATACTTGATTGACTTTTCCAGTCTCTATAGCCGCTTTCGGCATGCCGAAAACAACACAAGACTGTTCTGCTTCGGCAATAGCAAAAACTTTTTCATTTGAATTTTTTAACGCTTCAAGTCCGTCCGCCCCGTCTCGGCCCATTCCCGTTAATATCGCAAAGGTATAGGACCGATCGTTGATTTTCAAAAGCGACTCCAGCGTCACATCGATGGCTGGTCTAACACCGTGAACCGCAGCTGTATCCAGTAAATGCACTGCTAATTGGCTGCCGCTTTTGATAATTTGCAGATGCCTGCCGCCAGGCGCGATGTAGGCATGCCCTTTCTTCAATACTTCGCCTTCCTCAGCTTCAGACACTGTCAATTTCGAAATCTGATTTAGCCGCTGAGCAAGTGACCGTGTAAAGCGCGGCGGCATATGCTGAATAATTAAAACAGGGACAGGAAGAGCCTTATCTAAGCTAGGGACGACGGTTTGCAACGCCTTGGGGCCGCCTGTCGACGTACCAATAATAACAAGCCCATCAACTGAAGTACTGGCTTCCACAGCGAGTGACGACTGCTGAATCCTATCCGCCGACCGTTTCTCCTGAGGGGGCTCTGAAGCTTTCATCTCCCGCGCACCCAAAAGATGAACAGGCATTGATCCGTCTTGCTTTGCGAATGCACTCTCATCCAATCGCCGCTTCGCGAGTGCCGCTTGCTTTAATTTTGTTTGCAGCTCCATCTCAATCCGTTCGATATCGCTTGGCTTGCCATTCGGCTTGCAAATAAAATCGAAAGCACCGTTACTGATTGCCTCAATAACATAATTGACATTTTCATCAGAAGCGCCGCTAACCATAATCGTCGGCGTCGGTCGGGCAATCATGATCTGCTGCAACACTTGGAGGCCGTCCATATCCCCTCCCATGACGATATCTAGCGTGATAGCATCCGGTTTATAGAGCATCAACTTTTTCAATGCGTCTTGTCCATTCCGTGCAGTTGCAACGACGGCAAACAAGGGATTCTCTTCAATCATCCCTTTGATGGTTTGACGCATAAATGCTGAATCATCGACAACCATGACACGAATAGACGCCATGTGCTCACCTCCTAGTGAATTTTAAGTAATGTAAAACTCGATTGTAAAAAATTGAATGCACCTCTTTGGGCGCGGTAATTTGACCGTTATCCAAAAAATTAGCAGCCAAGGAATGGACATCTGCGGAGAATTTCGATCGCGGGAAACGAAGCAGACATGGATTCTGTTGTTTCACCGAATCGACAACCGCTGAATCGTGGTGAAGCGCTGCGAGCCATTTCGGATCAATACCGATAAAACGTCGCGCGGTACTCGCGAGACGCTGCCATGTTTCGCGTGCTTCGGAAAAACTTGAAACTTGATTAATGACACAGAACACGTCGTGGCTGGATTCATCAGAACAAATCAATTTTAGTGCAGAGTAGCCATCAGCCATTGCCGGGGGCTCTGGTGTCGTGACCAGAATCAACTGGTTAACTGCCCGCATAAAGGGAAGCATTTGTGCAGAAACACCTGCACCAAAGTCAAAAAACACGTAATCAAAAGATTTTTTTATCGATTCTATTTGGTTTAGAAAATAGAGAAGATTCTGCTCGTTTATTTCCAGTATTTCTTCAAAACCGGATCCTCCTGGAATATAAGTCAACGAACCTGGCCCTTTATACATCGCTTCTGTCAAGGGTAAGTGATCACGAATACAGTCATCAATATGGTAGAGCGATGTCTGACCGATCAGCTGTTCAATATTTCCCATGCCAACATCCAAATCAATAATTAATACCTTTTTGTTCCTCTGCGCGAGCGCAATCGACAGGTTCGTTGAAAAAACAGATTTGCCGACACCGCCTTTCCCGCTGATTATGCCAATGATTGGACAAAAGTGTTCCTGCTGCTGAAGCTGATGCTGGAGATTCTGCATTCTCTTTCTGAGCTGGCTCGCCTGATCACGATTCATGTTCATCACCCATAATTTTGTCGATTAATTGCTGCAAATCAGGTTTCTGCAAATCATCGGGCACATCCTGCCCATTCGTTATGTATAAAACATCCTGTTTTGGATTCGCGATCAGTAAATTGACGATGGCGCCATATGTTGTCGTCTCATCCATTTTTGAGAAAATAAAGTGGTTTATTTCTGCTCGCTCAAATTGTTTCATGATTAGATCCATATCTTCATATTTCGTCGTCGCAGAAAAGACAAGGGCCGTTTCAACGGCCAAACCACTCTTGGCTATAGCCTCGATTTCGCGAACGTAACGCGGATCGAGAAAATTACGTCCAGCTGTATCAATAAATATCCGATCAAAGTGGGCAAATTTGCTCAAGTGGATTTTCAAGTCATCGAGTGAATAAGCAACAGCCATTGGGATTGCGAGTATTTCCGCATATTTTCTTAGCTGATCGATCGCTGCTATCCGGTATGTGTCAATCGTAATCAGCGCGATTTTTATCCCATGATCCAGCACGGCACTGCCCGCAAGCTTGGCAAGAGTTGTTGTCTTACCGACGCCGGTTGGTCCGACAAGCATGAGGCAAGAGGCTTGATCCTGGTGCACGAAGCGACTGGCACCAACTTTCATCATTAGCTGTGAACGGCATAAGCTTTTCATTTCCGATTCGCTGAGTCGCTCATCATGCTGATACCATTTTTTTATCAGCATTTGCAGTAGTGATTCCACATTTTTCTCCGAAATACCTTGGTGAATCAATCGAGATCGTAAATTATCTAGCATTTCGGGACCTTTGAAGAGTCTATCCACTTTCTCATGAGTCCGTGTATAAGGTATTTTAGCTCCGCCGGAAGGGCGGGAGCCATTAGTCCTAATATATTTTTCGGCTCGTTTGTCCGAACTGTTTAGAGTAGGTGACACGTCTGTATCAACTGCGGCGAGAACCTCGACATGCTCTTTTTTTATCAGGTTAAAGAAGCGCCAATCAGTCACCTTTCGTGTCTGAAAAATAATCGCCTCCGGACCTAATTCTTCTTTCACTTTTTTCATCGCCAGCGTTACCGTAGGCGCAATAATTTTTTTCATTTTCATGCGGCGTTCAGCACCCCGATGCTTTGGACTTCCACATTTGTTTCGAGCTCGTTATAGGACAGAACTTGAACATTTGGAAAATAGCGTTCAATTAATTGGCGGACATACATACGGACAGCCGGTGAACATAAGATAACCGGATCGCTCTCCATATCTGGCCACTTCGTGACAGAATCCGAGAGGTTTTTCAGCACCTGTGAAGTGGTTGGCCCATCGAGCGCCAAGAAGTTACCATGTTCCGTCTTTTGAACGGAGTCACTCACTTTGCGCTCGAGATCCGGACTCAGCGTAAGCACCTTTAGCGCTTCACCTTCGCGTGTCATTTGTTCCGTGATTTGCCGTGACAATGCCTGACGAACATATTCAGTCAGCAGACTGCTGTCACGTGTCATTTGAGCGTAGTCTGCTAATGTCTCAAAGATCACCGGCAGATTGCGAATCGATAGCTTTTCTTTGAGTAAATGAACCAAAACTTTTTGAATATCACCGATACTCAACGGATCAGGCGTCACCGCATCAACAAGTGCCGGCGACTGCTCTTTCAGATGATCGATCAACTGTTTTGTTTCCTGGCGTCCAACGAGTTCCCAGGCGTGTTGACGAAGCACTTCCGTCAAGTGGGTCGAGACTACCGATGGCGGATCGACTACAGTATAACCCGTCAGTTCGGCGCGATCCTTTGTCTCTTCGTCAATCCAAAGTGCCTTAAGGCCGAATGCCGGTTCCGTTGTCTCAATACCGTGAATGGACGGATCATCGACCCCTGGACTCATGGCCAAATAGTGATCGAGCATCAACTGTCCATTGGCGACTTCGCTACCATTTATTTTAATTTGATAGCTGTTTGGTTCAAGCTGAATATTGTCTCTTATTCGGACAATCGGCAGAACCAAGCCAAGCTCAAGCGCGAGTTGGCGTCGTATCATGACAATCCGATCAAGTAGATCGCCACCCTGACTGCTGTCAGCCAGTGGCACTAAAGCGTAGCCGAACTCAAATTCAATTGGGTCCATCGTCAAGAGACCCATCACATTCTCTTGACTCTTGAACGTCTCTTCCGCTTTTCGATCCTGATCTTCCGCGCCAACTTTCTGCTCATTCTGTCGGTAGCGACGAATCAGTATCCCGCCTGCAACAAGCAGCAGAGCGATTGGCAACGTTGCAACCATACCGATTGGCGTTAAACCGAGAAGAAAAATGACTGAACCGGCAATAATCATCAGTACTGGAAAAGCGAGTAGTTGATCGGAGACCTCTTTCCCCATATTGTTTTCCGAAGACGAACGTGTCACAATAATGCCCGTCGCCGTCGAAATCAGCAAGGCGGGAATTTGACTGACAATACCATCACCAACGGACAAAAGCGAAAAAGTTTGCGCAGCGCTAGCAAGCGACATACTTTGCTGAACCACGCCGATAACCATACCAACAAGCAAGTTGATGGCAACGATAATCATGCTGGCAATGGCGTCACCTTTGACAAACTTGCTCGCCCCATCCATCGCGCCGTAAAAATCGGCTTCCCGAGTAATTTTTTCACGACGCCTTTTTGCTTCGCGATCATCGATCAGTCCGGCATTCATATCCGCGTCAATGCTCATTTGTTTCCCCGGCATCGCATCCAGAGTAAATCGAGCAGCAACTTCAGCGACACGTTCCGCACCTTTTGTGATGACTATGAACTGAACAATAATCAGTATCATAAAGACAACAAGACCAACGATAATATTGCCCGAAACGACGAATTGCCCAAATGCCTCAATAACCTGCCCTGCATCGCCTTTCGTCAAAATCAATCTTGTCGTTGATACGTTCAAGCCGATTCGAAAGAGTGTCATAATTAGGAGTAGCGAAGGAAAAACAGAAAACTCCAGCGGTTCTGTGACATTCAGCGAAACTAAAAGGATAATTAGGGCGAGTGCAATATTGATGATAATCAAAAAACTAAGCAGTGTTGTTGGAAGCGGTATGATGAGCATCAATACAATCATTATGACGCCGATCATAACGAGGTAGCTGCTGTTTTTAAGGATTTTCACAATTATCTACGCCTTTCCTTTTAATCTGTAAACATATGCTAATATTTCCGCAACGGCCTGGAAGAAGGCTTCCGGCACGTGATCGCCAATATCGAGTTGAGCGTAAAGTGCCCGCGCAAGCGGTTTGCGTTCAACGATTGTAATACCGTGGTTACGGGCTATATCTTTGATTCGAAAGGCAATCTGATCAGCACCTTTTGCGATCACAGTTGGTGCACTCATTGTCTCCGCGTCATATTGCAGCGCCACGGCAAAATGTGTCGGATTGGTAATCACAACGTCCGCCTTCGGTAATTCCTGCATCATACGCCGCATCGCCATTTGTTTCTGGCGCTCACGTATTTTTGCTTTAATTAACGGGTCGCCTTCAATCGTCTTATACTCATCCTTGATGTCTTGTTTTGACATCCGCATTTTTTTCTCGAAATCGAATTTCTGGTAAAAATAATCCAGCAGCGAAAGGAGAACTAAGGCAAGTGAGGCAATTAGTCCCATATTAAGAAAAACACGTGAAATCGTCGAGGCAGCGGTGAGCAAAGGTTCTTGAGCGGTCTGAACAATCGCTGTTCTTTGGAACCATATAACGGAAAACGTGATCAAACCGACAAAAATAATTTTCAGCATTGATTTCAACAATTCGACAACCGCACGCAACGAATAGATCCGTTTCAATCCGGATAATGGGCTTAACCGCTCCCCTTTAAATAACAGCAATTCTGGATGAAAAAGCACGCCAATCTGAAACAATTGACTGAGCACACCGACCACCAAAGCGAGAACAAAAACAGGCAGAAGCATTTTCAGCATACCGATAGAAAGTTGTGAAAAAAGTTTCAAAATATTATTCTGAGTCAAATCCATCTGCAGCTCATTCCCATAGAAGGAACCCATCATTCCGCCTAGCTGTCGACCGAGTGTAGCGCCAGCGATGCGAAAATAGAGAAAAAAAGCAAAAAGACTGATGGCTGTACTCAGATCGATACTCTTAAAGACTTCGCCTTTCTTTCTTGTCTCGCTACGTTTATGCGCGGTCGCTTTTTCTGTTTTCTCACCAGCGAAGTACTGTAAATCAAGAGTAACCATGCTCATGAACGCTCCAGAATTTGAATATACGTGCTGAATGCATCCGTCATTGAATCAAAAACGAATCGAAAGATCAGAATAAAAGCAGGGAAAACAATCAGCATCAGCATAAATCCAACGATAATTTTAAGTGGCAGTCCGACAACAAAAACATTGATTTGCGGCACAGTACGCGCGACGATGCCAACCGCCATATCGACTAAAAACAGACAGCCGATAATCGGTATTGCCAGTTGCAAGGCGATCACAAAGAGTTGCGCGGTCAGCCGGGCGACAAACGCAGCGGCATGACCATCTGCCAGATTGACAGTCAAATCATTCAGCGGTAGAACGGTGAAACTGTACAACAACCCATTTAAAAGCATATGGTGAGCATCAACGCCAAGGAAGAACAGCAGCTCCAGCATATAGAGCAGTTGACCGGTAATTGGTGTGGTCATACCGTTCTCCGGACTGATGGTATTGGCGATTGCAAACCCCATTTGTAAATCGATAATGGAACCGGCAAACTGAACAGCATAAATCAGAATCGCAGAAACAAACCCCATGGAGAGACCAATAAGCGCTTCCTTGAGAACAAGCAGGACGAATGCAGCATTGAGCGGGATCGCTTGACTCTTAAAGATCGTTACATCAATCAGCAAGGCAAGCGCGACCGATAAGCCAATTTTCACTTGGGCAGGAATCGTTCGATACGAAAAGATTGGCATCGTTACCATAAAACTCGCAACTCTGACAAGTATTAATAAGAATACCGGAATCGCATTAAAAATAGCCACATGGCCTCAAAATCCTTTATTGGTCAGTTTTTCCCACACCTCTGGGAAGTTCTCAACTATTTAATATAGTTGGGTAAATTTGAAAGTATCGTTTCGGTAAAAGACAGCATTTTCGTCAACATCCATGGACCGAAAAGAATTAATCCAAAAAAGACAGAGACAATTTTGGGAATGAAGGCAAGAGTCTGTTCCTGAATTTGTGTTGCCGCCTGAAAAATACTGACGATTAAACCCACCAATAGAGAGATGATTAATATCGGACCGCCAACTTCAAGTATCAGCATCACACACTGATCAGCAAGAGACAGAATCATTTCTGAACTCAAGGTGCACATCCCCCCTCTTCCGATTTTTTTCTATCACAAGAGATGCTTATCCATCTATGAGAAGCTCTTAAGGAGCGACTCGACAATTAAATACCATCCGTCAACCATAATAAAAAGAAGAATTTTGAATGGTAATGATATCATCACCGGAGGCAACATCATCATGCCCATCGCCATAAGAATACTGGATACCACCATATCAATGACCAGGAACGGGATAAAAATCATAAATCCCATCTGAAAAGCCGTTTTCAGTTCACTAATTGTAAATGCCGGAACGAGAGCCGTCATTGGTATTTTATTGATCGAACTTGGCATCTTATATTTTCCGTAATTCAAGAATAGCTCCAGATCCTTGGTTCGCGTCTCTTTGGCCATAAAATGCTTAATCGGTGCCTCAGCACGTGCAATTGCCTGTTTCTGCGTAATTTTATGTTTCTGGTATGGTACCAAAGCATCGTGATTAATTTGTCCATAGACAGGAGCCATGATAAAGAATGTCAGAAACAGTGCTAGACCGATAAGTACTTGATTCGGCGGCATTTGCTGCGTCGATAGCGACGTTCGCACGAAGGACAGCACAATAATAATCCTTGTGAAGGATGTCATTAAAATCAGAATTGCAGGTGCCAAAGAAAGAATTGTTAACATAAGAAGCAGCTGAATCGTCGTTGTGACGCCTTGCGGCTGACTCGTGAAAAAACTGGTTGGAATACCTGGTATGCTAGTCATGATGTTTGGCCTCCTGAAGCAGTTCGTTCACTTGACGCATGCGTTCTTCCTTTAACGTATTCAAGCCACTTGCTAATGTCTTCGTCAATTCAGTAACCGGCTTTTGTTCTTCATTATCTGTCTTCCGTTTCATCGCCCGATCTGCGGTTCGTTTGAGAAACTGAAGCACATTCTCTTCCATTGTATCTGTTCGGGTATTGGGGGCAGTCAACATATCGACAATTTGCGGATCTTTAATCTCTTTGATCAAATTAACCGTATCGCCGACACCGACAACAAGAATTTCTTCACCAATCCGAACAAGCTGCACGGAACGATTCGATCCGACGGAAATACCCCCTAAATTTTTCAACGCCTGGCTCGCCTGGAACCTTCCCGTTCGCTTGGCGGCAAAATGATAGAGCAGATAAATGAGTGCCAGAACAATAAGTAATGCAAAAATTAATTTCAAAAAGATCAGGAACAAGTTGGTATCGCCATACGCGGCTGAAACTGCCGGTGCTGCTGACGAACCATTTTTCAGATCTTTCTTGGTCTGGCTGGTGTGACTTTGGTGTTGAAAGAGGGATGAAACCGTCCCATCACTACTATCAGCATAAACTGTAGGAAGGTCCATTCCCAGAAAAAGAAAAAGTGAGACGAAAAAAACGATAATCCATCTTGGCGACAATGTGCCACCTTCTTTTCAAGTTATCCTAATGTTTTTTTAATGGCTTCGATGACACGATCGGCCTGAAACGGTTTGACAATAAAGTCTTTAGCACCGGCTTGAATGGCATCAATTACCATTGCTTGCTGCCCCATCGCCGAACACATAATCACCTTGCAGTTGCTGTCCATCGCTTTAATTTTCTTAAGCGCTTGAATGCCGTCAAGCTCTGGCATCGTAATATCCAAAGTCACTAAATCAGGCTTCAATTCCTCATATTTCGTCACCGCCTCATTGCCATTTGCGCCTTCGCCGACTACATCAAAGCCGTTTTTCTTCAGAATATCTTTCAGCATCATTCGCATGAATGCTGCATCGTCTACTACAAGAATGCGCCCTGCCACATTAATTCCCCCAATAAAAAAAGTATTATTTTAAATTTTTCAATCGGTCATAATGATTCAATATTTCAGTAATACGGATACCGAAATTTTCATCGACAACGACGACTTCACCCTTGGCTATATACTTTGAATTAACCAATATATCAATCGCTTCTCCTGCCAGCTTGTCCAGCTCTATGATTGATCCTGGGCCAAGTTCCAATACTTCGCGAACTGTTTTTTGCGTATGCCCCAACTCTACACTGACATCAAGCGGTATATCCATCAGTAAGTCCAAATTTCTCGGCGTCGTGCCTGCTTGCTTCGGCGATTCTTCTTTGCCAAAATCAGCGAATGCAACCGGCTGGACATTTTGAACAGGTTTCGGCGCAACATCTTTTTCATTGAGAACCGGTTCCGCAGCAGCAGTTTGACTGTTGCTCTGCCAATTCTCTTCCGTACTTGAGATGTCATGTTCCGCCTCATTTTGGGGATAGGCGCCGATTTCTTCCATTGATTCAGCAGGTGCAGCTATTTCTTCGTGATTGGTATTTTCAAGCAATAATTGAACCAATGTCTTTCCGAATTCAATCGGTACAACGAGCATAATATTGGAATCGACTAGATCGCCAATTTTCAACTGAAAAGATATTTCAAACATTACTTCATCTTCAGGCACATATTCCATGCCTCGTTTTGTCCGAACATCCATTAAAGTAAGTTCTGGTGGCGAAATATCAATTCTTTTATTGAAGACAGTAGACATTGCTGTCGATGACGAACCCATCATCTGGTTCATCGCTTCCTGAACCGCGCTCATTTCCATTTCGCTAATTTCAGTACTTGGATTCTTCCCGTCTCCACCCATCATCAAATTGGCGATAATGCTTGCATCACTGATTTTAATGACAAGCATGCAGGATCCCTTGAACCCTTCCGTGTAGTTGACCCGCACAGAGACATACGGAACCGGGAATTCCTGTGACAATTGTTCTTTATGAACAACGGTAACAATCGGTGTCGTAATTTCGACCTTTTGATTTAGACATGTTGATAACGCTGTTGCCGCGCTACCAAAGGATATATTGCCGATTTCCCCTAAAACATCCTGCTCCATCTCTGACAAAGAAGTGTCATCGAAAGATGAAGTATTAACGGGATGATTGATTGATTCCCCAGATGTCGGGCTCAAATTATCCATCTGTGGTTTTTCTGGACTTGTGCTACTGATGCCCGTATCGGCAGATTGACCGCCGTTCCCGAGCAGTGCATCGATCTCTTCTTGAGTCAGCTTTCCATCACTCATTGAGGTCATCCTCCTCCTTTATTGGTTTGACAATCTGAACAGCCAAATGTTTCTCTTTCTTTCCGGGCTGTGCCAGGAATTTTGGAAAGCCTTCAATGTTGACAAGCACCAATTGATCCGTTGGTTGTTTCAATTGAATGACATCGCCGACATTCAGATCGAGCAGCTCTTGAACCGTGATCTGCGATTGCCCCAGTTGAACTCTTACGTCCAATTTTGAATTTTCGACGTTTCTCTTTAATGCCTGAAATTCTGATTCAGTCGTGTCATTTTTTTTCTCACTCATCCAGTAATGCATCGATAGTTTAGAAATCACAGGTTCGAGCACGACATGCGGCAAACAAAGATTAATCATTCCGCTTGACTGTCCGATTATCGCCGAAAGCGAAATCACAATGACTGTTTCATTAGGTGATACAAGTTGTAAAAATTGCGGGTTGGTTTCAAGTTCCATCAGATTAGGCGCAATATCCGCTTGAACCGATACCCATGCTTCTCTCAGACTAGACAGCGTGCCTTCAAACAGATTGCGCATCAGCTGCGTCTCAATTTCAGTCAAATTCTCAATTTTGTTCATGCTGACACCTGCTCCGCCAAGCAGGCGATCAAGCATGGCGTAAGCGACATTTGGATTGACCTCAACAATCAAATGTCCCTCTAGCGGTGGCGCCTCAATAATATTCAAGATAGTGGCGGATGGGATCGAACGGATGAATTCTTCATAAGGCAATTGATCCACCGATGCAACAGAGATTTGCACATAGGTTCTCAGTTGCGCTGAGAAATAGGAGGTCAAGAGTCGCGCGTAATTTTCATGGATACGCGTCAGACTTCGAATCTGATCCTTTGAAAATCGCAACGCTCGTTTAAAATCATAGGTTCGTACCTTTGGCTTGTTATCTTCTTTTTTTAGTTCGTCTGCGCTCATCTCGCCCGTGGAAAGGGCAGAAAGCAACGCATCAATTTCAGATTGAGAGAGTACATCAGCCAACCATCATCATCACCTTGTTCATCCGTCAGTCAACTTACTGAACGACCTTTTCAGTTGTGTAAACATGAGTCACTTTGCCACTTTTTAGAAAACCGTTCACGCGCGTCATCACCTGATTTTCCAAATTAGCAATTCCCTGCTGATCACTTAAATCCTGTGTGGTCATGCCGGAAACAGTATAAATGACCGCGTTTTTCACTTGAAAGGAACGCTTTTCTAATTCATCTCTGGCTAACTTATTAGACACCTGAATATTAAAATCAACCTTTATAAAATGATCATCTTTGATATTTGTGGTAATTTCACCAGTTGAAACCGTCAAATTATTGACTATTTGATCAATATCAGGGTCTTTTACATTTTTTCCGTCATCTGCTGCATGTACCAAAACAAAATAGGCAATCACAGCGCCAATCAAAACGACAGTCATTATAAGGAACGCGATATTCATTCCTCTGCTTCTGAACATCTCATCACACTCTCTTCCCCGTGAACAGCATTGATCCAGGAGATATCCTTTAGAAAGAGACGCACTCCTTGCTGTACCTGATCCACGTCTTCCTTAACTACCAATTTTTTACCAGTGGTCAGCGTAATTGTCGTATCCGGCAATGCTTCAATCTGTTCAATGAGAAAGGGATTGAGCAGAAAAGGCTGTCCATTCAAACGTGTCAATTCTATCATTTTATCTCACAAATTAGGCTGGATCCCTAACGAATCCGGCCCCGTCCCCCTCTTTAATCAATCATCAGTTTCTCTTCAACTGAATCAGTTCCTGAAGAATGTCGTCAGCCGTTGTAATTGTCCGTGCGTTAGCCTGATACGCACGCTGTGCGGTAATCAGATTGGTCATTTCATCGGTTAGATCGACATTGGAGCCTTCAAGCGCACCTTGTTGAATCTTCATATCAGTGCCAACTGTCGTTGATTTAGTTGCCCCGCCAGTTGCATTTGGAACATCAAGATAAAGGGAATTGCCCGTCTTCTCTAATCCGCCCGGGTTTTTAAACGTGTAAACTGATACAGCTCCCAACGGAACAGATGTATTTCCAGATACTCCGGTCACTGTTCCATCAGGTGCAACCGTAAATGAAGTAATCGAATTAAAATCTCCCGTCCCGCCGCCTGCCGTACCGACTCCATCTAAAGTTAAGCCCTGAGAATTGACAAAACCCGTTCCATTGCTATTAAGCTTAAAATCTCCTGCCCGTGTATAAAAACCATTACCGGCAGAATCTTTCACAAGAAAATAGCCTTCACCATCAATAGCAAGATCGTATGGATTATCAGTTGAATCTATTGTTCCGCCGGAAATGATATTGTCAATAGAACCTGCTTCCGAGCCAAGACCTATTTGTATAGCGTTTTTATCGGTTGAAGCTCCCTGAAGCTGCTGGCTAAACGTGTCTTCAAAATTGACGCGGGATTTTTTATATCCTGTCGTTCCAACATTGGCTATATTGTTGCCAATAACATCCAAATCGGTCTGAAAATTTTTTAAACCTGAAACCCCCGCACCTAATGATCGTAATAACATTTGCAATTCCTCCCTTTGTTTCGCTGCCTCAGTCGGTCGGCAGCGTTAGCCTTCCCAATACGGGTCCGGCCGTTTTCACAAGACAATGGTACCTTGTATATTCGTAAAAATATGTGTTCGCGCATCATTCAAGTCCATCGCAGTAATGATCGTATTCTTTGGCGCGTTTACCACGAAGGCTGCGCGACGGGTAATTACAAGTGAATCACCGACACCCATTTTACCCGCTTCATCCATTTTCTGATGAATTTGTCTCCACTCATCACGGGTAACCGTGATTTGGCGCTCTGTCATGCGTTCTTTGGCATGCTTGGATAATTTAACAATGCCGTCTGCTTCTTGTTGCAGCTGATCAGCTAAAGTTTGCTTAAAACTTGTGGAAAACTCTTTCGTATTGACCAGCTTACTTTTCTCAGGATGTGCGGCAAGTGCCACATCAATGGAGGAAAAAGGTAAATCTTGAATCATTGTCAACTTCTGCACCTCAGTCTACCTGAATCTGCGTCACCGTCGATGGATCTACATGCTCACCTGAATCGGTCAAATAGGTGATGGAACCATCATTGGCATTCACGGCTTTGACAACGTCAGTCACACTGCTTGTTGAACTGTTTCCATTTGAATCCGTTGTCGTCTTTGTCCATGTTATTTTCTTTCCGATTAACGCCGCTTCAGTCGACAATGCGTTTTCTGTTTGAGAGCTGACCAGCTTGTCGATGGCGTCACTCATATTTTGCGTTTGCTCTAACGAAGTAAAATCCGCCATTTGTGAAACAAACTGCCCGGTATCCATTGGTGAAGTCGGATCCTGATGTGTCAGCTGAGCGACAAGCAGTTTCAGAAACGCGTCCTTTCCTAATGTGGTTGTACCCGTTGTCGCGGTCGTCGATGAAGTGTTGTTCGTTGCAGTCGTTGCTTGCGTGCTGTTTATATCCGTACTCACATTACACACTTCCTTCAATTATCCAATCGTTAAAACTTTGTTTCTCTGAATCTTCTTCTTCTTTATACAAATTTTGAGGCTCGCTTTGTCTCGGATTCTGATGATTTCCTTGATCGGTGCCTTGACGGGATTGCTGCTGCCCTTGGAACGTATGCTGCTGATTCTGTGCGGTCGTTTCTTGTTTCACGGTGACATCAATCTGATGCACGGGTAGGCCTTGATTAACTAAATCTTTCTGCAGTTGATCGAGTCCATTCTTTAACAAGTCCTCAGCGCCTTTGTTAGACGTCGTAAGCATAGCGACAATGCCATCCTTATCTTGCTGCACAGTTATCGTCACCTGACCAAGATTTTCGGGATAGAGCGTCATAGTCATGCTTTTGACGCCATCCTCATTTTGATTAAATGTCGCTTTGCCTAGCCATGAAGCCATTTGTGAGCCCACTTGATCGGGTACAGGCGGAGCGGGTGAACTTCCTGCCTGATAATCCCGCCACATGGCGAGAGCGCTCATTGGCTGAAAAGCGACCGTATGCAGTGGGAACGCATGAGAACCATTTGCGTCAGTATTAGATGGCATGCCCCCAGCTTTTTCCGGGACATTGGCTGAAGGTTTTGCGCCAGTCGGCGCGTCAGACTCACGCACTGCCTGATTTTGCAAGCGTTCGATGTTACGCTTTGTGGTCACCGGGTCAGCTGCGGGTAATGAGCTGTCGCTTACCAGACTCGCTTTCTCCAAATCATTTTGCGTTTCAACAGATCCTGAGACAAGAACAGCATGATAATTTTTCTGTCCTATATCTTGGTCCGCACTTCTATTCACATCAGACGAAACGGGCGATGCGGAATCAGAACTTGTTTGCAGAAAAGCGCCAAGTGGAGCAACTGAGTTGCTACTGTTTGCACGATAATCGTTGAACTGTTCATCCGTATTTTTAATTGTCATTCCTTCAACAGGTTGCTGAATGACAGATTCCTGCGGTAGCGAAACCTTTTCCGGTTGATTGGAATTTTGCCTAACCGGGCTAATATTCGCGTCGGCCAAGGAATGCACCGTTGATCCAGCTGTCAAAAAGTCGGAGGTTTTTAAATCTAGCGCTTCCATCCTTTGAACATTTTTAGGAGTAAGTGATTCGCTCCCATCAACATTTTTGTTCTGCTGTTGTTGCAGCTTGGGCGAAGAAGAAGATTGAGAAGACATGGATTGAACGTATGCCACATCAGTTAAAACTGAGTCCTTCAAATGATCCTGGCTTTTCATCGACTGATCCTTTGCGATTCCATCACTTATCTGTTCTTGATTCATTGAATGAACTCGATGATTTTTCTTTGTAGCCGGTTGGGGGACTTTTCCAGACTGCTTTTTTTCCGCTTGCGCCGTATCTTTTCCCCCACTGCTGTTCTCTGCCCCTTGAACCATCAGCAGAAAAGTCGGATCTATCGTCGCTCTCTTTTTGACACTCTTTTTGATAGTGCCTCTAGTCGCTTTTGTATTTGCGTCAATTATCAGCTTATTATTCATTGTTTTCACCTCCTTTCAAAATACATCGATTTTCACACCTTATGGCAAACTCGTCGCCGATCCGCTGCTACTTGATGACGAGGCAGCAGCAGAACTGTTGGCTTGAAGAAGTGGTGTCAATTGTGCTGCTTTATCTGCAGTCATATTTTCGAGAATAGATGCTTTTGTCTTGTTATCAAGCATATTGATATACGTTGCAGCCTGATTGACCGGCAATTTGTCAAAAATTGCCGCGGCTTTGCTCGGATCCATATTTTTATAGGTTTGTGCATAAACCTGCATTTTAGCTGCCTTATCTGCACTTTTTTTTGCGGACACCTGCTGATTTGCCTGCTGCTGTGCTTGTTTCAATTGGTTCTGGAGCTGAGCAAGCTGATCATTTTTTTTATTGCTGTCACTCTGCAATTGCTGTATCGTTTGTTTCTGATCACTGATAGTCTGATTCAGCTGCTTGATCTCGCCTGCTGTTCCGCCCACCGGTTTGATTGTTTGTGCCTGTTGTCCTGGGATGATACTTTGTGCCACCTGGACTGGGTTTAATCCCGCGAGCTTCAGGAATAAAACCACTAACATAAGAAAAAAAAGTAAAGGAATGAAGATCGTAACGAGAACTTTAAATAATTTTAACCCTTTGCTCTGATGCGCCTGCTCATCTACAACTGCTGATTTCTTATCCATTGTTCACCACTCGCAGAGAAGCAATTTCATCCATTTGCTTCATTTCCTTTTTCTTCATGTTTGCGTCGTAATCTTTCTGCGCCCTATCCCGCATCTTTTCATATTTCTTAAGATTGATTGCTTTCTCTCGTAAGATCGGTTTTAATTTTTCCAGACGGCTCTTTAGTTTCGTATATTCAAGCGTTTTTAGATGAATTCTTTTTTCATATTGATCAATATCGCCAAGATAAATTTTCATTGAATCGATCATGATCGCCTGTGTCATGTGATTTTGAAGCTCTTGTTGCACAGCCTTTTTCTGTTCCATTAAATCCATCAACTGATGTGCAATACCCTCAAGGGCTTCAAAGAGAGATTGATAGTCTGTCTCGAGTCTTTCTTTATCACTTTTCACTATTTTCATGACTCGCTCCAACCGAAATTCAAATGCCATTTTCTGCCGCCTCTTCCCCGAATTCTATCATCAATTGTTCAGCAGACTGTTTCAGCGTGACCCTTTCTAAAGCATGTTGCGCCATAAACTGAAGAATCTGTGGATGGTAATGGATCGCCGCATCGATTGTTGCAGAACTTCCCTCTTTATAGGCGCCAATATTGATTAAATCCTCCGAATCGGTGTATTGTGCCAGTAATTTTCGGAATTTGGCAGCTGCCTGCATATGTGCCGGATCGACAATTTGGGGCATCACACGGCTGACGCTTTTTAGTAGATTAATGGCTGGGTATTGGCCCTTTTCAGCAAGCGATCGATCGAGAACAATATGTCCGTCCAAAATGCCTCTCGCCGTATCAGCAATCGGTTCGTCCATATCATCGCCATCGACGAGTACGGTATAAAAGGCTGTGATTGTTCCCTTTTTATCCGCGCCAGTTCGCTCAAGTAGCTGTGGCAATAAGGCAAAGACGGATGGCGGATAACCTTTTGTGGTTGGCGGTTCGCCGATAGCAAGACCGATTTCACGCTGGCTCATTGCGACCCGTGTTAAAGAATCCATCATCAGCAGCACATTTTTCCCTTGGGCACGAAAGTACTCGGCAATTGCAGTCGCGGTCATCGCTCCCTTAATTCGCATTAATGCCGGTTGGTCACTTGTCGCTACGACCACAATCGATTTTTTCTTACCTTCTTCGCCAAGATCTTTTTCGATAAATTCGTTAACCTCGCGCCCTCGTTCACCGATTAACGCAATGACATTCAGATCAGCCGATGTATTTTTGGCAATCATTCCCATTAACGTGCTTTTTCCAACACCGCTCCCTGCAAAAATGCCAATTCTCTGGCCCTTTCCAACAGTAAGCAGACCGTTAATCGATCGAACGCCAAGTTCTATTGGTTCGATAATCGGCGGACGGCTAAGTGGATCTGGCGGTGTTTGATTGGTCGGAACTTTCACAGCACCTTTTGATAATCGGGAGCCTGTCATTGGATTGCCCATGCTATCACATACTTGACCAATCAGCTCTTCGCTGACTCGTACTGATAGTGGTCTTCCCGTCGCTTCAACCAAGCAACCGGGTGCGATATGCGCTGCCGGTGCGTACGGCATCAACAGCACATTTTCATCTCGGAAACCAACAACTTCCGCTTTGAGTAATGCATGGCTGTTCTTCAAATGGATCAGACATACATCACCAATAGAAGAAGCTGGTCCCTTTGACTCAATCAACAGGCCAACCACACGGCTGATTTTCCCGTACCGACGATAACTGTCGATTGCTTCAAGCTCGTGAAGCAAATTGTGCGTATTCATCAATCCTCACCGTCCAGTATCTCTTTCAGTTTGGATTTGATGACGGTAAGCTGGCTGTCAACACCAACATCAATCTTGCCGTAGGCGGTTTCAACCAAACAATCATTTTCGGATAATTCGCTATCCATGAATATGTAAATTTTCTGATCTTGTACCAGCGTATCCAGCATTTCTTTTGCCTCGGATACTTGAACATAGCGTTCAGGAGCAACGGATATTTTGATTGTTCCTTGATCCCTGACTTCTTTAATTGCCTTAGCAACTAATGTCTTCCATGCTTCATCATCATCATTTAATTTCATACCAATAATTTTTTCAGCGATGGCAAGGGATAGCTTCAAAAGGTCCGGTTTTGATTGCTCAATCGCTTTTAGATAGGCGTCATGGGCCTGAGCAATCCACTCATCAGCCTGCGTTATTTTAGCTACAAAAGCCTTTTTTCCAGCTTGCAAGCCCGCTTGTTGACCTTCTTCATAGCCTTCTTTTTCCTTTTTTTTATAGGCATCGGCTCGCTCCACTAAAGCTTTCTGTTCTTCGTTCTCCATTCGTTCTCTAAACTTTTTTGCCTCTTGATCAGCATTAGCCAAAATGCGCGCTGCTTGCTCTTTTGCCTCATCAATTCGCTGATCCAAAGTCCTTTGAATCTCTGTTTCTGTCATTGACTGGTTGAGAATGTCAAGGTCAGGGTCGATGACCGCATTTAATTTCAATTGCATCGCGATTTGGCTGGAGCGCGGCGCTTTAAGTAAATTAGACAATGACGTCATCTCCCTGTCCTCTGGCAATCACAATTTCACCGGCATCTTCCAATTTTCTGATCGTATTGACAACTCGTGTTTGCGCCTCTTCGACATCGTGAAGACGAACAGGTCCCATATATTCCATCTCTTCTTTAAAGCTTGCAGCCATCCGTTCGGACATATTGCGGAAGAGCAGATCTTTGACTTCATCACTGGCTGTGCGCATAGCGAGAAGCAAATCTTCATTTTCAGACTCGCGAATCACTCGTTGAATCGCTCGATCGTCGAGAATGATAATATCCTCGAAAACAAACATTCTTTTTTTGATTTCCTCAGCCAGATCTGGATCAGCTTCTTCTAGCTGATCCAGTATATTTTTTTCTGTTGTGCGATCAACACCGTTCAACACATTGACAATTGAGCCAATCCCACCTGTTTGGGTATAGTCCTGATTGACGGATGAACTTGATATTTTCTTTTCGAGAATACGCTCGACCTGAGAAATAATCTCAGGTGAGGTCCGATCCATCTGAGCAATACGGCGCGCTACATCAGCCTGGCTCTCAATCGGCAACGATGAGAGAACGGCAGCAGCCTGTTCCGGTGTCAGATAGGAGAGAACCAGCGCAATCGTCTGCGGATGCTCATTTTGCAGGAAATTCAATATTTGCTGTGGATCACTCTTACGCATAAAGTCAAAAGGACGAACTTGCAGTGTTGAGGTCAATTTCTGTATGACATCATTCGCTTGCTGCGCACCCAATGCCTTTTCCAATATCTGCTTGGCGTAACCAATCCCGCCTTGAGATATATATTCTTGAGCGAGCGCTGTCTGATAGAATTCCTCAATGACCTGCTTTGTCAAATCAGTATTGACGTTACGGGCATTAGAGATTGCCAGTGTCATTTCCTCTATTTCCTGTTCGGTCATATGTTTGAAGACATTAGCTGAAACCTCTGTACCCATAGCAATGAGCAAAACAGCTGCTTTTTGTTTGCCAGTAAATGTTGATTTGCCAGCCAAAGCACTCCCTCCCTATCGTTCATCTGACATCCAGCTGCGAAGTAATTTAACAAATTCGTCTGGCTTTTGTTTCGCCATTTTTTCCAACTCATTATATTTTCTTTTTTCTGGTCGATCCTCGGCTAATTGATCTTCGATTGACTGCTCTTCAGGGACAACCACATCTTCAATCGTTGCCTCTTCTTCGTCCTGCCTTCTCTTGCGAATGAAGAACCAAATGCCTAATCCTGCCAATAGCACAGCCACGCCACCGATAATATATGGCCAATAATTCGTTGGTTGGACATTTTGAGCCATTAAATTGCCATTAAATCGGCCAACTGAAACATACACTTTTTGCCCTGCAACAGTTGGAGTGAGTTCTTGCCCTTGCCCGTTGTCAATCGATGTTCGGATAATTGAGCTAAGAATTTGCTTGACATCATTAATCCGCTGCTGAGAAAGTGATGACGTTTTTTTCGCATTCGGCGGCTCGAGCATGACCTGAATACCCATATCTGTAATATGATACGGACTGTTGACTATCTCTTTATGAATTCTGTTGAAAACATAATTGACCTTGTCCTCAACTTTCTGATAAGAGCCATTGCCGTTTGTTGTTCCCGATTGATAACCAGTAACATCGCTTGTTCCAGTGCCAACTTGTCCAGCGGCTCCCTGTCCTGTATAAGTTTCGGCGAGATGATCGGTGCTTGACTGAAGGCCTTCCATTGTCTGTGTATCCACTGGTTCTACCAAGTGCTGATCTTCTTTGGACTTTGTAAAATCAACATCAGCCGTCACATTGACCATAACTTTACCTTGGCCCATCATTGTTGTCAGCATCTGTGTGACGCGGCGTTGGATATTGGCCTCAATGTCATTAACGACCTGCTGCTGCTGCTTGTATGCTGACAAAACAGATGAATTTCCAGATGTTTGATCTTTCAGGTCATAATAGTTAAAATACTGGTCCATTATGACGATATTACTTTCGGGTAAGTTTGGCACACTTTTTGAAATCAAACGATAGAGGCCACGAACCTGTTCATCAGCTAACTGATAACCCGGATCAACATTCAAAACAATCGATGCTGACGCCTTATTCTGGTTTTTCTGGTCAGCGACCCAAACATCCGTTTGCGGCAGTGTAATCATTACTTTTGCTGATTTTACCCCACGGGAATTGGAAATGAGATTCGCGAGTTCCGTCTGCATCGCCGCTCGCTGAAGAACTTCAAACTGCTTGTCTGTCATCCCAAACCCAGAATTTTGATTGAACGTTGAATAATCGATCTCTCCGCTTTTCGGTATGCCTTGCGCGGCCAGTTCCACTTTCAGGCTATCTGCCTCATTAGAAGGAACACTGATTGTCGTACCGCCATTTGACAGCTTATAAGGTATTTTCTTACTGTCAAGCGTGTCCGTAATTTGGCCCGCTTCGTTCGCAGAAAGATTACTATAAAGCGGCGTATAATGTTTAATATTTGTCAATAGGATTATGGCAATAACCAAGGCAAAGAATAGAATTATGCCGGTAATCAGCCATTTTTTCCTTTTCCCGGACATATTTTTCCAGAATTCTTGAGCCCGATGTAACCACGTTATAAATTTTTCTTTCATTATTTTCTCTCCGTTCAAGGACACTTCTAGAAAAATTAGACTTGCATCCTCATCACTTCTTCATAGGCACTAATCACACGATCGCGTACTTGAACGGTGGTCTTAAGTAATATGTTTGATTTCTGCATTGCAAGCATCACATTATGTAAGTCCACATTACTATCGCCATTTGCCAATTGAGTGACCATCTGATTGGCCACCTGCTGCGATTGATTGACGTTTCCGAGCGCTTGATTCAAAGTATTGGCAAAACTATTACTGGTCGATGAAGCATTCGACGGCAATGAATCTTTCATTGAGAATGTATTGAGATTAATTGAACTTATACTCATTCGCTTCCACCTACTTTCCAATATCCAGAGCTTTTCCGAGCATATTCTTATCTGCGTTCATCGCTGTGACGCCCGCTTCATAAGAGCGGTTGGCATCCATCAAATCGACCATTTCCTTCAATGGATCAACATTACTTTCCTTAACGTAACCATTTGCATCGGCATCTGGATTGGTCGGATCATATTTAAGTGGAAAAGCTGTTGGATCATCTGTGATTGACTGCACTTCCACGCCGCCCTGAGTGGATCCGAGCGCATCGTGAAACACCGAATCAAAAGATGAATCAATCGTCTTCAGATTCACAACTTTTCGTGCGTACGGTTGCCACTGACCATTAACCTTTTTTTCCCGCGTCGTATCTTGATTGGCAATATTCGCCGAAGCGACATCCATGCGCAACCTCTGCGCAGTTAATCCGCTTGCAGAAACGTCAAGACCGCTAAACATCCCCATATCAATTGGATCCTCCTAGAACCGTATTAAACTGCAGGAATTGATTACTTGCCGCCTGGCTTAATGCTTGATAGTAGATCTGATTTTGAGCCATCTTCGACATTTCATTATCAATCGACACGTTGTTGCCATTATTCTGGATAGAGCCTGTCGTATCCGTGACTACGTGGTAATCCGCAGGTGACCCGTTCGTCCGATTCAATGCATCACTGAACGCATCATCAAAGACTATTTTTTTTGCTTTATAATTCGGTGTATCCACGTTGGCGATATTCTGTGAAATAAGATTTTGCTCGGCCATCGAACCATTCATCGCTTGTTCAATCGCTGAGAGAGGAGTCATTTCAAACAAATACGTTCCTCCTTTTTTCATTTCATTTATAAGTTTATTTTAACAACTTTTGTAATGTTGTCTATAAAATTCTTCCAGATCCGACATCATTCTGCAATCTTTGCATAGCAAAAATAGGCATAAAGACTCGTTAAAACACTATTTTACTGTGAAAATAAGAATACCTTTTATCATTTTTTCAACTTTTATAACTATAGCACAAAAAAAATCGTACTTTCGACTTAATTCGATGATAAAGTTTATAGCTATGCAAAAAATAAATAAATCCATCAGACTATTCACTGTTTAGCGCGTGTCTTAACGTCAACGGTTGTCCCGCAAATAAAGATAAATTTCAAGTTTTTCTAATACATAATTCTTCTGAATTCTTATATATTGATCAAAAAACAAGGATTGCCGATTCATCGTAAACCGGCAATCCTTGTTTTAAATTCTTTATACAATTCTTACACGCCTAAATTAGGCATTCTTTTTCTTGTTCAATTCAACGAGGAATTTGTCATTCAATACTTTGATATAAGTACCTTTCATGCCGAGCGAACGGGATTCAATGACACCCGCACTTTCCAACTTGCGCAACGCATTGACAATCACGGAACGCGTAATGCCCACACGATCGGCAATCTTGCTGGCAACAAGCAAACCTTCCTTGCCTTCCAGTTCTTCAAAAATATGTTCGATGGCTTCCAATTCGCTGAATGAAAGTGAGCCAATCGCCATTTGGACAATCGCTTTTTCACGCGCTTCTTCTTCAACTTCCTCCGTCTTTTCACGAAGAATTTCCATGCCGACAACTGTCGCCCCATATTCCGCCAGAATCAAATCCTCATCTGTAAATGTTTCATTTAACCGCGACAGAATCAATGTGCCGAGACGCTCGCCGCCACCGACAATCGGAACAACCGTTGTGAGTCCGCTGGCAAACAAGTTTTTATTTTCATCCGGAAAAATGCTAAAATCACTGTTAACATCAAGGTTTGGCGAAGTTTGAACAACATTGAATAGATTCTGTGTATATTTTTCCGGCAATTGCCTTTGTGCAAATAAATTCTGAATGCGTTCATTCTCAAATTCCAATTTCAACGAAAGGCCGAGAATCTTGCCGCGCCTGCTGACGACAAAAGTATTTGTCTGGATAACATCTCGGAGCGTTTGGGCCATCTCATTAAAATCGACTTGTGTTTTTGTACTTTGCAATAATTGATTGATCTTTCTCGTTTTTTCCAATAACGTCATAATCTTTTCCTCCAATAAACCGCCACTTAAGAACGGACATTTGAACTTTTTTTCTGTGACACCATTAAAATGCAAATCTTTACTATCTGAATGAATGCGTTAGGCTAGATTTCTGCTCTGTCATAGCTTACTTGGAATCGACTTAACTGTCTCCAATCAGGACGATGTATGTATTCTTTTTCACGCGATCAGCACACCTAATGATTTGCGCGTCTCATTTAGAACCATTTTCGTCAGAAAATTTCATCTTCATACCCTAAAATCGATATGAAGATAAATCTATGACAACCGTTGTGTTATTTTAACATGCCCTCCGCCGTTCCTCAGAAATAGGAATGCTTCTTTTCGCTTCCTACGCTTCTAGATGTTTCTCTCCTCTCACCATGAATCGGCCAGATGATGGTATTGTTTGTCCGAGCCTTAGCGCTCACGCCTAACTGCTCGTGTTCACTATGCAATTAACTGTTTCAACTATCATCTTAGTCAACGAGGTGCATTAATTCCGCTCTATTTCCGACTCTCTTTAATGATTCTAGAAAAAAACTGGGCATCAATGAATGAAAAATCGGATAAATTGCGCGACAAACACCCCAACGAAAATCAGCAGAATCATCCAGTTTCTGCCTTATCATGTTAGCATAAGTCAGCTCAGTTGGCAACATAATTTACAGTTTTATAGCAACATTCTGAATTGTATCCAATGCACGTGCTGCATAAGCAGCTGCACGTTCTTTTTTATCCTTAATTCGCTGAGAAAGCGGCGGCATGAGTCCAAAATTAGCATTCATCGGTTGAAAATGCTTTGGATTGGCTGTTGTAATATAGTGCGCCATACTACCAATCGCCGTCTCCTGAGGGAAAACAATCGGATCTTTCCCTAAAAATAACAAAGCTGCATTAATTCCTGCAATCAGTCCGGAAGCTGCGGATTCCACGTACCCCTCGACCCCAGTCATTTGTCCAGCCATAAGTAGATCAGAACGTTGCTTGGTTTGGTAGGTTGGCAGCAAGAGCGTTGGCGCATTTAAAAAAGTATTACGATGCATCACGCCGTAACGGATAATTTCCGCTGATTCCAGTCCGGGAATCAGCCGGAAGACCTCTTTTTGTGCGCCCCATTTCAGGTGGGTTTGAAAACCGACGATATTGTATAAAGTGCCTGCTGCATTATCCTGTCTTAATTGAACAACAGCATAAGGCCGTTCGCCAGTTTTCGGATTTTCCAGCCCAACCGGTTTTAGTGGCCCAAACAGAAGTGTTTTTGCCCCTTGTCTTGCCATGACTTCAACCGGCATGCATCCGCTGAAGTACTTTTCTTCCTCAAATTCTTTTAATGGCGCTGTCTCCGCATGGATCAATGCTTCGTAGAATCGTTCGAATTCTTCTCTTGTCATCGGGCAATTCAAGTAAGCGGCATCGCCCTTATCATACCGCGATTTAAGGTAAACTTTTGATGGATCAATAGTTTCCCCAGAAATAATTGGTGCTGCCGCGTCGTAGAAATAAAAATAATTCTGATCCGTTAGTTCTCTTAATGAATGTGACAAATTTTCGGAGGTCAGCGGGCCGGTCGCAATAATTGTCAGCCCAGAAGGGATTTCACATACTTCTTCTTCCACAACCGTCACATGATCCATCGCTTTAAGTGTCTCTGTCACCCGTCCGGAAAAATCGTGCCGGTCGACCGCTAAAGCACCGCCAGCTGGAACACTTGCTGAGTCTGCTGCTTTTATAATCAAAGAATCCAAACGGCGCATTTCTTCCTTTAATATGCCGACCGCATTGGTTAATGTGTTCGAACGCAGTGAGTTGGTACAAACCAATTCAGCAAATTGATCGGTATGATGCGCAGGCGTCTGTTTTTTCGGACGCATTTCATATAAACGGACCGGTATCCCCCGCTTGG
This sequence comes from Sporolactobacillus spathodeae, assembly GCF_016908935.1. Taxonomy (GTDB): domain Bacteria; phylum Bacillota; class Bacilli; order Bacillales; family Sporolactobacillaceae; genus Sporolactobacillus; species Sporolactobacillus spathodeae. The sequence continues at coordinate 10,473 of NZ_JAFBEV010000003.1, read as the reverse complement.
CAATTTGCCAGGCGGCTTCGCTGCCGGCAAGTCCCGCGCCGACAACATTAATCGCTTGCTCTTTCATTTATCAAGATTCCTCTTTTCCTTCACAAGTAGCGCCGCAAAAGCAGGGAAACCGTGCACAGATAGCGTGCACGGCTCTTCCTCACATTGCGTTCAGCTCTCGCTTAGTTTGTTTCTTCTTTATAATCACACTTTGGGCATTCAACCGTTTTGCCGTTCTTTGTCTTCTTTTCCACTAAGTAAGATCCACATTTCGGGCATTGCCTTTGAATCGGTTTATCCCAGGATACAAAATCGCAAGTTGGATATTGATCACATCCGTAGAAGATTCGGTTCTTTTTGCTACGGCGTTCCACAATCTGACCCTTTCCACATTTCGGACAGGTTACGCCAGTTGTCTTCAATATTGCTTTCGTATTCCTGCATTCTGGAAAATTGGAGCAAGCAAGGAATTTTCCATAGCGCCCCATTTTATAAACCATTTCATGGCCACATTTTTCGCAAGTTATTCCAGCGGGTTCATCTTTAATTGTGATCGATTGCATTTCTTTTTCAGCTGTGGATAACCGTTTTTCAAATTCCTTATAAAAAGTATCAACGACAGAAATCCAATCTTTTTGACCGACACCGATTTCATCCAAACTGGTTTCCATCTGAGCCGTAAAGTCAATATTAATGATTTCCGGAAAAAATTCAACAATTAATTTAAGGACCACTTCGCCTAATTCAGTTGGGACGAATCGTTTAGCATCCATACTGACGTAGTTTCTTCTTTGAATCGTGTCAATTGTCGGTGCATAGGTTGACGGACGTCCAATCCCGATCTCTTCCATCGCACGGACAAGCGAGGCTTCTGTAAAACGTGGCGGCGGTTGTGTAAAATGCTGTTTCGGATCCTCTTTTTCTTTAATTGCTGCCATACCATCTTGAAGATCCGGTAAATATTTTTCACTTTTTACTTTGCTGCCTGCTTTTCCCTCTTCCGTTTCCTCGATATAAACTTTCATGAATCCAGGAAATTTAACCTTCGATCCAGTTGCTCGAAAACGAACACCGTTTTGGCTCAAGTCAGCTCGGATTGTATCCAGGACAGCCGGAGCCATTTGGCTAGCAATAAAGCGTTCCCATATCAATTTATAAAGCTTGTACTGATCACGGCTTAAAAACGCCTTCAAATCAGCAGGCAGGTGAAGTACAGATGTCGGGCGAATGCCTTCGTGTGCATCTTGAATCTTTTCTGATTTCTTCGGTTTCTGTTGCGTCGATCCAATGTAGTCTGTACCGTAATGGTCCGTGATAAACGCTTTAGCTTCGGCCTTGGCCACGTCAGAGATACGCGTTGAATCGGTTCGCATATAAGTAATCAAACCAGTATTTCCCTGTTTGCCAAGTTCGACCCCTTCATAGAGTTGCTGCGCGATCATCATCGTTTTCCGCGCTCTGAAATTCAGCTTCCGTGCTGCTTCCTGCTGCAGTGAAGATGTAATAAAAGGAGCAACCGGATAGCGAAGTCGTTCTTTCTTCTGCACATTTTCAATAGTAAAACGATTGCTGTCAATTCTCGACTGAATGGCGGTCACATCATCTTTGGTTTTCAAAGAAACTTTCTTGCCGTCAAGCGAATGAAATTCAGCTTCAAATGACTCGCTGTCTACGGTAAACACGGCACTAATTGTCCAGTATTCTTCGGGTTGAAAGGCTTTGATCTCTTCTTCACGTTCAATAATCATTCGCAGCGCAACGGACTGAACACGTCCCGCACTCAAGCCTTTCTTGACCTTTTTCCAGAGCAACGGACTAATATTGTAACCAACCAATCGATCGAGCACTCTACGTGCCTGCTGTGCGTCAACGAGATCCATATTTATTTTTCGCGGACTTTTAAACGCGTCTTTGATTGCTGGTTTTGTGATTTCATTGAAAACAACGCGACAAGCAGAATGATCATCGATATCCAAACTATGCGCCAAATGCCAGGCAATCGCTTCCCCTTCACGATCGGGGTCGGCTGCGAGATAGACTTTTTTCGCTTTCTTGGCGGCGCTTTTCAAATCCTTTAGGACAGGTCCTTTTCCTCTTATTGTTATATATCTGGGCTGATAATCGTGTGTGACATCAATGCCCATCTGGCTTTTCGGTAAATCACGAACATGGCCCATTGATGCTTTGACTTGATATTTGGGACCAAGATAGCGCTTAATTGTTTTTGCTTTAGCGGGAGATTCCACAATGACTAAATAATCACTCATAATGTTTCTCCCCCTTTCTGATAAGTTTCAAATCTTCACTTATAGTAATAATTGATGTTCGCTTTGTCAAACATGAAACAAGTAAAATTCAGGAAACTTGTTTGTATTTTCTGTTACACCACGCATGGTTTTAGCGAATAAACTGATTTTATTTTAATAATATTACTGATTCTATTTTAGAAATATTGTTATAGCAAGTCTTTTTTTCAACAAATGTGCTTCGGTCGCTCGCTTGCCGCGGGCGCACCGCGAGCCTCCTCGAACAGGCTATAACCTGCGGGGTCTCGCTGGCACGCTGTTCCCGCAGGCGTCTCGCACCTATGCTGCATTTTTGCAACAAAATCATATACATTCTTATTTTTTAATATAAACTTGGCGTAACCAAGCCCTTTTTAACTATGCGCTTTGGTCGCTCGCGTGGCGTCAGAGTACCTACGCTGTATTTGTCATTCAAAATAATATACTTATTTTATACAAATAAATCGAATCAATCTAAAATTACGTCATTTCTAAAGATAGTTCTTCGAGGATATCGCTGGCCTGGGTGACAAGCTTGGCTCCTTGCTGGATCAATGCATGTGTCCCCCCGCTATTGGGATTGAGTAACGATCCGGGAACTGCGAATACTTCACGTCCTTGTTCCAAAGCCTGATCGGCGGTAATCAACGAACCGCTTTTGACACGCGCTTCAACCACAAGCGTTCCAAGACTAAGACCGCTGATAATTCGATTTCTTTCGGGAAAGCGCCACCGTTCGGGTTTCGCTTCTGGAGGATATTCACTGATCACAAGCTGATGCCGGCACATATAGGAAAACAGCGAATGATGCTGACGCGGGTAAGGATGAAACAAGCCGGATCCAAGGACTGCAATCGTTTGGTTCATTAAAGCAAGTTGATGCGCCATCCCATCGATGCCACAAGCTAATCCGCTGACGATTGTCCAACCCGATTCAATAATTGGAGGTAGCAAAGTGTTGAGTATCGCGTCCGCTTCCGCACTCGGCTGTCTCGTACCGACAACCGCAAGCATTTTCCTAGATTGAAGAAGCTCGATATTTCCAGCAGTGTACAGCAAGATTGGCGGATCATAAATCTCACGCAGGAGTGGTGGATAGGCATCGTCTCCTAGTGAAATGACTTTAATGCCTGCTTGTTTATATGTCTGCAAGCATTCACCCCCATCAATCAAATGGTATTCATTGAGCAGCTGCTTTGCTTGGCGCTCTGTGAACGAACAGTACTGCATCAAGTCACTAACACAATCATTTTCCAAAGTGTCAAGCTCAGGATCGATTCGTAGTAGCTGACGAATACGTTTTTTCCCCACGTTGCGACATTGTTGCACTTGTATCAGTCGTAAAAGTAGTTGATTCATGAAGGTACGCCCTTTCTCTCTCATTTTGAATGTATCAAACTCGCGTGGAATGAAGGATCAACAGATAAGTAACTGGCGCTTGCGCAAAGAAGGACGGCCAAAAAGGGTTATTCGTCTGTTTGAGGCGCATCCATCGTCCCCACGGTGACAGGCGAGCAACTGAAGTGTCGTGAGCATAAAATGATGGTCAAAAGCTATATTTAGATGGGCAGCCAAAGACCAGCCGGTTTTGCTTGGCTTTTCTAATACGTTAAGCATGGATAAGATTGCAGAGGAATTAAGTATAAAAAACAAAGGATTAGCCATTGTCATCAGGACTTAGCTTAGCCAAGTTTTTCTAATCAAGCTGATAAAATAATTTAATGAAGAAACTGGTTAAATGGGGTAAGACGCGTTTTTTAATCGAAGTAAGTTGGAGACAAATATTTTTTGCAGAAACAAAAGGAAAGCGCGTCGGGGCGCGCTTAATAAAGAAGCATTCGGTGCTGTTTCTTTTAATACTCGCCATGCTCAAGAAGCTTGGCACACGTGTCCTTGATCACAGACAAAAAACAATAAAAGCAGAACAAATCATTGAAACAACAACAGCGACTCGAACGCCTATGCCTGCTCGATCAGACAGGCGTCATACAACCCTCTCTGTTTCAACAATTTTTCCATAGTGGTTCCAATTGTTGCCGGTGTTTCAGCAACAGCAATTCCACGTGCGCGCATGACACGCATTTTTTCAGCCGCCGTGCCTTTTCCACCGGAAATAATTGCGCCAGCATGGCCCATCCGTTTTCCTGGTGGTGCCGTTTGCCCGCCAATGAAACCGACAATCGGTTTCTTCATATGTGATTCGGCCCATTCCGCTGCCTCTTCCTCACTGTTGCCACCGATTTCGCCGATCAGCACAACCGCATATGTTTCTGGATCGTCATTGAACATCTTGAGCACATCGAGGAAACTCGTCCCATTTACTGGATCGCCGCCAATACCAACCGCTGTTGTTTGGCCAATATTCAGCTTGCTTAATTGATCAACTGCTTCATACGTCAGAGTACCGGAGCGGGAAACGACACCGACATGGCCTTTTTTATGAATATAGCCTGGCATAATACCGATCTTGCTTTCATCGGCAGACAGCACACCCGGGCAATTCGGACCGATCAGCCGTGTCGGTTTATCTGCCAAATAGCGCTTCACTTTAACCATATCAAGAATTGGAATCCCCTCTGTGATCGTAATCACCAAACGCAAACCAGCGTCTGCTGCTTCCATAATGGCGTCTGCCGCAAATGCCGGCGGTACATAAATGACCGAACAATCCGCACCGGTTTCAACTACGGCTTCTTTAACCGTGTTAAATACCGGAACACCTTCTATCGTTTGCCCGCCTTTTCCCGGCGTCACGCCACCGACAATTTTCGTTCCATATTGAAGCATCTGCTGCGTATGAAACAGTCCTTGTGAACCGGTAATTCCTTGAACAATCACTTTTGTGTCTTTATCAACTAAGATACTCATTAGGCAACGCCTCCTGCAGCCTGTTTCACGAGCGTCACAATTTTTTCAGCGGCGTCAGCCATTGAATTGGCGGGTGTTATTGCAAGACCGGATTGCCGCAGAATCTCTCTTCCTCTGGCAACGTTGGTGCCTTCAAGTCGAACAACAAGCGGCACATGTAGCGACACACTCTTCGTTGCTGCGACAATCCCTTCTGCGATCACATCGCACTTCATAATACCGCCAAAAATATTAACCAGGATTCCTTTGACGTTCGCATCAGATAGAATCAGACGGAAAGCGGCTTCGACTTTCTCTTTGCTAGCGCCACCGCCGACATCGAGGAAATTGGCAGGATCCCCATGATAGGATTTGATGATATCCATCGTTGCCATAGCCAGTCCAGCCCCATTAACCATGCAGCCGATATTGCCATCAAGGGCGATATAATTGAGCCCATATTTCGAAGCTTCGATCTCCTTTTCATCTTCTTCCGCCAAATCACGAAGGGCTGTAACATCTTTGTGGCGATAAAGCGCGTTATCATCAAAATTTAATTTCGCATCGAGCGCTAAAACATCACCGCCTTTAGTGACAACAAGAGGATTAATTTCTGCAATTGAGCAGTCTTTCTCAACAAATACTTGGTAGAGTCCGAGCATAAATTTAACAGCTTTATTGATTAATAGATGAGGAATATGAATAGCAAAAGCAATTTGACGCGCTTGGAAAGCAGTGAGCCCCGTCAGCGGGTCAACGGTCACATGGAATATTTTCTCGGGTGATTTGGCAGCGACTTCCTCGATTTCCATGCCGCCTTCCGAAGACGCAATCACCGATACTTTGGAGGTATTGCGGTCCAGAACCATTCCTAAATAGTACTCTTTGTCAATTTCACTGCCTTCCTCAATCCATAGCCGTCCAATTTCTTTGCCTTCCGGTCCTGTCTGATGTGTCACCAAAACACGGCCAAGCAATTCATCGGCAATCGCGCGAACCTGTTCCGGAGACTGAGCGATTTTGACACCGCCGGCTTTCCCGCGGCCGCCGGCATGAATCTGTGCCTTCACAACCAAAATTTTTGAACCCAGTTTTTTCGCTGCTTCTGCGGCCTCGTCTGGAGTGAACGCGACAAATCCTCGTGGAACAGCCACCCCATACTGATTCAGCAGTTGTTTCCCCTGGTACTCGTGAATATTCATTGCTTCCCCTTCTTCCAATATATTGAATTATCAATAATTTGAAAGCCCTTACTTTTACAGTATAACGAATATTGTCTTTAAAAGTCCAATAACATGTCACATATTCGTCACTTTATTTTCTGATTTTTTTATCGTGAAACTGAAAGAATTATATGCGGGAAAGCAAAGGATATGAGTCAAATATAGTCGATGAAAAGGAGCGATATAACAGAGTCTGTAGAATGAAGTGCATGGGTCAGGCGTAGAAGAAATGTTTTTTTTGCGCATGCTATAAGCAACCATTAGAGTATTGCGCGCCCGTTAGATTCACTATTTTTGTTTGTACTGATCGTCTATTTTATAGATAAAAGCAAAAATTTCCGCAACGGCACCGTAAAGCTCCTGAGGGATCATTTGGTTCAAATCGAGCTGTGCCAGCATCGAAACAAGATCTGGATCTTCCTGGATCGGGATCGCGTTTTCTTTCGCTTTTTCGATAATTCGTCTGGCAACTGCACCCTCACCTTTCGCCTGTACAATAGGTGCTTGATCCCTGCCATGCTCATATTTCAGAGCTACCGCACGTTCTTTTTTTTTCGTTTCTTTGTGATTCATGCTTTCACGTCCAATCGATACGTCAAGGGCGTTAGTGGCTGCGAGGCCCGCGCCACCAGCTGATCATCCAACCGCTCCACCTGAGCGATCGAATTTAAGTGATAGGCCAACTGCTCCAGTTTGGTCGCCAACAATTCTTGATTTTCTTTCAGAAATGGTTTCAAGTCAGCGTGATCGTTTTGAACACGTAGCGTAACTACTCGATTCTGTACGCGAACACTTATACGCGTTTCTTTCAGATGCTGCAGATCAAGGCATAAAAGAAGTGTACAATAATCCGAATCAATTTGTCCCTTTTTATCCTTTTTCCCCTCCCAGTAGACCGTCAAATTGGCTAAATTTTGCTGCATGGGAAGTGGAAGCTGTAAAGTGAACTGCGCGGCAACCGAGTCTGGGGACAACATCTGCAATTGTTCACCAGTTATTTGACCGATAATGGCATTCGCCGACTGACGTATTGACCCAGGAACATGCGCATCCTGAACGACGGCAAGCAATGCTTCTTTTACCGTTCCAGAATGGATCGGTGCCTGTTCATTGACCAGTTGCTGGCGGAGACTGCCTTCAAAGTCAAGGCCTATTTGTTTCATCAAGCGAAAAAGTAGTGCTGGCTGCTCCGTAGCATCAACTGCTGTTAAGCGAACGGGCGCTGCCTGCTGCAGTACATTGGACAGTTTATCGGTAAAAAATGCGGGAGGAAGATTGAGCTGACTAGTTTTTAGAAATTTGCTGATATCCTGATCCGACATACCACTATGTAGAAGTCTGCTTACCGCGACTTGAATCGCCGTTCTGTCACCCGCGCCAAAGCTTTCCGCAAGAGCCTGTATTTGTTTTGCCGCTTGTTTCTCGCCGACTTCAGCAGTTAGCAGAGACAATGGCATGTGACTTTCATTCGCAAGAGACGCGAGATGTCGAATGCTTTGTTGCAACGCATCCGTGCTTGGCGTTCCCTTAAAATTCTGCAAAATTCGGCTAAGATCGGCTAGTTGTCCTGCAATCGGCTGTTCTTGTTTATTCATCATTTGCGCGATTTGTAGAAAAGATTTCGATAGCGGTAGACGACGCTGAAGCATCCAGCGCACTGCATCGACATCTTCCTTTGCGGGTATGCCACTGCCTAGAAGCGCACGCGCTTCGATCAATGACTCGCGCGTCAGCGGATCACCTTTATCGAGAAAAGATTGAATCAAGGCACGCATCGCTGGTTCGTTTTTCAGTTCCAATGCATGTAGCACATCGTCAACCATTGTAGATCCAGCCAATTCGGCGGTCTGCGCGGAAAACTGTCGGGCAACAACTTTCGCGACAAGCGGATTGGTGTGCTGTTGAATCTGAAAAAGATATTCCTGACCTGTTTTCAATGGTGGATCAATCGCACCAACTTTTGCGACAACCTGCCTATTGCCAAGCTGCAGCAATGCATTCCTATCCGGGAGTATTTCCAAAACTTTGCCGCGCAAAATCTGCTCAGGCATAAAAGCGCTGAGCAACTGACTCTGGCTAATTGCATATGGCTGAAAGTTCATGGAATCCTCCCCTTAAGAATGAAGTGGGGCAAAAGTCATCCGATGCTCTGGGCATGGACCGAGCTTTTCGATTGCTTGTAAATGTAAAGCTGTTCCATACCCTTTATGTTCGGCAAATCCATAGCCCGGATAGCATTGATCGAGTTCTTTCATTTGTCGATCTCGAGTTACTTTTGCGAGAATTGAAGCTGCCGCTACAGAATTGCTGCGGGCATCGCCTTTGATTAAGCTTTCCTGAGCTGTTAGAACCGGAAGCGTCATCGCATCGACAAGCAAATAATCTGGCTCAAGCGTCATATCCGCCAAGGCGCGCAACATCGCTTGTTTCGCTGCCTGATAGATATTGATTGTATCAATTTCTTTAGCGGAAGCCGTCCCAATGCCATAAGACAAGGCATTCGTCTGGATCTGATCGAACAATGCATCGCGCTTTGAAGCACTGAGCTGTTTTGAATCATTCAGTCCCAAAATGACAGTGCCCGGTTGTAAAATGACACAGGCGGCGACGACCGGCCCGGCAAGCGGTCCACGTCCAGCTTCGTCAATGCCTGCGATCGCCTGAAAACCATCGGCATGCAGCTTATCTTCAAAGACATTCATTTCGTGGAACTTCTCGATCAGCGTCTGCTCATTTGCCCTTTTTCTTTTCCAGATTTCGAGTAGCCGCCGGACGCCCACCCGGTCATCCGCCTCAAGTTGCTGACGCTGCGTCGCGTCAAGTTCTCGGCAATGCACCAATTGTTCTTTAATCGCAGCAATTGATGGCTTTTTCATTCTCTTCCCCTCGCCTTTATATCGGTTTTTCTATTTTTCTTTTTTAGCTGTGCGCGTGCGTCTTCCTCGACTCGGGCCATTCGAGCGTCATCCGTCCGAGTTTCTGATGTCTGTAATCGCGAACAATCAGTTCTGCAGTACGATCATAATCAATCAGGCCGCCGCTCATTAAACAGCCTCTACTCCGTCCGATTTGATCAAACAATTCAGTTAGCACTTCTGGGTCGTCGAGCAAGGAGTCAGTGGGAATTTCAGTCAAACGATAGCGCTCCTGGAGCTGTTCCTGATAATGGGCAGCCATCACGCGTAGTAGAAAGACAGCGATTTCCTGAAAATCAAGTAATTCTTCCTTAATTGCACCGGTCGCTGCCAAGCGTAGACCGACTTGCTGATCGTCAAATTTAGGCCAAAGAATTCCGGGGGTATCCAAAAGTTCCAAAGTTGTACCAACCTTTATCCATTGTTGGGCTTTAGTCACGCCTGGTCGGTCACCGATTTTCGCAATTTTTTTACCTGCCAGTCGATTAATCAGTGTCGATTTGCCAACATTTGGAATTCCGAGAATTAGCGCTCGATCCGGACGCGCTTTGAATCCTTTAGCTTCGAGTTTTTGCCGCCTGACATGCGTTAATGCGCGCACTGCTTCCGGGAGCTTGGCAGTTCCCTGTCCGCTTTGACTGTTAATTAAATGGACGGGCGTACCTTCAGCCTCATAATAGCGGCGCCAGAGCTCGGTCGCTTTCGCATCTGCCATATCGGTTTTATTGAGTACCAGCAGCCGCGGTTTGCCGGAAACGATTTCATCAACAAGCGGATTCCGCGAAGCTTGCGGAATTCTGCTGTCCACAAGTTCGATAATGACATCGATCTGTTTAATTTTTTCAAGCATTTCTCGTTTGGCTTTCGCCATGTGTCCCGGGTACCATTGAATCGTCATAAGCAACCTCCATACCGGGCTTTCCCGGCTGTTCGATTATTGAAATAGGAAAAATTTAGCGTAGCAATACCTTTTTTGCAACAATTGTACTTCGGTTATTCGTTTGCCACGGGTGTTCATTAGTTTCTCTTATCTTAAATTCTACTGAGAATTTTATACTTTCTTCACGTATTAGATAAAACAGGCTCTGCCTAGTCTTTATTTTGTATTAAATGCACTCTGGCTGCTCGCTTGCCGCGGGCAGGACGGGAGCCTCCTCAGACAAACCAATAACCTGCGGGGTCTCCCTTGTCCTGCTCTTCCCGCAGGCGTCTCGC
>NZ_JAFBEV010000002.1 GCF_016908935.1 Sporolactobacillus spathodeae | reverse complement strand
CCTCGCGGCAGACACCCTTGTCCTCAGCTAACAGTTCCTACTGCCAAGCCTGTAGCGGACTTTCACCGCCTAGCTGTCACCCATGCCGGGCGCACAAAAAAAAAAAGCAGATCGCGCGTAGCGATCTGCTTTTTGTTCTATTTTCTCTTAAATCATTTGCGTTTTGACATAATCAAGAACTTCTTCTGCTGTGTCCATGTTCAGGAACGTTTCTTTATGCTTCGCCAGTTCTGCTTTAGACAATTTTAGCAATTGACTTCTAGCTGGCAGAATTGACGTTGCGCTCATACTGAACTCGTCCAATCCAAGTGCGAGAAGTAACGGAATTGCAGTCGCATCGCCGGCCATTTCACCGCACATACCAGCCCAGTGACCTTCTGCATGAGCCGCGTCGATAATCTTGCTGACAAGGCGCAGAATTGCCGGGTTGCATGGCTGATACAGATAGGATACGTGTTGGTTCATCCGGTCTGCAGCCATTGTGTATTGAATCAAATCGTTTGTACCGATGCTGAAGAAGTCCGCTTCTTTGGCAAAACGATCCGCTTCAACAGCAGCCGCAGGAATTTCCATCATCATGCCGACCTGAAGATCGTCAGAAACTTCCGTGCCAGCAGCAACCAATTTATCTTTTTCTTCAAAAAGAATTTTCTTTGCTTCACGCAATTCATTGATTGTGGCAATCATCGGGAACATAATCCGCAGTTTGCCGAATACGCTCGCACGGAGTAAGGCGCGCAATTGGGTGCGGAAAATATCCTGACGTTCCAAACAGAGACGAATCGCACGGAAACCAAGGAATGGGTTCATTTCTTCCGGAAGCGGGAGATATTTCAGCTTCTTATCGCCGCCGATATCGAGCGTCCGAATAACCACCGGTTTCCCTTCCATTTTTTCAAGAACTTCTTTATAGGCGTCGAATTGTTCATCTTCGGTTGGGAGCTTGTCGCGACCCATATAGAGGAACTCAGTCCGGTAAAGGCCAACTGCTTCACCGCCGTTGTTGACCACGCCGGTGACATCGCCGGGATTGCCAATATTAGCGCCGAGGATGACATGCGCCTCGTCGCTTGTTTTTGTTGTTTCGTGAACAAGCTTCTTCCATTCTTCCTGCTGTTCTTTATAGGCAGCCGCTTTACTCTTGTATTCAGCCACTTCTTCAGCAGAAGGATTGAGGATAACAAGTCCCGTCAAGCCGTCAACAATAGCTAATTCGCCGTCTTTTGCCTGATCCATAATCGTTTGTGTCCCGACAACAGCCGGAATTTCCATGGAACGCGACATAATCGCTGAATGAGACGTACGGCCGCCGATATTCGTGGCAAAGCCTTTGACATATTTCCGATTCAGCTGAGCCGTATCCGATGGCGTCAAGTCTTCAGCAATAATCACTGTTTCTTCAGTAATGCTTGCTGGCGACGTAAAAGATACACCAAGTACGTGGGCAAGAAGCCGTTTGGAAACATCGCGAACATCAGCTGCCCGCTCGCGCATATAGGCGTTATCACTCATGCTTTCAAAGGTCTGAATGAAGAAGGTTGACACATCGTGAAGTGCTGACGCTGCATTCAGTTTTTCCTGCTCAATTTTGCTTGTGATTGCGCCAACAAATTCTGGATCACTGAGGAACATCAGGTGCGCAGCAAAAACTTCTGCCTTATCTGCACCCAATTCCTTCTCTGCTGTTTCCTTAATCGCGTTTAATTCCTTCTTGGATACTTCCAAGGCATCGTTGAACTTTGCTTTTTCGGCTGCCACGTCATCAACCGTGCCTCTTTCAAAAGAAAGATCCGGATTTCTCAAAATAAACGTTTTGGCAATTGCAATACCCGCCGAAGCTGCAATACCCTCGATTTTCTCTGACATCTTTCACCCAACCTTTCAGTATCAAACATTCCGGCGCTGACGCCTGAAATCTGCTACGAAAATTATTTTCATTGACAGTAGTCACTGTCTGTCTCGCTTTATAATGACTGTATGTTTAATACAGCGCATACACGTCACTTGTCATTATAACAAGAGTTTCTACCAATTGAAAGCGAGTACACACTTTTTTGAATAATTGTCAAAATTATTTTCATTTTATCAGTTGATGTTCTGAAGGATTAAATTTCGCTGACTTCGATGGTCGGGAGCAGTTCCTCGACCTTTTCTCTCGAACACAGATCAACAGAAAATGCTGTGGCTCCTCCAGCTGCCGCACCTTTGCGGAAGGCCTTACGGAAATCTTGACTCGTTACATATTCCGAAAGAAATCCGCCAACCATTGAATCGCCAGCACCTACAGAGTTGACTAGTTTACCTTTTGCTGGCGGCGCAAACAATATCAGATCTTTATCAATATATACAGCGCCTTTTCCGCCCATCGATACAATCACATGCTCAATACCGAGATCAACGAGCTTGCGGCCATAAGTTTTGACATCTTCAACGGTCTCAACGTCCACGCCAAAATAATCGCCAAGTTCAAGATGATTCGGTTTGACAAGAAATGGCTTTGCCTTCACGACTTCTTTAAATGCATCACCGCTTGTATCAGCAACAACTTTCGCTCCGCTGCCACTAACTCGTTCAATCATTTCTTTGTAAATGGTTACTGGTAGTGTTGCGGGAACGCTTCCGGACAAAACAAGTATATCATCTGCCGTCAGCGTATCGAGTTTCGCAAACAGGGCATCACGTTGCGTATCAGTGATTGCTGGTGCGACCCCATTTATCTCTGTTTCGCTGTCGCTTTTAAGTTTCACGTTAATGCGGGTATCGCCATTTACAGTGACAAAATTCGGTTCAATTCCTTCTTTTTTTAGTTCACTGATGATAAAGTCCCCGGTAAAGCCACCGATAAAGCCCAAGCATTTTGATGTTTGGCCAAGATGATCCAACACTCGGGAGACATTAATTCCTTTTCCTCCGGGCATTTTTCTATCTGCTTTCACCTTATTCAGTTTCCCTGCTTCAAAATTATCCACTTGAATAAAATAGTCAATTGCTGGATTCAACGTACATGTATAGATCATTTAAAAACAACTCCTGCCCTGTGATTTGTAGGAAAAGTACGCGGGCTGTTTGCGTCAATCACCCGAACTTTGTATCTGATTGTATTATAAAGTCTAAACCAATCATTATCAATCAGATAACGTCATTATCAGCCAAACTTGGTAGCCAACTGCGCGTTCAGGTGCTGATGACTCTAACTTACACATTCCCTATTTACACTTATTTTATCACGTATTTTTTACTGCTCTTTCTATTTGGTGCATTGAGAAAAACTTTGCAACAAATATGCTTCGGCTGCTCGCTTGCCGCGGGCGCCGCGCGTCTCCTCAGACAAACTAGAATCTGCAGGGTTTCCCTTGTCCTGTTCTTCCCGCAAGGCGCCAGAGCACCTGCGCTGCATTTTTGTGCAAAAATCCTTTTACGTTCTTAACGCACGAAAAAAACAGAGCCGAGAAATCATGGCTCTGCCTTAATATTTCTTTCCTTAGATTGCGTAATAAAGAATCCACAGCGTTAAGACGACAACCATAGCTGTTACAAATAATCCGAATGCAATACCGATTATCTGGTGTACCGGCTCAGTTCCCTCTGTAAAGTGCATGAACATAAATAGCTGAATGAGCGCTTGCAGAATCGCAAGTCCGATAATAATCGTAAGCGTCGCATGCACGGACAACGACAGTCCCAAAACGACCCAAAGGGCTAGAAATGTGAGCGCCAGTGAAAGTAAAAGCCCAAAAACCTGCTTCCATGGAAAAGCTGCGTGTTCTGACTGTACAGCCTGATTTTCATTTTCTCGCATATTACATCACCCACCCTGTCAAATAAACAGCCGTGTAAATGAAGATCCAGACAACATCAAGAAAGTGCCAATACAGACCAACGATGAATGCCTTTCTGGCCGTTACCGGCGTCACGCCGCGCTTGGCAATCTGGATAATTAGCCCGGTAATCCAGATGATACCTAACGAGACATGGCATCCATGCGTGCCGAGCAAGACAAAAAAGCCAGATAAGAAAGCACTGCTTGAAAGCGTTGCACCCTCATGAGCCGCATAAGTATAGAATTCATTAACCTCAAAGCCAATGAAGACAAGACCTAGCAGAACAGTGACAATCAACCAGAAAATCAGACCTTTTTTGTTATGGCGGCGCAATTCAATTGTGCTCAATCCACAAGTGAAACTGCTGACAAGCAGCACGATCGTTTCAATCATCACTGGGCCGACTTCAAATAAGTCCTTTGGAGCTGGTCCGCCTGCCGTATGGCTTTGCAACACAAGATAGGTTGCGAACAACGTGCCGAAAAGGACAAGTTCAGCGGCAAGAAAAATCCAAAAGCCGACAATACGTAAATCATTTTCCGGGGTTGAATATTCGATTGGCAGAGAACTTCTGCTTTTTTCATGCAAACGAAGCGGTGATTGTGCCATCAGGATAACCTCCCCGCCGCGCGCTCCGTGCGCTCAATTTCTTCAATGGAAATGATGTGGTGATCGTTGTATTGGAACGAACGGACAATCATGCAGACCACAATGCCGATTGCGCCTGGAATGACCATCCAATACCATTCCCACACAAGTCCAAAGCCTGCTATGAACATGAACAGCGACATGATAATCGGGATGCCGCTATTGTTCGGCATATGAATCGGTTGAAACAATTGCCGTTCTTTCTTGTTTTCTTGGTCTTCCTGAGTTTTTGCGACTGCGAATGCATCACGAGCAGAAACTGTCGGGATCGTTGCAAAATTATATTCTGGAGCCGGTGATGGAATCGACCATTCTAGTGTTCTCCCGTTCCAAGGATCACCAGTCGTATCCCGTTTCCCTTTTAAAGTACTCCATACAATATTGTAGGCGATTATCAGGAAACCAGCGCCCATACCAAAAGCACCAATCGTTTCGATGAAGTTGAACGGCGTCCAACCCATTCCTGCCGGATACGTGTACATACGCCGTGTCATCCCCAACAAGCCAACAATATACATTGGCATGAAGCAGATGTTGAACGAGATCATGAACACCCAAAAAGCCAGCTTCCCTTGTCTCTCATTAAGCATATAGCCGAACATTTTCGGCCACCAATAATACAGGCCACAGAAGATACCGAAAACCGGCCCCGCAATCAGTACGCTGTGAAAATGAGCAACGAGGAAGTAACTGTTATGGTATTGATAGTCGGCTGGAGCCAGCGCCAACATAACGCCGGTGACACCGCCAATCGTAAAGTTCGGGATAAAAGCCAATGCCCAAAGCATCGCTGTTGAAAATTCGATTCGTCCTTTATTCATTGTAAATAACCAGTTGAATATTTTCACACCAGTTGGAATCGCAATAATCGCCGTTGATATCGAGAAAAAGGCGTTGACTTCAGCCGTATTGCCCATCGTAAAGAAATGATGCAACCAGGTCACAAAGCCAATTATTGAAATGGCCACCATTGACCAAACCATGACTGCATAACCAAATAATGTTTTGTGTGAAAAAGTGGCAATAACTTCAGAGAATACACCGAAGACCGGAAGTAGAACAATATACACTTCTGGATGTCCCCAGAACCAGAAAAGATTGGCCCAGAGCATCGGTGAACCGCCACTTGCAATTGTAAAGAAATGGGCGCCGAATAAACGGTCAATCGACATCAGCGCCAGTGCGACAGTAAATGCTGGGAAAGCGAAAATGATAATAACGGAGGTGATCAAAATTGACCAAGTAAACATTGGCATCTTGAATAGCGTCATGCCCGGGGCGCGCATTTTCAAAATGGTCACCAGAAAATTGATACCGGAAGCAAGTGATCCGATACCGGCGATTTGCACCCCTACCAAATAATAATTTTGGCCAACGCCCGGATTCATACTCAGTTCGGCATACGGCGCATAGCTTGACCAGCCAGCATCCGGCGAACCACCGATAACAAATGAAATATTGAAGAGCATCGCCCCGAAGAAAAAGAGCCAAAAGCTGAGTGCGTTCAAAAACGGAAAAGCTACATCGCGCGCGCCAATCTGTAGTGGGACGGCAATGTTCATCAATCCAAAAATAAACGGCATGGCAACAAAGATAATCATTATTGTTCCGTGTGTCGTGAATACCTGATTGTAATGTTCCGAAGTAAGAAAGTGCATATTTGGCAGCGCCAACTGCGTCCGCATCATCAGTGCGTCCACACCGCCGCGGAAAAGCATCAACAGCGCCGCGATGATATACATGATACCGATCTTTTTATGGTCAACCGAAGTCAACCATTCTTTCCAGAGCCATTTCCACTTCTTCAAGTAGGTCACAACGACGACGATGCCAATAGAAGCAAGAGCAATGGAAGCATCTGCTCCGTAAATCATCGGATCTCCAGTGACAAAAAAACGGTGAAGCAAAAAATGAATAAACGAGTCCATCATTGGCTGTCTCCTCCCTTCTCGTTGCTATTCATATTCATACCCTTCATGCTGTTCATATTTTTCATATTCTTCATATTTGCATGATCTTCCCCATCCATCTGCGCCTGATTGAGATTTTTCTCAATCTGCTTCGGATAATCGGAGAATGTCAACGTTCCTTTGATGACGTCCGGTTTTAGTAGACGCTTATATTTCTGCATGGTCAGCGCTGGTTGGTTCGCTTTGACACCGCTGACCCAGCTATCAAATTCGGTGTTCGATTTTGCAAGAACATTAAATGTCATATCAACAAAACCGCGGCCGGAATAATTACCGCTGCGTCCTGGGTAATTTCCCGGCTTATCAGCCTGCAACCACAGCTGCATCGGCATGTCTGTCATTGTATATTGCATCCCGCCTAGTGCCGGAACCCAGAAGGTATTCATCGCATCGTAAGCATGCAAGCGGAATTTAACCGGCGTTCCCGCGGGAATAACCACATAATTGACCGTTTCAATCTTCTGACCCGGATAACGAAAGAACCATTTCCACTGCGCAGACGTCACATCGATCGTCAAACTCTTCCCATGCACCGTTTGTGGAGCTGTAGTGGTTGCCTTAGGCGAATGATCCAAAACGAACAAGGTTTTCACTGCCGGCACAAGCAGTAAAACACAAATGATAACTGGAACAAGCAGCCAGACAATCTCCAACTTTTTATTGCCGGTGTCGCTCGGATCATACCCCTTGCTATTCTTTCTTCCAAAGCGGACAAGGACATAAATAAAAATAATGAGAACAATAGCAAGAACCACACTCATCATAATCAAGGACCAGACAATCAGATGAAACTGTTCTCTTGCCACGGGCCCTTGTGGGTTCAGTACGGAAGTATTATTCTGGCAGCCGCCCAAAAGCAGAGCGAGCGGCATCAAAACTGCCAAAAACTTCATTCTGATGGCTTTCATTCTCTTTCTCCCCCTTTCTCTTTTGCATTTTCAGTCACCGCGTTTCAATAAACGAACGAATTCGGAAGCACACACATTATAGCATAAACTTTATATCATAAACTAATGTAATAGTTTATGCAGTGACCTTATTTGATTTTAGCGAAATTTTATTCGGATTAAAAGATATATTTCACATTATCGTCGTTTATAGGTCACGCTTTTTTCATATTTATATTATAAAAGAATATCTTCATTTTTTAAAGCGTTTACATTTATGCCTGTTTTTGAGTATTGTTCTTAAACCGCCATCCATTCCTATTCAGAAAAACTTGGCATAGCCAAGTCTTTTTTAAGCAAATGTGCTCCGGCTGCTCGCTTGCCGCGGGCGCCGCGCGTCTCCTCAGACAAGCGAGAATCTGCGGGGCTCACTTGGCTCGCTTGACACAAAATCATAAACACAAAAAATGCCTCAAAACCGATTTTCGGCCTTGAGACATCCTCAAACTATTTTTTCAATTTAATTTACGGTCTGTCTTTGATGCTTCAGAAGCTTGTTCGCCATCCGCCAAGTTTCTTCGAACTTATTAGCCAGTTGGCTCCTTGCTTCATATCTACTCTGTCACTATTATTGCGGAATCACAAGACGCATGCCCGGATAAATCAATGTCGATGTGAGATTATTTGCTTTCATCAATTGATTAACTGAAATATTCTGGAGCATCGAAATTTCCCAGAGACTGTCGCCGCCTTTTACAACATAGCTTGTGGAATCGCTAGCCGCTTTGTGCAAGTCCGCTTGAACAACGGTTTGACCTGAAGAAGAACCACTTAATTTAAGTTGTTGACCAACATAAATACGATCAGAAGTCAGGCTGTTCAGTGATTTTATTGACTGAACCGTTGTTCTATGCGTTCGCGCAATTTTCCAAAGACTGTCGCCGCTCTTTACCTTATAGATTGCTCCAGATGAATTGGATGAAACGGTCGAAGAAACCGAAGTTTTCGCTGCGGTCAGGCTTACAGATACTGATGGTGTGCTCGTCGCCGGCGTCTTCGCCGTTCTGCTAAGCTTTAATTTTTGTCCAGGATAGATCATATCCGATTTCAGACCATTTGCAGATTGAAGCGCTGCAACCGACGTCCCATGTGCTTTGGCAATCTTCCACAGTGTGTCACCACTTTTAACTTTATAAACAGCGGCACTCTGAGAGGTAGACGCAACAGACGATTGGGAAACCGCAGCTGTGTTCACCGAAGAAGGCGCCTGCGAAACCGAAGCGGCAGAAGATGTTGGGACAACCCTACGCGCCGACACAAAACGTGGTTGCCAGTAATTTTGCGAACCGCCACCACTGAACACATTAGTCACGTGGACTCCGACAGTCAGCTCCGCGCTAATCATCTGCCCATTACCAATATAGATACCGACGTGATGAATCCCGCCGTCACCTTCCGTATCAAAAAAGAGCAAATCGCCCGATTGAAGACTGCTTGTACTTACTGCCACACCTTGGGTCGCTTGCTGCGCCGAATTTCTAGGTAGCGTGATGCCGTAAACTTTGTTAAATATGTATTGCGTAAAGGATGAGCAATCAAAAGATGATGTAGAAAAAGCCGGCGCGCCATAGGAATAGGGAACCCCTTGATAATTCATTGCCTCTGTCACAATGTCCTGACCGCTGGCCGCAAATGCCTGCTGGCCTGTAGCTGAAAACAAAACACCACCGACCAGTGCTGCGGGAACGACTAATTTTTTCACGCCTACCGCCTCCCAGATTCGTTGTTTTTCTTATCATTTAAACGACTACAAACGCCGTAATTCACGAAATTTTTTGCTAGGGTCTAGGTACTGATTCTATTATAGCGGTTCTTTAGCCATTCCGGTGTAATAATTTGTCAAAATAATGAAATAAGACTCATGACCTAAGCATTTTAATCGTTTTAGCAGCGCTAGAGAGGACGATTTTACTAGCAGCCTCATTTCTTCGCTTTTTGCACACAATTAATGAGAGCGGCGCTAACGAAAAGAGCGCTCATTTCCCTGCCCAGACAGCTTTTAGAATAAGAAGTTATATTCGCCGTAACCTTCCTCATCCAACTTTTCGCGAGGAATAAAGCGGAGGGCAGCGGAATTGATGCAATAACGTTGCTGTCTCGGAGCGGGACCATCATTAAAAACATGGCCTAAGTGAGAGTCGCCGAGTTTGCTGCGCACTTCGTTACGGTTCATGTTGAACGTATTGTCTGCACGCGTGACAATTCGATCACTGTTCAATGGACGCGTAAAGCTTGGCCAGCCGCATCCAGCGTCATACTGATCACTTGTCGAAAAAAGCGGTTCGCCAGAAACAATATCGACGTAAATTCCCTCATGTTCGTTATTCCAATAAGCGTTGTCAAACGGCGGTTCCGTCCCGTTTTTTTGCGTGACTTTGTACTGCATGGGTGTCAGCTTTTCTTTTAATTCGGATCTTTTCTTCTTCGTTCCCCAATGTTTTAAGATAAAATCATTTCTTCCCGAATTTTGACTGTATAAGCCGTAATGGGCGGGGTTCTTACGGTAATATTCCTGATGTGGTTCTTCAGCCGGATAAAAGACGCCAGCCGGTTCGATCGTGGTGACAATTTTTTTGCGAAACTTGCCGCTCGCAGCTAGCTGTTGCTTCGACTTTTCCGCAAGTTCTTTCTGTTTTGCCGTATGATAGAAAATAGCTGTGCGGTATTGACTGCCCCGGTCATGAAATTGTCCGCGGCTGTCCGTTGGGTCAATCTGCTGCCAATACAGCTGAAGCAGTTTCTCATAGGGATAGACATCCGGCCTAAATGTGATTTGAACTGCTTCCGCGTGACCCGTTGTTCCGGAACAAACCTCGGAATACGTCGGGTTCTCTGTCGTTCCGCCGGTATACCCCGAAACAACCTGAATAATGCCTGGTTCTTCGTCAAAGGGGTGCACCATGCACCAGAAACAGCCTCCAGCAAACGTTGCTTGTTCATATTGGACGTCCAAAGAAATCCCTCCCCAATATATTTCTATTGATAAGCATACCCCCCATACATGATTTTCTGCCAGCCAAACACAATATAATTCAAGTTAGTTGTTCTCACCCACTTCATCTATAATGGGTAAGAGAGAGTGGAAACAGTAATTTCGGAAGGAGACGGAAGCAATTGGAACATTTTAAAGCTTTAACCATTGCCGGATCGGACACAAGCGGAGGTGCCGGCATGCAGGCTGATTTGAAAACTTTTCAGGAACTCGGTGTTTACGGCATGACTGCCTTGACCTGTGTCGTCACAATGGAACCTTCACGTTGGTCCCATTCGATCACGATGCTCGATACCGATCTGCTGCGGAAACAGCTCGCGACAATCCTTGACGGTATTGGCGTTGACGCGCTGAAAACAGGCATGCTTGGATCACCGGAAGTGATCGAAATTGCCGCAGACGCAATTAAAAAGCATCACTTAGAAAATGTCGTTATTGATCCAGTCATGGTTTGCAAAGGCGCGGAGGAAGAATTGCAGCCGGAACTGCAACCGGAAAATACGGCTGCCTACCGCCGTCTCTTATTGCCGCAGGCGCTGATCACCACGCCTAATCTCTATGAAGCGGCAAAACTTGCGGGTACAGGCTGGATTTCCACGGTTGATGAAATGAAAGAAGCCGCCGCTCGGATCGTTGATCTCGGCGTCACATACGCATTGGTTAAAGGCGGCTCGCGGCTTAAAAATACCGAACGGGCGATTGATATTCTTTATGATGGAACAACATTTGAAGAGATCAGTGAGGAAAAAGTGGACACGCCAAATATTCACGGCGCTGGCTGCACCTATGCGGCAGCGATTACTGCGGGCCTCGCCAAGGGGCTATCCGTGTCCGAAGCCGTTCACACTGCCAAATCATTTGTGACGGCAGGTATTCGCGAATCTTTCGGATTGAATGCTTTCACTGGACCGACTGACCATACGGCCTACAAGCGTCAGCTCACTGCGAAATAATGGTCTGCTTCATTTCTCTATTGCCTGGGAGGCGAATCAAAAATGGAATTAGCCAATATTTTCTGTGTCGGTAGAAATTACGTGAACCATGCAAAAGAATTGCATAACGCAATCCCGCAGGAGCCGATGATTTTCACGAAACCGACTCACGCCGCTGTCTGGATGAACGGCGGAGCAATTGCCCTTCCTGGCGCTCAAGGCGCGATTCATTACGAAGGGGAGCTAGTCCTCCATATCGGCAAAGACTATGCGCCCGGGTTAGGTGCAGACGATCTGGTAGATCAAATGGCACTTGGCATTGACTTTACATTACGCGATGTTCAGGATCTTCTTAAGAAGAAGGGTTATCCGTGGCTTGCTGCCAAAGGATTTCTGAATTCTGCGGCTTTGACCGAGTTTATACCTTTTCCTGGACTGAGCGCTTGCACGGAGAAGTATTTTTCACTGAAGCAGAACGGCAAGGAATGCCAACGTGGCAGGATTGGTGCGATGATTTTCCCACCCGATCAACTCTTGGTGTTCTGCGCCGAACACTATGGCCTTAAAGCCGGCGATATTCTGTTCACCGGAACGCCGGCCGGTGTCGGTCCCGTTGCTGCTGGGGATCGGTTCGATTTGTTATGGGACGATGCGTCACTTGGTACATGCACCATCGAACTGAATTGACCTATTTTTCCAAATCGGCTTCTGATCTAGCGATCAGGAGCCTTTTTTCTCGTTCTGATCATGCATTGGGCCAATTGGCTGTGAAATGATGCGTATCATCCGTATCCGTTCTGCTTAAGTAAATCTGCGGATACTGGGTACGAGCAATATTAGCAGACTCGCCATGCAGACGACCCCGCTGAGTAATTGCATCGCCAGCACGCCGCCGATCGTGGAAGCCAGCCATCCGGTCAGAAGATAGCCTACTGGCAGTAGCGCAAATGATCCGAACATGTCGATACTCGCCACGCGTCCGAACGCTTCAGGCGCTACCAATTCTTGCAGACTGGTTTCCCAAATTAAGCCGAACAACATTGTTCCCGCACCTTCGAATGCCATCAGCAGGACCAAGAGCGCCGTTTGATCGATCGACGGCATCAGAAATAGAACCAGACCGCTGATCGAAATGCCGCAATAAGCCAATATGCCGCGATGCCGCCACTTCTTTCGCATGCCAAAAACAAAAGCAGCAGCAATCGACCCTAGTGCCGACCCCGACATAACAAGGCCATAAACATAGGCAGGTAGATGCTGATGCACTTTGATTAACCAAGGAACAAGCACCGCGATCGTACCTGAACTGCCGATATTGACGAAACTGAAGAAAACAATCGTGACCCAAAGCCAGGTTTGCTTACGGACGATCGCAACGCCGGCAAAACATTCTTTGAAAAACGACAGTTTCTTACGCGTCCTGTTTAAAATCTTCCCTTCATGTGTTAGAGCTAGCAGACAGAAAAATGAAATCAGATAGGTCACACTGTCGATGCCGAAACCGAGTGCTGCTGAAGTGACGGTCAGAATCATCCCGCCAACGGACGGACCAAGGAGGCGCAGCAGCTGCACCGTAAATTGACTAAGCGCGTTTGCTGAATTGCGGATTTCCGGCACAAAAACAGTCGCGCGAAGCGCAGAGAAAGCCGGATCAAACAATCCGCTCATCAAGCCGATTAAAGAGACAATGCCAACGAGCCAATGGAGCGTCAAATGTCCGGATAAACTGAGCACCATTACAGTCAGCAGAAGAAGAAAACGAGTCATATCGGCAAGACGCATGATTCGCGCGCGGTTGAAGCTGTCGACGATTATTCCAGAAAACGGCAGAATCAGTACCTCCGGCAAAAGATAGGCAGTCATGATGATGCCCATCGCTATCGGTGAACCAGTCAGATTATAGACAATAATCGGCAGAATGACGTTCGTGATCGCCGATCCGAAGGTTGATAGCGAGTTGCCAAACCACATAAAGCGAAAAGGCTTAGAAATGATTAGCGGCTTGATAATTTCCGGATAGTGTTGTCTGTTCGTCTCAATCTCAGTCATCATGACACCTCGAAGATATTTTCATACGCAATCCTTTAAAGATACGGAATTTGAGAAAGTATCCGGATAATATTGCGGGCAATCGCTTCTTTAGGCACAGAAAAATGGTTCTCGAACGACCAGCCGACAAGTCCGATCATCCCGGACGACACAAATTGAGGGACGATCTCAAGTGCCAGCGGATCACGATTATGATTTTCTAACAAAAGTGGCCGAACCTCGCGCTGGAATTTGCCAAGCATCTGCTGCTGCAATTTGTAACGGAATGAGGGAAGCCCTTCATTAAACAATAACGCGCGATACAGTTTCTCATGTGCCTGGAAATAACCAAAGACTTCTGAAATAAATGCCTGACCGCGTGCCGGGATCACTTGTCCCTGTTCAAAAAGCTGTGCCGGATGAAATTTATCGGTAATGGCCGTCACTGCTTCCTCAATAATCGTCTGCAACAAATCATATTTATCCTTGAAGTGCAGATAGAAAGTTCCACGGCCAATATTGGCTTCTCGCGTAATGTCTTTGACCGTTATATTATTGAAATTCTTCTTAAGCAGCAAATTGACAAATTGGTTTCTTATCTCCATTTTTGTTTTCTGCGTCCGGAGATCTTCGGCCATAACGGTTCAACCCGCCTTTCTAGCGAACACTTTCTCCAAATCTGTTCACTAATGATCACTTTGAGTCATTTTGGATATTGATTGATTGCCCTTCTCATTTTATCATGATATTGAACAGAGTGTTCAGCAATTCAGTTCCTGCTGAGAAAAACTTGGCTCGCCTTTGACGCAAGGCGCCAGAGCGCCTTCGCTGTATTTTTACGCAAAAAGCCTTATATTCTCTTATCTCTCAAAAAAGGATGTGACTATGATGACCTATCCTGTAAAAGGAGAGCACCTTTATAAAAAATTCAAAAAACAAGTTGTTCTGGATGATGTCTCAATTACGTTGAATGAAGGTGAAATCTACGGTTTAATCGGTCCTTCCGGTTCCGGCAAGACAACGTTGGTGCGGATCCTACTTGGACTGGAAAAGGCGGACCGCGGCGAGGTTCAGCTGTTTGAACAGAAACCCACGCTCAATGCCTTTCGATCGCTTGGCTATATGGCACAATCTGACGCGCTTTATACCGAGCTCAGCGCCTATCAAAATCTCGACTTTTTCGCGTCGATACAAGGTTTGCGCGGAAAGGAAAAGAAGGCGCGTATCCGCGCGATTACTAAAAGCGTTGGTCTCGAAAATGATTTAAAAAAGAGCATCGATCACTATTCCGGTGGCATGAAGCGGCGGCTTTCGCTCGCGGCCGCACTCGTCCATGAGCCACGATTGTATCTGCTTGACGAGCCAACAGTCGGACTCGATCCACTGATCCGCAAAGAAATCTGGCTGCTCTTCCGTTATCTACGCAGCAAAGGCGCAACCATTATTGTCACTACCCATGTCATGGATGAAGTCACGCAATGCGATCGGGTCGGTTTGCTCAGTGAAGGCCACTTAATCGCTCAAGGCGCGCCAAAAGATCTGATGGAAGAATATGGCGTCTCGTCGATTGAAGACGTCTTTCTGGCAAAGGAGGAAACGCGAAAATGACCAACCTATTGGCAATGGCCCATCGGATTATTCGCCAGATTCTTCGCGACAAGCGAACGCTCGCGCTGTTGATCATCGCGCCGCTTGTGATCCTGACGCTTGTCTGGTATATCTTTGGGGCTAAAACCCCAGAACCGAAACTTGCTGTCATTAATTATTCATCTTCGGATTATCTTTCCGCCTTTAAGAAGAGCGACTATCTACGGATGAGCCGACTTGAAGCCGTGCAGGCACTCGCTGATCAGAAGATCGACGCTTATGTTGATCTGAAAGACCCTGTCCACGTCCATCTTGAAGGAAGTAATCCGCAACGCAACGGCATTGCGATGACGAAGCTACAAAAATCGATGACCAAAGTTCAGAAAATCAGTATTAATAAATTGAAGAACAATCTGACCGGTGTGATCCACCAACAGCAAAAGGCGATCGCCGCGCAAAAACAGGCGATGCAAAAGATGACAGAAACCTTGCGCACGTATGCGCCAGGCATTCTCACTTCGCTACCGCAACAGCAAGCATCAGGAAATTCCAATGCGCCGAAAGCGCCGCAAAAAGTCGAACTAAATGTCTCTTACCTACACGGCAACGACAATCTCAACACATTTGATGCCTTCGGCCCGGCGATGGTCGGCATTTTCGTCTTCCTGTTTATTTTCATGATTGGTGGCGTCTCCTTTCTGCGTGAACGAACAACGGGAACGCTTGACCGGCTGATGGCCTCACCAATCAAAAACTACCAGATTATCTGGGGCTATATGATCGGCTTTGGTCTCTTTGTCATCGTCCAGTCGCTCATCCTTACGTGCTATTTGGTCTACGTGCTGCATATCTATAATGTTGGGAATCTTATTGATGTGCTGATCATCGTGTTTATCTTGTCCTTCAGCGCACTGTCTCTTAGCATCTTGCTTTCGACAGCCGCCAAGAATGAACTGCAGATGTTTCAGTTCATCCCGCTCGTGATCGTGCCGCAGGTTTTTCTTTCAGGTCTGTTCCCGATTGATACACTGCCACGTTGGGTGCAGCTGATCGGCAACCTGATGCCAATCCATTATTCAACTGAAGCATTGCGTAATATTATGATCCGCGGCACTGGTTTTAGTGGCTGGGGATTCGATGGCGCGGTGTTGCTTGGCTTCTCACTTGTTTTCATCGTAATCAATATTCTCGTCCTGCGCGCCTCTCGACCGCTGGCCGTTTAATCCTTGCATCGATGCAGAGGCTTATCCCTATCGCGAATAGGGCTAGCCTCTTTTTTATAGACTCTGCTTAGAAAAACTAGGATTCGCCAACAGTGACGCTGCTTACTCTTGCCACCATGTCCCTTATGCCAATCTTTTTAGTGACGGAAGGAGCGCCTGCTGATGATTTCATATGACGGAACCGATCATCTTTTTCAATTCACGACTTGTGGCATGAGCTATTGTTTTGCGCTCAAAGAAGGTTTTCCGCTCCATCTCTATTGGGGAACCGCCATCAAAAATTATAAAGGCAGTCGATCCGTTATCCCTGGCCCGCGTTCCTTCGCGCCCTATGCCGATCCGAAAAAGCGGTATTTTTCCCCGGACACACTACCTTTCGAGTATCCGGGTTACGGCACCGGTGATTTTCGCAATCCCGCTTATCAAATTCAATTGAAGAATGGTTCAACCGTCACTGACCTGCATTACGAAAGCCACCGCATTTACAAAGGCAAAAAAAGGCTGAAGGGATTGCCGGCAACCTATGTCATGGATGATCAGGAAGCCGATTCCCTCGATCTGACACTGGTTGACACGATCACCGACCTTCGGGTAGTACTGACGTATACCCTCTTCCGTGATTATCCAGTGATCACGCGATCAGCTTGTTTTGAAAATCATGGCTGCCAACCGCTGCGGATCCTCCGGGCTTTCAGCATGGCGCTTGATTTTAGCGATGACCGTTTTGATTTGATCAACTTCTACGGCAATCATAATAACGAGCGACAATTCGCGCGTCATCCGCTATCGATGGTACGCACTGTCATCGACAGTGCCCGAGGCGCGAGCAGTCCGCAGCACGATCCATTTTTTATTCTCGCCCGTCCTGGCACTGATGAAAAAAGTGGCAGCGCGTACGGATTTAGCCTTGTCTATAGCGGCAATTTTTCCGCTCAGATTGAAGTTGATCAATATCATACGACGCGAGCGACACTTGGCATCAATCCATTTGACTTCTCGTGGAAACTCGATCCAGGATCGTCGTTTCAGACACCTGAAGTTGTCATGGCCTATTCCTCAAAGGGGCTTGGCAGCCTCTCGCAGACCTATCACCAACTCTACCGCGAACGTTTGGCGCGCGGTCAATTCCGTGATCGGTTGCGCCCGATTTTGATCAATAATTGGGAAGCCACCTATTTCAAGCTCAGTGAGGAAAAGTTGCTGGCGATCGCGCGTGTAGCCGCAAGAGTCGGGATCGAACTCTTTGTGCTTGACGATGGCTGGTTTGGTCATCGCGATAACGACCGGAGTTCGCTCGGCGACTGGATCGTCGATCGCCGCAAATTACCACACGGTCTCGACTGGCTGTCGCAGCAAGTGCACCAGCTTGGTCTCGGTTTCGGTCTGTGGTTTGAACCGGAGATGGTTTCGCCGGATAGCACGCTTTACCGGACGCATCCAGATTGGTGCCTCCATGTCCCAGGGCGAACCCGATCGCTCGTTCGAAATCAGCTCGTTCTTGATTTATCCCGCGCGGATGTCCGCAATTACCTGTTTCAGGCGCTCTGCAACGTACTTTCTAACGCCAATATCAACTACATCAAATGGGATATGAACCGGCATATGACAGAAATTGGATCGGCATTGCTACCTGCTGATAGGCAACGTGAAACCGCACATCGTTACATGCTCGGCTTGTATGAACTACTGGAGAAGCTGACAACAACTTATCCCGAAGTACTCTTTGAAAGTTGTTCGAGCGGCGGCGGTCGCTTTGATCCGGGGATGCTCTATTACATGCCGCAAACTTGGACCAGCGATAATACAGATGCCGTTTGCCGCTTAAAGATACAATATGGAACCAGTTTCATATACCCGGCGATTGCCATGGGTGCGCACGTGTCCGCAAGTCCCAATCATCAGGTTGGTCGCGTCACCTCACTCGCGATCCGCGGTCATGTCGCGATGTCTGGCAATTTCGGCTACGAACTCGACCTCGCAGAGCTGTCCGAGGATGAAGAAAAAATTATCCGCCGCCAAATTGCTTTTTACAAGCAAATCCGACCGATTGTTCAATTCGGGCGTTTCTACCGAATTGAAAACCCATTTACCGGCAACACAGCTGCCTGGTGTTTCGTGAATTCGACTCGGACCGAAGCAATTGGTTTTTTCTTTATCGTTCTTACTGATCCATCGCGTACGATGCATTGTTTCCAATTCAGGGGACTGGATCCAAATGCGCTGTATAAAAACATCGCGACAGGCGATGTGTTCGGCGGTGACGAGTTGATGTATTCCGGCCTCACGGTGCCGGATGTAAAAGGCGACTTCAGAAGCTTCGTCTGGCGGATACAAAAAATATCAAAGTAAAACACTGCTTAATCTTGTGTCCGGCGGCAAGGATATGTTAAAATAATTCAAAGAGATAATTGATAATGATTATCAATACCAATATCGAAGGGAAGATCCCCATGTACGCCGGTTTCCTTGTAGCTTTGCGCGAAGGATTTGAAATTTCGCTTATTATAGGTATTATTTTTTCCTATTTGCATCAAATTGGAGAAAAGAAGAAATATCCTTATATTTGGCTAGGCACAGCGCTCGCTGCCTTCGTTTCCATTGGCCTTGCCGCCTTGCTTTATCAGTTCAACGGCGGTGAATGGAAATACCAGCCTTATATTGAAGCAGCTATATTTTCCCTTGCCGTGCTCATTTTAACCTACATGACCTTCTGGATGAAAAAGAACAGTCGGTCCTTGAATGGCAGTCTTAAAGAAAAGATAAACGATGCCTTAGCGAACGGCAGTGTCGCTCAACTTGTGTTCCTCGCCTTTATCACTGTTATTCGGGAAGGCATGGAACTAGCCATGTTTGTTCTAGCTCTTCTCAATGGACAGACGTCCAATAGCTTGCCAGTTCTCAGCGGCACACTGGTCGGACTTGCAGTGGCCATTTTGATTGGTTATGCAATCTACAACGGAAGCTATCGAATGAATTTTTCCTATTTCTTCCGCGTGATGGGTTGCCTCCTCATTATTATCGCCGCTGGTCTTCTCGGAAATGCCGTTCACGAACTGACTGAAGTCGGTGTGTTCCCGGAAATCGGTTATTTCTATAACCTCAGCGGCGTGCTTAACCAGCACAGTTTGTTTGGCAGCATGCTCCATGCACTTGTTGGTTACTCTGATCACCCGACCTACCTTCAAGGGATGATTTGGTTCCTCTACTTAGTCATCGTCCTCGCCTTTTTTGCCAAAGGCCAGGCGTCACGACCTGTGAAAAAAGCGGTCTCCTAACGCTGCATTTTTTATAAAAAGTCATATAGATTCGTATCTTTTTAAAACAGGCAGGCCCTTTAATTCGTGGCCTGCCTGTCTTTATTCATGCTCAAGTGCTTCAATTTTAAGCGACAATTCCGTCCAACGCTCCATTGCCTGGTCCAATTCTTCTTCGGCATCTTGCTGCTGTTGATAGAGTTCCTGTGCTTTTAGTGCATTGCTTCCAGCTGCGTTGATTTCCTGTTTCAACGTCTCAACACGCTGTTCGAGCGACGCAATCCGGTCTTCAATTCCATTCCATTCCTGCTGTTCTTTATAGGACAGTTTTTTCTTTTTCACTGGTTGCCGAATTGCGGGTTTTGGCTGTTCCGCGGGCGTGTTCTTCTCTGCCAGTTCCGCTTTGCGCGCAGCCATATAGTCGCTATATCCACCCTCGAAGGGACGAATCTGTCCCTCACCCTCAAAGGCGATCAGCCGATCGGCAATTCGATCAAGGAAGTAGCGGTCATGCGACACAGCGATGATCGTTCCGATAAATTGCAACAGATAGTCTTCGAGAATTGTCAGTGTCTCAGTATCAAGATCATTCGTTGGTTCGTCAAGGAACAGCACATTCGGTTCCGACATCAGCACCCGGAGCAGATAAAGCCTTTTACGCTCGCCACCAGATAATTTGCGGATATATGTTTGCTGGCGTGGTCTGGCAAATAAGAAGCGTTCCAGCATCTGTTCCGCCGTGACCTGCTGGCCGTCGGCTGTGCGTAGCACTTGCGCGCCTTCTTTGATATAATCGATGACCCGCAAATCTTGATCCATTTCCTGATGTTCCTGCGTATAATAACCGATTTTAACCGTCTCGCCGATTTCGATCGTACCTGAATCCGGATCGAGCCGCCCCGCGAGCAAATTCAGCAAGGTCGTTTTACCACTGCCATTTGCGCCAATGATGCCAAGTCGCTCGCCCGGCAGAACAAGTAAATCCAAACCGTTAATCAACGAACGCCCTTGAAAATTCTTCACCAAATCATGTGTTTCAATCACTTTTTTACCGAGCCGAACGGATCCTAAGGCAATATCTACCGCTTTTTTCTGTGCGGGACCTTGATGGGCTTGCAGTTCGTGCACGCGTTCTACCCGCGCTTTTTGCTTGGTGGAACGCGCTTTGGCACCGCGACGCAGCCATGCCAGTTCACTGCGCAGCTGATTGCGATGCTTCGCTTCATCGCTTTGCGCCAATTCCTCGCGTTCTGCCTTTTTCTCCAAAAAGTACTCGTAGTTACCATCATAAATATACAGATTGCCCTGTTCGAGTTCATAAATCCGATTGGTCACTCGGTTGAGGAAATAGCGATCATGCGTGACCATCAGCAAAGAACCCGGATACTCGGCAAGCGCCTGCTCGAGCCATTCAATCGTTTCATTGTCCAAATGGTTCGTCGGCTCGTCCAGAATCAGCAAATCGGCTGGCTGAATCAGTGCCCGAGCCAGCGCCACTCGTTTTTTCTGTCCGCCGGAGAAATCAGCGGTCGACTGATCAAAGGAATGGATACCGAGCCGGGTCAAGATGCTTTTCGCGGAGGCTTCCGCTTCCCAAGCATTTGCAGTGTCCATCCGCTGCTGCTGCTCAAGCAGTTTCTCTTGCTTCGAACGATTATCTGGATTGGCCTCTAAATCGGCGAGTGCCTGCTCATAATGACGCAGCACTTGCATCATCGGCGCATCACCACCATAGATATAGTCAATCGCTGTCTGATCAGCGGCAAATGTCGGACTTTGCGACAAATAGGCCATTCGAAATGACTTGGCGTGACGCAATGTTCCCGATTCAACAGAGTCCAGACCGGTAAGCACGTTCAGCAATGTTGATTTGCCCGTTCCATTCACACCGATCAGACCAATTCGCTCTTTTTCGCTGATCGAGAATGAAATATGATTAAAAAGAACTTGTGTGCCGTACGTTTTATATAAATTTTCCGCATCCAAAATACTCAATTGGCGTCCATCCTTCAAAAGATATTCTTCCCTCATCTTACACGAACCGGCTGCCAATTTGAATGCCTTCGATCCCAACGCGTTATTTCTTTTGATGGATCGTTTCTTTGATCAGCTTTCCAACGACAATCAAGCGATTCGGCGTCCGCGTCGGTTTATCGCAGGTCACCAGCGTCACTTGTGCCGTCTTTGTTTGATCGATGACCGCGCCATCGGTTTCCGCAACAATATTGCGTTCCGTAACCTGATAGGTATAATGTTTTTTCAGATTAGTGATCACAATCCGTGCGCCTATTCGAATCCGCATCAGTGGCCCGAACAATAAGTTTCCCTCGCGCATGTGGTGACCGGCAAGTGGATAATTGCCTGTCCCCATTTTCTGATCAGGTCGCATCGTCGTTGCGCCGCCGAGCAGGTTGGCGCTCGTTGTCCCTTTTAGAATCGGCAGATTGATGCCGACGCTAGGCACACGCAGTTGGCCGATAACCGCTTTGGGATTCACCACGAGACCCGATTGAACCGTTTCAAGAAGGCCTGGCGGCTGGATTGACTGAAACTTGAACGATGCTTGGCGCTTGTTGTTTGCTGCCAACTGATTTGAAGTGAAGTGTTCCTGGTTATATTGACTGCTCAATCGGGCAATCAAGCCCTCTTTGATAAATGGCGAGAGCAGCAGTATGGCACCCGTGAGTAGAAGAACCGCAATTAAAATTTTCCTTTTCAAAATCCCCACTCCTACTTCCCGAAGCCTTTCATTCTCTTCAAAGTGTAGCACAGAGCCTTAAGCTGAATCGCGATTGAATTTGGGAAAAATAAAGACTGAGATAAACTAGGCTGAGCTTTTCCCTTGAGCGTGAATCTGAATGCGGCTTTGGGCATCAAATTGATCTTGACCACACTTCAGCTGCTCGCTTGCCGCGGGCAGGACGGGAGCCTCCTCAAACATACGAAAACCTGCGGGGTCTCCCTTGTCCTGCTCTTCCCGCAGGCGTCTCGCGCTTTCGTGTTTGAATAATACATTTTTCATTCAGCAAGCCGCGAGGCACTATCTTACTATTGAGAATAACTAGGCTGCCTAGGTTTTTTGCCTTGGTCGTTTGTTGCCCTAAGCATCCCACAGTTTCGCTGCCTTTTACACATAAAAAATCATATCCTTGTAAAAAGAGCCCGATCAGATGGATCCGACCGGACTCTTTTTCTATCGATCATGATTTAATTATTGCCGCGCCGTCTTGCGAAGAAAGCAAGACCGCCGCCGCAAAGCAGGAGAACCAGACCTACTGCCATACCGACTAAATCGTTGGTATCGCCAGTTGTCGGCAGATTCCCTGAAGTCTTTTTGCTTGATGGTGAAGATACATACGCTTCAACAGCGCGGACAAGATGGTAGCTTCCTGGTTTCAAGCCTTTAATAATCACATTGCCTTGCTCATCTGCCATAACGCCGCGGCGAATGATATGGCCGTGGTTATCAACAACGTTGTAAACCACACCCGGCTTACCCTTCATGACAATTGGTTCCGGTTTGTCCTTTGCTGTTATTTCAACAGCATGTGCTTGACCCTTTTCAATTGTGAACGGTATCGGCGTATTGTCCAGCTGGTAGCCGGTTGGCGCTTTCGTTTCAACAAAGAAATATTTTCCTGGTGCGAGTCCTTTGACAACGAACTGTCCATTATTGTCTGTCGTCAAACCCGTTTTCAGTGTATTGTCGCTGCTGTCTTCCAGTTTAAATACAGCGCCTTTGAGCACCGCATTTTTATCATTCGCATCGACTTTCGTCAACCGCACGTCACCCGGTGTCAGTTTATCGGTGGCCGTAATCTCCGCTGCCTTTTGCTGGCTTTTCGCGATTGTAAATGGAATTGGTGCCGCATCCAAATCGTATCCGTACGGTGCTTGGGTTTCAATAAACTGATAATCTCCAGGCGCTAGATTACCGACTGTGAACAGCCCGTTGCTGTCCGTTGTCCACGAAGTCGGCAGCGTATTGCCATCACTGTCTTTGGTTACAGCGTTGCCTTTGCTGTCTACCAGTTTAAAAGTCGCCCCTTGTAGATGGATAGACATATCATTTTTATCAACTTTGGTAAGCTGAACCGTTCCCGGTGACAGTTTGTCGGTGGCCGTCAATTCTTGCGACGAAATGTCCGTATCCGTTATCTTGAACGGTATCGGCGTCGCATCCAAGTCATAATTCGTTGGTGCCTTCGTCTCTACAAATTGGTAGCTTCCAGGTGCTAGACCGCTAACCGTGAACTGTCCATTTGAATCCGTCTTCCAGGTTGTCGGCAGCGAGTCACCTGCCGCATCCTTTGTAACCGGATTTCCATTGCTATCCTGGAGCTCAAATTCCGCTCCCTGAAGGTGTATGTTATGGTCATTCTTGTCGACCTTGGTCAGAGTGACCGTGTTTTCTTTGTCTGTAGCACTTATTGGTAATGCAGCAGCCAATGTATTGATCACTTCAAAAGGAATAGGCGTTGCGTCAAGAAGATAGCCATCCGGTGCTTTTGTTTCTACAAATTGATAGGAGCCTGTTGGCAGTCCCTTAACCGTAAACTGTCCATCGGAATTCGTCGTCCAAACGTCAGAAAGTGCGTGGCCATTAATGTCACTTGTTACTGCAATTCCCAAGCTATTCTCCAATTTGAATTGTGCCCCTGCAAGTACTGCACTCTTATCATTTAGATCGTTTTTTGTCAGTGTAACCTGATTTAAGTCGTCCTGAACCAATATTTGATCTAAATGGCTTGTGGTACTGGTAATACCAAATGTTGGAGTTGTTACATCTGTGCCAAGAGCATAACCATTTGGAGCAGCAACTTCAACAAAATAATATTGTCCGGGCACTAATCCCTTCACCGTTAACGCCCCTTCATCACCAGTAGTAAATTTATTACTGTTCCCGGGAAGCTGATCATTATAAAAATCTGAATCCGCTACTGGTCCATTTTGATCATACAGTTGGAAAACAGCCCCTGGTAAACCTGTACCCGTAACCCTATCCGTCTTTTCTACCGTTATACTATTGAGACTATCGCTTATTGATTGACTTACCCCCTGTGTATCTGTGTTAGAAATAGTAAAAGGTCGTGATTCTGCAGATGATCCTAAGAAATATCCGGAAGGTGCCCCTGTCTCTACAAAGTGGTAGGTCCCTGGATTTAAACCACTCACAGTTACTTTGCCATCAGAACCAGTTATAAATTCACTGCTACCTTCTGGCAATTGTCCGTTATAAAAATCATCCGCAGTAACCGGACTACTGGTCTTATCATTAATCAACTGGAATGTGGCCGATGAATTCAGTATAGGCTGGCCTTGATCCTCTTGCTTGGTCAAGGTAACCGAATTCAGGGAATCTGTTGCAATTACACTTTTCTCATCTGTTGCCGACCCTGTTTTACTTATTGTAAAAGAAACTGTAGGATTGGCATTCAATAAATAGCCATCGGGTGCTACTGTCTCTTGAAAGCGGTAAGTTCCCGGTACTAGACCACCTAATGTAAATTGACCGTTGTTGCTGGTTGTTGTCTTACTCTCATCGATTCCAGTTTGTGTCGTCCAATCTGACTCTGACGCATCTTTCGGATCCACACCATCGTTTAATTTTTGAAGAGAGAAACTAGCTCCAGCTTCTTTTATTGTATTCCCCGACTCATCTTGCTTTGTCAGTGTCACAGAACCCTGATAATCTGTAAAATCTATTGGTTCTGTAACTTCATTACCATCGCTGTCAACAATCTGGTTTTGACTGTTTACATTAAAATTAATTTGATCTGGATTTTGCATATACCCTTTCGGCGGTTGATACTCCGTGAGATAATACGAACCCTGATCGAGTCCACTTAGGGTGAGCTTACCACTAGAATCAACTGGAATAATTCCATTATTTCCTTCAGATGTCACTAGATCATAGCCACCAGCAAGATTCTTTTTGTATAATTCAAACTCTGTTCCACCTGCAGAATCCCCAGGGTTTACGATTTTCTGAACAACAAGCTGATTCTGCTGATCAGATACAAGGACAGGATTGCTCGATGTAGTCCCATTTTGATAATTTCCCGTATCTATCGTTATTGGATCGTGAAGAAGATATCCGTTTGGTGCCGATGTTTCTTTTAAAATATAGTCATTACCTTTACCGAGCACCACGTTTCCGAATGTCAAAATACCATTGGCATCAGTTTCACCAGTTCTTACTAGAGTTTGATTACCATCGCTATCCACGCTCCACAACTCAAAGGTAACATTCTGCATCGGTATCGAACCAACGCCAATCTTTTTGAAAGTCAAGCTTCCCAAATTTCCAATTGCCCATCCTCCGGAAGATAAGTTGGTAACAAATTCTTCAATATTATTTGTGTTCTGCATTACTTGACTATTATTTCCATTAAATGAGGCTGAATTAGTTATTGACCCAGTAGTCGTAGAAATATTGATTTGTGACGAATACTGAACCACATAGGCTGTGGAGTTATCCATTCCTTTTTTAAATGTGAGTGTAAATATTTGTTGACCATTATCATCCGGTTGCTGCACAGTTAGTGCATAATCAACGT
The DNA here is from genome assembly GCF_016908935.1 of Sporolactobacillus spathodeae. GTDB lineage: Bacteria > Bacillota > Bacilli > Bacillales > Sporolactobacillaceae > Sporolactobacillus > Sporolactobacillus spathodeae. Next base: position 169,626 of record NZ_JAFBEV010000002.1, on the reverse strand, counting down.
CTTTAGTCAGTGGTTTTGTTGTATCAGGAATCATATGCCCCGATGAGTCTGTTTGCACAACACCATTCTGAATTTTTGCTGGATATACTTTAAATGAATCTGTATTCACAATTTGACCTGGTGAAGATGTATCTGTAATTGTTGCACCTGGATCAATTACTGATAAACTCCTATTCACTTCCATTGTCCAGTCAAAATTTTTCCCATCCTGGCTGCCGTATTTACCAATCCATCGTCCACCATTTGTCGGCTGGACTTTGTCTGTCAATGTTCTTGCAGGATAAGAACCATTATTAAAAGTTGCATTATTTGTGTAACTTTTCTGGACTACTTGCCCTCTCAAATCAGTTGCAAAGCTGACCATATAATGACCTTTATCATTCACCGGAACATTATAATTCACTTTTAATGTATTACTACCCGATGATGGTGGAATCACGGTGAATTCAGAAGAACTTGGTGTGCCCTTGGTAACTGTCCCATCACTTGAAACATTGTACTGTGCAATTAATGTTTCATTCGCTACACTTCCATCTTGATTTATATCATATTTATATATATTTACAGGGATACCAGAATCTAAAACCATACCTGTTGGAATTGGATCGCTGATAGATGCACCATTTAAAGGTTCTTCATTATAATTCGTATATATTTTCCAGAGAATATTCTGGTTAACTGGATTATACCCGCTATCTGTCTTGAATCCATTTGTTTGCGTGTATGAATTTGGTGAAAAGCTATCATTTGTCGACGTTTCATGTACATCGGTTGCTGTTTGGCTTTCATACCAATCCAAGATTGAATTATTGGATACAGAGGCAATATTTCCAGAATCATTTGATGATGTGTACCCATTAAAATTAGTCGTGTACGTAATCATAAATGTTTCATTTGTTGGATTGTATGTCGAACTCGGTGACAGTTGAAACCCGGACTTCCCATTTTTATCCGGCTGATTAAATGCAAATTGACTCGTTACGTCTGTACCTTTATTCCACGTTACGACTCCGGATATTGAATCAACAGATTTTGTCACTGTCCAAACATGAAAATTAGTTAGATTAGATAGTGGGTAGGAAAAAGTATCATTAATTGACCAATTATTCAATGGGTACCCATCTTCATTAACCATTAACGTCCAGCCAACCGTTTTATTATTGTAATCAATATTGCTGTGTGATTTTATCAGGCTTTGCTGATCTACTGCGCCTGAAATGGCTTCTGTTGAGGATCCATTACCAGCTGTGGCTGTATTATCAACCGGCGTAGATTGATCAATATAGGCGTTTCCAGATTTCATTTTCAGATCATACGTTACTAGATAAGCAGAACTGCCACCGCCGAAATCAACCGTGAAACCTGTCGATGTTGATTTTATTGCGTCAGCAGGAAGACTGTTGGTCACAACAGTATAAGAAGGATTACCACTTGAATCCCAGGTTACTTTCTGCACCTTTATATTGTCATAGAAAAATTTCGATGTATCAAACGTATCCGTAATCGAATCCTCATCTGCAGAAACATTTTTTTCTCCATAATTATACTGAATCTGCCACTGGGTGACTTGAGAATTATTTGGATCCTGGCCTAAATATGTTTTTTTAATCATACTTCCATAGGTGGGGGACGCTTGATCAAAACCAGACCCCAACGTGGTATTGCCGTCTTGTAGTGTTGCTGTATTAGTTAATGTTACTGATCCACCATCATTAGGTATCTTATCGCTATTAATCGTAGTTATATAAACTAATTCGTAAGCCCCTGTAATATGCCCCAAATTAACGGTACCCGTGTTGCTATCCACCGTGAAATCCGTAAAGGGATTGGATGTATCTGGACTCCCGATCGTTCCTGTAACTGAATTAGCCGTTAGTGGATATATTTGAACAGAATCGTACGTCAATCCTTCACTAGGAAGATCTTCAATCACCTGTGCATTTTGCAAGTCCTGTTGATTTAAGTTAACGTCAATCTTCCATGTTATTTTTTTAGGATTGTGATTTGAATCAAATGAATCAAATTGCTTTTTAATGGGATCTGTAAATCCAGGTTTAAAATAAATCGTTGCATTCTCAGTTTGCTGGTAAATTGGAAATTGAATGTTTTGTTGCGTTGTATCTTTAACATTACTTTTGTCAATTTGTGCATCAACATACATTCCAAAAGAAACGTTGTTGTATTTTTGAAAATTTTCATTAAATGTCATAACTACATGACCTGCGTCATTAACCGTAAAACTACCAAATGATGCTTTATTTACAGAGTCATAAAGATCTCCATTTAAAGATTGACCTGATGGTATTTTGAATATGTTGGGCAAGTCCAACGAAAGTGTATCTCCATTGTTAATAGTTTGTCGAATTTCCTCTGGAACACTCCATGTATATTCAATTCTCACTGAAGAGTCTAAAGATGCCGGATGAGCTTCTGTATAAGGAACGGGATTTCCTTGAGAATCCTTCGTATCTGGATCGACTAGGACAATAGATACCGGCTGCAGGTCAGTAATTTCTTTGGTGTTTTGCACTGTAGCACTTCGAATCAGAGGTATTTTGAACAACTTACTTGAAGACATTAATTGTGTACTTGAGTCACCACTCGTTCCCGTTGCTGATGAATCCGATGTCGTACTCAACGCACTATTTGAGCTCGTTCCGGTAGCCGTTGATGATGAATCACCCGATGTTACTGTTGTCTGATCAGCTGAACTCCCCGTCGTGCTGCTGCTTGTACTACTCGTCGATGAACTGCTACTTGAACCATTGCTGCTCGTTGTGTCGCTTGATATACTGCTTGCGGAACTCGATGATGCTGTGTCCGCTTTGAGTGCTACATTCACAGTGGTGGTTTGGTTATTGCCTAGATCAAAATCGATGGATTTCGTTCCATCGGCTATGATGCTGGCGTTGTAGGTGACGGGAATGATAATCGTGCCGTTTGCCGTAGTTAAATCCTGTAATTGGCTATCATCGAAGGTGATCGTCACGGTATTTGCGTTCTGAGCGGCATCGCTTGTCGTCACAGCAATCGTGCCGATCGTCTTTCCATCTTCTGTTTTCACTGAGCTATTATCACTGATATATTTCTCCGTAATGTCCTGATCTACCTTGAACGCGTCAGGAATTTTAAAGGTAATGGGTTGATTGGCAGCTAGTTGCTGATCGGCTTTTTTCGACCATCTGTATTCCAGATTGACCGTCTCACCCTGGGTCAACGGATTGGTTGTCGAAACTTCTGTACCCGATTGGGCGTCACCAGTCACTAACTTCACCGCATCAATGAATGAAGTGTTTGTTGTGGTTCCGGTAGAGTTAGTATCTGCATACGCTTTTCCGAGTGGGGCAAGTGACATCTGACTGAAGCAGACGAAAAGCGACAGTCCGATTATCAGAATTTGTTTGATCATTTTTCTCTTTTTTGTCTTTTTGAGACCTTGTGGAAGCCTTCTGCTGCGCATGCTTCTTCCCTCCTTGTGATCGATTCACCGCTAACTAGATAAAATGCTGGTTTATATGAGTGACATGACGATTTATGCACGTCTTTAGACTTTTCTCAAAATAAAGTGTAAAAAAAGGAACTGGACAATTTCTGAACATTTCCTAAAATTTGTTTTATTTTGTCGTTACTTGACCACTTTTCGTAACTGGCATCACAGAGTCAAAATTGTCGGACAAAATTCGTGCAAAAAAAATAGGCCTTACGCCTGACTGATGTAAGGTCTAAATGCTTTTATGCGATTCATTTAAGGTGATCCAAACTCTCCATTAACGGCTGTATTGCCTATATTTTGCGTAAACGCGAATCGCGCCACTCACATTTCCCGTTTTATTATAGAGTTGCAATAAATATTTCATATTGCGATCATCTTCTGGTTCAATACGTTCGATTCGGTGGCAAATATCAATCGCCTCAACGTACCGCTGTTCTCCCATCAAAAAACGTATCAACGCATAGCCCTGATTCAGCCATAATTGAGCAAGGCGGATCCGTTCCAATTCCGCCCAAGGATAATCATATTCACCGAGATAATGGCCTTGATAGTTCATAAGGTTCTGCAGGTGACGCTGGTATGTTGTTGGGTTAATTTCGGGGAGATGCCTTAGTTCTTGCTCCCATTCTTCACAATCGATTGGCGTTTCCTCAAGATTAATTGAGTAGCCGAGGTCATTCTTCACAATGTGATGATGGAAAGGCATTTGCTCCATCATCTTACGAATCTGATAAATCGTCGTATAGAGCTGTGTACTCACTTTTTCAGGGTCCGAATTCGACCAGAAGCGCTCCATCAGCATATCTTTACTGACATAGTGATCGTGCGCGCTAAGCAAATACGCATAAACTTCACGCGCTTTATTCGTTCGCCATTTAACCGGTAAATAGGCTTTTCGTTCATTAATAATCTGGTAGAATTTCAGACTTCCGAAACATTCAATACCGAATTGGCGCGGCTCCTGTTGTTGTTCGACCCGCTTTGTCTCCCAATCCTTTAGCAGACGACGGACTGCCTCGTCTAGGCGGCCTTTCATTATTGGTTTTAAAAGATAATCGACGGCATTCAGTTCAAAGGCTTTAACGGCGTACTCGTTATAGGCCGTTGTAAATACAATATGTATCGAATCGGATGTTCTCTGAAGCGCTTCAGCTAATTCGATGCCATTTATTTCAGGCATTTCAATATCTAGAAAAGCTGCATCAATCGGATCTTTTGCCGCTTCAGAAAGCGCCTGTTCTGGATCTTGAAAGGTTTGAATCTCATCAAATGCCCCTGTATTTTGAAGCATCAACTGCAGTTGCTTGCATGCTAATGCTTCATCATCGACAACGAATGCCTTCATCAGCCGACACACCTTCCCAGAGAATTCCTTTTGTAAACTTGTATACGCCTCAGAAAAACTTGGCATAGCCAAGTACTTTTTTACAATTGCGCTTCGGCTGCTCGCCGCGGGTGCCGCGCGTCTCCTCAGACAGGGTCTCACTTGGCTCGCTTTTCCCGCAAGGCGCCAGCGCACCTCGCTGCATTTTTGTGCGAAAAACTTTCTTATCTCTTTATAAATACTTTCAGTATAGCATTGATCAGATACGTTGATCGGTCATTTGCCCTCTCAGGAATCACTCATTTTCGCTCTGCCTTGTCTTTTAGAAACGTCTATGAACTGATAGAATGGGCATCAGACAGATATCTTTTTTGGTTTGGGAGTTGAAGTAGATGCGTCGCCTACGCGTGTGGATTGCCATTCTTGCTTGTTACACGGGACTTTTTTTGATTTTTATTTCTTGGACACATTATTCCGCATACCGCGGACCCGAGGCAAAAGAAGGTCGTCTCGATTTGATCCACTGGAATTTTGAAAATGACGGGACGGTCCTCTTAAATGGCGAATGGCGTCTCTATCCAAATCAGTTGCTTACACCACAGATGATCCAGGCGGGCAAGGAAACAGATCAAGTCTTTACGACGGTTCCCACGCCATCAGTCGCACTTCCGATCGCAAAGACCGAATTCTTAAATAAGGGCACATACCGATTATTGATTCATTCAAAACAGGATGGGGTTTTCGGTATCCAGACGGCAACCCTTTACAGCGCAAATAAAATCTTTCTGAACGGTCAGCTGATCGGCCAGAGCGGTATCCCTTCTGCAGCCACGGAAAAGCATACCTCACTTCGTCCGTATACCGCCTATTTCCCGATCCATAAAGGAATGAACGAATTAGTTGTCCAATTTTCACGTGCAACTGGATCTTCTAGCTGGGGTATTGCTAAGCCGCTCACACTGGGCACGGCGCAACAGATTACCCGGCAACATGACATCGTTTTATTTAATGATCTGTTTATGATTGTTGCCTTTCTAATCATGGGGCTCTATTTCCTCGGCTACTTTTTTCAACGAAAAAAAGATCGCCATGTGCTGATCTTTTCCATCTTATGCCTTTCCCTGTCTCTGCTCATCTCTTGGAGTAGTTCAGGCAAAATAATCTATCTTTTATTCCCGAACCTATCATTAAACGCACTCATCGTTATTGAATCGCTCTCATCACTTGTTCCCGGTATTTGTGTCTTCCTTTTCTTGCTAAATCGTTACAAACTGTTTGTGTCGAAAAAAGTCATTTATTCTGGAATCATTCTTTCCACACTAACGTTTCTACTCGATCTTTTGGATATGAACCAATCGAGCATGGATATCTTGACACCAACAACCACGATTCTGCACACCTTTTTGTCGCTGCTTGTCGTTGGCTACGCTTCATTCATCTTTGTGTTAGCCATCGTTAATAAAACGGAAAGCAGTCTGTATTTATCGATAGCCGTCGCCGCAATGGGCGTATTCGTTCTCTTCGCGTCCATTTCCACTTATAGCGCCTTGCCAATCTATCCACTTTTTACTGCTTCGTCACTCCTTTTTCTACTTGCCATTGCGCTTATGCTGTCCCAGCAATTTGCTAATGCCTTTAAACACAATGAGGCACTGAGTCAGGAACTACTTCAGGCCGACCACATGAAAGATCAATTTATTAGCCGCACATCCCATGAGTTTCGCACACCGCTAAATGGAATGATTAATATCGTCCAGAATATGCTGAATGGCCCATCCAGCCAGACGATTGATGAAGAACGTGATAAATTGCAGTTAATCACACGGATCGGCTACCGTCTGTCCAATCTGATTAACGACATACTTGATCTTGAAAAAATGAAACATGGTGTCTTACCGATCAAAAAAACGCCACTTGATATCCACACGTTATTCGAAATGGAGTTCCCGTTTTTCAAGATGCTTGCTGAGCAAAAACATTTAGCGTTGCGAAACGCTGTTCCTGAATCGCTCCCACTCGTTTGGGCTGATGAAGTTCGCGTGCGCCAAATTATAAATAATCTAATGGACAATGCCTTTAAATATACACAAAAAGGAGAAGTTGTCATTCGTGCACGGCGAAACGGTCAAAAGATTGACATTTCTATTCAAGACAGCGGAATCGGCATTCCGCCTTCTGAGTTAAAAAATATTTTCAATCCTTACAAAAGAGGGCATTGGAATCAGAGTGAAGGGGTTGGTCTTGGACTGGCTATTGTTCAGCAGCTTGCTGAATTGCAAGGTGGCGATTTACGGGTTGTTTCCGAGGTCGGGACAGGATCAACCTTCATTTTCTCCTTGCCGCTTGCCGACGCAACCGCGTTATCATCGATACAGCCTACACAAAACGTGACTATCGATCCCGAACCTGTTTCTACTTTGGTGACACCCTATTTTTCGCGTCACGTAAACGCGCCGTTTATTCTCATAGCCGATGACGATTTGGATAATCTCAACATTTTGGTTCACACGTTAGAGGCCATTCCGTACAATGTGATCGCTGTGAAAAATGGTGACGAAGCGTTGCAGATGATTTCCGAACGTGCTCTGGATCTCATCATTCTCGATTTGATGATGCCGGGTAAATCCGGTTTTGAGGTCTGCGGGGCTGTGCGAAAAAATTACGGACCGAGCGAGCTGCCGATTTTGATGCTGACAGCCGCCATAGTCAATGAAGAAAAACATTTGGCTTTACGTGCCGGCGCCAATGATATTCTGCAGAAGCCTTATAATTTCTCGGAATTATCGGCGCGGATTCGTGGCCTGATTATGATGAAAGAGGCGGCACAGCAGGCGACAAATATGGAAGTCGCCTTCCTGCAATCCCAAATCAAGCCGCATTTTCTTTACAATGTTTTGAATTCAATAATTGCTCTGAGCTATGAGGATATCGAACAAGCCCGAGAAATGACTGGACAATTCGCTGCCTATCTGCGTAGCAGTTTTGATTTTCAAAATACGCATTCGCTGATTTCATTTCGGAAAGAACTCTCACTTGTTAAAGCCTATCTGGCCATTGAACAATTCCGCTTTGGCGACCGAATCCATGTGCATTATACTATTGAGGAAAATCTTGATTTTCAGATGCCACCGCTCCTGATCCAGCCCCTGATAGAAAACGCAGTACAGCATGGCATTGGTAAAAAGAAAAAGGGCGGCCTAATCACGCTGACCGCGAGGCACACCGATAAGGGCTATTGGATTCGTGTTTCCGACAACGGTGTCGGCATGAAGCCCGAACAAGTCCAGACCATTTTAACGGAAAAGAACAGCCGAAGCGTCGGGTTGAACAATGTCCACAGCCGGCTTAAACACTTTTATGGCACAGAGCTGCAAATCAGCAGCACGTTTGGAAAAGGGACAACTTTTTCCATGCTTCTGCCCGATTGAATGCAAAAAAAACCGGACGATGTCCGATCCTTATTTGCTGACGAAACGCTTTGCGGACTCACTGATGGCGGGCAGGTGGTGTCGCTTCTTTGTATTCGTCAATATAACGCCGACAATCACAAGCAGTCCACCTGCAATTTGAGCCGCTGTCATTGGATTACCAAGTAAGAGACTAAGCACAGCGGTAAAAACAGTCAACAAATTGAGAAAGATACCTGCACGACTCGCTCCAACGTGCTGTGTGGCGATATTCCAGAAAACAAAAGAACACACGGATGGGAACAAGGCAATATATAGAATACCCGCTCCTGCCATCGGGCTGAGCGGATAGGAGAATCCTGAGGCTAAGAAGAATGGAAACGCGGCAATTAATCCCAACAAGGCAGATACAGCAGTGCAAGCAATCGTCGGCAACCCTCCCAACCGTTTATTCAGCAGCGTATAGGCTGTCCAGACCGAAATGGCGGCGATCATCAGTAAGTCACCACGGTTATAGTCGTTCTGAAAGACTTGCAGCAGCTGACCGCGTGTTAAAACAAGCAAGACGCCAACCAGTGAAATTAAAAGTCCAAAACCATTCATCAGTGAAAGCTTTTCCTTCAGCAACCAGATGGCAAAAACGGCAATCAGCGCTGGATTAATGGAATTGACAAGCGCCGCGTTCACCGACGTTGTGAAACGAAGTGCCTCATAAAGCAGCATATTATAGCCGAGAATGCCAAGCAGCGCCAAAAGAAACAGCATTTTCCAATGCTTCCATACTGCACGCCAATTTGGCTTTTCAATCCAGTGTGCCAAAGGAAACAGAATGGCTACAGCAATTAACCAACGGATAAAAGTCATCTGCAGCGGAGAGAGCTCTGCCACCACATATTTACCAAAAATATAATTTCCCGCCCAAAATAAATTCGCCAGGACAAGAAAACTAATCACATATCCTTTTCTCAAAAAAATGTCGCTCCTATCTGTCCACCCGAGTCGCTTTGTGTTCTTGCTGATTTTTTACTCGTACCGCTTAATCTTCACCCACTGTCGTCCGCATATAGCGCTCTCCAGGGATGTCGCTCAGAAACGGCGTTGCCGCTCCGTTTGTCAGCATGATCAACCGATGCATCGCCCGCGTACAGGCCGTATAGAAAATCGTTCGCTCCTGTTCATGTCTGTAATTAGCCAACGAAGCATCAATAATAATCGCTACGTCAAACTCAATGCCCTTTGCCAAATAAGTCGGGATGACGATCAGGCCTTTATCGAATTGATAAGTCGCCTGCGTCATCAGTTTCACATCAATTCGGCTGTCCAGTTGTCGGTAGATATCCCGGCACTCTGCCATCGTCTTACCAACTAAAGCGATTGTTTCATAACCCTCCGCTTTTAATTCGCTGATCTTAGCCAGCAGACAATCCAGACGCTGATCCTTTGACACGTGAATCAGTTCTGGCAGTTTGCCGCTGCGATCAAACGGTTCAATTTGTTCCCCTTCTGGGACAAGACAGCGCGCAAAATCCATGATTTCTTTTGTGGATCGATAGCTGCGCAGGAGAACAAGTTTCCGCACACTTTCTGCAGGGTAAAGGGTTTCGGTAAGCATTGTATCTTGTCCAAAGCTCTGAGCGTATACCGTCTGATTGTGATCACCAAGAATCGTCATGCTGCTCTTTGGAAAGGCAGTGCGCAAATAGACCAACTGTACCGGAGAATAGTCCTGGGCTTCATCAATAATTAAGTGACGAATAGTGTCATTTTCTTTTCTGCCTTTTATTTTTTCTTTCAAATACAGATAAGGTACTGCATCTTCCCATGGGCAATCGCCTTCCTCAAAGCGCATCCGGGTATTCTGGCAGATTGATCGCCAGCTTTGCGGCACGCGTTCATGTGTCTGCGCTCGGTAAAAAATTTCACTGTATATCTTTTGCGTGTTAACAAAATCAAGCTGCTTGATCCGGCGTCTGAGCGGTTTGATCCGCCGGTTCATCACAATTCGCCGCAGCATCTCTTCTTCGCGATCATAATCGTCAAACGTCTCTTCGCTGAACTGCTTTTTCTGCTGAAGTTTTTCATAAACTTCCGCGTAATCCGCCTGATCCAGCAGTTCGCCTTCTTCAAGTACCCAATCTTTGCGCCGCTCTTTCTTCGCAAAAACGGCGACGCGACGAAGCAGCCAGTCACGCACTTCCTCCAACCGATAACGTATCGGCTGTTCCTGAAAGCGGGCATAAAAGCGCCGTTCAATTTCCCGACTGGAAACAATCACCTGATCGCGGAAGACAATATTCCGGAAAATCATCCCTTCCCCTTTTAATTGCTCGAGCCAATTGTCGATCAAACGAATATACGCCGGCGAAGCTTTAAAAAGAATTCCTTCGCTGCGCATTCGATAACTTTCCGGATCACGTAAGGTCAGCAAAGCTTCTGTCTGATCGAAAGGATTTTCAAGCTGCAAATCGCGCCCAATCCGCTCCTCAATAAAGTCTTTAAAGGTGGCTTGCACCACATTTTCTTCGCCTAATTCTGGCAAAACGGAAGAGATAAAACTCGAAAAAAGCGGGTTCGGTGAAAAAAGCAACATATTCTCTGAATGTAGCGTCTTGCGGTTGCGATAGAGCAGAAAGGCAACCCGCTGAAGCGCGGCCGATGTCTTACCGCTGCCGGCCGCCCCTTGAACAATCAGGAATCGATCCGATTCGTTGCGAATAATTTGGTTCTGCTCTCTCTGGATCGTTGCCACAATGGATTTCATCTGTGACGTTGCTTTGCCGCCGAGCAGTTTCTGAAGCAGTGCATCGCCAATCGTCAGCCCGGTATCAAACATTCCGTTAATCTGTCCCTGACGGATGATGAATTGCCGTTTTAAGCGAATCGTCCCACTGACCTGCCCGTCAAGCGCTTGATAAAATGCCCGTCCCGGTGCGAAATCATAGTACATGCTGGCAATCGGCGCCCGCCAATCATAGATCAGAAAATTCTCATTGCGTGCATCCATCAACGAGCCAATACCGATGTATATAGCCTCATGCGTTGACTCGCCATCTTCTTGAAAATCAATTCGGCCAAAATAAGGCGAATCCCCGAGCCGATACAATAGTTTAACCTGCCGCGTCATTTGTCCGTGCCGCCGTTCACGTTCCGACAAAAGTTCCGCCTGTTGCTTAATACTTGCCTGCGTCTCGTATACATCGTCCGCTTCATCAAGATTGACCGTTACATCTTCCCAGAAATTCTTTCGAAGATCGACAATTCCCTTTGTCACTTGGCCTTTGCTCTCAGTCAAACCATTAAGTTTTTCTTGAATAATTGCCAGTACTTTAGCAACCCGAGCCTGCTCATATGTTCTCTCGTCCATGCCGCACCTCTATTTTCAAAATGTTCGCGTATTCTGTATCGTCCATTGATTTCTATTGTTGATTCGCAAGCATTTTATGTTTTGGTTTTTCCTATTGACAAAACGTTAATATTATGTTATTTTGAAGGTTGGCTGATTTTCTATAATTTTTTTTTACTATATCATGAATGGCTGAAAACTTCAATTCTGTCGCTGCCGTGTGTTAGAGAAGGGCATGCGCTTCACTTGCCATGAGCGACATGTTTTATGCCTATCAGCTATTAGTTTCATACAAAAAGAATATTTTACACCCTAATCAAAAAGGTCTAATCTAAAAGTAGACGCTTTATCAATTGATTTATTATTTGTTTCTTTCGTTTCTATGATGTAAGGCTTCGATGCCTTTTCAATCGTGAATCGTGTGACCTTTTTATGTATGAATACGCCACTGAGTGTTAAGATATATTAGTGACAACAACGGGGAGCGTGTCCGATGAAAATGATCAGCAGTATCCAAGATCTCAAAAGCGCCCAAACAGCCCTTGAGGCTTTTAAGGAAAATTATCCAAATACCTTCTACCGTCTTTTGCATTTGGTCAATTTTACACGTCAATTGCAATTTAAATACGAATATCTTTGCGGTTTAATGCTTGGCAAAGAAAGCTATGCCAGTCATTTTGCACCGCATTTTGTTCAACGGTCGATTATCGATTTATACAAAAGTGAGATAGAAAAGATCCATAATCATCCGGAAGGTCTGCAAACTCTTGAGCAGCTTATGCTGGCGCATCAAGAAATTGGCTATGAGAATTTTTGTTTACTCGTGCGCGGCAAGACTCCGGAAGAAATCAAGGGCATTTACAGTTTGCGTAAATTTGTCTGAGAACAGTCAAAAGGCACCGGAAATTTCTTTCCGGTGCCTTTTTTATACCCTTGAAGTATAAAGATTTCAAAAGATTTAAGTATAAGAAAAACTAAGGCTCGCCATTGTGTGTAAAGGACTTGGCGGAGCCAAGTTTTTCTAATAGGCTGTAAAACATGCAACACACGCCTGTTGAAGCCCACGATTAACTTACTGCTTCGTCAAACTCCAAACGCGGTGTTTGCCACATCTCGATCCATTTTTTGATTGCCGCCACCATGATCACCAAACCGAGTACCAACATAATAATCGACAAGGTCGCATTAACCAGATTGTAGCCAGGTGATTGCGGGTTCAGGTAGACATGCGTAATCATCCAATAGCCCGCCGTGTTGACCGTGACATAAAGATACGCCAGCGGAATGATACAAGTCATCATATAACGACGTTTGGTCGCGATTTTCAAGACAAATGTTGCGCCGACAATCAGTCCGATGCTCGCCATCAATTGATTCGAAACGCCGAACAGTACCCATATTGAGCTGATATCGCCGGAGTAAAGCAAGTAGCCCCACAAGAAGCAGGCAAGAAGACTAGCGAAAATAGAGCCAGGCAGCCAGTTTACTTGCTTCAGTGGCTTATAAAATTCACCGAAGAAATCCTGAATAAGATAACGAGCGACGCGTGTTCCTGCATCAACAGCGGTCAGTATAAAGACGGCCTCAAATAGAATCACGAATTGAAAGAAGTACGGTGCCAGATTAGCAAACCATTTAATCGTTGTAAAGATATAGGTCATACCAACTGCTAAGGTTACAGCACCGCCTGGCCGCCCTTCGAGAGCCAACCCGATTTCGTTGTTAAGGTGCGGCAAATCAACAACATTCATTCCCAAAGTCTTAAATACTTCTGGTAAAGCGTTGATCGCAAAATAATCGGCTGGATGCAGGGCTGTTGCTGCAATCAAGGCCATGATCCCAACGAGACATTCAACCAACATCGCGCCAAAGCCAACCATTTTGATGTCCGTCCAGCGATCAAGCATTTTCGGTGTAGTTCCCGAGCTGATAAAAGCATGGAATCCTGAAATCGCTCCGCAGGCAATCGTAATTGAGATAAACGGCCAGACTGGGCCCGCGATCACAGGCCCGCCTCCTGCGGTAAAGGCAGTCGTCAGCGGCATGCGAATGAGCGGGTTAATCATGAAGACGCCAATAATCAATGCGGCAAACACACCGATCTTCATAAATGAACTGAGGTAGTCTCGCGGCGTCAGCAGCAACCAGACTGGAAGCGCCGCGGCGAAGAAGGCATACGCTGGAAGCAACAGGGACAGCGTCTTGATATCAAGCGTTAGCAAATGTCCCAATCCTGTATTCTGAATATACGGCCCGATGAACACCGCCAGAACTACGAGCAGAAAACCTACAGTCGAGGCAATTTTCAGATTCCCGGTCTTTTTGTAGTAAAGGCCGACAGCCATTGCGATCGGAATCGTCATCAACACCGTAAACGTGCCCCAAGGGTTATTTGCCAGCGCATTGACAACGACCATCGACAACCCCGCCATCGTGATCGTGATAATAAAAAGCATTGCAAGTCCAGTGCAAAAACCGGCAACGGGACCGAGTTCTTTTTTTGCCACTTCTGATAACGATTGGCCTTTATGACGCATCGACGCATAAAGGATAACCATATCATGTACAGCGCCACCGATCACCGCGCCAATAAGCAGCCAAAGTAGTCCAGGTAGATAGCCGAACTGTGCAGCAAGCACCGGTCCAACCAGTGGTCCTGCAGCGGCGATCGCGGCGAAGTGATGTCCGAAAACCACCCAACGATTAGTCGGCACATAATTTTTTCCATCCTGAAGCGTGTGGGCTGGTGTAGCTGTTTCATCATTCAAACGGAGTACTTTATTAGCCATAAAAATACCATAGAATCGGTAGGTGATTGCCAGAATACAAATCGAGCCGATAACAATCGTAATCGCGTGCATACATTACCCTCTTTTCTGTCATTTTATTGAATCAGCAATCAATGAAACTATAAATGCGTTTTTTGTAATAATACATATATTTTTGTTATATAACAGTGATTCTTTAAAAAAAACTAGTCATCGCGAATGATTAGCATCGATAGAACCTCCTCTATTCCTTTGGTGTGATCGATATCACATATGTCTATTTTATTTCGTAACCGCTTACTTATGCAAGTGAAATCTATGATTTTGTGCTATGATTAAATGAATGAAGGCTGGCGGACAGCTGCCGAATTAATTTTTTATTTTAGCGAGGTCGCGCGCCGTGAAGGAGTTTATTAAATTTTCATTCTCTCTGTCTCATCCACTATTCCCAACCACATACTTGGCAGACTCTTTCCCCTGGCTGCTGCTGTTTGGTTTGGCGATTCTATTTGTGATTAATACAGCCATCTTTTGGGGCAACATTTATTTTTTCGGCCTCCATCGAAAAAAAACCGCCATTCTCATCTGCTTACTCTGGTTGATTGACATACTTGGCTATATTGTTGTTCTGCTCTTTGCCAACCTTTCGTTCTCTATCAGCGAAACACTGTCACCGGTCACGATTCACAGTGCGCAATTGTACACACCATCCGGGGGCGTTGGCGCTGTCTGCATAGCCATCTTGCTGGCAACTTCGTTGATTTATTGGCTAGCACTTACCGTGTTGAAAAAACATTATACGTTGAGGCAGAGCAGCCGTTTTGCATTGACATTTGCCTTATTCACCGCACCTTATGTGTATCTAATTCCCATAAGCTGGTTTCACTGAGCTTCTTCGAAACCACTATAGCGCGCGACGGGGGAGCAGCCTCAAGGAAAGCTGTTCCCCCGTTATTTTATTAGTGAATATGCGACTTATTTTTTAATAGCTGCAAGTTCAGCATCCGCAGCTTTTACCAGATCGGCAACCGCTAGGATTACCTGCACCCCTTTTTTCCCACCACTGACAACTATATAATCAAGAGACGCCGCCGCGTTATCGATGACCGTTTTATATTTTTTCTTCATACCAATTGGCGAGCAGCCGCCGCGAATATAACCCGTATACTTCTGAATGTCCTTTACATGAATCATCTCAACCTTTTTTTCACCGACACTTGCCGCCGCTTTTTTGAGATCGAGTTCTTCAGCGACCGGTACAACAAAAACATAAAGTGCTTGGCTGTGTCCTTGCGTAACGAGTGTTTTATAAACACAGGCTGGGTCTTCCCCACACTTTTGGGCGACAGAGAGCCCATCGATAAGCCCGTCGCTGATATCATAAGTCTGCACCCGGTATTCAATCTTTTCCGCATCTAGGATACGCATCGCGTTTGTTTTTATTTTAGTCTTCGCCATTTTGAACCACCTTGCCTTCCTGTCGCTCACTCATCCGAGTTTACCTGTTCGGCGAATGTATCCATCTTTCTTTCCAATCTCATTATAGCAGAGTGGCCAAACAGCGACGATTCGTCATATTTCCCATACCACGTCCTCACTTTAATTTATTTGTTAGAAAACTTGGCGCAACTCAATCTTTTGTGCAACAAATTGCTTCGGTTGCTCGCTTGCCACGGGCGCTAGCGCACCTCGCTGCATTTTTGTGCAAAAATCTATATATTTTCTTATCTCTCGAAAAAGGCGCCCACGATTGCCGCGGACGCCTTTCTTCTATAATATATGTTTTCGTTATCCTTAATTTTATCTCTCTAATTCTGTCGTTACCTACGGTTGACCCCCCAACCGTTTTTATCCATTCTTTCTCTCTAGTTAAACGTTGAATCGATTATTGCACTTCCATATGCAGGTCGCCTGCTTTTACCCAACCGGCGACTTTAATGACACGGTAGAGAACCATCGTGATCACGCCTGGAATCAGTACGCCAGCGACAACGTATGCCATGAGTCCTTTGATGCCCTGAATGGCAAGAATATTTAAAGGAGCGATGAACGAGCTAAGTCCGAGTCCACCCAATTCATAAGGCACTTGGAAATGAAGCATCATCGTTGCAATAGGTGCACTGATGAGAGCCGCAGCGAAAGGCGGAATAACAAGCAGTGGGTTTTTCACAAGATTCGGGAATTGAACTTTCGGTGTGACAAATGCTTGAGCGAAGAAACCACCAAAGTCGTTCTCTTTGAAAGACATTACGGTAAATCCAACAAACTGAACCGTACAGCCAATCAATGCCGCACCCGCTGAAACCGGGTCAAGTTGCAGTGCAATGGCCAATGCTGCGGATGAAGCCGGGGACATCAGGAAAATACTCCAAACAAGGGCGATAACCATTGATGAAATGAGCGGCTGACCGTGGACAGCGTTGGTAATCATGGCGCTGACCTGATTCAGAGCAGGCGTGACAACAAGTGCCAGGCCGTATCCAGCAACACCGCCACAAAGTACGGAGAAGAAAGGAATCGCCATCATATCAAATTTTGTTTTGCCGCTGATTTTCTTGCCGACATAAATCGCGATTAACGCCGCGATAACACCGCTGACCGGCTGGCCAGTAACAATTTGAAATTGCTGTACCGGGGTTTCATGAACAATTTGGATGGCGTTCGCGCCAATGGCCGAACAGGCCATTGCGCTGAACATGGTCAGTGTATTTGCACGAAGCTGATAGGCAATGCCGGCACCGATAGCCGGGGCAAGCAGTACTTTGGCTGCGCCGCCGATTGCCAGGAATGGCCAGTAACCAGTGAACTTACCGAGGGTTTCAAAGAGAAGTCCGACACCTAAAGTAACCAAAATCGCGTTGGCAATCCCTGCTGATGCCTTATACATTCGATCCATGAAATACTTCTTCATTTTTTCTTTCCTGTCTGCATTCATCCTGTTTTCGCTCCTTAATCAATCTTTTTTATTTTTCTAATTTTTCAGACTAGAAACAGTCGACCGGAAAAAGCACACGTTCCAAATTTCTGATGAGTACAAATTGCGAGATCGTGATCACTTAATTAATGGCAATAAAAAAACCTATCCGATGACTGCCGGACAGGCGCTCTTTCGTTGTTGCTTGAGCGCCTATTTTCGAAGATGATAAGCTGGACTCAAACAATTCCATTTGAAATTCAATGGGTTTTGTTTCAGTCCTTCATGTGCGCAAGCGCAAAATAATTCGAATCAAGCCGTTCACTCGGTTATCCATAATGATCTGTCTCACTTTTCTCACTTCCTCAAAAATTTGTATTTTGTGGTTGACACTGATACTATCAGAATTCATTGGGCTTGTAAATACATTTTTTATATTTTCTTATAATTTTTTTATTACCTGCTCCTAATAACAGGTTAAATCAACCAATTTTCCCTATAATGGCGGTGTTTTTCGCATGTTTGACTATTTTTCAAAAGTTTCTTCACATTATTTTTTTGAAATGCCAGGATGCGCCGTAATCCAAAAGCGCCAGGGCTTCAGCCTCGCCTCGCCGCTGTTTTCAATACCAATTCTTGGTCCTGACGAGATATGATTCGGCGTTAATCCCGCACACAAATAAAGCGGCGGCTTAGTTAGCAGATGACCGTAATCTTGCATAGTGATGCCTAGCGCATCCGTCAACTTCCCAGGTCCATTTGTCCATTCTGTTCTCTTTCTGCCGAGACGACGTGCCTCGATGATCTTGATACCGTCCACCGGTTCGACGGCCCGGATCAAGATAGCATGTGGGGTGCCCTCCGGTTCCGCAACCACGTTGATCAGCGTGTGCGTATGCATTGTGTAGGTGTAAACGTGACCCGCCGCTGCATACATGATCGCTGTTCGTTTTGTGTGCCTGTTCCCGAAGCTATGCGCCGCCCGATCGCCGGCTCCTAGATAAGCCTCTGTTTCCAGAATGTAGCCGGATGCTATTCCCTCCGGTGTTTCCTTAACCAGCAGACAGCCAAGCAGTGCCTTGGCCAGTTCCAAGGTTGGTCTCTGATAAAAATCAATGGGTAAGGGTTGATACAAATGACCCGCTCCTTTTTTTCACGCAAAATCTTATACATTCTTATCTTTAAGAAAAATTTGTTCTCGCTTCGCTGTTCCCGCAGGCGTCCACACATGCTTTTCCAAAATAAAAACAATATTAAATTTAAACATTGCTTTTAAAAAAAAATCGGATCCTTGTACCGGATCCGAGGAAATAGCAATGGGTTTCACTCTACGCTCAAGCGAAGGGAATGTTCCCTTTTTCCATAAGCTGATCGTCATCAATGGTGACGTTGGGCGATCGGAAAACACAATCGATATGTACACCGGCTTCAACTTCTCCGCCAAACGTCATGTTGCTGCCGAAAGCGATGTGCACGGTGCCATAGACTTTCTCATCTTCGAGCACATTACCTGTGAGTCGCGCCCAGCGATTGGTACCGATGCCGAACTCAGCAACATTTCGACCAAGCCCATCACCGAGAATTTCAAGCAGTTGATCGCTGCCTTGTCCTTCTGCCCGAACCAACCGTCCTTTTTCAATCGTCAGCAGCAGCGGCTGTGTCAGGCAGCCGACACCGACAACTGAGCCATCCACAAGTAGCTCGCCTTCCGCACTGCCTTCGACTGGTGCAATGAATGCTTCACCCGATGGCAGATTGCCACTTTCCGATGGATGCAGATAGACGCCTGTGCTCGGGACACCTTGGCGGCCATCAATTGAAAAGGTCAGTGTATGGCCGTCTTTTTCGATGACCACCTGTTTCCCTTGATCCAGTCGTTTTGTGACATCTCGTGTCAAACGACTAACCTGAGCATAATCAGCTGTTATTGCTCCTTCAAGAAACATGTCTTCACTGATCCCAGGCATTGTGGCGACGCGTGTGCCTGAGGCGACCGCCATTTTTTTAGCCTGAGTATGTGTCATGGAATGTCCGGTAATACAGATTGCGGCATCGGCAGCAACAAGCGCCGCCGCCACAGGTTTCGGCGGTTCCTCGCCGGACTTTAGCCGATCATTCATTACAAAGAGCATCGACTCCGCGCCAAGTGCCTTCCCCGCTTGATACAATGCTTCTGCTAGCTTTTTCTTTTCATCATCGGTGACGACGAGAAACAACTCGCCTTGTTTCAATCCGAGACACTTTATTATGATTTCCTTACATACTGCTATTAATTCCACTACAATCCCTCTCATCGCTTCTTCATTCATTTCTTGCCGCTAATATTTGTTCATAGGCTTTTTTAATCGCTGCGACGCGCACATTCGCTTCTTGCACGGCTTCTCGTGATGCACCGCGGCTGACCAGCCGATCTGGATGATTTTCCTTGATTAACTGACGATAATGTTTCTTAATCGTGTCCAGTGAATCATTGGGCGAGCAGTTAAGTGTGTGATAACACGTTTCCAAGCTCTGCTCAGTGTTGCCGCTCGCTGAAGACCCGTTGAACCGGCTCTTCAACGCTTCATAATCTGCCTCCATCCGGAAGATCCGCGCCGCCTGACGAATCAGCGCGTCTTCCTCCGAGCGAAGCGTACCGTCCGCGTAGCCGATCGCAAGGAGCGCGGTCAGCGTATCAATTAGAATGTCACTTCGTCCGCCGACAGAGAAATAAAGGTTTTCAGCAATCGTGTCAAAGGTTTCCGCAGAATAGCGGGCTTCGTTGAACACAGCCATAATTTGATGGAGTTGCTCCCGGCTCGGCTGAAAAGACTGGCGGACAATGGCGTCGACTTGATGAATTTCATTTTCCGTGACCACACCATCCTGCTTTGCCAATTTGGCAAAAAGTTTCACAATCCATTCGACCTGAGGGAGAACCTGATCGTCACGTATTTTATACACATGGCCGTCGCTGCTGTAGGTAAACGTATTCCCACAGTTTGGACAGGTCCAGTTTCCTGGAATATCATCAAAAATACAATCATTGCCGCAATAGGGGCAGGGGTGTGATGTCTTCTGCCGCCAATTCATATGCGCCCCGTCCATCCCTTTCCCCGGAAAGATCCGTCTGCTCGATGTAGCTGGTAAAAGAAGCAGAACAATCGGCGCAAAATAGCTGAAAATAAGACCTAGTACAAACCATCCGATCGCGCTACGCCCTCTAGATGAAGCCATAGCAGACGCCAGTATGGCTGGAAGGATGCTCACCAATAAAAAGTGCACCAACGATCAAGCCCTTTCTCGCTGCTGAAATTGTCCTTTTTTACTATACCAAAGTTTTCGCCCACTCAGTCAAAAAATTGCCGCAATTTACGTCCAATAGCCTCTCACTTCATTGATTTGATCCGCAGTCGTTACGCCGCTTTTCGTCCTGAATCGTTCGCCCTTCTGAAATAAACAAGAACCAAAAGCAAGGCTGCCAGACTGACACAGCTAACCACAACAATCAGGCTAAAGAAATTGGACTCTGAAATTGTTCGACGGAACAGAATGCCGAGAATTGCCGAGGACGCTATCGATCCTATATAGCGACAGGTTTGAAACAGGCCCGAACCGGTGCCAACCATCTTTTCCGGAGTCAACTGCAGCATCGATGCCTGGAGTGCAACATTGCTGACTCCATAGCCACCTCCCATGAGCAAAAGAAACAGGCTAATGCCCACAAGTGAATGCTGATAAGCAATGAGCAGCATCAAGAGCGATCCTATCAACGTTAGCCAAGCGCCCATCCGAATCGGACGCGAAACGCCTGATTGATCAATCCAGTGCCCACACAGCAACGACGCAGCAACACTGGCAATGGACATAAACAGCATCATCGCGCCGCTTGCACGCACGCTTAAATGGAGTCCGCTTTGAAAAAAGACCGGCATCCCATAAAAGAGGCAATAATTGGCTATATTCATGAAAATAAAAAGCAAATAAACTAGTGATAACTTATGATTGCTGTGAAGTAAAGGCAGGTCTATAAAGGGTTCGCTGACCTTCGTCTCCCTGAGAATAAGCAAACCAGCAGCAACTAAACCGATCATTAAGAACAGCCATTCACGATGCGATTCAAATTCTAGCAAAAACCAAAGCAAGCTGACGATGCTCAGTGTAAAGAGCCCAATGCCCAAAAGATCCAGTTTCCGCATTAATTCTTTCAGCTTCCTTCCCTGCTGCTTTTTATCCGCAGGGATAACCAATGCGCCAAGTACCAGGCTGACCAGTATGAAAGGGAAATTAACATAGAAAATACTTTGCCAACCGCCCCATACAATCAAAAAGCCACCGACTGTCGGTCCAAACGCCGTCATTACTGATGCACAAATAGCGAGCACCGCCAAAGCTGATGCCTGCTTTTCCTTGCTGACGTGATGGTGAACCAGCGCCACCCCAGATGGATAGACCGCACTGCTCCCTGCTGCTTGAAGGAAGCGCATCAGAAGCAGGATAATGAATACCGGAGCGAGCGGAGCAAAGACAGACGCGATCGCTGCAATGATAAGACCGATTAAGAACAATTTTTTGCGTCCGATAATGTCACCCAGTTTACCGGTAACCGGCTGTCCCACCGCACTAACTAGATAAAACCCCGAAACGAGCCAAGAGACCGTAGCGAAATCAAGCCTGTAATCACGCTGAATGCTATGAAGTGCGAGCGCAATCATCGATGAGTTCAGTGGATTGAGAATGGTTCCTGAGGCAATAGCAGTCATAAAGATTGCGGAATTCGTTTTCCAATTTTTCATCAGTCATCCTGCCCAACAATTTGGTTCGTTTTACGGACACAGCCTAAATATGGGAAAATGTAGCGAATCGATGCCTGATGCTCTTCCTCCGTATGCGCCGTCATCGCGTCCTCTGCAAAAATTTGATTATAGCCGAGATGAAAGGCTTCGCGCGCCGTGCTTTCGACACCACGATTCGTCGAAATGCCAGCAAGTACGATCGTATCAATACCGCGCCGCCGCAACTGCAAATCGAGCTCGGTTCCGAAAAATGCGCCCCATTGCCGCTTCGTCAACCGCAAATCAGAAGGATGTACCTCAAGCGCTGGATCCAATTCAGCCCACCCTGCCGGCGGTTTCGTTCCGAAAGCCGGTTTGTCGCTGATCACATGAAGAATTTCTCTGCCATCGGTAAAATCAACGGTTACAAAAATCACAAGGCCATGGTGGTTATGAAATTCATCCACCAGTTTCACTGCGTTAGTCACAGCTTCTCGTCCGCTTGGACCCGACACGATACCCTTTTGCAAGTCGATCAGAACAAGCGCTGTTTTTTTAAAATCAAGCATCTTACCTCTCTCCATCATTTCACCTTCATTTTTACTTTCTTCCCTGCTCTATTGCCTTATTCAACTTTTCCAATAAGTCTGCGAGCTGCGCCTTTTCTTCCGGACTCCAGTCACTGAGCAATTCTTGATAGCCGTCATAACGCTGCCGACGCAGCTGCTTCACGGACACGCTTCCGGATTCCGTAATGGATATCAGACGCACACGGCCGTCCGCTTTACCCGTTTTCCGGCTGACAAGTCCTCGCGCCTCCAGTGCTTTAACCTGGCGACTGAGCGTCGACACATCGAGTTTAAAATAATCTGCTAATTGCTGGATACTGCGTGGGTTCCTCTCAAGCAGTTGGCAAAGAATTAGATAACACGAACGCGGCAAGCTGCATTTCTTCCCGTCCACGGTCTTCTTAAAATCAGCCCGTCGCAGCAGATGGACAACCTCATACTCAATACGGCCGATGGATTCGTTGCTCTCCTTCATATTCCTCTTCCAATCGCAGAATTTATTTGTATTATACAACCTTTTAAACGTGTACTCAAACACGCCGCCTATATTTTTATGAGACCTGCACAATCTAAAGAGAGACTGGAGGTATCTTAATTGCTACAGTTTATCTATCTTATAGCCATTGCCATTTATCTTTTTGCATCCATCTTTCCACAGGCGATGGCGCTGAACCACTTGCTTTCCATTTCTTGTCTGCTGGCCGTCCTGATGAGTCTGCACCGGGCACGGGGCCTTGCCTTGTTCTTTAGCCTTTCATTTCTTAGCGGTGGTTTGTTTTTGCTCGCAGCAAGCAAATCCGCCCCGTTCAATTATTTACTCAGCTTCGGCAATATGATTCAAATGGTCACACTCTTTGCCCTCGTCCCTATTTTGGCCATTCCGGTACGCTGTGGCAATTACGCGCAAGAGGTGAGCTGCCTCATCAATTTGAGAATCAGGAACCAGGGGCAGTTGTACCGACTGACCTCTCTCCTTTCTTATTTTTTTAGTTCATTCATGAACCTAGCGGCTTTGCCGATGGCTTATTATGCCATTGATGGCGCCGATCGCGTTTCGCAGTTGGGAAATAAAAATCAATTTTTCAGCCGATCAATGACGCATGGCTATGCCATGCCGCTACTCTGGAGCCCGATCACACCGATCGTTGGCACGGTACTGCTGCTGACTGGCACGCGTTACACAACAATTCTGCCGCTGCTTGTCCTGCTCAGCATCTGTGGCCTACTCATCGATTGGAGTTTAGCCGGCTCAGCCACCCCCTTGGCAACTGCTGCCTGGCCTGATCGACCGGTACGCAACCACCCCTGGCGACTGCTGCATTTATTACTGGCTACCTTGCTACTTAACCTCTTAGTGGTTCTCCTTGATCATGCCGTTTCGCTTTCTTTTTTGCTGCTCGTCAGTTTTCTTGTTTTACCTTTTGCTTTTGCATGGAGCCTGCTACTTGGCAAGACGCGGCCGTTTCTCTCCGCTGTGCAAGAACATTTTCGGGTGTACCCAATTAAAATGAGCAATCAATTCCTTATCTTTCTTTCCGCTGGATTTTTCATGACGACTTTGCATGTCTCTCATGCTGACGTCCTGATCACCGGATGGGTCAGTCAGCTGATTGCTTATACCGGGTTCCGTTTTTTCCTCGTGCTTCTGCCACTCATTCCTTTTTCATTGGCTTTCCTCGGTTTGCACCCGGCGATTGGACTTGCTCTGGTTGCTGGTGCATTACAGGCCGATCTGCTCAATCAAGCGCCCATTGCTGTTACAATCGCGATGCTCGGCGGAGCGATTCCTGCTTTTTTGATGGGCCCTTATAACGCAACGCTCGGGATGATGGGCGGATTGATCGATGAGCAGCCACTCGTGCTCTCGCGTTGGAACCTGCCTTTTACCGCTGCCTATCTGCTTTTTCTGACCATCTTCGTTCAGGTGCTTTATGTCCGCCTGTAACGTGCAAGTCGATTGATGAATCGACGCATGGGCGAGTAAAGCCAGCGCACCTCGCTGCATTTTTGTGCGAAAAACTTTATACATTCTTATCTCTCAAAAAAAACGCCTAAACGGCGTTTTTTTCTCTAATTTTTATCATCAG
The DNA here is from genome assembly GCF_016908935.1 of Sporolactobacillus spathodeae. GTDB lineage: Bacteria > Bacillota > Bacilli > Bacillales > Sporolactobacillaceae > Sporolactobacillus > Sporolactobacillus spathodeae. The sequence goes on along the minus strand of NZ_JAFBEV010000002.1, from coordinate 144,967 downwards.
AAAAACCATAGCTTTTCTCGCTTACTTGTTCAACGCTTTATTAACAAATTCCATATCAACCAGTTTCTCATACGAGTAACCTTTCGTATAAATACCGGTCTTCTTCACCACATCAAGTGGCTTTGCAACAGCGGCTCTTGTGATGTAGCCATCTTTGCTCCACAATTTATCCTTGTAGGCCCGATCCATCGCTGCTTTCAGACTGGCATCCGGCGTGGTCGGAAATTCTTTTTTTAGCACCTTGAAGGCTTCCGCCTTATTATTATTAACTAGCTTGAGGCCTTTCAGCATTGCATTGACAAATTTTTGAACGGTTTTCGGATCGGTTTTGATGGTGGATGCTTTTACGCTAACGACTGAGTAAGCATAATCGCCCATGCTCGGGAAACCGTAGAAGGGTTCACTCCAGACCCCCTTTTTAATGCCATCGTTAATTTGTGGCTCGCCGCCGTTAGCGATTTTGTCTTTACCTTGCTGCACAAGCGAAACAACTGCCGCCGCATCTGCGGGTTCGTCAAGCTGGACGTCTTTATTCGGATTAAGACCAAGCCCGATTAATAAATAACGGGTGAGCAAATTTGGGCTGCCGCCGTAGCGTCCGGCTGCAATGCTTTTGCCTTTAAGAAACGCCTTCAGTTCGGCATCTGATTGTCCGGTATAAGGTGTTTTTGTGCTTGCCATCAAGTAGACATTGGCGCGGTTAACCACATTGACTACCGATGTAATCGGATCTTTGCTTTTGCCCGCATTAACGATTTGGACAGAGTCAGGACCGCCGATCACACCCCATGCATCGCCGCTGACGACCGCGGTTACATGGGCACCGCCAGTCGCTGTGATGGTTTTGACGTTCAATCCTTCCTGCTTAAAATAACCTTTATCAATTGCTACATAAAGCGGCAGATAGGCAATTAGATGTACGGGTTCAGCGATTATCAGGTTTTTCGCCGGTGTTTTTTTACTGCCAGAAGAACCAGCAGCGCCGCACCCTGATAAAATAAGCAAAGCGACTAGTAACAGTGACAGCAATCCTTTTAATTTTTTCATCGCATGATTCTCCCCTTTTTAAGATTTCGGCGTACGTCCGCGCATCAGCAGGCGTTCTAACCAGACGGTTCCCAGATACATGACAATGGATAAAAAAGATAAAACAACAACGCCGACCCAGACTAGATCAATATCAAGCACTTGACCTGCATAAAGAATCATCCGGCCGATGCCTTGTCTGGAACTGATAAATTCGCCAACAATCGTGCCGGCAAGCGCGAGCGAAATATTGATTTTCAGCGTGCTAACCATCCAGGGAATTGACGAGGGCACAACAACCTTCAGAAAAACGTGGTGCCGTTTTGCGCCAAGTGAAATCAGCATCTTCTCGAGGTCCTTGTCAATATTGCAAACACCACTGTAAGCGGCGATCGCCGCAACGATCACCGTCATCAGAAAAGCAAGAACGACTTTTGAATCAAAGCCGATACCAAACATGATGACGAGCACCGGCGCGAGCGCGAGCTTGGGAATCGCATTGATCGCAATCATATACGGTTCGGTAATCCGTGAATAAAGTTCCGACCACCAGAATGAAAGGCCGATTGCCGAACCAATCAGTGTACCGGCAATAAACCCGAGGATGGTTGCGCCTGATGTATAGGCTAAATCTGAGAGAAGTGAGCCATGAACAACCGCTTGCCAACCGACGCGAACAATCGTGCTGGGGCTGCTCCAATAGTAGCTATCTAGCCAGCCGAAACGCGTGCATCCTTCCCAAAGGACGAGAATCAAGAGGCCGATCGCCATTTGCCCAATGATCGCGCGCCGTCTGATCCTTTTCGCACGCCTGCTTCTATCCTCAATAAAAAGACCTGGAGATGGCGCCTTTGTTTTACCCGCCATGGGCATCACCTTCATTTCCGTCGAACTCCGGATGCGGGCGTTCTTCGTTCAGCATCAGCAGCAATTCCCTTTTCAACTGGAGAAACCGTGCTTCCATCATCGTTGTTTCGTTACGCGGCCGCGCCAAGTCCACTTGAACCTTGGCCTTTATTCGTCCCGGACGTTTGGTGAATACGTAGATTTCATCTGACAAATAAATGGCCTCATCAATATCGTGGGTCACAAAAAGAACGGTTTTCTTGAATTCATTCCAGATCTTCAATAGCCAGTTCTGCATTTGCAGTCGCGTCTGCGCATCGAGCGCGCCAAACGGTTCGTCAAAAAGAATCACTTGCTTATCATCAAGCAATGTTCGAATCAATCCCGCCCGCTGGCGCATGCCGCCGGACAATGCGTCAGGGTGGTCGCGCTCGAATCCGCCAAGGCCATACTTTTGAAGCATTGGAATCGCGCGCTGCCGCGCCTCCTTCCGCGACATCCCACGTATCTCGAGAGCAATAATCACATTATCGAGGATCGTCCGCCAAGGTAGCAGCAGATCTTTCTGCAGCATATAGCCGACATGGCCCGTTTCTCCGGTGATCGGCATTCCGCTCAGAGTGATTTCTCCCTCCGAAGGTCTTTCAAGTCCCGCTATCATATTGAATAGAGTCGACTTCCCACAGCCGCTCGGACCGATGATGCTAATGAATTGTCCGCTCTCCACATGCATGGTGATGGGCTGGACAGCGCAAAAATTGATCGCATCTTTCTTAAAATATTTACTGCAATGATTGATAGCCAATTCACTCACGGTTGAATCACATCCCTTCAAGTGAATGAAGCGGCGACTTTGAACCGCCAATCTGCCCTTGATAATTTCCGCAGCCCTTTTTTTGGGCTCTAATCATGGTATATGCACTAGGCACCTGCCGTGACACAGCTTAAAAGCGAAGAAATGATGGATGTGAGCCGTGCCCTCGTGTTCAAAAAAGTTATGAACCATCTGGCGCGCGAGGGAAAGAATAGGGATATTACAAGCCTCGACCGTGTTGCGCAAAGACCCGTAATTGAAGACTCCGTTCACTGTTTCGTACCGTGAACGGAGATTTTTCGTTTTCTCCACAACCGATGCATCAGCCTGCACGAAGTGGTAAGATTAGTAAATAGTAGTCTAAGGAGGTTCCTCTGTTGAAAGAAGATTTAATTAAACGCTTTATTTCCTATGTCAAGATCAACACCCAATCGAGCGACGAGAATTCCGGATGCCCATCCACACCGGCGCAACTGAATTTATTAAATCAGCTAGTCAATGAATTGAAAGCGATTGGCATGTCCGATGTGACGATCGACGCCAACGGCTATGTCATGGCCACATTGCCTGCGACGCTTGATCAGGATGTGCCAACCCTCGGTTTTATGGCACACGTCGACACGGCTACTGATTTCACGGGTGATGGCGTGAACCCACAATTCGTTGAGAATTATGATGGCGGCGACATTCTTTTAAATAAAGAAAAAAATGTCGTCCTCAGCCCATCGGTATTCCCTGATTTAAAAAAATACAAGGGCCAAACATTGATTACAACAGATGGCACGACTCTGCTCGGCGCCGATGATAAAGCCGGTGTTGCCGAAATTATGACGGCGATGGATTATCTGATCCATCATCCAGAAGTGGCGCATGGCCGGATTCGCGTGGCCTTTACTCCTGATGAAGAAATTGGGCGTGGTCCGCATAAATTCGATGTCAAAGCTTTTGATGCCGCACTAGCCTATACGATCGACGGCGGCGCGCTCGGCGGTCTGGAATACGAAAATTTCAACGCTGCAGAAGCAAAACTAACGTTCCAAGGCAGCAATGTACACCCTGGATCCGCGAAGGGCAAGATGGTCAACTCGATTAAATTGGCCATTGATTTCCAGAATCAGATTCCGTCCGAAGAAGCGCCGGAGCTAACAGAAGGTTATGAAGGCTTTTATCATCTTCTGAGTTTTGTCGGCGATGCCGAACAGACCAAACTTAATTACATCATCCGCGACTTCGACAAAGCGAAATTTGAAGCAAAGAAAAAGTATGTAACGGAGCTCGCGCAGAAACTTCAGGAAAAGTACGGCAAAGACGCGGTTCTGCTTGATCTTCATGACCAGTACTATAACATGAAGGAAAAGGTTGAGGAGCATCAGGAAGTCGTCGCTATCGCCTATAAAGCGATGAAAAATCTGGGCATCGAACCTCAGGTACTGCCCATCCGTGGTGGCACGGACGGCGCACAAATTTCCTTTATGGGTCTGCCGACACCGAATCTTTTCGCCGGTGGCGAGAACTTCCACGGCAAATACGAATACGTCTCCGTGCAGACAATGGTTAAGGCTGCGGAAACGATTGTTGAAATCTCTAGACTATTTGCAGAACAGAATTAATCAAAGCCTTAGTCGATAAGCCCCCCTGATCCTAGCCGTATGGCCAGGATCAGGGGGGCTTTATTCATTCCAATCGATGCGTCGTTATGTTACCATAGAGACAGCGCTTCCAATTTCATTTTCCCCACTCAGAAATCAAGGAGGAGACAGAACCATGGTTCAAAGAAAAGTGATTCTGCCTGTCATTTACGCCCTGTCCTTGCTTCTTTCTGTCTATGTTGTGATTCAGTATTTCGTTTTTAGGCCGGATCAAGCGGCAATGGTTGCCGCAAAACTTAGCGACCGATCATTTCCGTACACCATTTGGCTCTATTTCTTTTATCCCCACATTATTCTTGGCATTCTTGCCCTAATTTGTGGCGGCTTTCAACTGACGCATTTCAGCCAGCGTCGACGTAAACAGCACCGATTCTTCGGCAGAATCTATGCCTACTCTGTCTTTCTGAATAGCCTCATCGTCCCTTATCTTGCGCTCTTCGCAACCGGCGGCCTTCCCTCTACCCTTGCTTTTCTGTTCCTTGATCTGTTCTGGCTCGTCACGACAGGCCTTGCCATTTTGCATATTCGGAATAAGAAGATTGCCGCGCACAGGCGATGGATGATTCGCAGCTACGCAGTCACCTTCGTTTTTGTCACGTTCAGAGTCCTGCTCGTCATTTTGCAGCTACTTTCTCACGCCCCGTTCTCCATCACTTTTCCCCTTTCCATCGTTCTCGCACTCTTGCTAAATCTTGCGGCGGCACAAATTTATCTCAATAAGGCTTCGTGGAAGCAACAACCATCCAAACGATTGGAGGGGTAAGCGTGAATGAAATTCTAATTGCTCTTGTATTATTACTGCTCTTGATTCGCCACCAATTGAAATCACGTCTATTAAAGCGCAGCCTGTTCACCCTCCCGCTTCTCCTTCTCATTTATTCGATTTACCTCAGCGTAAATGCCGGAGTCAGTCTGCCCGAATCATTTTCACTCGTGATCAGTACCGTGCTTGGCGGACTGATTGGTCTCATACAGGGAAAGTACGCATCGGTTTATGAGACGGACGGTTTTTGGTGGGTCAGAGGTTCCTGGCTGACTTTAACCGTCTGGCTTCTATCCATCCCCGTGCGTTATCTCGTAAAGTATGGGTATCTTGAAGCTTTTCACGTGCATACGGTACTGATTGGAAGCCAGGCATATATCCCGATATTATTCTCGCTAGCCGGCATTCTCTTTGGCAAAGTTATCATGCTGACCTGGCGTTTTCCCGAGCAGATGCGCGCCGCTGCAAATGATCAATACCGCGGCGCCCGTCGAGCCGCAAGAAGATCGCACCGGCAGAACAAGAGAAAATAAACGCTCCCGCAAAGTTTATACAGAAGCGAGAGCAACAAATATAAAAATAGCGTTTCCACTCGTGCTTCATCTGGCGAATGTTCGAATAAAGCGGCAAACAGCCGGTTTATTTTTTTTCGCTTAAATAAACTTTTCCTCGTTTGCCAAGCGTCTGTTTCACGGAACGGATATCCTGGACATTATACTTAGCCATAAAATAATAGCAGAGCGCTGACGGAATCAACGGCAGCTGGAGTAAGCTCATTGTCAGTATATAATCGGCTGAATCATGGATGTAAATCGAAACGATAGCAAGAATCGCCCCCATGCCGAGGTTGCCGACTGTCCGTCCTAAACTGTTAGCCAGGTTGGCGATACTAAAGACCGTCCCGCGATGTTCCGGAAGATTGACGTCTGTTATCAGAGCAAGCCAATTCGGCGTATTGGCAGACTGTGCCGCGGATGCAAACAGTGAAATAATAAACAAGGTCAAAACCCATGGATTGAGAAACAGTTGTGCGACAAGACTGATAAACAGAGCGGCAGAATTCGTCGTATGCGGCAGACTCAGGTTATCAATTGGAAAAACAAATAATAGAATGTACAAAGGCATCGTGATGAGTACCAAAGCGGCTGTCAGGAGTGCCCTTGCCTTATAGCTACGCTTCTGAAGCACGTCGCCGAGATAACCGAAAAAGGAGGAAAGCGTCCCACCGATTTGAAAAATGCCGTACAGAAACGCCGCAACAATCACGGCAATTTTCGTCCCGTATCCCAATTCTTCAATTTTCGCAATATATAAAGTCGGCAGCCAAATCAGACTGCCTGTGGCAATATTCATGAAAAATCCTTGAAGGAAGAGCAGCAGATTGCTGCGTTTGGCAATCATCAGACGCACCTGATCGAGCGTGATCCGATACACATAGTCTTTGCCACCGGCAATCAGAGCCTGTAATTCCGGTTCCGCACTGCCGAATTTCGGTTCTTCTACAAAAAAGTAGAAAAAAATCAACAAAAGTCCAATAAAACTCAAGATTTCAAATGGAAAGCGCCAATTAGATAAAGTTGAAATAATCGAGGCCAGCAGTGAACCAGCAATACCGCCAAGACCTTGTGACATCCCCCAGAGACTCAATACAACACCGCGGGAATGGTATGGCACGTAATCGGTTAAAGCGCTGAACCCGATGGACGCAACGCAACCAAGACCGATACCTGTGATGATTTGATAGACCATCAAGTCCAAATAGGACTGGCTTATCGAGGTCAGGAAAACACCGATAACCCAGATAATTGTTCCGAAGATGATTAACCGCTTTCGATTATATTTGCCTGACAAATAGCCCCAAAAAAGCGATGAAAAAGATGTCGCTAGAATATTGACCGCGGAAATCACGCCCATGGACGAAATAGCTACACCCATATCCTGAGAAATGCTCTTGAATAGTGGTGGGAACAGGCCAATGACAATATTGTCAAAAGCGGCCAGGCTCACATAAACCGAAATGGCGTAAATTGTTGTAAATTTCTGATGAGACATGTGCAAGCGGCTCCCTTGAGAAAGCCGTTGCAGCTGCAAGGGCTTTCTGATACGATTAATCAATAACTTATGAAAAAAAATTGTTTCTTGTCCCAGTTTATCATACAATGTAACTTAGACAGAAGAGACTGCTTATCTAGCGGGTCAGTCCAATTGTTAGAGAAAGGATATCTTCGATGATCAAAAACATACTCATCATATCGTCAAATTACACGGGCCATGGCCACAAAAGCATTACTGAATCTTTGAGTGAAAAATTCGACATTGTTCCGGATGTGAAGATTCACGTCGTCGATGGCTTTTCGCTTGGCGGGAGTGCGCTTCTTAAAGTCGGCAAAATGTACGGACCAATCACCAGAAATTCAGAGAACCTGTGGAAAGTCATTTGGGACTACACATCGGTCAAGGTACCTTTTGTCAACCATTTGATAGAGATGAAGATTCGGACTCGATTTCTTGCTCTGCTCGACAAAGTTAAGCCTGATCTCATTCTAACCGTCCATCCGAATTTTAATGGCTCTGTGTTAAATATTCTTGAAAAAAATGATATTCATATTCCTTTTGTCACCTTGATTGCCGATTTAATCAGCATTACCCCATTTTGGGCGGACGCGCGAGCGGATTACGTCATCAGCCCAACGGAAGAGGCCAAGGAAAAATGCATTGAATTCGGCGTTCCTGAAGACAAAATCAAGGTTTTCGGATTTCCGGTTCGATCAAGATTTTACAATCATTCTGAGCCGGTCGCTACGGATACCGAGCAGTACTCACCGAATAAACCGCTCAATTGTTTAATTATGAGTGGCGGCGAAGGTGTCGGCAATATGGGCAAAATGGCAAAGACCTTGATTGACAACTTTGGCTTCAATATTACCATTGTAGCGGGTAGAAATGAGAAATTACAGGCCCATCTGCAAAAAACACTTGGCAAAAAATATGGTGATAAAGTCAAGGTATATGGCTTCACGAAAAATATCCAAGACTTGATTTCAGCCGCCGATATCGCATTCATCCGCAGCAGTCCGAATGTGATGATGGAAGCCGTTTCCTGTAATACACCAATTGTGATTACCGGTGCACTTCCTGGCCAGGAGGCGGGAAATCCACGATTTGCTGAGAAGTATCATCTAGCCATTACCTGTGACTCCATGAGTGATTTGGTGCCGACAATTAACGAATTGCTTGACGATAATGTAGCGATGCTTAAGAAAATTAAGAAATCGCAGCAGGAATATGTCGATCCACAGAGTCCTGAGAACATCGTCAACTTCATTCTCAGTGTTCCTAAAGAAGAACTGCAAACGGCCGGCATGGCGCAGGAACATAATGCTTCCTCGTTGAATAAAATTAATTTCGAATCATAACTATTTATTTATGCCAAAACACCAGCAGCTGGGCTGCTGGTGTTTTTTAATTCATCATGACTTTTGCTAAGAAAAGATGGGCCTTGCCAAGCCTTTTTTCAACAAATGCGCTTCGGCTGCTCGCTTGCCGCGGGCGATCCGTGAGCCTCCTCAGACAGGCTAGAATCTGCGGGGTCTCACTTGGCTCGCTTTTCCCGCAGGCGTCTCGCACCTGCGCGGCATTTTTATTGCAAATCTTATACATTCTTATCTTTTAAGAAAAACTTGCCTTAGCCAAGTCCCTTTTGTAACAAATATGCTCCGGCTGCTCGCTTGCCGCGGGCGTGTCGCCGTTTCCTTGCCCGCTCTGCCCTTTGAATAAAAGAGACGTGGTTTGCACCCCCGTCTCTTCATACGCTTCTATCTCATTCACCGCTTAAACTTCCGCTTTTCTCTGGCGTTCCTTTTTGATTTGTTTGCTGCGCAACTGCCCACAGGCCGCGTCGATGTCTGTACCGAACTCTTTACGGACAACAGCGTTGATGCCGCGTTTTTTCAGTGTCTCGTAGAAGGCGATAACTGAATCCTTCTCGCTGCGCTGATACTCTGAATGCTCCTCAACTGGGTTATAAGGAATCAAATTGACATAGGCGAGATGTCGCTTCTTTTCAAGAAGTTTCGCTAGCTGCAGCGCCTCTTCCTTGTGGTCATTAATCCCATTCAGCAAAATGTATTCAAAGGTGATTCTCCGATTCGTTTTCTGCAGATAGTAGTCAACAGCATCCATAAGTTTTTCAATCGGATAAGCCTTATTGATCTTCATAATTCTGCTGCGCAGTTCATTATTTGGCGCGTGCAGCGAAATTGCCAGATTGACCTGCCAGTCGATATCGGCAAATTCATAGATCTTTGGAACAATACCGCTCGTCGATACCGTGATGTGACGTGCACCGATTGCCAGTCCTTTTTGATCATTAATAACGCGTAGAAAGGCGACCACCTGTTCAAAATTATCAAAGGGTTCACCAATGCCCATCACAACAACATGGCCAATACGCTCGCCCTTCCCTTGACTATCGAGATCTTTCTGAATCATCATCAGCTGCTCAACCATTTCACCACTTGTCAGATCGCGGTTTTTCCGCAACAAGCCGCTTGCACAGAAGCTGCAGCCGATATTGCAGCCAACTTGCGAGGTTACACAGACAGACAAGCCATATTCATGAGGCATCAATACGGTTTCAATCAGATTGCCATCGAGCAGTTGGAACAGGTATTTAGTTGTGCCGTCCTGAGCCTGCTGATGAATCTGCTCACGTAGCGTACCCATTTCAAAATTCTGTTTCAGAAGTTCAATTCCCTTTTGAGGAAGATTAGTCATCGCATCAAAAACGCCAACACGCTTCACATACAGCCAGTCCCAAATCTGTGCCGCGCGGAATTTCTTCTCCCCGTGATCGAGCAGCCAGGCAGTCAGTTCAGTCAGCGTCAATCCATAGATTGATGGTTTACTCATTCGCTTACCTCTTTCATTTTCAAGTGATTCTATCCTAACAATTTCTTACCTTTACCGCAACAAGCACTGCTTATTCAACGGGTTCCTTTTTCCTCAGCTTTTTCGGCCGTTTATAGGACACACCCAGTACATCGATTAAGAAAACAAAAATCGGTATACCGACAATCAAGCCCCATATGCCAAAGAAATGTTCAGAGAAAATGAGAACAACAAATGTATAGAAAACCGGTAATTCCGTTTTTGCCGACATCAATTTCGGGTTCAGCACATACGCTTCGACGATATGCACCGCTAGAATTGTCAGCACCATATAAATTACATCTTGAATGCCGCCAATCGTATAACCGATGATGCAGAGCGGAATCAGCGAAATTATCACACCCGCCACTGGAATCAAACTCAGCACAAAAATCAGGATGACCATGCTGAATAATTGCGGGAAGTGAAGTACAGCAAGCACAATCGTGGTCAAAATGGTATTCACAATAGCAATCATAAACTGCGCTTCAAGTACTTTGCCAAATGTTTCGGCAAAGCGAGAAGCGAAGAAGGCTACTTCATTATAGAAAAAACCAATTTTACTCGTCTTGAATCCCTTGGTGAATTCAATAAGCCGGTCCTTTTCCAGTGAAAAAAATAAACTGAGCAACAGAGCCAGGAAAAGATCAATCGCAAAGGAGCTGAAGGACGAAAAGGAATCAATGACGAATTTAACTCCGGATTTCAGATAGCTGTCAACATTATATTTTTTGATTTGATCGGTGATCGCATTCATTAGAACAGAACCATGCAGGCTCTTCAGTGATTTCATCACTGAATCAAATAGTTGAACCGTCTGCTCGGCAATAATCGGAATATAAATGGTGATCATCGCGTAAAGTCCTACACCGATCAGGCAATACAGCAAGATGACAACGAGTCGTCTCGGCACTTTAATTTTGCGGTGCAGAAAGGTTTCCAATCGATCAATCAAAAATGAAAAAATAAAGGTCAGCAGAAGTAAGTCAATCATGCTGCGAAGCAAATACACAATGAAAATCAGCAAGGCGAAAATCAACACACGCCTGACCGATTGTTTTTTCAAATAATTAAGAAGTACGCTCATCGCTTGACATTCCCCACCCTTTTTCTGTTTCGTCACTCTATTTCTCTAGCACTCCTACGACAAATCTATTTTTATTCTAGAGGTTTTCGATCCGTTATGCAAAGGTATTCGAGCACGGAACACAAAATAGGTCTTTGAACAAAAAAACTTGGCTTGGTCAAGTCTTTTAGTAAAAATGCGCTCCGGCTGCTCGCTTGCCGCGGGCAGAACGGGCGACTTCTCGAACAAGTGTCCCAGCACTTTCGTGTTTGAAATGAGCGTATTTCCAGCAGTACATCGCAAAAAAGCCGCAGGCATGTTGTGATGCCTGCGGCTTTTCAATAAATATTTATTTTTGTTGAAAAATTTGGTGGTTGCCAAACCCAATAGTTAACTTCTCATTCGCAATTGTAAGTCCTTCACTTTCTTGTGCCGGACCACCTGACGGGATCGAAAAGTGGAAAATATCGTTAGGCAGCAACTGATACGCGTCATCAAGCACGGCTACATAATTATTAGCCAGATAATACAGTTTATGGTTCGACTGATCGTATTGCATGCCCTGAACAACACCCATATTTTTAATTTTATGAGCATGTGGATCTGTGTACTTTTTGTTGGTTATAGAATATTCACTGAATGCATCGCTACCGCTCGCTTGTGTGAGCATAATCAGCGTATCCTTATCTTTAACCGTCATCATCGACACATACGGCATGTCCTTTATTACAGTAGACGTCACCCTCATGCTGTCCGGATCAATCGTATAGAGAACCGGATCAGGTCCTGCACTGCTCACCTCATACAACATACCATCATATGGGTTATAACTTAATGCGCAGGCATGTCCGAATTTGTCTTCGACCACGTGATTATTGTCGGGCGTGTATTGTCCATACCCGTTTTTCACGTACGGAACGATCTTTCCGTAGCCATTTCCGGTATCATAGCCGACATAATAGATGCCTTTATCCGAATTATAAGCCAATCCTTGTTGATTTCCCCCACCCGTGCTGAAAACATTTTGGAATTGGGCCGTATGGTTCGGGAGCTGGCTTAAGTCGTTTGTTTTTACCCAGCCTAAATCGATATCATTGCCGTCCGTGTCATACCAATCATTATACTTAATAAACGAGTAATCACCGCTCTGTTTGACAATCTCAAGCATGTGCCCGTTATAAAGCCCAAGTTCATTTATTTTCGCGTTTGTATCAGCGGAAAGTCCGTCACCTGTTCCATTGTAAATATTGTCAGGAATGAGCGAGAAAACATAATCCTTGTCCGTGAGTCCTGGTTTCACTACGTGGATCGTATTGCTACGCACCCAACCAATCGATTGGCCATTTTGCGAAAGGTTGTACATTTCTTCGTTCCCAACCATTTTTTCCTTTGTCACAATAAAACCTGAATTTCCATTTTGAAACTGGTTCAAGTAGCCCCGAAAATTTACCGAGTCATCAAACACAGGGCCCTCACTATCTGTGATCGATGCTGAATAATTAACATTAATGATATTACCTTGTTTGCCTGCCGCATTCTCTACATCAAGATTAGAGACAGGCACCCAACCTAAACTTGTTCCAGCTGTATATTTGCGAATATGTACCCACTGACCGTCATTTGAAATATAATCAATCTTCAATTTCAACTGTGCATATGGGACTAAATTAGCAATAGCCTTCCCACTAGGGGCATTATAAATATTATTATTAATATTATCCGGTTTAACATTAGCAAACGACAGATGCGGCGAGACATCCTGAACGATATCCTTATGTACCCAACCTAAAATCCGTCCATTATACGCAATCTGGATCCATACGGTGCTGCCGACTTTTGATTCTTGTTTAATTGATAAAGGCACATTGACATAATCAGCAGCCTTTCCAATATCCGAGGCGCCATAAAGTCCATAGGGCTTGCTCCAGATTCCATGATTGCCACCGGCGGCTATGTATCCCGTGGCACCAGAAGGGATCGTGTTGTTATAGTATTGCTGATTGCTCCCTAAATTGGACGCGTAGACATAGCCACGAATCCCCCTATAGCTAATCCAAAACATTCGGTTGGACTGGGGGCTGGTTGTGGTTAACTGCGTTTGCGTTGGGATTGTTGTTGCATATCTTTTAGTGTGGCTGTAATTTTTATAGATTCTTGATGTTTTTACCACAAATTTTGTTACCGGGGTTTTACCTGTCGACAAATTCACTCGATAAACATAACCGCGCCTTCCCTTATAGTTCACATGATACATCGTGCTGTTCAGATTGCTGTCTGTTGTCAGACTTTTATCGACAGCAATTTTCTGAATACGTGATTTTGATGTGTCTCTGCTCGTATACAGGTAGGAAGTCTTAGCAATATAACGGTTGACCGTTGTGCGGCGCGCGGATAAATTAACGCGATACACGTAGCCCGTCTGACCGTTATAGGTGACCCTATAGCGTTTGCTGCTTTTCTTGCTTGCCGTCGACAGCTTAGCGTTCACTGGCACATAGCGGATGTAATTCCCGGATGAAGCAGATGCATAGAGTTTCGATGTCCGGTGCACATAATAGGTACGTTTTGACTGCGCGTCAGCAGAATAATAGGAAAAGAGAGAAACAAGTAGTAAGAATACAACCAACGATGAAACAAACTTCAAAGGTGAAAAACGTTTCAATTGAAAATAGTGCTCCTTTCCTATGAATTAAAAGCTAAAAAACACATAATGACAATGAAATGGGGAAAAAAATAAATGCTTATACCTGGGGATTAAATGAAACAGTGTCAAAAAAATTACAAAGTTATTATATGAGTAAGTATAGTCCTATAAAAGATTGAGAACAACAGAATTTATCTATTTATTTCCAATTGTTTCTTTAAGTAATGACGCCTTAAATTCTAGGCCCTGTTAAAATTTTATGTTGATTTTTATGACAAAAAGGCAATGTGTGAGACGCCTGCGGGAACCGTGCCAGAGAGACCCCGCAGATTATTGCCTGTTCGAGGAGGCTCGCGGTACGCCCGCGGCAAGCGAACACATGGCCAATAAGTGATTAATAACAACAACAGACTTTAACAGGGCCAAATTCTAAAAAAAGATCGCCAGCTTCTGCCAACGATCTTTTTTATGATTTATTGTTAAATACTGCTAATCAATTAGTTCATTCGAGCCAGAGCACCCATTGGATCCCAAGGTTTCAGTTCCGTTGGTTTCTGGTCTAATGCCGCTTTGAGCACGTCAGAAAGATATTTCTTATTGATTACGACCTGATAAGTAAATTCATCCATCCAAGCGTCACTCATCACGAAATAACCTTTCGTGCCGACTTTTTCACCCCAGCTGTTCTCGACCTTCCAGCGATTCGCCTTGCCGTCAACCAGGTTCACGCCCGTTAATACCATCGCATGCGTCAGGCAGCTATCCTTATAATCCAGTCGCTGGGCTTTGCTCAGGCCGAATTCCGTGCTGAACGCCGTGTCGAAATCATAAAGCGCCTTATCCATGATGCCAAGCTTACTGTCGGAATACTGAGTGACGTCGCAGCCGAACCAAACAGATTCGTTATCTTGGATTTGACTGATGGTCAGTTTTTTCAGTGTTTCCATGTCCACATTCAAATATTTGATCGGACGACCGCCGACAACCGTTCCTAAGAACTGCACCGTGTATGTCTTATTGAATGGTTTATCTGCTGTCGGTGCATTGATAATGCTTACATAGTCGTCAAGATTCAAGCCGACATATTTCGTATAGAAATCCTGCGGCGTGATGCCCAGTTCCCGGTGGAATTCTTTCTTATCTTCATCCCGATACTCGAAATCAAAGGTCTTCGGTGGTTCACCAAGCGAGAAGGCCAGCAGTTTGTAGATCGTCTCTAGCATCTTCTCTTTTTCTTCCTCGAGTTCAGACTTGCTCTTACCCTTTTCATTAAGCGCGCGCAACACAGCCGCGTCTTCACGCAATTTGGCATTCAATAATTTATTTAATTCCATTGTATGGCTGCTTTGATAAGTTTCCGGCATTACCTGTTTCGGAACAACGCCGTATTTTTCAATCAGAGCGACAAGCATATCCCATTGTCCACCGTCTTGTTGCGGGGTGTCGAGTAGCCAGGAAACAAGGCGCCCGTCGAGCGGCTCGTCTGCAGTCTTAATGATGCTTTCAAAGAAATAATTGGCCTTTTCGAATTTATCCCAGAACAGCGTGTAGTTCTGAGACAATTCGAAATCTTTCAAATCAAAGGTCGCGTTCATTTTGTGGCGGAATGTGTTCAGCGCCGCAAACATCCAGCAGCGGCCACTTTGTTTTTGATCCGCAACCTTACCTGTTTCAATATCTTCAGAGAATACGGGATTCATAGAGACTTGTGCATCGCCGTTCAGTGAAGCAGCACGGATGCCGTTTTTCATCATTGCATCTTTGATTAGCTTATTCTTCGGCTTTGCTTGAATTTTCCCCGAGTATTTCTCGAGCATGCCATTAGTAATCTCTTTTGCCACTTCTTATTCCTCCCCAATTTACCATTCCAAAGTTCATTATATTCTTATAGAATAGGCTTCGTAAAGTTGTGGAGGAAGTTCTGACCGTGTGCACTTATGGGCGCCCCATCCATCCGTTGCGTCTCATTTATTTCGTTTGGTTATGTGAAATATAAAAGTTCGGCCTTAGGAAAATACTGATGAATATAGCCTTCAAGCGTCTCCTGCAAAAGATATTCATCTTCTGTTTTATAAATATATTTACCAATCCCATACCTTCCCCATTTATAGCGGCGATCGGCCTCCTCCATTCGTAATTTTGATTTCGGGTAGTTTTTTTCAATAATCCGCTTTGCCGGTAACGTATAGCGGTGCTGGATTAATTCAAAAGTAAGTGGCTTAACAAAAGATGCAGGCAGTTGTTCACGAAGAATTTCAAACAGACGCTTATAACCCTCCTGCCATCCGTCATGAATATAGGCCGGAGCAATTATAAAGCCAAGCGGATAGCCTGCATCGGCAACTTTTCGCGCTGCCCCAATCCGTTCCTCTAGATTGGATGTGCCTGCCTCGAAATTTTTAATGACATAATCATCATTTAGACTAAAACGGAATCGCGTTCGCCCATTATGACGTGCATCCAATAGATGATCCACATGGGCAAATTTTGTCACAAAACGCAATTCGCCATGTTCTCGTTCACCAAAAAATTCAATCGTCCGTTTCAGCGTGTGGGTCAAGTGATCGAGGCCGACGACATCCGAAGTACAGGAGGCTTCAAAACGAGTCAGTTCTGGCAGACGCGCTTGCATATAATCGTCAGCCCGGTCAAGAATCTCATCCACGTTAACATAGGTGCGAAGATAAGGTTTCGAACCCATTGTGGTCTGCAAATAACAATAATGGCAATGCCCCATGCAACCGGTTGAAAGCGGCAGTGCATATTCCGCTGAGGGCTTGGAACTCTGAAAGTCGAGCGTTTTACGGACACCGATCACGAGTGTCGCTTTCGCGTTGCGGTATTTTTGGAAATCATTGGACCCGGGAATATTTCGTACTTGGTTGTGCGACGTCGTCTCGCGAATCTCGATTCCCATTTCTGTAAACTTTTTCTCCAATTGACGCCCGAGCGGATAGGTACGCGCGCGCGGTTCAATATAAACTAACTGTGGAACAAACGGTTTGACCATTGCCGTTTTCGCTCTTTTCTTCCTTGAAATTGATCAATCAGTCTTCGTCATAAATCTGCTTATATATCAGCTGCGCTTCTTCAAACGTCGGGAATACCGCATCATCTTCGGCGAATTCGTAGCAGAAGTCATTGAGTAAAAGTGCTTTGTCGCCGTTCTTTTCCGGGTTTTCGATCACTTCCGCTTCCTGAATCATCGCGACACTGGCTGCATGTGGGTTGCGACAAATCACGTAAACGTGATCGCCTGACTGAATCTGATTCTTTTTCATACTTCAACCCTCCTCCAACACATCTTAGTTTCATTATTTCCATGCTGGATGAAAGCTATCCCGTCCAATCGGAACGCTTCGGCTGCTCGCTTGCCGCAGGCGTTTCGCGCCTGCGCCAACCACAGGCCCAGATACACACGAATCGAGTAGGCGGAAGCCTTCCGCTTCCGACCTCTCACACCACCGTGCGTACGGTTCCGTACACGGCGGTTCCATAATTTACACGCATACGCGCATACTGAGGCAACCAATCTTTAATGCCCCATCGTATGAGTATTTTGTTTTGAATAGCACGATGAAGGGTTTCACTATGCGAGAGACGCCAATACTTTTTCCGACTGCCCGCTCGTTTCAGGGCTTCATCATGGTCAATGCCAAATCGTCTGAGTTGTCTGTAACGCGTACGAACAGATTTTCATCGTTTCCATATAAGTTGGCGAAGACGATGGTTGAGCCATTGCTTCGTTCTTATTAGAAATGTTTTCATCGCATCAATCGCATAGTAGTATTCTGCCTCGCGGCAGACACCCTTGTCCTCAGCTAACAGTTCCTACTGCCAAGCCTGTAGCGGACTTTCACCGCCTAGCTGTCACCCATGCCGGGCGCACTAAAAAAAGACGTTAGCTGATCGCAGCTAACGTCAAAATCCCAACCGATCGCGCATCAATCCGCACGATTTGCTATTTATTTTTCAATAATCCACTCATCCACGGGAATGCCGAGATGCCTGCCTGGACGCGCGGCATAACCGAGCAACTTATCGCCGGCTTTCACAGTCGTTACGTTGCAGGCTTCACCGCTCGCGCCGAACACACGCACATGCCAATCTTCTTGCAGCACCGTTTTTACGACCTGCCCGCTTGCAGACTCTGCTGTAATCTGAATGAGCGGCCGCGTTTCCATTTTAATTCGTCCGATCGGCACTCGCCTTGCGCTGCCGTCCGTTTTGATCGCAATCAATTCCATACCCGCTGTCAAATCGGATAAATAAGCGGTGCGATCATTCGCGCCCATCACATAAGAGTGGAGCGCGCCCGCATTCACGCGAAAAGGCCGGAGCGGCAAATACTGCAGCTTATGCGTTTCGCTGCAAACGAGAATACCGCCATCGGAAAAACTGCCGACCAGCATACCTTCATCTGTTCCGAGGTAACTGCACGTATCAATACAGACACGTTCACCCATTCCGAGATGACGTACATCAGTCACCGTCAAAGTGGTCAACTCCTGCTTAAGCTGTTTCTTAGCGGACTGAATGGCCTGCCCAACTTTGATAATTTCTTCTATACTGGAACTGCTGAACAGAACCCCATTGCTGCCTTTTTCAAGCACGCCGAAAACAACTTCACTGTCCACACCGTCGGCCACTTTGGTGATAACTTGTACGTCTTTCTCTTGGTGCTGCGCCTCGGCAAGCACCTGTTCCAACGGAATCTTTGTTTCATCTTTAAAATCGACAATCAAAAGCGGACTTCTGGACAGGAAGCGGCAAGCATCGTCAAGCGATGCTCGATCCGTCACACGACAATAAATACCGAGCGGTTGGCTCAATTTCACACCACTCTCTGTCAATTGATCAAATAGATCTTTCTCCAATACAATCCTGTCAAACGCCATTTCATCTTTTTTGATTGCCTGCAAATCGCTCCCGTTTTCAAACAAGCCTATTTTCTCAAGGGTAGAAGGGATTTGCTTCGCCTGCGCCGGCGTGACAATTGCAGCTGAATAATGAAATTGCGTGAGCGTATCGACGAGCTCCGGAATATTTTCACGAGCCATTTTTCTCATATCGTACCAAGCAAATTTCGTTTCATCGGTTTTCGCTGTTGTTGTCATCAATGATTCTCCTTATCTGTTTAGGCATTTTCAAATACTTTCGTTAAGGCTTCATAAGCGGACTCGGCACCTACTGAATGATGCACGATGCGGACCAACTGCTGCGCGATCTCCCGCGGATAGCGATGACTGAAAACATTTCTGCCAATCGACACCCCTGCACACCCAGCCTGAATCGCTTTTTCAATCATTCGAAACAGATTGAGCGCGTCATCAACCTTTCCGCCGCCGGCAACTAGTGTCGGTAAGGAAGTTGCCGATACGATTTCATGCATCGATTCAGCGTTTTCTGGAAAACTCGTTTTGACGATATCGGCACCAAGTTCGGCGGCGATTCGCACGGCGTGAGCCGTTTTCTTCACGTCTGCTGCATCAATATTTTCGCCTCTGACGTAAGCCATGACAAGCAGCGGCATTCCCCAACGATCACATGCTTCAGCTACCTCAGCCGTGTCGACAATCTGCTCAGCTTCATATTCGGATCCGAAATTAATATGTGTGCTCACAGCATCCGCGCCAAGCCGGAGCGCCTCTTCAACCGTGCATACCTGTACTTTGCGCAGCGGTTGCGGCCCCAATTCCGTCGAAGCACTCAGGTGCACAATCAGTGAAGCTTTCGGTGATTGGCTGATGCTTTTAACCATGCCTTTATGGAGCACAAAACTGTCCACAGCAGCCTGATCGATTGCTGCAACAGCTTGATCGATGTTTTCGATTCCTCTGATAGGTCCAAGTGTAATTCCATGATCCATCGGAATCATCACCATTTTTTTATCTTCTGCGAAAAGCCGATTCATTCTTAATTGTTTCCCATCCATTTATTATGCCACCTCCGATAATAGGATTGATTATTTTTGCTCTTTAATCTGTTCCACGTCTGCAAAAGGTCGACAAACACCGCCTCCTTCACTTTTTCGCTC
The DNA here is from genome assembly GCF_016908935.1 of Sporolactobacillus spathodeae. Classification (GTDB taxonomy): domain Bacteria; phylum Bacillota; class Bacilli; order Bacillales; family Sporolactobacillaceae; genus Sporolactobacillus; species Sporolactobacillus spathodeae. Next base: position 125,193 of record NZ_JAFBEV010000002.1, on the reverse strand, counting down.
CAAATTTGTATCCAATCTTAACTTTTGAAAAAAATCACCCGTAGCATCGAGCAGCCGCGGGTGATTCAAAAAAATGCCGGTAAAATGAAAGACCGCACGGACTGTTCGATTCGTCCATACGGTCATTTTTTCCAAGTAGAAGCACTACTTCAGGTTTTCCGTATGGATGCAAATACATCTGACGACGTGTTTGCATCCATACTGCGAATGCAAACACTAACGAAAAAACCCAAAATAGTAATAAAAGCTATTCAGCTGGCTCTTGCTCTGAAGCCTCTGGCTGCTGCTCATCGTCTAAACTCCCTTTATTGTAAGTGGGTGACTTTATTTATATCAAATTCCAAAAGTGCTGTCAATAAAAATGTCTAACTTTTTTAAAATATCATGATATTTCGTCAAGTCATCATGCAGTGACATCTGACGTCCGTGTACTCATTATTACTCAATGAGCAGCGTCAGCTTCTTGCGCACATACTTCTGTAATCCATCCAGTTCCTCCATCTGCTCAAGCAACAAGCGCTCTGCTTGGTCGACAGCAAGTTCGCAAAAGTGCATCCGGCTGCCCGGTGGCAGTTGTCCAAGCAAAGGTAGATCCACAGCTGCCACATGGGCGATGCGCGGATAACCACCGGTTGACTGGTGATCAGCCATTAAAATAATCGGTTGCCCGTTTGGCGGGACTTGAATTGAACCGAAAGCAACAGCTTCTGAATATATATCACGCTTCTGTTGCAACTGGATCGACATCCCTTCAAGTCGATACCCCATGCGATCCGATGCGCGCGTCACCTGATAGTCCGTCTCTAGAAAAGCAGTCCTCGATTGCTCGGTAAAAAGCGGCCAATGCACATCACGCATCACGCGGATAACCGCTGGGCGTTTATACGCGCGGCGAAGCGAGGCGAACCAGTTGCAATCCGTGGTGCTAGCTGCCAATTTATGTAGTAAACGCTGCTGAAAATCAGTGAGTCGGCCCACCGGTACTGAATCCTGTTCGCGGAGACTGCGACCGTGCCAGCCGCCTTGCCCGGCTCGTTCATAAGTGGAACGGCTGCCAAGCCACGGCGGCGTATCCATTCCACCGGCAAAAGCAATATAACCTCTTGATCCAGAGGAAACACCGCCAACTTGCAGAATCTGCCCTGGATGAGCAACGACAGGGCGGCCGCAGCCGATCGCTCGCTCGTCGAGCCGTGGCTGGCATAGAGCGCCGGTGATCGCAAACAACGTCTCTTGTTCAAAGCGAACAGCCGGTCCGAGATAAGAAAACTCGATAACCGCTGCGCCCCTGTTATTACCGACCAGCCAATTGGCCAATTTCGCTGATGGCGCATCCATCACACCCCCGACAATAACCCCGAAGCGCTGGTAACCGGGGCGACCGAGATCTTGAATAGCCGCCGAAAATCCCTTATTGATGACTGTAAAACTCATAGCTGGCCGCCTTTCTGTGCCAGAAACTGTTCCTCGGTGATCGACTCAAAACGGACGAGGTCTCCTGCATGAAGCAGTGTTGGCGATTGACCGTCTGGAGTAAAAAGCTGGGTCGGCGTGCGACCGATAATTTGCCAGCCGCCTGGCGACTGAAGCGGGTAGGCTCCTGTCTGCCGCCCCGCAATGCCGACGGATCCAGCGGCAATCTTCAGCCGCGGCGATTCGCGGCGGGGGGTCGCCAGCTCTTCTGGCAAACCGCCGAGAAACGGAAATCCTGGTGCAAAGCCGAGCATATAGACCAAATACTCCGGCGCAGTATGCCGTCTGATAACTTCTTCCGTACTCATCTGATGATAGGAGGCGACAACGTCTAAATCCGGTCCAAACGCACCACCGTAGCACACAGGAATACGTACGGTTCGCCTCTCGATCCGTTCGTCTGCGCAAGGCTCCCTGTCCATTGCCGTGTAACAAGCTTCCAAATAATCGATCACCGTCTGTTGCGCTGTTTGTCCGCCGTGGACACCAACAAGCACCTTTTGCGGGTCATAATAAAAAGCAATATTGGTATAGGCTGGAACATATTCAATAAAACCAGGAAAAGGCAGGCGGTCGAAATAACGAAGAAAACGACTGATTTGTGCTTGAATGGACGGGTCAATCCGGTCGCCGAAAATGACACGCACCGCCTGCTCGCCAAATGGAATGATAGCCAAATCCACCTCTCCTTTTCAAAATCTACAAAATGTCAAACACTGAATGTACTGTTTTTTTGATCTGTGACGAGCATACATCCCGGTGCATGCGTAATCGCAATCTCCGGTTTTGAGGCCATGACCGCTGCTTGTGGTGTGACCCCGCAAGCCCAAAAAACCGGAATCTCATCTTCATGAACAGCTGCCGATTCACCAAAATCCGGATGTGATAAATTCTTAATGCCGATGGCCGTTGGATCTCCGATATGAATCGGTGCCCCATGAACCGAAGGGAAGCGGCTTGTCAGCTGAACAGCGCGGATCGCCTGACTGGGCGTCATCGGCCGCATACTGACGACAAGCGGACCGCTGAAAACACCTGCAGCGTGGCACTGTATCGATGTGCGGTACATCGGCACATTGGTTTCTTGCTCAATATGACGAACAGGCAGACCGTTCTCGAGCAAACTCTCCTCAAAACTGAAGCTGCAGCCAATCAAAAACGTGACAAAATCATCCCGCCAGAGATCAGTGATGTTAGCCGTTTCTTCAATTAATTGACCCGCTTTATAAATGCGGTATTTTGGAACATCCATGCGAATATCAGCCCCCGGTGCCAGTTCACGCAGAAAGGGACTTCCGGCATCGAGCACTTCCAAGAGCGGACAGGGACGCGGATTTCTTTGACAAAAGAGCAGAAAATCATAAGCATATTTCTGGGGCAGAATGACAAGATTGGCCTGTGTGTAGCCATTTGCCAGGCCGCTCGTTTGCTTTGTCCACTTACCATTTCGAATCATTTGCCGAACCTCGGCTGGTGTCTGCTGGGAAAGCAGGGGCATTTCCTCAACCATTACCATTCCTCCTTAGGGGATAATGTTGAATAATTACAGTTGAGACAGCGCGACGTGCTACTCACCAGGCTTGGATCGTAATACCCGTCTGCTGCAATCGTTCCCTGATGATGCGGGCAAACTCAAGCGCACGCTGTCCATCGCCGTGAATGCAAACCGTTTCTGCTTGAATCGGCAGTGTGCTACCGTCAACAGCCTGCACGCTACCCTCGTTAATCATTCGCAGCACCTGCTGAAGCGCCACTTCCGGATCCGTTATCAACGCATTTCCCTCCGCACGTGGTGTCAATGAGCCATCCGGCTGATAGGTTCGATCGGCAAACACCTCATGTATCACATGCAGTCCAACACGCTCGCCGGCTGACGCCAGGTGCGTTCCGCCCATGGCGAACAGTAAAAGGTGATCGTCAACATCCGCAATGGCTTTTGCAACCGCCCGTGCATAGTCCTCATGGTCCGAAGCCATATGATAGAGCGCACCATGCGGCTTCACATGATGAACCGATACATTTTGCGAAGCGGCAACGCCCTTTAAAGCACCGATCTGATAAACGACACAATCATAGGCTTCCTGTGGTGTCAGAGCCATCTCCCGTCTGCCGAATCCTTCTAGATCTGCCAGGCCCGGATGAACACCAATAGCAACGCCGTTTGCTGCCGCGCGTGCCACAGTCCGACGCATTTCGGAACTGTCTCCCGCATGAAACCCGCAGGCAATATTCGCTGAAGAAATCAATGGTAAAACCTCGGCATCATTGCCCATTCTATAATGCCCAAAGCTTTCTCCCAAGTCACAATTAAAATCAATCTGTCGCAATGGTTTACCTCCTTTTGAAGTCATACAGATTTCCCTTCTGCAATGCAAAAAGCGGAGGCCGTCTACACGTAAACACTCCGCTCTTATTTGCCCGCTACACACATAAAAATATTCAATAGTATTTCAGAAAAACGTGGCCTAGCCAAGTCCTTTTTTAACCATTGCGCTTCGGTCGCTCGCTTGCCGCCGGGCAGGACGGAAGCCTCCTTGGACAAGCTGGAATCTGCGGGGGCTCACTTGGCTCGCTGTTCCCGCAAGGCGCCAGCGCACCTGCGCTCCTTTTTTGCACATAATCTAATACATTCTTAACGTATTAATAAAGGGTTGACAGGTTTTTTATGACGGTCTGTATCCCGGCATAAGCCATGAAGATAACAATGATCCAACCGAATACAGTCAACCAGAGCGGATGCTTGTAAGCTGTACCCATTATCTTTTTACGCATCGTTGCGACAAGCAGTATGGCTAGCGCAATTGGAAGAATCAGCCCATTAATCGCGCCAACAGCGACGAGCACCTTTGCCGGACTGCCAATGAAATAAAAGATTGCTGTTGAAAAAACAATGAAAAAGATGATTAAATACGGTCTGATTTTCTGATAAGTATGATTGACGCTGTTTTCTTTAGAATATTCCAGAAAGGATACAGATGTAAAGGTTGATCCGAGTGTCGATGTCATCCCGGCAGCTAGCAAAATCAGGCCGAAAAATTTGTAACCGAAAGTACCTGCCGCTGCTTGAAAGATACTCGCAGCCGGATTTAGTGGATTTAGCGGGTGCCCAGCCGTAACAACTGCGAGACCAGCAAGAAAAAGTAGGATGCGAATCAGTGAAGCAACCCCGATTCCGGTCAGCGCGCCTTCGTTGATATAACGAATAGACTGTGTGCCGCGCAAGCCGCCTTCTAGCAGGCGGTGTCCGCCTGAGAATGAAATATAGCCGCCAACGGTTCCACCAACGATCGTTACAATCGAATAAAAATCGATATGTGACGGTAAGAATGTATGATAAGCGGCCGGCCCGACTGGTGGCGCCATCATTGCGATAACAAAAATAATCAGCAGTACTTTAACAACGGCAAGCACTTGTACCGTTCGATCCATAACGATAAGCGCATTGCGCACAAGAAAAATAATTAGAGCAATTGCGCCACCAATCAGCGCCCCATTTTCCGGTGAGATGCCAAATAAGACATTGAAACCAAGACCAACACCGCCAATATTCCCGATATTGAAGGTCAAACCGCCGATGACAATAAGCGCGGTCAATAAATACCCGAGCCCCGGAACCAGTTCATTGGCGATCGTCTGTGCTTTCTTCCCAGAAATGACGATGATGCGCCAGATATTAAGCTGCACGCCGATATCAACAAGTATACAAACAAGAATAGCGAATCCGAAATCTGCACCTAATTGCGATGTAAATGTTGCCGTCTGCGTCAAAAAGCCCGGACCGACAGCAGACATCGCCATGAGAAAAGCGCCACCCATCGCAATGCCGAATGCCGACTTATTTTTTTTGTCCACTTCTGTACTCCCCCAATCTAAATTTCATTAATTATACCAATATTTAAAAATATTTCTAATACTATATTGTCCCTCACTCAAAGTAAAATTCCCTTTTTATCTATCTAAGGAACTAGCTACTCCTATAAATCAATTGTCCATCAACCTAAAAAAATCGCCCCCTGCAGGTCAATAGACCCTCGGTTTAAAATGAACCAATTGCACCTTATTTATGCACTTTCCTAATTTAATTAAAATTTAATCAGATCCGCTGGTCGCTATCATTATTTTGATGTCCTGCCTAGGCGTATAGTTGCTTTTTATGATCGCTTGCCGCGGGCGCCGCGCGTCTCCTCAGACAAGCGAGAATCTGCGGAGACTCACTTGGCTCGCTTTTCCCGCAAGCCGCCAGAGCAATTCGCTGCATTTTTGTGCGAAAAACTTTCTTATCTCTAGAAAAAACTGAATGTCCCAGAGACATTCAGTTTTATTATCTTTTATTAATGAGAATAAGCGGATTCTATCTCCTCAATCTTCGTATAAAGAAAATCATTGACCGGCGTTGGGATGCCGTGTTTCTTGCCCAACTTGCGAATCGTCCCGGCGAACAGTTCAACTTCTGTTGGCCGGTGCTGCAAGGTGTCCTGACGCATCGACGGCATACCTTCAGGGTTCAATGCATCGTTGATCTTCAGCCATCCGGCAATTTCAGATTCTTGAAGGTTCACGCCTTCGCTATTAGCAACCTTGACAACTTCTTTCATCGCAGCAATCACCGTATCACGCGGCTTGCCCGGAACTTGTATCCCGCCGTAATTCGTGGCGAAGACTGCCGTCGATTGATTCACACCCGTATTGACCATCAGCTTACTCCACATCTTGTGCATCATGTGCTCAGGAATTTCATAAGGAATGGAGACTTTATCAAAGAAGTGCGCAAGTGCCTGTACCTTCTTGCTGCGCACATCATTTGCTTCGCCAAAGCTGATAAAGCCAAGATTTTTATAAGTGAGTTCATTGCCTACTTTGGAAGCATCCATACCAGCAACAATGCAATAGAGCAATTGATCAAAACCAAACGTCCCGCCAATCACCTGTTCACTCGAAATCCCGTTAAGCACTGAAAGAATGATGGTTTGTTTCCCAATTTGATTTTTCGCATTAGCTATAGCACTTTTCAATCCGGTGTATTTTACCGCAAAAATCAGTAGATCGGCAGGTTCCATAGGTTCATCAGCAGCAACATAGCGAAATGTGCAGGGTTCACCGTTGCATAAAATACCGTCTTTCTTATAGCGCTCAATTCGGTCATGATCAGCGACAATGCGCACTGCGTCGACACCCAAACGATCAACAAGATGTTTCCCATACATAATACCTAATGCACCTAAGCCAACAATCGCAACGTTTTTGATTTCCATGGATTCATCCTCCTCGACTCATGATCCTATCAACAATAATTTTGCAGAATTTGTCCAAATGCCGCAATGCCTTTCACAATTTTTTCTTCTGACATGCATGAATAGTTAAATCGGCAATGATTGATTTCTTGGTGCAAAGGATAGAACGTCGCGCCGGGAACATAAGCGACGTTGGCCTCAGGAAGTACATGTTCCTTCATCAACTTCGTGGTATCCACCGTTTCCGGGAGGGTTAACCATGTGAAGAGTCCGCCTTGTGGATTCGTGTAATGAACACTTTTCGGTAAATAGGTATTAAAAGCATCCAGCATTATCTGTTTCTTCTTCCTGTACACATTCTGGATGCGCGTAATATGTTCATCAATATCATAGCGTTCTAGGAACAGGTTTGCTGCGTACATATTCAGAGTAGAGTTCTGCGTATCTGCAGCCATTTTTAGCAAGCAGAGCTTTTCTGCCAATTCGTGCTCAGCAATAACCCAGCCGAGGCGCATGCCCGGACTCAGTATTTTTGAGAAACTGCCGAGGTGAATCACTCTGCCCTCGGTATCCAGGCTCTTAATACTTGGAAGAGGTTCGCCTTCATAGCGAATTTCACGATACGGATCATCTTCCAAGATAATGACATCATATTGATTGGCTAGCGCAACAAGTCGCTTTCTACGGGCGAGACTCATGGTCACACCGGTAGGATTCTGGAAAGTCGGCACCGTGTAAATGATTTTTGCACGAGGATTCGCTTTAAGTACTGTTTCAAGTTCATCCATAATCATCCCATCTTCATCCATGGAAACGGAGGCATAATTCGGTTGGTAGGCATTAAAGGCAACCAATGCACCTAAAAATGTCGGATTTTCCGTGATGACGACATCTCCAGGGTTCAGCAACATCTTCGCAACAAGGTCCAATCCTTGCTGACTGCCTTGCAAGAGAAATAGATTGTCCAGTCCGCAAGTTACACCGACGCGCTCCATGCGTTTGACTAGTTTCTCCCGCAGTGCAGGAAGTCCTTCTGAAATCGTGTATTGCAAGGCCTGCTTTCCCTGCTCTTTAAGAACATGTGCATAGACTCGGCTGAGTTGATCTGTTGGAAATAGATTGGGATCCGGATAGCCGCCGCCAAAAGAAATGACGTCCGGATCCGCACCTAATTTCAATAACTCACGTATCGCAGACGGTCGAACCTCTTTCATTCGCTCTGAATACAAATCGCTTTTCATATTATTCTCCCCGTACCATTATTTGTAAGAAAACCATCCATTCCACGTGATACAAAGTTACATTTTATTTTTCTTTGCATTTATAGTAATCTGTTCGTAAGCTAGAGTAAACATCATCTTATTCACGTATAGATGAATTAATTTCACTCTTATGAAGGGTTGGATCTTGGAAATGTCCTTACTCTCTTATTCTGTCTTCGACACCGTCGCCGAACAACAAAGTTTTCTTAAAGCTGCGGAAGTACTCAACCTCACACCATCAGCCATCAGCCACTCCATCGCTAACCTTGAGCAGCAATTAGGTGTCGCCCTCTTTATTCGCGATCGGACCGGTGTACGCCTCACACTTGAGGGAAAAAATCTATTACCACATGTTCGGGCTGTGCTTAATAGTGAAGAACGCTTAAAACAGGAAGCCGCACATATTCACGGTCTGGAAAAGGGCCTCGTGCGCATCGGTACTTATAGCAGTATTTGTATTCACTGGATCCCTGAAATCGTAAAATCGTTCCGTCGCCTCTTTCCAGAAATAAAAATCATCATTTTTCAAGGCGGTTATGAGGATGTTGTCGGCTGGATTAAGTCTGGAGCTATTGATCTTGGTTTTATCTCTCTCCCAGCTGAAGAAAATCTTACGGTCACACCACTGACCCTAGATCCTTTGCTGTGCGTCACACCAAAAGACTTCCGCCCTCAGCACCCGGATTACGTCACTGTTGCGGAAATCAAGGACATGAGCTTCATTCTGCAACGCGATGATTACATGAAAGAAACAAAAGCGCTGCTGCATAAGCATCAACTGTCTGTCCATTCCCAGTTCTACAGTATTGATGATCAATCCATTGTCGCAATGGTCGAAAGCGGACTTGGCATCGCCATTCTTCCTCAACTTGTACTTACAAAAAATTATGCCGATGTCGGCATGTATCCATTTAAACCTGCGGAATATCGAACCATTGGCCTCGCTTCGCTTAAAAAACAGTATTTATCTCCTGCTTCCCTGAAAATGTATGACCATATCCTTGACTATGTGGAAAAAAGCGGGCTGAATAATCTAAATAACCAATAATCTGTTTTCATGAAAAATATTCTAAAACTTTTTTCCATTGTCAGATAAACTGGGCTATGTTTTGTCTATATTTTGCAATAATTGCGCTTTGGCTGACGCGATTATCACACTGCTTTTCCACCCATCTTTCCCTTCATTTTTATCCTTCAAGGGCAAATAAAAAGCCGCAGATACTTGAGTTCTGCGACTTTTTGTTATCGTTCATTTAATATTCTGCTTAAAAATTGCTTTGTCCGTTCATGCTGTGGCTGCTGCAAAAGGACGTCCGGTGCTCCTCTTTCCAGAATTCGCCCATCATCAAGAAACAACACCTCATCAGCCACGTCCGCGGCAAATTTCAATTCATGAGTGACAACAACCATTGTCCATCCTTCACGTGCCAAATCTTTCATTACCTTAAGCACATCACCGACCAATTCCGGATCAAGTGCTGAGGTCGGTTCGTCAAACAGCAACAATTTCGGCTGCAAAGCAACCGCTCGCGCGATACCGACGCGTTGCTGCTGACCGCCGGATAATTGGTGCGGATATTTGTTCAGGTGCTGCGTTAGACCAACTTTATTTAAAAGTTCCGCGGCGCGTTCCTGCGCTTCTTTGGGCGCCATTTTCTGGACAATTATCAGTCCTTCAGTGACATTTTCAAGTGCGGTTCGGTGAGGGAACAAATTATATTCCTGAAAGACCATGGCAGACTGGCGGCGCATTGCCTGAATCCGTTTCTTCGAAAGCGCTTGTCCAAATACGACTTCTTGATCGGCAATCTGCAGTGTCCCTGCCTCGGGGATTTCAAGAAGGTTAAGCGTTCTTAGCGTCGTTGTCTTTCCTGACCCGGACGGCCCAATGAGCACGAGTACCTTGCCTTCATCAAGTGAGAAATCAATTCCTTTTAATATTTCGTGGCCGGAAAAAGTCTTGTGTACATTTTTTATAGAAAGAAGCATTGCCTTTTCCACCCCCCTTTACGCGCGAGGCGCAGCATAGCGATCCAGTCGACTTTCCATCCAGCTTTGCCCAAGCGAAAGAAAAAAGCAGAAAATCCAATAGATAAGTGCTGCCTCTGAATAAAGCAAGAGAAAATCATAATTCGTTGCTGTAATTTCCTGTGCACGCCGAAATAGTTCCGTAACCGTAACTGTTGAGGCTAAGGACGTATCTTTCACTAAACTGATAAACGTGTTCGAAAGTGGTGGCACAGAAACGCGTGCCGCTTGCGGTAGAATGACGCGCCTTAGGACTTGTGCTTCGCTCATACCGATTGTATAACCGGCTTCCCATTGACCACGTGGCACCGATAAAATTGAGGCGCGGATAACCTCAGCCGCATAGCCGCCGACATTTAGCGACAGCGCAATGATCGCACTTGGAATTGGCGAAAGCTGTATCCCAAGATCCGGCAAGCCATAAAAAACAATAGCCAATTGAACGATCAGCGGGGTCCCGCGGATAATTGAGATATAGATGCGGGCGATCCACTGTAATACGGCCCATTTCGAAAGGCGAAAAAGCGCCATCATAAGCGCCAGGATAAAACCAAAGACGAATGAAATAAGGGTCAGGGGCAGGGTATAAATCAACCCTCCCTGCAAAATTGGCCAGAAGGACCGGGCAGCCAGATCCCAGTCAACGGTAATCGCCCCGAAAACGAAACTTGGCATTTACTTGCTGATATCCTTTCCAAAATACTGTTCGGAAATGCGTTTCAAAGTTCCATCTTTTTTCATTGCTGCCAGTTCTTTAGAGAACGGCTTGGCGAGTCCGCTTCCTTTGAGGACCGGAAAAGCGATATCGGCTGCGTTCGAGGGAACAACCGCCGCTACTTTCAATTGATTATCTTTTGTCTGTTTAAAGTATTGCAGAACTGCACCTTGATCGTTGACAGTGGCATCGACCCGTTTCTGACTAACAAGTTTCAGCGCTTTCGACATATCATCTTCACCTGTGATAATGGCGCCGGCCTTTTTCGTCATCGCTCCGTAATTACTGGAGAGACCCTGAGCGACTTTGACACCCTTCAAATCTTTAAGGGAGTGAATCGACTGATTCTCTTTGCGGGTCACAATCACCGATTGCGACGTCGTGTAGACCCGGGAAAAATCATACTTTTTCTGTCGATCCGGCGTAACACCGACATCATTGGCAATCGTGTCGAATCGTTTAGCATTTAAACCGGCAAATAACGAATCCCAATTCGATTCATCAAACTTCACTTTAACGCCCAAACGCTTACCAACCTCACGAATGACAGCGACGTCAAAGCCGACAAGTTTGTTGGTCTTGCTGTCATGATAAGTGTAGGGGGCATATGTACCTTCTGTCCCGACGCGCAAAACACCGCTCTTTTTAACCTGATCATAAGTGTTCGTTGCTGTTGTGGAAGAGCCACAAGCTGTCAGTGATACAACTGCAAAAGCAGCAACCAGCAAAGAAATAATTTTTTTCATAAAACTTCCTCCTCTTACCTTTTTCTCTTCTCTATGATGCCCAACAATTTATCTGATTTAATTCCAAGTAATTTTATATAATTTGGTGGGTTTATTGATTCTATCATATTTCCAAGAAAAAGCAAACGCTTAGGCATCAGCTTCCAGAATTTCTCGTGCCGTTTCATCCGTTGTCACCAATACATTCATATAATTGCCGCGCAACGCGCCGATAATCGCCGGAACTTTTGCTGATGATTCGGCAATACCAATAGAATAAGGTAACTGCTTCAGTCGTTCGAGCGGCAGCGCCATTGTACGGGCGGACAGATCTGTTTCAACCGGAATACCCCATGCGTCATAAAATGAAGAAAGAATATCACCTGCCGCCTGCCTATCGACGAGTGAATGGACAGTACCGCTGCCATAAAATGCTTGCCAATTTTCCGTGCCTTGCAAAATTACTGATCCAATGCCGAACAGGGCAATCGACAATCGTTCCCAAACAGACTCAATTTCACGAAAATGTTTCGTCTGGATCATTGCCTGCTTGATTGCTTCACTCTCAAAAACAGCGGGAAAGTCAGCCAATAGTGAATCGCCTCTGAATTTCTCAGCCACCTGATAGCAAATTGTATTGACGTGAAAGCGACTTTTCAATCGGCCGGAAGCTCCGCCAATCATCGGAACACAAAGCACGTTTTTTCTTTCGTCTGGATCAAGCTGTTCAGCAACTGCCGCTAGACTGCTTCCCCACGAGAATCCGATCACATCACCATCGCCCGTAATACGTTTCAAAAAGCTTGCGGCCGCCTTCCCCATCACCTGACTTTTTTCCACCTGATTGTGCGGAAGATTCCATGTCGAAACAACGATTGCCTCTTTGAGCCCGAATCGTTCGCATAGGCTTTTCTCAAGTTCCGTCTCACGATTTGAGCCGTAATTGATCGTGATTGTCACAATTCCTTCATCACGAACACGTTTCAGCAAACGGCTGATCGTTGTTCGATAAATGCCAAGCGCGTTGGCTATCTGACTTTGTGTCATGTTCTCTAGATAATACATTTGTGCAATTTTAACGAGCAACTCGCGATTATTTGATTTCACCATTCAGTGACTGCTCCTTTAATCAACTGGCCTTCGTCAATTGACGGTATTTCAGGATCTTTGTATACTTAAAGCGCAACAAGCACATATTATAATATTTTGCACGTTTGTGCAATTTTATTGGAGATGGACGAGATGAATGCACCCGATTTGAAATGGGCATGCGCACAGGCCGCATTGCCACTGATATCAGAGAAAATGACCATTGGGCTGGGCGGGGGAACAACGATCAGCCATCTGGTTGATTTGCTCAGCCAGGCGGACAGGACTGATGTCCGCGTTGTTACCCCTTCCCAAACTACGCGGGACTACTGTTTGCAAAAAGATTTCACCGTCCTTAATCTCCAAGATGTGTCTAAGGTTGATGTAGCTTTCGACGGCTGCGATCAGGTGGATCAGCATTTCAATGCTTTAAAAAGTGGCGGCGCCATCCATACACGCGAGAAACTTGTTGCGTCCATGGCTGATGATTATATTCTACTTGTCGATGAATCAAAATTCGTTGACAGTCTGACATTTGACGTGCCCGTTACTCTCGAAGTCTTACCCGATGCCTATAGCTATGTGCAATGTGAAATTCAGCAGCTAGGTGGACATGCCGTTCCTAGAAAAAGTCCGGCTAAAGACGGCTTTACGATCAGTGATTACGGCAATATCATTCTTGACGCCAGCTTCGCAAAATTTCCGAATATCGCGTCGCTCGATCAAAAGTTGCGAGAGATTCACGGAATCGTCGATACCTCCCTTTTTGTCGGTTGCGTAACAAAAATTATCGTCACCAGTCCTTCAGGAAGTAAGATCCTAGAAAAATGACGTTCCCGGAATAAGGCATAGTCATTGGTGATCAATTGAGATTTCCGCTATCCATTCGAATAATTAAGTCTATCCAATTCATCAACTATGAGTAATTGATGAAGAATCCATGAATAATTCATGAATAATTTTTAATAAGCGTTTTCATTCCAATTTTTGCGCTTGTGTTTTACAATAAAAAGTGTAATAAGACGAGTAATCAAATTTACAAATTGGAAAGGAAGTCATCGTCATGAGTATCAATGAATCCGCAATTGGCTCAGCTGTAGACTCATCCTATAAGTTATATATCGGAGGCAAATGGGTTGCCGGTTCTGAGGGCCGTATGATCTCTAGCTATAACCCTAGCAATGGGGAAAAATTGGCAGATTTCACCGATGCCTCGCACGCCGATGTGGACGCAGCTGTCGAAGCTGCAACAAAAGCGTTTGAAACTTGGAAAGAGGTCGGCATTCAGGAACGAAGCACTTTGCTGCTGAAAATCGCCGATTTAATTGATGAAAATGCCGATCATCTGGCTTTGGTTGAAACATTGGATAACGGCAAGCCACTCAGAGAAACAAAAGCCGTTGATGTTCCTGCAAGTTCCGACCATTTCCGCTATTTCGCCGGTGTTATCCGTTCCGAAGAAGGTACGGCTCAAGCACTCGACGAAAATACACTGACAATTAATTTGAAAGAACCACTTGGTGTTGTTGGACAAATCGTTCCTTGGAACTTCCCGTTCCTGATGGCTGCATGGAAAATCGCTCCGGCAATCGCCGCCGGCAATACGGTTGTGATTCATCCTTCATCATCGACATCGCTCAGCTTGCTTGAATTTGCCAAATTATTGGATCAAGTGCTTCCTGCCGGTGTTGTGAACGTTGTTACAGGCCGCGGATCGGATTCCGGCGATTATATGCTCCAGCACCCGGGCTTTGCAAAACTTGCATTCACAGGTTCTACGCAGGTTGGTTACGAAGTCGCCGCAGCCGCAGCGAAACGTCTGATTCCAGCGACATTGGAATTAGGCGGCAAATCAGCAAATATTTACTTTGACGACGCGCCATGGGAACGCGCAATTGAAGGTGCCCAACTTGGTATTCTCTTCAACCAAGGTCAAGTATGCTGCGCTGGTTCACGTGTTTTTGTTCAGGAAGGTATTTATGACAAATTTGTCGCTGCTCTCAAGGATGCCTTCGAAAAAGTGAAGGTCGGTCTGCCATGGCAAGACGGCGTTCAGATGGGTGCACAGGTCAACGGACGTCAACTGGAGAAAATTCTGGACTATGTAAAAATTGGACAGGATGAAGGCGCAACGCTCGTTACCGGCGGCAAGAAACTGGCAAACGACGGTCTTGAAAATGGCGTGTTTATGGCACCAACGATCCTTGCCGATGCCACGAACGATATGCGTATTGCTCAGGAAGAAATATTTGGACCAGTTGCCACTGTCATCAAATTCAAAGATGTTGACGATGTGATTAAACTGGCTAACGAATCTGAATATGGATTGGGCGGCGCTGTATGGACGAGCAATTTGAATACAGCTTTGAAAGTTGCGCGTGGTGTGCGCACGGGCCGTATGTGGGTGAACACATACAACCAACTTCCTGCGGGCGCGCCTTTCGGCGGTTACAAGAAATCAGGAATCGGGCGCGAGACATACAAGAGTATCCTCGATGCATATACGCAGACAAAAAATATTTATATCAGCACAAAAGAAAAAACAGAAGGTCTGTATTAATCCACTGCACCTTCATCTTGCGAACAGCCGGCTTGATCATCCGGCTGTTTTTTTGTATATAATTCAAGGTAAAAAAACAATAAAGGCGCTTTGGTGTCCATGGAAAAATGAGCCAATTGAGACTCGAATGAAAAATGTGTGAAAAAAAAATACTAAATACAGTCCATTTACTTGTATTTTTTGATTGACAAACAACCAATGTGGATATAGAATATCCTCAATTAAATAAATCTTATCAAGAGCGGCGGAGGGACTGGCCCATTGAAGCCCGACAACCAGCACGTGAGTGTATGGTGTTAATTCCAGCAGGATGATATTCATCCTGGCAGATAAGAAAAGCATCGGCGAATGCTGTTTCCCTCTCATCTGCGGAAACAGCATTTTATTTTGCATCCTTTTCAATCTGTGACTCTTTCCAATCTAAGATTTTATTTAATGACAAAATCAGGTCAAGGGAGAGATCAAGATGACTGAAGAAAGAAAACTGGGTTTTGAAACGTTGCAAGTTCATGCAGGACAGGTGCCGGATCCGGCGACAGGCGCACGGGCAGTACCGATTTACCAAACGACTTCTTTTGTCTTTAAAGATGCCGATGAAGCAGCTGACTTTTTTCAATTGAAAAAACCAGGCAATGTGTATGCGCGTATCATGAATCCTACGGAAGATGTCTTTGAAAAACGCGTTGCCGAGCTAGAAGGCGGTGTAGCTGCTCTCGCAACTTCTTCAGGTCTGGCAGCTATACTCTATTCCATTCTCAATGTTGCCAACGCAGGTGACAATATCGTAGCCGCTGGCACACTCTATGGCGGCACTTATGAACTGTTCAACGTCACGCTCCGAAAACTGGGTATCGACGTCACCTTCGTTGATCCCGACGATCCGGAGAACTTCCGCACTGCCATTAATGATCGCACGAAAGCAATCTATGGCGAAACGCTTGGCAATCCGAAGATCAACGTACTCGACATCGAAGCGGTCGCCAAAATCGCCCATGAAAACGGTATTCCATTGATCATCGATAATACGTTTGGCACACCTTACCTGATTCGGCCAATTGAATGGGGCGCAGATGTTGTTGTCCATTCAGCAACAAAGTTCATCGGCGGTCACGGAACAGCAATCGGCGGCATTCTCGTTGACGGTGGAAAATTTGACTGGGCGGCCAGCGGGAAATTTCCTGATTTCACGACTCCTGATAAGAGTTATGGCGGTCTCGTCTATACGGATCTCGCACCTGCATCCTACGCAGCTAAGGCGCGTGTACAGCTGCTTCGCAATACTGGTGCCACACTGAGCCCGCAAAACGCATTTTATTTCCTTCAGGGGCTCGAGTCGCTTTCACTACGCGTCGAACGTCACGTTCAAAATGCACGCAAGGTCGTTGAATTCTTGAAAAACCACCCGAAAGTTACCTGGGTCAATTATCCAGAACTTGAAGACAGCCCATATCATGACTTGGCGAAAAAATACCTGCCAAAGGGTGCCGGATCAATTTTCACTTTTGGCGTCAAAGGCGGTCTGGAAGCCGGCAAAACTCTGATTAACAACGTCAAATTATTCTCCCTGCTGGCAAATGTAGCTGATGCCAAATCACTGATTATTCATCCAGCCAGCACAACGCACGCTGAATTGACACCTGAAGAACAAGCGGAAGCCGGTGTAACACCTGACTTGATTCGCGTGTCAATCGGTGTTGAAACGATAGATGATATTATCTATGATCTTAATCAAGCGCTCGCCAAAATCCCCGTTCCTGTTAATCAATAAAATCCTCGATAATGAAAGGGCTCCAGCAACCTGCTGGAGCTCTTTTTATGCGTAAAGCACGTATCAATTTTCAGTGAAATCAGGTATGATTTGACCACAAACCAAAGAACTTGGCCTTTCCAATTTTATCTTCTTATTTGTTGAAACTGAATCTGCCTTTTTTAAGCATCGTTTCAAGGCCGCCGATTTTTGCCAGCGAGCGGTTATCAATAACCTTTTTCATAAAAGCTGCTGGTAATCCCTTAACTTTGCGCCCCATCACTTCGCCAAGCGCATCGTTCTTGCCAAGTGAACAAACCGTTCCTTTAAATTTATAACGAAAAGGAAGCAGCGGCTCGCCATTGACCATCGCGTTTAGATTATGGGCAGCAATGTCCGCCTGCTGCATCGCTATCTGCGCTGTTGCAGGGAAAGGACGCCCTGTGCTCGGATCAATCATCTCAGAACAGTCGCCGATGATCAGAATTTCCTGATTACCAGGCACAGACAAGTCCTCATGAACAGAGACACGGCCGCGTGTTTGCTGGAATCCAGAGGCATCGATGACCGAACTGCCGCGAACACCGCCCGTCCAGATGAAGGTACCTGCCTGAAGACATTGTTCTTCTTGGCCATTTTTATAGTAGATCTCGTTCGCCCGAACACGGCTGACACGTCCGATGACAAATGCTACACCCCGCTCGGATAATTGCTCTGAAGCGTACTGAGCGAGCTTTCGATCGAACATTGGGAGTACATTCGGTGATGGTTCGATGCAGAATATCCGTACTTTCCGTGGATCGATCTGCATCTGCTGGGCAAGCTCCGGCATGCGGTTTGTTGCCTCACCCAAAAACTCAAAACTTGTAAAACCCGCGCCACCGACAACAATACTGAGATGACGATCGTCACGATCCTTCTTCCAACAGGCAAATTCATGTATAATATGCTTTCGAATCTTTTCGACGGACGGAATATCGGAAATTGCCAAAGCATGTTCATTGATGCCACTAATGCCAAAAGTCTCCGATTCAAAGCCCAATGCGATCAGCAGGTAGTCATAGGGCAATGCTTCATGTGCTTCCAAGATCACTTGTTTATTTGGCCGATCGATGGCAGCCACCTTGTCTTTAATGAACTGAGTTTGTCGCAAATCAATGACACTATCAATCGGGTAGCAGATTTGCTCCGCTTCCGCGGTTCCAGCTGCCACTTCGTGAAGAGAGGTTGTTTCGCAATGGTAATCGTTTTTATTGACGATAAAGATTTCCGCTTCCGGGTGCATATTCTGCAATTTTTTTAGCGTTCTCAAACCTCCATAACCTGCGCCTAAAATCACGATTTTCTTTTTTGGCATCATTATCATCCTCTCGTTCATTTTTTCACACGCTTTACCGAGGTATAATAACTAACGTTCACATTTTGTTCACATAATCTCCATTTGTATTGTACCTCTTATTGATAGCGCTTTCAATAAATTGTGAAAAAATGTTCAAAATTTTTTATAGTCCTGCGCAGCAGCAAACTTGTGTGAGAAAAATTCAAGAAAACTTGGCTTAGCCAAGTCTTTTTTTGCGAAAATTGTGCTCCGGCTGCTCGCTTGCCGCGGGCGCCGCGCGTCTCCTCAGACAGGCTAGAATCTGCGGGGTCTCACTTGGCTCGCTTTTCCCGCAAGCGTCTCACACATTGTTTTTATCGGGAAAATCAACATTAAAATTTTTCAGAGCCTTTCCGAAAGGCGTCTTAACTGTATTTTCGCGACAATCAGATACTTTCTTCTTTACTTGCAAGAAAGCTGCCACCCAATAAGGATGACAGCTTTTTAAAGTTTAGGAGGGCGTACGGGAATTGAACCCGCGATCATGGAATGAGAATCCATTGGCTTAACCACTTGCCCAACGCCCTATATTGATCATTCGGCTCTATTCCAATAAGCACAAATAAGATTATAACATATTTGCAGCTATAATTTCAATGCCTTTATCTTCCTTTTTGATCTCTTGAATTACTTGGATTAACCAGATCTGATTTTGTAACAAATGTGCTCCGGCTGCTCGCTTGCCGCGGGCGCACCGCAAGCCTCGGACAAGCTAGAATCTGCGGGGTCTCGCCGGCACGCTGATCCCGCAGGCGTCTCGCTTCTCCGCTGCATTTTTCACGCAAATTCATATGCTTTTTTACTGTTGAAATAGCGTTTCCCGAGTTAATCAATAACCCGGAATAAGCAGTGCGCAAAACACACGCCGCTCGTTCCGGGCTGCTTTCTGTTACTTAAATTTTGTCAGCGGATTCTTAATCCGCCGCGACAATTTTGATACCCGAACTTGCGCCGATACGGGTTGCTCCCGCTTCAATCATCGCGAGTGCCTCACTCTTTGTGTGAATGCCTCCGGCTGCCTTGACGCCGATCGATGGGCCAACTGTTTCGCGCATCAAACGAACATCAGCGGCCGTTGCCCCGCCAGTTGAGAAGCCTGTCGATGTTTTGACGTAATCAGCCCCGGCGCGAACCGCTAACTGGCAAGCTGTCACTTTCTCTTCATCTGTCAGCAAGCATGCCTCAATGATCACTTTGACTAATGCCCTTTTATCCGCAGCATCGACGACTGCACGAATATCTTCTTCAACTTTGGCGTTAAGACCTGCCTTCAACGCGCCAACATTGATCACCATATCGACCTCACCAGCACCCTTTTCTATCGCATCGCGTGTTTCAAAGGCCTTTGTCTCCGATGTGTTCGCCCCTAACGGAAAACCTATCACCGTGCAGACATTGACGCTCGAGTCCTTTAATTGTTGTGCAGCAAGCGGGATCCAGCAAGGGTTAATGCAGACCGAAGCAAAGCCATATTTGCGAGCCTCTGCTGATAATTTGATAATATCCTCTTCTGTTGTATTCGCCTTTAAAGCCGTATGATCAATATACTTCGCTAAATCGTTCATTTGCTCGTCCCCTATTCTTCAATGATTCGGTGGATTAGTCGATGCGCTGCTGCCTGTTCACCGATTTTAACAGCAGCATGCAATTTTTCTCTGACTGCTTCGCCGTTGTTCTGATTCGTATGCAGCGTCAGAATCGGCTCCCCTTGTTTTACAGTATCACCGATTTTTTTGTGAAGGACAATGCCTGCCGCATAATCAATGGTCGATGTTTTCATCGCTCGACCAGCACCGAGCAGCATTGCCGCAAGACCGATCTGATCGGCTGCAAGTCCAGTGATAAACCCGCTTTTGGGAGCCAAAAAATCAATTTGATGTGCCGCTTGCGGCAGCTTTTCTGGATGATCAACAAAGGAGACATCGCCGCCCTGATCGGCAATAAATGATCGGAATTTGCTGAAAGCACGTCCCGACTCGATCGATTCAAGCAGCAAATGACGAGCTGACGCTGGATCATCTGCCTTGCCAGCCGCGCAAACCATCAAACTACCCAGGGTTAGGACTAATTCCTTCAAATCACTTGGTCCTGCATCTCGTAACGTGTCAATCGCTTCTTTAATTTCCAAGGCATTGCCGATAGCGAATCCAAGTGGTTGCGACATATCTGTTATGACTGCCATCGTCCGGCGGCCAACTTGAGTGCCGATACGAACCATCGTCTCCGCAAGACGGACAGCACTGGCTTCGTCCTTCATAAAAGCGCCTGTTCCCGTTGTCACCTCGAGGACAATCGCATCTGCTCCGGCGGCAATCTTTTTACTCATGATCGAACTGGCAATCAGGGGAATCGATTCGACTGACCCGCTGACATCACGCAGTGCATAAAGTTTTTTATCTGCCGGAACTAAATCACCAGTCTGTCCTATCACTGCAATGCCGCTCCGTTTGACGAGATTCATGAATGTGCCGATGGGCAATTCGACATGGAAACCCGGAATCGATTCAAGTTTATCCAGTGTACCACCTGTGAACCCGAGCCCACGTCCAGACATTTTGGCTACAGGCACGCCGAGTGATGCGACAAGCGGCGCGAGTACCAGTGTTGTTGTATCGCCAACACCGCCTGTGGAATGTTTATCCACTTTGATCCCATTGATAGACGATAAATCCACACATTCTCCCGAATCGATCATCGCTCGTGTCAAAGCTGCTGTTTCGCTGTCATTCATTCCTTGAAAGTAAACGGCCATGGCCCAGGCACTGGCTTGATAATCCGGAATGTTCCCGGATACGTAGTTCGCAACAAAAAAGCGAATCTCTTCTTCGGTCAATGTCCCGCCGTCACGCTTCTTTGTAATAATATCAACCATGCGCATAGAGAATCACCTCTTAAATAATTCAGCTAAGAAGCTTGTCCCGATTTCCGGCAGCCGGACGCCGAAATTCTCGGAAACCGTTGCACCGATATCCGCAAAGGTTCCGCGTACGGGAAGCGCGGAGCCTGCTGTAAAGCGGGGCGAAAAAATTAGGAGCGGAACGTATTCCCGCGTGTGATCGGTTCCCCGAAAACCAGGATCATTGCCGTGATCGGCTGTAACGATCAGCAGATCTTGATCCGTTAATTTCGTGAGCGCCGCGCCAAGCTGACGATCAAAGGCCTCAATCGCTTTGCCGAACAAGACCGGTTCGCGTCGGTGCCCGTATTTTGCGTCAAAATCGACAAGATTGGTAAAAGACAAGCCGTGAAACGGTCGATCGAGAATTTCGGTCCAGCGATTCATCCCGTCTTCATTGCTCACCGTATGCCAACCCTCGGTGATGCCATGACCGCTGAAAATATCATTAATTTTACCAATGGCCAATATATCCAGACCCGCGTCTTTAAGCCGATCCATCACAGTCGGGCCGGTCGGCTCCAATGTCAAATCGCGCCGGTTCGCGGTTCGCTCAAAATGTGCGGCGTCATCACCGATATACGGACGGGCAATGATCCGGCCTAAATGGTAGGGTTCATTAATGGTCAGCTTTCGGCAATAGTCGCAAATTGCATAAAGTTCTTCCAACGGGATAACATTTTCATGCGCCGCAATCTGCAGCACCGAATCCCCCGAAGTATAGACAATCAGTTCACCAGTTTTCATTTGACGCTCGCCAAATTTTTTTAAAATTTCGGTGCCACTTGCCGGCTTATTCCAAAGCACTTTACGTCCGCTAAACGTTTCAATTTTCTCTATTAATTCGTCTGGAAAGCCGTTCGGGAATGTATGCAGCGGCGTCATCACAGGAAGACCCATCATTTCCCAGTGACCGTCCATACTGTCCTTTCCAGCGGATATTTCATGCATCTTGGTAAAAAAAGCAGATGGTTTCTCTTGCAGCGCCACCCCTTGAATCGGCTTTTCCGGGCGGATATTGGACAGTCCCATCCGCTCAAGCACCGGTACTTGCAGACCGCCCATTGCTTCCGCTGTATGTCCCAATGTATCGCAGCCTTGATCGTTATACTGCGCGGCATCCGACGCCTCGCCGATTCCAACCGAATCCATGACAATAACGTGGACGCGTTCAAACTGATTTGTCATTTTCATTCTCCTTTAAAAGTGGACGTCCGCCAACTTCTATCAAGCCGCCCGTTCCTCATCCAAAAATAGTTCCCTTGAATCTTCCATTATTTTACCGCATAAAAAATATCCCCGCAAAAAAGCTCTGTATGCTCTAGTAAAGAGCTTGTACAGAGCTTCTGCATCATTAGAAAAACTTGGCTTTCTCAACAATTGTGCTCCGGTTGCTCGCTTGCCGCGGGCGATCCGTGAGCCTCCAAATCCTTGATTGATTTTTCTTTAGGAATAAGCCACGATGTCATCTGACTTGTGCCTATCATTCCACTGTGTATTTTCGTGAAGCCTCTTTCAGGTGAACGAGGTCAACGAGCAATGCATGATTAGGCGCTTGAAGGCCGTGCTTTTCTGCAAGACGGACAATCGCGCCATTCATGTAATCCACCTCAGTCGGCCGATTGGTACTCATATCCTGGTGCATCGATGGATAGTGAAGCGGATTACCCACTTTGGATACATACATCACCTGATTGACCAGGCTTTCACAGTCGAGTTCCAGTTTAATTCCTTCCGCAGCGGTCGCTGCGCAGGATTCAGTCATTAGGCGGCGCGTCAGATTTTCGGCACCTTCATATTCGGCAAACTGGCCCATTTTGACATTTATTAATGTGCAGAGTGTATTAACAACTGCGTTGAAGACAAGCTTAGTCCAAACAGTCCCGCGATAATCATTGCAGACTGTCGGGTTCATCTTTGCTTTGTCCATCTCAGCGGCAACACGCTGAATAAATTCATCCGGTTCACCCGCAACGCGTACAATATGAACGTGCCCTTCACCGCGTTTACCGATAAAGTCCACCTTACCTGGTCCCCGCATAACCGTTGCAATCATTGCCGTACCGGCAATAATCATTTCCCTGTCCACATATTCGGCAATCATTTCCGCGCCGCCCCAACCATTCTGGTTTGTCAGCACATGTGTTTTCTTGCCGATAAAATGCTTGCAGCGATCC
Organism: Sporolactobacillus spathodeae; assembly: GCF_016908935.1. Lineage (GTDB taxonomy): Bacteria > Bacillota > Bacilli > Bacillales > Sporolactobacillaceae > Sporolactobacillus > Sporolactobacillus spathodeae. The sequence continues at coordinate 101,912 of NZ_JAFBEV010000002.1, read as the reverse complement.
ATCACTTCTCTTGTATGCATGTCTTTGATGAAAAAAATTGCCAGTTCTGGTTCGTCATGATACTCCTCTGGGAAACAGACATTGATTTCGACTAAATGCTCATTCTTGCCATCACGGGTCACATAAACGCCGTTTTGTTTTCGAATCGCTGCGACATTGGGTTCCCACGTGTCGACAAACTGAACATCATTACCTGCCTCTTGAAGAAGAACGCCATACCTCAATCCCATTGCCCCAGCACCAATGCATACAATTTTCATTCTGTTTTCGTCTCCTTTTTCTCTAATGGATACTCCTTATCAAGATTGTCTGCTTCAGCGAAATGAAAGCCCCATTCAGAAAAATTTCTGAATGGGGCTTTACCTGAAGTCCCACGGAAACGAACAGGACTCAGGCAGCATAACACCTAATGCCACCGAGCCCTATTGAATCAAAATGACCAACAATTCGCCGCTCATTCTTTTCGTTTTCACGAGACGTCCTCTTCTCAGTAGATATTAATTTATTGATAAGTGCGTTTATTTTAGCTTATTCAATCTTTTCTGTCAATATATGCGTATGGATTGATAAATTAGTAAGCTTGGAATCTTCCATCTCTATTTATGACAAATTCGCTTCGGTTGCTCGCTTTTCCCGCAAGGCGCCAGAGCACTTCCGCTGCATTTTTGTGCAAAAATCCTTATACTTTCTTATCTCTCCAAAAAGGGCGGTATAACCAAGTAATTGGTCATACCGCCCTTTGTATCTGATAAAGAGTAATGTTTCAGATTATTTTGCAGCCGGTTCAGGTAGCTGAACTTCTGCGCGACCAAGGTCGCCGCCTGTCAGAACTGCGTTGAAATTGTCATAGCTTGTCGAAATCATGTTGGATACGGCTTCGTCCGTCATCGCGGCAACGTGAGGCGTAATCAGCACTTGCGGATACAGTTCAATCAATTCCTTGATTGTTGCGTCAGGGAAGGCTTCGCCATTTGAGAAGTCTTTGCCGAAGAAACGTGCTTCATCCGTCAATACGTCAGCGCCGAAACCTGCCAACTTGCCGCTCTTAATTGCTTTAACTACGGCAGCTTCGTCAACGATTTCACCACGAGCCGTGTTGACGAGGATTGCGCCGTCTTTCATTTTGCTGATGAATTCTTCGCCAACAAAGTTTTCGTTCTTGCCTGGGAAGTAAGGAAGATGCAGGCTGACGATATCCGATTCAGCAAGCAGTTCATCAAGTTCTTTGAATTCAACCAGTTTCTTAGCAAAATCGCTCTGGAAGATATCGTAGCCGAGCAGTTTCGCGCCAAGGCCTTTATACAGTTCAGCTTCGACACAGCCGATATGACCGGTACCAACGATACCTACTGTGCTCTTGCGAATTTCATGGCTGAACATTGTTTCTGTTACTGCAAAATTCAATTTTGCCGTGCGGCCCGTTGTATAAACCATACTACGGGACAATGCCGTACCAAGGTTTACTGCGAGTTCGGCAATTGCGTTCGGAGAATAAGCAGGGACGCGGGCAACTTTCATGCCGAAGTCAGCCGCTGCTTGAAGGTCGATGTGGTTAAAACCAGCCGTACGTGTAAACACATATTTGATGCCATAGTCATTGAATTTTTTCAAGTTTGCGCGGTCAGCGAGGCAGTTCACGAAAAGCAGAACACCGTCATGTCCTTCAGCCAAATCACCATTATCCGCAGTCAGCAAATCATTAACCAAAGTTACCTGATAGCCGTATTTGTTTAGATCCGTGTACAAGTGTTCTTCATAAGGTTCGACACCATAAGCAATAATTTTAAAAGCCATGTTGAAACATCCTCCTAAAATTTTTTAGTTAGCCATTGACTAAACGAGTGATCTGCCAGTTTCATTGAATGAAAGATTACGTGATTGCTTTCACAATGTAATCAGCAACTTCACCAAATCCTTGCCTCCAAATAAAAAACGTCTCTCTTTCAGTCGTATCTTTTCCCATTGAGGAAAAAATATTCCGAAATCTTTTTTCACAATAAGATTATAGCACGGAAAATTATTAACAACAATCCGGCGCCAAGCTGAAAAAGTGAGCTTTTTGTGACAATGCCTGCCAATCATGAGAACACTCCTTTTTACCACTTCTATCAACATTTATTTCATGATATGCTCTACGATCCATATATACCCGTTCATTTGCCAAAAAAAACATCATTGAAAAAAGCAACCAATAGTAAAACCCTTTCAGCAGAGAAAGGGTTTTTTATACCGTATGTTTGAAATTTATTTTCGTGTTTAGATACTACGCAATTTATTTGACTTCCTGATACTTGTTTGAAATCAGATCGAGTTGCATGATTTTTCCCGTTGCCTTGTAATAGCGGAAAAACCCAATCGACGGTGCTGTTTCCGGATCAGCCGCACTATTGCCACTGTTATTTTCTCGCAGCTCAATTGAATAGTATGTGCCGTTATCCTTCGTCAGAAAATAAACTTTGTTAGGTGTATAGCCAGCTACCTGAGCAACGGCGATCTCTGCCTTTTCCTGAATGCTGCTGACCTGAGACGAAGCGGTCTGCGTGCTTGAATCCGATGCACGCTCGCTTGATCCGCTTTGCGTCGACGTTCCCGCCTGAATCGTCGTTACAGATGTCGTTTGTGAAACGGCAGACGAAGCAGCTGTTCCTGAAGACGAAGCGACTGACTGCTGCGAGCCTTCCTCAGAAAATCCAGCTGCCTGCCCCGTCTGCTCCGCCTCTGCTTGCTGTTTTATTTTCCTTGCCTCTTTAATCAACATACCTGATCCGCCCTTTTGCATGAGCACATGGTTCAGATCTCGAATTGCGTTTGCGAAACGATCACGTTTCATTTCTTTTTTGCCCAACACCAGATAACGCGTCTGAATATACAAAGCATGTGCGGTTGAATCGCCCTTCTTAATCTTTTGAGCCTGTTCAAAAAAAACCGCCGCTTTAGCATAGTTGCCCTGATGAATGGCCGTGCGCCCTTCTTTCATGACCTGATCATAAGTGTTGCTTATATCATTGTCACACGCTGCAAGTGCGAGCACCAGTGCCGCAAGAAGTAGTATCAATAATTTTTTCATCGTATCCTCCGATCCGAAAAATGCGGCATTTATTCATATTTCGCCGCCTTCTACTCTCATATTTTCGAATGTGCTACTGATTATTTTGTCTCATTTTCAAAAAGCGGATAGACAAACAGGTCAATGGAGCAGGTTCGAAACGCCTACTCTTATTTTATTTATCGGTTTTTTCAGGCTTCTTTTTAACAAAGTTTGTGAAATGGCATGCAGATCCTTTTGATCAGAAAAACAGCATTAAATTTAAGTATTGCTTATGAAAAAAGCACTGAAACAGCATGCATTCCTGCCTGTTCAGTACTTTTTCTTAATTGCTTCTCGAGCCATCGTTGCTGGCCACGCTTCCAATCATCGCTATTATTTATAATCTGCGGCTAGCTTCCGGAACGCTTCCAATGATCGTTCAACTTTCTCCGTTGGGATGCAATAAGCCATCCGGAAATAACCCGGACAACCGAAACTTTCAGCGGGAACAAGAATCAAGTCATACTTCAGCGCGTGTTTGCAAAAAGCCGTTGCATCTTCCGCCAACGCTTTTGGGAACATATAGAATGTGCCGCCAGGCTTGACGATTGAAAAACCAAGCCGTGTCATTTCGTCGTAGAGAATATTCATATTGGTTTCATAAACAGACAAATCCGATGTTTGATCAAGAACTTCCGCAACCGCCAACTGAATAATGGATGGCGGACAGTTATGTCCGATCCCCCGGGAAATTTGCCCACACATATCAACAATCAGCGCCGCATCCTTGCATTGCGGATTGACAGCGACATAACCGATGCGCTCGCCAGGCAGTGAAAGTGACTTACTAAAGGAATAACAGGTCAGCGTGTTCGGATAGTGGCTCGCGACGCAGGGTGCGTCGACCCCTTCGAACACAATTTCTCGATACGGTTCATCGGAAATAATATAGATTTCATGACCATATTCTTTCTGTTTTTGTTCCAGAAAAGCTGCTAACCTTTGAATCGTTTGCGATGAATAAACAATGCCCGAAGGATTATTCGGCGTATTAATCAATACAGCCATCACCTTTGGCGAGAACATCTGTTCAAATGCTTCGAAGTTAATTTGGAACGTTTCCGTATCAGCCGGAACCACTTTCAGAACAGCGCCCGCTCCGGTTACATACGGCGTATATTCAGGGAAGAACGGAGCGAATGTGATTACTTCGTCGCCTTCTTGTGTCACGGCGCGCAGTGCGTGCGCCAAAGCGCCAGCCGCGCCAGAGGTCATGAAAATATCCTCTTTTGTATAGTCGAGGGCAAACCTTTTTTTTAACGAAGCAGCAACCTTTTCGCGTACAGAAGTAATACCAAGGCTGGGGCTATAGCCGTGGACGGCCCCAGGGTCTTTGCTCGTTGCTAAAGCAACCAGATGATCCGTAAATGCCTGTGGAACCGGCACGGATGGATTACCGAGGCTGTAATCAAAAACGTTTTCATAACCAATTTCTTTCGCTCGTTCGCTGCCATATTCGGCGAGCTGACGAATTACAGATTTTTGACCGAGCATCTGTTTAAATTCTTCTGCAATCATTCATGACACTCCTTTTCAAATTCAATCAAGAAATGCGCTTACGTCCGTCATTTCAATTATGCTACGTTGATTTCATTATACCTGCAAAACGCGCCAGATAAAACAAGCACCGCAAACTCAATAATTTCTGCGTCCGCTCCACGAATCCTGTTTAATTAAGGCAAGAAGATCATAAGGTATTAGTAAATAAAATTACACATTATTTGACATCGCAAGAAATAAATTTTAAAATTAGTACGAATTCGAGATAATCGATAGAGGAAGATAACAAAAATGACGTTAAATCCTCCCGAAAGTGAAATGAACGTGTCTTTAATGTTGTTCTATTCCTTGAATAAGACGTTACGCACGATCCAGAAATCATTGGAAACGGCGATTAGGAGCTACGGTCTCAATGCGACAGAGTTTTCTGTTGTGCGTCTGCTCTATTCAATGGGGAATCAGCCAATCCAAAAAATCGGGGATAAAATATCGATTGCTAGCAGTAGCACAACCTATGTTATTGATAAATTGGAAAAAAAGGTGCTGCTTGAGCGCATCCCATGTCCCAATGATCGACGCATTGTATGGGCATCATTAACGCCAAAGGGCAGACAGTTAATGGACGCTATCTTCCCGAACTATACAGCGGCCGTTCACAAGGTTCTAGATGGACTTAACTTTGATGAAAAAAAAGAATTCATCACAACGTTAAAGAAATTAGACCGCTACGCAGAGAATTTTAAATAATCATTTCTTAATTGTTTTTATTTTTTACCTATTATCTCGAATTCGTATTGTACTTATTAATATTTTTAGCATTGGAGAGATTTAATTGATGGCTTTAGGTCTATTAATCATTCGTTTGGTATTAGGATTATCCTTTGTCGGTCATGGTGCCCAAAAGTTGTTTGGTTGGTTCGGCGGTCCTGGATTAAAAAACACTGCGGGTTTTTTTGAATCAATCGGAATCAAGCCAGGTTTTCTCATGGCATCTCTCGCTGGACTGTCTGAATTGATTGGCGGCGCATTATTTACCGTTGGGCTCCTTACCCCTCTAGCTGGACTCATTATTGCAGGAACAATGGTTGTCGCTATTGCCACTGTCCATGGAAAAAATGGTTATTGGGCGACTCAAAACGGCTATGAATACAACATTCTTATCATGGCTGTGGCCATTGGTGTTGCTGTGACCGGTTCGGGTGTTTATGGGCTTGATCACCTGTTATTTGGTTAATAGAACCAAATTGAATTGCTATCCTTCCTAATCAAAGAGGCTGCCTGAAAAGGCAGCCTCTTTTTATTCCTTTGACAGATAAGAAAAATTTGTATCAATACCCTATCTTTACCGAGTTATCCATTTACAGCCAACAAAAGTCAACTTGTTGTCATTAGTTAATGACCTTAAAAATTTTTTGCCCTTAACTATTCTCTGATCACGAGCAGAACACCAACGAGAACTAAAGTTGTCCCTATCCAGAATGTTCCTCCTATGCTTTCTCCCAAGAGAAGCCATCCCAAGAATGTTCCCATTAAAGGTTGAAAAAAGAAAAACAACCCGCCGGTTGAAGCGTTCAACAGCTGCAAACCACGATTCCAAAGTAAAAAGCCACAAGCAGTTGAAACCACTCCTAAATATAAAACACCACCCCAAATCGTCGGTCGCGTCAATTGAGCAGAATCGATTTCATGTAACTGGCCCAAGACAAAAGGAGTGAGTATTATAATGGCTACTAAAATAGAGTAGTTCGTCACTTCAATTGATGAATAATTTTTGGGGACACGCTTTATGAGAACAGACATCAGCGCCCACGTTAAAGCCGCAATCAGAAGAAAAACACCGCCTTTCTGACTCGACAAGTTTACATGTCCGTTTCCAACAATAAGCAGTACGCCCGTTGTGGCTAAGCAGACAGAAAACACTTTTTTTAAGCTCAGGCGCTCTTTAAGCAACATCCAGGAAAAAACAACCATAAATGCCGGTGTTGATGAAGTGATAATGGCCCCCATTTGTGCCGAAGAAAACATGGTGCCAAATTCTTGAGTAACAATAGAAATCGTGTTGCCAATGATCCCAATTAAAGCAACGCGTAAGAAATCGCGTTTTCGCATTCTCCATGATTGTCTCGTGAATATGCTGATGATAAGTAATGTAATAAACGCGACACAATATCTCATCCATACGAGCTCAATTGGCGGTATCACCGCTACAACAACTTTAACAACAACGTACATGCCGCCCCAAATACTGGCGGCTAGAGCTAAATATAGTGAACCCAACCCTGTGTTTTTCACGTCTCATGCCCTCCGTTAGTTAATCAGATCATACTGCCTTAACGGAGAGAGGCTGCTGCTTCCTCCATTAAGGATGGAGAAGCGCCATTGGTACATCGTTTTCAAAGCGTGGAGCATGCAACATTTGTTTCCCTTCTTTCTAATCATAAGGGAAACATAGTCTAATTATAAAATAATAGGCTTTGTTAAAATCTGCTGTTGTTTTTTTAATCGCTTATTACCATGTGTTCGCTTGCCGCGGGCGCTACCTGCGAGCCTCCTCAGACAAGCTAATATCTGCGAGGCCCGTCTGGCACGCTGTTCCCGCAGGCGTCTCACACATTGCCTTTTCGTCAGAAAACAACATTAAACTTAAACATAGCTAAATAATAAAAAAATTTTTGGACTTTAGTGCCGATACCTGTATTTCAATAAATGATTCAGCACGGAAATTTGCTGGATCAATTCCTTTCCGATATTGGTCTCCAGCACTTTTTTCCGCTGCACCTCGCGATCAACCACGCGCTTGACGGACAAGACATCGGTTCCGCTCTGAATGACATCTTCCTTTGAGGTAAAGCGTTTATGCGCCACTAACTGCATGCCATATGAATTATAAAGGAGCGTGTAACCGGCGATACCTGTTTTCGGTTGATAGGCTTTTGAAAAACCGCCATCGATCACAATCATCTTACTGTTTGCTTTAATCGGGTTTTCGCCGTTTTTTTCTTCGACCGGTGTATGCCCGTTAATAATATGCCCCTGGTCAGGGTTCAGGTGGAACTCTCTTAAGAGTTTGCGACAGATTTCCTCATCTTCCCGCAGTGTGTAATAAGGATTCTTCTCCTCGATATGCGTTTCTTTCTCGGCGATGAAATAGCGTTCAAATGTTGTCATTTCTTTTTTTCCGAAAAGCGACGAATTCTCACCTGTCCATAAATACCAAATCATATCCGTTGCTAGATCATCGGTGACATCCAAATGATTGAATCCTTCGCGCATAAAGCTTTCGAATGTGTCAAGCAGTCCGCGACCCGCATACACCTGCCCTTCAATTTCCATTCTTTTCATGCTGCCGTCCGCGTTAAGCGGAATGCAGCCGTGGATTAGTAAATTGCCATTATACTTCAGATAGAGCCGCCCTTTTCGCATCAGAAAGTTCATGTGCCGGCTCAACTTCTCTGAATGTTGAACAGAAAACAGCAGTTTATTAATGACTTCCTGCTCCTCATCAAGCAGTTTCCCTGGGTTTTCAGGATCGACAGTTGCAAAACACGTATTTCGAAGCTGATAGGTCCTTCCGTGAATTTCTATTGTCCGATGCGCGTAATCAATCCGTTCCAACACGAGCCGGTCTTCCATATGGAAATCTGGGCGACGATGGATAATTGGCATTTCCAATTTGAATTGAATCATAGCAATCGCTTGATGCATCTTTGTAATTTGAACAATTTCTTCTTCTGAGATCCGTTTCCCACTGTCATTCAATTTCGGACGAAACGCGCGGTTATCATCATAATAGCGTTCAGCTAGATTCAACAACGGTCGGAGATTAATGCCATACACATCTTCAATGATATCCAGATTGTCGTACCGCGCGCAAATACGAATAATATTGGCCAGACATGCCTTTGAGCCCGCGTAAGCCCCGAGCCACAGCACATCGTGATTACCCCATTGAATGTCGACTGAGTGATAAGTCATCAATGTATCCATGATTTTATCCGGAGCCGGTCCACGATCATAAATGTCGCCGACCACGTGCAGGTGATCAACGACCAGGCGCTGAATCGTGTAGGCGAGTCCGGTAATTAACTTATCCGCCTGACCAAGCGAAATAATGCGCTGAACGATTTTGGTATAGTACTGCCTCTTGTTTTGAAATTCATCGGTCTTATAAAGCAGTTCTTCAACAATATAGACGAACTGTTTCGGCAATGCTTTACGCACTTTGGAACGTGTGTATTTTGTCGAAGAAAAAGCAACCAGTTCGATTAGCCTACTGATTGTTTCTGCATACCATTCATGAAGTCTTACCTCATTTTCCGCCATACGTTCGACAAGTTGCAGTTTATCCTCGGGATAATAGACGAGGGTGGCAAATTCGTCCATTTCATGCCCGGACAAGCGATCCATGAAGCAATCCTTTATTTTATTTTTGACATTGCCCGATCCATTTCGCAGCACATGTTGAAAGGCTTGATATTCGCCGTGCAGATCGCTGACAAAATGTTCCGTGCCTTTGGGAAGGTTTAAGATCGATTCGAGATTGATGATTTCCGTTGCGACCTTTTCCTCGCAATCATATTTCTTGGCTAGCAAATCCAGATACTTATTGTCCATTCATCTCATCCCCCCGAATAATTCTCTTTATAAGATCTTTTAAATTTTCTATATGGTAGTCTCTTTACTTTGTAAACGATCTGAAAATCCTTTAAGTATCGCTTCGTTTAGCCAAGTTCTTATTTATATCAATTGCGCTCCGGCTGCTCGCTTGCCGCGGGCAGGACGTGAGCCTCCTCAAACAGGCCTGTTACCTGCGGGGTCTCACTTGTCCTGCTCTTCCCGCAGGCGTCTCGCGCCTTCGCTCCATTTTTCATCAAAAGTCATATACTTTTTTTCTCTTGAAAAATACACGGCTTCACCAAGCTCTTTTTTATATCAATTGCGCTTTGGCTGCTCGCTTGCCGCGGGCAGGACGTGAGCCTCCTCAAACAGGCCTGTTACCTGCGGGGGCTCACTTGTCCTGCTCTTCCCGCAAGGCATCTCGCACCTTTGCTGCATTTTTCCGTGCAATGTCATACGCTTTTTTGCGCGTCTTGTTACTTATTAGTATAGCTTATTTATACAATTAAATATATACTAATGACTCATTGACGATAATTCAGGCTCTACTGACGACTAAACTGTCTTTTTTCTAACAAAATACTTGGAAACTTACTTTCCGCAGAAAGATCAAAATTAGCCGACATTTGCAATGTCGACTAATTATTGGTCAAAAATTTTATTTTTATAGGTGATGATCAGTGCTATAGCTATTCACCCTATCCTTATGTATCAGCGGGCAGCCCGTATCGACTGGATAGCAAGAACTAGACACGAAATACCTCCGTGTTCGTATCCACATTGATATCGATCATAAAAATCGTTCCATTCGCAAGCATCGTGGAGAATGTCCGCGTATTTCTTTGTGAGATTAAATCAATGTAACTCCGTGATAAATAGCCCTTGCGCCTCCCTTTGCAGGCTAGCATACTCGAAATAAAATTGGGACGCCAGCTCCAATTTATTCCGTAGAATTCTTTTTGCTTCTCCCACGTGTGATCCGCGAGCAGCTCGTGGTTGGAAGAAATCTGTAACCCGTCTGTATTGCATATATAGACACAGACACACGGCCATTTCAAAAGCGGCAAGAGTTTGGCAATATAGTTGTCTGCTGATTTAGATCCTTCCTGAGCCGTTGTTCTCACATCTCTACGGAAACAGGGGCGTTCGGCAAGCTTCAAGTCAGACATGATTTGAGCACAAAAAAGTTCCCAAGATTGCTCATCCTGCCACAGATTAGCCCTGTAGGCCGCCATACTTTGATCCATTAACGCTACAAATGAATTGTCCTCTTGAAAATCTGCAACCGCTGGAGAAAAAAGATATCCCTGTACGTATCGGGCACCAATAGCAATCGCACGGCGCAAATCCTCTTCGGTTTCTACACCCTCAATAAGGAATGAAGCGCCGATTTGCTCGGCAAGAATTGAGAATGAGAGAAGCGCGCCGTAATAATTATAATTCGTCGCGCTTTTTTTCATCATATGTATATCCGCTTTGATAATATCCGGTTTCATCGCAACAATTCTATCCATATTGCTGAATCCTGTGCCAATATCATCAATAGCGATCAGGCAACCCTTCTGGCGATATTTCTCAACAAGCCGATCCAGCAATTTGATTGACCCGGTAAAGCTATCTTCGGTAATCTCGATAACGACCTGTTCCGGCTTAATACCGTATTGATCCAAAATCTTTAGAGTAAGCAAGTCCTCCTTACTCTGACCCGAATAATACATCCATGAAGGTTTAATATTGATGAATAATTTAGCTGCATGACCACTCGAGGCAAGTTTCGCTAGAGCATCCTGACGTATCTGCAAGTCCACACGTAATTGTTCCTCGGGAGAAACATGCGGGTTCGTAAAGAACGGTCCGAGTGATTGGATCCTCTCCCCGCATTTAATCCGTCCAAGAACCTCGTACCCGATGATTTCCCGCCGGTCGAGCGTCAGTATTGGCTGAAAATACGCTTTTATATTGCGCACATCAGATAATGCCTGTTTTAGGCTCTGCTCCATTCCATCATGCATCACATGCTGCCCCGCCTTTTCCCCGAATCCTTATACATATACTTCTCTTTAATTATCGGCTGAAGATTCATTCATTTGAATATATTTCGCTAATAATTGCAAATCAGAACGAGAACAGAGTGTCGACCCGATCAGAGTGTTCACGAATTATCCGATAAACAGGAGCATTTTAAAGCACTCCACTGTGAAATTCACCACCTAGACTGCCGTGCATAGGCTGTAACAAATGGTTTCTTACAAACAGGACGTGATGACAAAAATGATTCAATTTCTACCTATAAGTGGCCGTGTGACTGAAATCAGCGACTTTACGACAACGGCAGGTCATGAGGACAGCGGCTGTACCAAATTTATCACTGTTACAGATGCTCAAGGTGGCACCGTCAATTTTATTGTTTCACCCACGACGTATGTCGTTGACCAAGCCTTGATCCAAATCGGCGATTGGGTGACCGGCTACTTTGACGGCAATGCGCCAGTTCCGCTCATCTATCCGCCACAATACCACGCGCTCGTCATGGTGAAAATCAACCCGCCACAACATGTCAAGGTAGATTTCTTTAATAGCCAGCTCGTAAGCCATGACGGCCAATTAAAGATCAATCTTTCTCCATTCACACAGCTGCTGCTGACAAATGGCCAGTCTTTTACTGGAGACCCTGCAAATCGGAACTGGATCGTCCTCTATAGTGTCGCAACAAAAAGCATCCCTGCACAAACCTCGCCCTATCGAATGATCCTTCTTTGTCACTAAAGATCGCGCATCCCTCGCTTTACTTATCCTCTTGATTGATGACTGAATTAGAAAAAATTGGCTTAGACAAATCCTTTTTGTAACAAATGCACTCTGGTCGCTCGCTTGCCGCGGACGCCAACGCACCTGCACTGCATTTTTACGCAAAAGCTTCATACTTAATTCTTCTGAAATCTTATAAATTGGTAACCTACAGAAAAAGACCGGAACACACCCGGTCTTTTGAAGTCTCCTATTAGTACTGGCATCAAGCGAGCTGTGGTTGCTTGCCTGACGTTTCTTTTTTCAAATCAGCCATTTCTGTGCTGTAATCCTCCGGTTCGTAAAGATGCAGCACACGGCGGCAGAACCATTCAAAGAAGAAGGCACCAACAAATGGAACAGCGATGAAAACAAGACCAATGATCAGTAAATTGGAAAGGTTCGGTCCGCCTGCCATGAATCGAATCGCGTTGATTGGACCGACCATGCCGGAGAATCCGAATCCAGCACTGATTGGTGTGCCCTGAATATGGAATAATGCGCCGAGCGTGCCCAGTACAGCTGCATTCATCATAATCGGAGCCAACACTTTCGGTTGACGGATCATCGTGGCAATCATAATTTTCGGTGTGCCAAGCACAATGGAAAGTGACAGACCGATCTTATTGACACGCAGCCCGCCGACGAACATGCCGACAGCTGCAGCCACGCAGCCTAGATTTCCAGCACCTGAGGCGATGCCGCTCATACCGATCGCCGTCGCAATGGCAACTGTCGATACTGGCGAGATCATGATCACCGAGAAACATACAGCGATCAAAATGCCCATCGGGATTGGCTGCAGTGCAGAGAAGCTGTTAATCATCTGGCCGAGACCGAGTGTTATCGCATGCACATAAGGGAATGCGGCAAGTCCCATGCCGCCGCCAACGGTACAGACAATAATTGGCATCAGTAGCGGTTCAAATGACTTCAGGCGATCACCGATTAGTAGAATCATCGCGCAAGTCAAGCTGATCGTTACAAGAATATTGACCAGATCGCCCATTCCGGAAAGAATGATACCTGTTGGTGTGAAGCCAACCGCTCCTGATCCAACCCACGCTGTTGCAGCCACACAGACCATCGGAATCGGCTTCATTTTGAAACGGAAAGCGACCGCGGCGCCGATTAGTAAAGGAACAGCTAGCATATAAATGTTTACAAGATGATTAATAATGGCAAATACCGGCAGATTAGTCATTAATGCTTTGCTTACCTCGCCAAGCAGAGCCGAAGGGATCAACCCGGCAACAATTCCGATGGCATGACCTTCGAGGACATTGTTCACGAACGCTTTTACTGTCATCCTTTCTTTTTCCACGCTTTAAACACCCTTTCATCTGTTTTGCAGTCTCTCTATGCGTCATCATTTAAGCTTGTGAAAAGTAGTATAACAGCTTTAATTCTATTTGTCGATACAACGCGTCTATCCATTAAAGTATTTTTTGTTAAAGGACTCTTATGGGCCTGATCCTGATTCGGAACAATTGCGCTTTGGTTGCTCGCTTGCCGCGGGCAGGACGGGAGCCTCCTCAGACAGGGCATTAACCTGCGGGGTCTCACTTGGCTCGCTCTTCCCGCAGGCGTCTCGCGCCTTCGCTGCATTTTTCGGCAAAAATCATAGACTCGCTTATGTTTGGAGAAAAAATTAGCCCGGTCCTCTTTTGTGACAAATGTGCTCTGGCTGCTCGCTTGCCGCGGGCGCACCGCGAGCCTCCTCGAACAGGCTATAACCTGCGGGGTCTCGCTGGCACGCTGTTCCCGCAGGCGTCTCGCACCTTCGCTGCATTTTTCACGTGAAATGATATTTCTCTACTCGTAAGACAAACTGGGTCTGATCCTGATTCGGAACAAACGTGCTTCGGTTGCTCGCTTGCCGCGTGGTGGCTTTCCTCTTCGCTTTTGCACGTAACGAACCAAGGACACGAAAAAAGACCATCCCAAAATTATTTTATGTTTAGACAAATTGTTTTTTGAGACAGTCTTTGAAATCTAGAATCCTATTTATTTACTATTTGCCGTCTGCGGCTGATTCAGCATGATTTTAATAATCTCTTGATCTGTTTGCCGCATGCCTTCTTTAGCCAGTAACCCGACGTTGTGGATCGTATTATCAACACCTTTGGTTACAATACCGTCACCACTTATAAATTGCTGATCATTCTTGTACATATTAAAACCGAGAATACCGGCATCAACGGCGGCAGAGATTTTCGCTGCGCAGGAAGGTTTGGCTCCGTCGCAAATGATCCCCGACGTGATCGCAACTGAATTGACAATCGTGTGGGCGATCATATCGTAGTCACCGCCATGAAGGTAGGCAATCCCCGCGCCGGCGCCGCAACCTGCGCTGACCGCGCCGCAATACGCGGAGAGTCGGCCGATCCCTGTTTTTTGGTGGATTGTCACAAGATCGGAAAGGGCGACCGCTCGATAAAGTTTATCACGTGAACTTTTTAATTCCTTGCCGTATTCAATTACTGGAAGTGAAGCCGCCATGCCCTGATTGCCGCTGCCAGAGACAATAACAACTGGCTTCTCGCAGCCCCCCATTCGCGCATCCGATCCGGCAGCAGCCGCTGCTCGGGCACGTGTTCGCACATCGTTGCCATAAGCAGCAAGAAGCACTTTACCAATATTCGCCCCCCAGGTATTTTCCAGCCCTTCAGCGGAAATCGCCGAGTTATAGTCGATCTGCCGACCAATGACAGACGCGATATCTTCAAGCCGAACACTCTCGCAAAAGTCAACAATTTCCCGTACATTGAGACAGTCACGAGCTGTCAGTCCATTCTTGTCATCCGTTTCCGAGTGGGATTGATAGATGACCGCTTGATTCCGCGTGATACAGACAATATTTGTATGGTAATGTTGAATCATAACAGTTGCTTCATTTCCATAGCCTTTAACCGTTACCTCAATATAGAAAATACTCTTATTAACCGCCGGCTCGACTGTCAGCGGATGCGTCTCCAGATAGTTTTGAATCCGCGTTTTGTCTTGAGCGCTGACTATTCCTAGCACTTCAAGTTTACGCGATGCATCGCCTGCGACAATTCCCGCTGCCGCCGCTGCCGGAATGCCCCTTAATCCGTTTGTGTTGGGCACAACGACACTTTTGACATTTTTAATGACGTTGCCGCTTGCTTTTATCATGCAGCTTTCAGGTCGTGCGCCCAGGACCTCCCTCGCCTTTGCCGCCGCATAAGCGATGGCAATCGGCTCGGTACACCCTGTTGCAGCAATCAATTCCTCCTGCAAAATACTCAGATAATCCTGATAGATTTTATCATCCGGTTTCAACGTTTGTTGCAGCCCCCTTTTTCTGTCAATAATTCCATTAGCACAATTAAGCAATTAAACAAGCTTCTTTGAAGATGTTATAAACTATAGCATTTCATGCTTAGGAAAAATGGGTCGATTTCAAGAACATTCTGTACTTTTAGAACCGTCTTCTGTATACTTTCACACGCCTAGAGCTGGACTTTTTGCTGTTTTTTTGTAACAGGCATTGACAAAAGTGTGTCGCGGTGATTAAATGAGACATAATCCACATTGAGAGGACTATCACTCATGAATCAATGGTTAGCGAATCAAGCTTATTATTACGGTTTCTATTACTTTAGATAGCGTTCGTATCCAACTTCGGATGCGAACGCAAGCGCTGCGTACGTGTCTAGAGTTGGGAAACCGTAGAGGGTAGACCAACTAGAGGCGAGAAATCGAATCTAATTGGCTGCCATCGCCATTTTTTCATGATTTCATTTTCTAGAAACCAGGTAACCAATTAGATTCTATAATCTAATTGGTTATTTTTTTCATTTTTTTTCAAAGGAGCTCACGAAAATGATGGTGGCAAACAGAAAACAGTTAAGTATTGTATTATATCTGAACTATATTGTTCATGGCATGGGTTTGATTATACTGACACAGAATATGAAAGCTTTAAGCAGCGCTTGGTCCTCGCCGATAGCCACCGTATCTTATGTCATATCCGGAATCGGCATCGGTCGCCTGGTCGCCTATTATCTTCTCGGCAGCCTCTCAGATCGCTACGGGCGAAAAGTTTTTGTCGTTCTTGGAATGATCAGCTACTTTATCTTTTTTGTCGGCATCCCATTAACAAAAGACATCCAAGTCGCCTATCTGCTTGCGATCTTGGCTGGAGTTGCAAACTCAGCGCTTGATTCCGGAACCTACCCGACGTTTATGGAAATGGCAGACAAGAATGGCGCGGCAAACATTCTGATTAAAGCCGCCCTCTCTCTCGGCGAGTTTGTGCTGCCAATCTTCATTGGCATGAATGAAAATCTTGGCGGCTGGTACGGCTTCGCTTTTCTTATCGCCGCTGGGCTTCTGCTGATCAACTTTCTACTGATCAGCAGAACAACGTTTCCAAAGCAAACAACACCAGATAGGCAAAGTACCCATCGACTGATTGACGGAACAAAAATGACGCGAACAAAATTAGGGTTAATCGCTATCCTATCGGTTTATGGATACACATCGATGGCGCTGATGATCCTGTTCACCCAGTGGATCACGCTTTATGGCACCGACGTGTTGCATCTGAGTAATATGCAGGCGCATTTCCTGCTAAGCCTTTATAGCGCGGGCTCGATCACGGGCGTCCTGGTGCTGTTCACCTTACTAAAACGCGCGTTGTTCAAGGACAAGACCTTGATTGTCTGGTTGAACGGCTTATCGCTACTGACACTTTTAATTATTTGTTACGCGACCAATCCATTAGTTGTCAGCATTGCATCCTTTATTTTTGGCTTGACGGCAGCAGGCGGTGTGATGCAGGTTGGCTTGAACATTTTTCTTTCATTATTCCCTCAGGCAAAGGGGCGTGTAACCGGTATTTATTTTTCATTCGGAAGCCTCGCCTCATTCTCGGTCCCGATAATTACTGGCATGCTTTCTCAAATGAGCACAGCAGCTGCCCTGCGCAGCAATCTGATCATTGCCGTTTTGTCTTTTGTCCTCTGGATTGTTGGCAAACGCCTGATGGATGCTACGGATCCATCTTTCCAAAAGGAACGCAACCAAATCAACTGGATCGATTTCTGGATTCTGAAATTGCTGCAGCGGCGGTTTAAACTCGTCGAATCAATTGGCAGAAAGAAATTGAAAGATAACGCCGTGATTTTCGATCCCGCACGTGAAAAAGAAATCTTCAATAAAATTGACCGACAGATTACAGACGTTGAGAATCGGGCCTACTATCAGGCCATTTTCCAATCGATATTGATGCATTCGAAACATTGTCAGTCTCAGATAAAAAAGGGAGGAACAATCGAGTGATTTATTTTACAGCAGGAGAGTCTCACGGTCCTGAGTTAACCGGAATTATTGAAGGGTTTCCAGCAGGACTCCGCTTGTCTATCGATGATTTGAATCAGAAACTGAGCGACCGTCAAAAAGGCTATGGACGCGGCTATCGGCAGAAAATCGAACATGATCAGGTGCGGATCAGCTCGGGTGTCAGGCATGGCGTCACACTCGGCTCACCGATCACCTTAAAAATTGCCAATATTGATCATAAACATTGGGGCGAAATCATGGACCCGCTCAACCCGCCTGATCCCGAGATCAATTTGCGGGAGGTCAAATATCCGCGACCCGGACACGCTGATTTAGTCGGTGGCATGAAATACGGTCATCGTGACCTACGCAATGTCCTCGAACGCTCTTCAGCCCGTGAAACTGCCATGCGCGTAGCGATAGGAGCCGTTTGCGCGCAGCTATTAAGCCAGCTGGACATTCAGCTTGCCGGCTATGTCCGGCAAATTGGCACGATTGACGCAGACACCGATCAACTGCTGATGCCGGAACAGATTGAACAGGAAATTCGTCAGAATGACTTGCGGATTGTCAATCAGGATAAAGTAGAAGCCATTCACGAATACATTGATCAAACGAAAAAGGCAGGCAATACATTGGGCGGTGTGATCCGCGTGGTTGCCGAAAACGTTCCCGCCGGTCTTGGCAGCTATACAAGCTGGAACGAGAAGCTTGACGCAAAAATTGCTGCGGCAGTGATCGGCATTAATGCGATGAAAGGCGTCACGTTTGGTGATGGATTTGATCTCGCCGCAAAACCCGGTAGCGAGGTTATGGACCCGATTTATTGGGAAGCTGATCAAGGCTGGTTTCGGAGCAGTAATCATCTTGGCGGTTTCGAAGGCGGGATGACCAATGGCATGCCGCTTGTTATCAATGTGGCGATGAAGCCAATCCCGACGCTTTATAAACCGCTGCACAGCGTATCTATCGACACGAAGGAAGAGAACAAAGCCAGCATTGAACGTTCGGATGTTACCGCAATTGTCCCGGCATCGCTTGTAATTGAATCTGTGGTCGCTATCGAATTAGCTAAGGCTGTTCTGGATACCTTCGATAGTTCAAATATGGAACGCCTAAAGCGACAATATCGCGCGTATTGTGACGAACTGAAAAACTATTAAGGAGCGTTCCTCTTTGATCATTCATACCTTGGGGCCTGAGGCGACAGATAGTTGTCAGGCCGCACGTTATTATTTAAAAGAGAATGCCGTCTGCGGTCGTGTTCAACTCCATTGCCGATTTGAAGAAATCATTGATCATCTGATGGATTATCCAGGCGATTACTTCGTGATTCCCGCCGCATTCAAGTCCTACCGCGCGCACATCGACTGGGCCGACTTTCATTATGCCCATCTGGATCAACTGACGTTGATCAGCTGCTTTCGGTATCGGTTGAATACGCTTGTCCTGATCCGACGTCAGAACGCGGCTAACAAAATAGCCTATACCCATCCGTCGACCACGGCTTTGTTAGAAAATTATATGCAGCAAGCTAACGTGCAGCCGCTTATTAAATACACGGACAGCAAATATCTCGCCTATCAACAATATAACGAAACAAAGGCACAATATGTGATCACTAATCAACAAAACATCCGCCTGACCAGTCAAGAGAAAATCGAACGCACCTATACACCAGATATGATCTGGTGTCTCTATAAAATAAAGAATGAAAACCAGGTGAAATGATGAAAGCTTTAAGTACGAACCACCAAAACGGCTTGCACGGTGTGCTCCAGGTTCCCGGCGACAAAAGTATCTCTCATCGAAGCATTATTTTCGGCGCAATCAGCCACGGTGACACGGAAGTCAGCCATTTTCTGTCTTCGGAAGATTGTATGACAACCCTTCATGCATTTCAGGCGTTAGGTGTCTCAATCGAACACAGCGATGATCAAGTTCTCGTTCATGGTGTCGGGTTAAAGGGGCTGAGCCAGCCGCGTCAGCCATTGAATATGGGCAACTCCGGAACAACGACTCGATTGATGATCGGTTTATTAAGTGGTCAGCCTTTTCCCACCAAGTTATTCGGCGATCAGTCCCTGAGCAGACGGCCGATGAAACGGGTGACCACACCGCTCAGCCAATTGGGGGCCGGATTTTCCACCACAGAAGGCCGGCTACCAATCACGGTAGACGGCTGCCCAACGCTTCGTCCGGTCAACTACCACTTGCCCGTTGCCAGCGCGCAAGTGAAGAGCGCTTTAATTCTTGCTGCGCTTCAGGCTGATGGTTGGTCGACTATCATCGAGAAACAGCAAACACGAGACCATACAGAAATCATGCTCAACGCTTTTGGTGGCGAAATTCAGAAGAATGGACTGATTCTTCAAGTCAAGGGACACCCTCAATTATCAGGCCAGCGGGTAACGGTCCCAGGCGATATGTCCTCCGCCGCGTTTTTTATCGCGGCCGCCGTCCTCCAACCGGGCAGTGAAATCGTATTGAAACATGTTGGCTTAAACCCGACACGAACTGGCTTTCTCAGGGTTTTGCAGCGTATGGGTGCGACGATCGCTATTGAGAATCAAACGATGCATGGAGAATTCGCCGGTGATGTGATCGTTCGAAGCTCTGCGCTTCATTCAGTTCAGATCACTAGCTCCGACATTCCTGATATCATTGACGAGCTGCCGCTGCTCGCCTTGATGGCGACACAAGCTGAAGGGACGACGACCATCACTGGCGCTGAAGAGCTGCGCGTCAAAGAGACGGATCGGATCGCTGTTGTTACCGAAGAATTGCGCAAGCTCGGGGCGGTGATCACCGAGCTGCCTGATGGTATGATTATTAAAGGAAGGACTCCGATCGTTCCTCAAGGAACAAGCTGCGTCGACTCGCATGGTGATCATCGCATCGGGATGATGCTGGCGGTTGCTGCCTTATCCGTCGCGGGCGATCTTAGCCTAGCAAATGACGCTGCGATTCGGATTTCATACCCTGATTTCTTTGCTGATCTGGATCAATTAACAGGAGGGTTTGCTCGATGATGAAAACCATCGTTATCGACGGACTAGGGTTAATCGGCGGATCAATCGCTTTAGCGATTCGGGAACAGTGGCCGAATTACCGCATCATTGGCGTGGATATCGATGAACGATCGCTGCGCTACGCGAAAGAAAAGGGGATTATTGATGACGGCTGTGCCCAACTCCCGGACATTGCTTCTGCAGCGGACATCATTCTGCTCGCCGCGCCGGTCGCAGTCATCCTTGCGCATATGGATCAACTGGCAAACATCCAGTTAAAACCCGGCGTGATCATCACAGATGTCGGCAGTACGAAGAAACAGATCATGGATAAGGCGGAATCATTCAATCACAGGGGCATTTGTTTTATTGGTGGTCATCCCATGGCTGGGTCGCATAAATCAACGGTCACAGCAGCACGAGCCAATTTGTTTCAAAGCGCCTATTATTTTTTGATTCCCGGCATTGCGGGTCACACGCAACATCAGCAAGCAATCGAAACTTTGCAAGCCCTGCTCGCCGGCCTGCATGTTAAGTGGCTGATTCTTTCAGCCACCGATCATGATCAGATCACGGCTCAAATCAGCCACTTACCTCATATCCTTGCCGCAGGCTTGGTCAATATGTCTCAAGACACGTTCAGCCAATCGCCGCTGTCATTGAAGCTTGCCGCAGGCGGCTTCAAAAGCATCACACGAATCGCCTCATCTGATCCAGAGATGTGGACGGATATTCTTTTGAGCAATCGTGAGTTACTAATTGATAGAATTGATCGATTTACTGAGCGTCTCTTGCAAATCAAGGAAGCACTGCGCGTGCATGATCAAGACTCCATCCGTCGCTACTTTCATCATGCAAAAATCACAAGAGACCATATTCAGGCGCTGCCAAACGATCCCGCAGCTAATTTCTTTGATCTGTTCGTCAATATTCCCGATCAGATCGGTGCCGTTGCTTTAGTGACGCGTATTCTTCAAGAAGCTGAAATCAATTTGGTTAATATTCATATTTTAGAAATTCGCGAGGAAATCGACGGCATCCTGCAATTATCGTTTGCCAATCAGCGTGACCTATCGCAAGCGAAAAAAGAACTGCAGCGGCGCGGGCTATCTGTAGTACGAGGTGATTAATTCATGGCAACTATCCTATTAATCGGCTTCATGGGAAGCGGAAAAACAACCGTCGGCAAACAGTTGGCTGAGTATCTGCATCAGCCCCATCTTGATCTTGACGCATGGATCGAGGCACATTCGGGCCAATCCATTAAACAAATTTTTACCGATCATGGTGAAACTTTTTTTCGCGACCTTGAATCCGAAGCACTCTCTGCCGCTATACGGCAAGAAGGTGTCCTGTCAACTGGCGGGGGTACACCCGTACGTTCAGTCAATCGTAAGTTGTTGGCATCATCCGGTAGCCCCGTTATCTTTCTTCAGACTTCTCCTGAAGTCATCGTCAATCGACTGAAGAACGATGCCTCGCGGCCACTGCTTCAATCCATGGACAACGATCAGTTTATTGAGCTTTATCAGAAACGCAAGACTTATTATCAGCAATCGGCTGATATCATCGTCGACACCGATCAAAAATCGCCATCTGAAATCGCCCATGAGATCCTAATTCAAATCGGTATCTATTTTTTGAAAAGACTTTGTTAAAACTGACTGTTGTTTTATCGTTTATTGCCATGTGTTCGCTTGCCGCGGGCGCTACCCATGAGCCTCCTCGAACAGGCAATAATCTGCGGGATCTCGCTGCACGCTGTTCCCAAAGGCGTCTCAATCATTGCTTTTTTCGAGAAAATCAACATTAAAATTTAACAGAGCCTTGAAAAAAATTAAATTCTTATATAAGTTGATAGACATTGCTCTGAATGGTATTTCCTTTAATATTATCAAAATCCCTCGTCAAGATGCCTTCGACGAGGGATTCTTTCATTCGATTAGAAGCTGCATTCAAAGATATTTTTAACGAAGCCCTAATGTTCGCGTCGTTGCGCGATGGATTTTATCAAAAAGCGCTGGATTCTCTGCCAGAGACACACCATAGGAAGGAATCATTGCTTTGATTTTTGGCTGCCAGGCTTCGATTTGCTGCGGGAAGCAGCGTCGCAAAACGTCGAGCATCACGTAAACTGCTGTCGAAGCGCCCGGAGAAGCGCCAAGCAGGGCAGCGACTGAGCCATCAGACGCTGTGACAACTTCCGTGCCGAATTGAAGGGTTCCTTTGCCGTGAGCTGTCGTATCTTTAATCACTTGAACACGCTGACCGGCAACGACGATTTCCCAATCCTTAGTTCTCGCGTTGGGAATAAATTCTCGCAATGCTTCCATTCGTTTCTCGTTGGACAGCATCACTTGCTGAACCAAATATTTCGTCAATGCCCGCTCCTTTATCCCAGCTGACAGCATCGTCAACACATTATTCGGTTTAACGGAACTGAATAAATCGAAATTGGAACCGGCTTTTAGAAATTTGGGTGAGAAACCAGCAAAAGGTCCGAACAGCAAAGCCTTCTGACCATCAATATAGCGGGTATCTAGATGCGGCACAGACATCGGCGGCGCACCAATCTTTGCTTTTCCATAGACCTTCGCGTGATGACGGGCAATGACTTCCGGATTCTTGCAAACCATGAACAAACCACTAACTGGGAACCCGCCGATGTGTTTCGACTCTGGAATTCCGGTTTTCTGCAACAAAGGCAGACTGCCGCCACCGCCGCCAATAAAAACGAATTTCGCCAGGTGGTTTTCGTTTTTGCCGTTTTCAAGGTTCTGAACGGTCACCTGCCACGCCCCACTGCTTGTCCTTTTGATAGCCTTCACACGCTGCTTATAGTTCACTGAAACGTTCTCACGCTTTAAATGGTCGAATAACAGGCGCGTCAACGCGCCGAAGTTGACATCCGTACCTGCGTTGATTTTCGTTGCGGCTAGCGGTTCATTCGCCGAGCGTCCGTCCATAATCAGTGGCACCCATTCCCGCAGTTTTTCCGGTTTATCCGAAAACTCCATACCTTGAAACAACGGATTCGCTGACAGTGCTTTGAATCTCTTCTTCAAAAAGGCGGTATTCTTTTCCCCTTCGACGAAGCTCATGTGTGGGATCGGCCGAATAAAATTCTGGGGATTCGAAATCAGTCCGCTGTTGACAAGATAGGACCAAAACTGCCGGGAAAGCTGAAATTGCTCATTAATCGCGATCGCTTTACTGATATCTATCGATCCGTCGGATTTTTCTTTTGTGTAATTTAGCTCACACAACGCGGAATGACCCGTGCCGGCGTTATTCCATTCATTCGAACTTTCTTCTCCTGGGCCTGACAGCTTCTCAAACACTTTGATGTTCCATTCAGGCGCCAGCTCTTTCAACAGCGATCCTAAGGTCGCACTCATAATACCGGCACCAATTAAGATAACGTCTGAATTTGCCTGCATCCTGCTCATGCCAACCTTCCTCATCCCATATAGTTTGCAAAAGGCTTTGTTAAAATCTGCTGTTGTCTTTAATTGTTTAATGCCCTGTATTCGCTTGCCCCCGGGCGCTACCCGAGAGCCTGCTCAGACAAGCTGAAATCTGGGAGGCCAGTCCGGCACATTGTTCCCGTAGGTGTCTCACACAGGCTTTTTTAGTCGAAAAAAAACAACATTCAAATTAAACATAACTTTGCAAAAAGAAGCCACATCTTCGATTCAATCCGTAGCGGCAAAGCGCGAGCAAATAATGATAGCCCTTTCAAAAAAAGGCAATACCACACGCACGCTACAACTTTCTTTTGTCTCATTATTATAAACTAATTAAAGCTGTTACAAAAGCAAGAAACTACTTGAGGGTGACAAAACCTACTCTATTTATCGAATCAGGCAAAAAGATAGCTTTACATCCAGAATGACGATTGGGTCAATGCGATACTCGTGCTTGCATTCGTCACACGCTTGTCACAAATCAAATTCTCCCTATTCTAGACACAAATATTTCAATATATAGTATTTAATTAATGATATATTCGCATAAACGCTCAAGATATGGAATTGAAACTTGCCTATCAATATCCTATGATAGGTGAGTAACGATTCAAGGGGGATGCTTATCATGCTCGAGACACAAAAAAGGTCTACGCCAAATCAATTGGCCATCAAGGTGTTGAAACGAGATGGCCGTATTATCGATTTCAACATCGAGAAGATCACAACTGCTCTGCAAAAGGCTGCACGACACGCTCTTGGAGAACTCGATCCACTGACGCATCAATTAATCCAAGACATGACGGATGACGTCATTGCTGAAATCGGATCACGGTTTCACGAGAATATTAAAATTTACGAGATTCAAAATATTGTTGAACAAACGCTGTTAACGCATCATCAATATGATATCGCCCGAGAGTACATCAATTATCGGACGCAACGTGATTTTTCACGTAATCAGGCGACTGACATCAATTTTACTATTCGAAAACTACTACATAAAGATAAAACGATTGTAAACGAAAATGCAAACAAAGATAGTCAGGTTTTTAATACTCAACGCGACTTAACCGCCGGCACCGTTGCCAAAGCGATTGGACTAAAAATGCTGCCGCCGAAAGTGGCCAACGCGCATTTAAAAGGTGAAATCCATTGGCATGATTTAGATTACCAACCATATAGTCCGATGACTAACTGCTGCTTGATCGATTTTAACGAGATGCTCAATCATGGTTTTAAAATCGGCAATGCTGATGTTGAACCACCGCATTCGATCCAAACGGCAACAGCGCAAATGGCACAAATCATTGCCAACGTGGCATCCAGTCAATACGGCGGCTGTTCGGCTGACCGCGTGGACGAGCTGCTCGCTCCGTTTGCAGAAAAAAATTATCAGAAGCATTTGGCGGACGCCAAGGAATGGGTTGAAGGGACCGAACGGCAGGAAGCCTTTGCGCGTAAAAAAACGAAGAAAGATATTTACGATGCCATGCAGGCCTTAGAATATGAGATCAATACTTTATACTCTTCCCAGGGACAGACGCCTTTTACGACTTTAGGATTCGGTCTTGGCGCCGATTGGATCGAACGCGCCATCCAAAAAGCGATTCTGCGCATCCGCATCGAAGGACTGGGAAAAGAACACCGCACCGCGATTTTTCCTAAATTAGTGTTCACCTTAAAGCGTGGACTGAATTTGAATCCCGAAGAACCGAATTACGATATCAAGCAGCTCGCCATCGAATGTGCCACCAAACGAATGTATCCGGATGTCTTGATGTATGACAAGCTGATTGAGCTTACCGGAAGCTTTAAAGCACCGATGGGATGCCGCTCCTTCCTGCAAGGTTGGAAAGATGAAAATGGTAAGGAAGTCAATTCCGGACGTATGAATCTCGGTGTGGTCACCATCAATTTACCGCGGATCGCTATGGAGTCACGAGGAGACAAAGATAAGTTTTGGAAAATATTCGAAGAACGCTTACAAATCTGTAAAGAAGCGCTCGTTTTTAAGGTAGAGCGCGCCAAACAGGCGAGTCCGGAGAACGCGCCGATCCTTTACCAATACGGCGCCTTCGGCAAGCGATTGAAACGGACGGACTCCGTTGATACGTTGTTCAATCATTCGCGCGCGACGGTTTCGCTCGGCTACATTGGCCTTTACGAAGTCGGCACTGTCTTTTATGGCAATGCATGGGAAACAAACAAAGAAGCAAAGGATTTCGCGATTCGCGTCGTCAAAACACTTTGGGAACACTGCCAGGACTGGGAAAAGGAATACGATTACCATTTTAGTGTATACAGCACCCCAAGCGAAAGCCTAACCGACACGTTCTGCCGACGTGATACGGAGAAATTTGGCAAGGTGAAGGATATAACCGACAAGGAATATTATACAAACAGCTTTCACTACGACGTCCGCAAAGCGCCGACACCCTTTGAGAAGCTTGACTTTGAGAAAGACTTTCCGCCATACTGCTCCGGTGGTTTCATTCACTACTGCGAATATCCAAATCTCAAGCAAAATCCTAAGGCTCTTGAAGCCGTATGGGACTATGCGTACGACCGCATCGGTTATCTAGGGACCAACACACCGATCGATCAATGCTTCAAA
Source organism: Sporolactobacillus spathodeae (assembly GCF_016908935.1). Classification (GTDB taxonomy): domain Bacteria; phylum Bacillota; class Bacilli; order Bacillales; family Sporolactobacillaceae; genus Sporolactobacillus; species Sporolactobacillus spathodeae. Next base: position 75,515 of record NZ_JAFBEV010000002.1, on the reverse strand, counting down.
TGCGGATTCAAAGGAGAATTTACACCGACCGAACGCGGTTTTGAATGTCCGGAATGCGGCAACACCGATCCGCAATCTTGTGATGTTGTCAAACGCACATGCGGCTATCTAGGGAATCCGCAGCAACGGCCGATGATCCACGGCCGTCACGTTGAAATCGCGTCTCGCGTCAAACATTTAACATGTGGTAATGACCATAACACGATCGCCCGGCAATAAACAGGAGGATTTATGATGGTTAAGGGTGAAGAAAAAACACAACGGCCACGCGATCCAAGTCCGAATACTTGGCTGGCTGAAAAGTTAAGCCAGCGCTATATCGCTAGCTATAAGCCATTCAATTTTGTGGATGGTGAAGGCGTGCGGTGCAGCTTATATGTTAGCGGCTGTCCGTTCAATTGCCCCGGCTGTTACAACAAAGCCGCTCAGAATTTCCGATATGGGCAGTCCTACACGCAAGAATTGGAAGATCAAATTATCAGAGACCTGGGCCAGCCCTTTGTTCAGGGACTAACGCTTCTCGGCGGAGAACCTTTTTTGAATACGGGTGTTTGCCTTTCACTGGTGAACCGGATCCGAAAAACCTTTGGTCCCGCCAAAGATATTTGGGCATGGACGGGTTATACATGGGAAGAACTGCAGCGAGATTCCAAAGACAAAAGGGAACTCTTGGCAAAAATCAATATATTGGTCGATGGTCGTTTTGAATTGGCTCAGAAAGATTTGACCTTGCAATTTCGCGGCAGCCGCAACCAGCGGATCATTGACGTCCAGAAATCATTGACGAACGGTCAGGTGGTCATCTGGGATCGACTCGTTAAATAATGACGTAACTTCTCGAATTTTTGATAAATGGCTTCTAAAAAAAATAATTGATACATGAAATCGTCCGTGCTTTTTGCTCGGACGATTTTTTTATTGCTCCGATGGCCCGATTTTGGGCTTCAAAAGAACAGCTGGGTAAGTATCAAACGACAGAGGCGTTGGAAGCCAAAGAATGTAAACAATCAAGTGCTTTCTATCAGCCTGCTCAAAGTTTGGTCAGGTTTTTTTATAGCGTATGCCTGCCTACCAAGCAAACAGCGTCTAGCGTGAATTTGAAACCATAGCGACACGCGTATCACCCGCATGGCTCAAAGCTGATTGTTTGAGTCGCCTCGTGGTGCTGAAATACGGATAAATGAGTACGAGCAATGCACCAAGCCACGCCAACGGATTCGCCATGCTTGCACCTGCAAAACCCAATTGTCTGATTAAGATCATTCCGGCAAATAATCGCATGAGTAGTTCCATAATACCGGCAAGTGTCGGAGCCAAGCTATAACCTAATCCTTGCAAGGTGTATCGTATAATAAATAAAAGGGCAAGCAAGACGTATACGCTGCTGTTGTAGTAGAAATAAGTCTGTGCCATTTGTGTAACGGCCGGTTGTTGATCACCCAAAAACAGATGGCATAAGGGAACACCGAACGTTATGATCAGCGCCCCCATCACTACACTTAATGTGCCTGAGAAAAGCACGGTTTGTTTCACACCGGTGCGAATACGTTCAAATTGTCCAGCCCCTAGATTCTGCGCAGCAAACGTTGCCATTGTCATGCCAAAGGAGAGCGTTAACTGGGTGGCAAGAAAATCAATCCGTCCCGCCGCCGTATAAGCAGCGACCGCATCAGAGCCCAGAGTATTCAACATAATTTGGACGATCACGGCACCGATTGATATCACGGAGGTTTGAAACCCCATTGGCAGTCCTAGCTGCAGATGACGCTTCACTTTATGCCTATTATATGAAAAGTCCTCTCTGGATAAAACGAGTAAGGGAATGTATCGCTTGATATAGATAAGGCATAGAATCCCGGAAAATCCTTGCGCAACAACCGATGCAAGTCCCGCTCCGGCTACACCCATATGAAAAGTCACGATGAAAATAAAATCCAAAACAATATTGACCACACAGGCCAAAGCCAAAAAAAATAAAGGCGTGCGGCTGTTTCCTAAGGCGCGCAAAGTATTATTGAAGAGATTATAAAGAACCGTGGCTGTGATTCCCCAAAAACAATAGACAATAAATTGCTGGGCATCATTAATAATATCCCGAGGCGTTTCCATCAACTCTAAAATAGGGCGAGCGAAAAGCACACCCAATACGGTTAACAGCACAGAAACAACGACACTAATAATAATATTCGTTGCAAAACTCTGTTTCACACTCTTTACATCACGTGATCCATAATACTGTGCCGTAAGAATCGTGAGTCCGGCAGTCATTCCCTGTGCGAATCCAATAATTAAAGCAAATAAACTATCCGTAGCACCAACAGCAGCTAAAGCATGGACACTAATTGTACGGCCGACAATCAGCGTATCGGCGACATTATAAAGTTGCTGAAACAAATTGCCGATAAGCAGTGGAATCGTAAACATAATAATCTTCTTGATCGGACTGCCTTTCGTTAGATCCCACATCAAATGACACCTCTAAGCGAACAATAGCTTCATGATACACCATCCGATCGCATTAAGGTTATTTTTTTCTCTGGAATTGATAAATTGATCCGTACTTATTTTATATCGCCGAGCAGGGATAAAACCTCACTTAGCATGTTGTGCACTCACTTTTTTCCGTTTGATGGATATCTTTAAAAGATTAGACGTTGTATCATTATGAATAATAGATGTAACTATGTTTAGAATGACGATCATAATGGAGAAATAAAGATGGAGAAAAAGTTGACTCGAGCAGAAGCGTATAAACACACACAACAAAAAATTATTCAGACCGCAAACAAGCTATTTATGAAACAGGGATACAATGGCGTGTCCACTCGTAGAATTGCAAAAGAATGTGGCTTAACACAACCTGCGTTATACCATCACTTTCGCGACAAAGAAAGTATTTACTTAGCAGTGATCCATCAGATGACCACTGATATTAGACAAGAGTTCTCAAGACTAGACGACAACAGTCTGCGTCAATCGCCACAAATGATTTTAAATAAAATGTTTCTTATCTTAATTGAAAAACATCCGACAAATGTAATGATGATGATCGAAGATATTTTTACAGAATTCGATTCCAAAAATCAATACATCCTTTACGAACTTTGGCAGCAAACCTATTTAATGCCCTTTAAAGAATTATTTAAAGAATGGGCCAAGCATGGCCTAATCAGAGAGCATCTAAACATTGATGCAGCTGCACGCTTTTGCCTTTCATCTATTGTTCCACTAACCTCCAAACACCCAATAAGTGCACAAGAACCCGCTCTCGCCAACAGGCTGAACACAACAATTGATTTTTTACTTCATGGCCTGCTAAAATAAGTATGTATTTTGAGTTATTGACAAAGTACTTTTTTTATCCCATTTCACTTATCAGCTGATAAGTTAAACCAAATGTGCTTAAAGCGAGGAGGGACTGGTATGTTTTTAGCCTGGAATGAAATGAAAAGTGCCAAATTGCGTTTTTTACTCATTATCGGCGTTCTAACTTTAATGTCTTATCTTGTCTTTCTTTTATCAGGTCTAGCCAACGGATTAGCTGAATTAAACCGAGAAGCGGTTGATCAATGGGGAGCAGATGCAATTGTTTTATCCGATGAATCCAATATTAATTTGCCACAATCCAGCATGACCATCCAAGCTGCCCAAAATATCTCAGCAAAAGATAAGGCTCAAATCGCCCAGATTCTTCTTGTTGCAAGAAAAAGTGGTACCAAAATTAAGGAAAGCGTGGCAATTACAGGCATTCAAAAGGATCAATTTCTGATGCCCAAAATATCTGAGGGCCGCGCCTTTACTACAAACAATGAAGTTGTTGCGGATGATTCATTGAAAGCAGACGGATTAAAAATAGGGGATCAATTAAACATTTCATCTTCAAATCAGAAACTGATTATTGTTGGCTTTACTAAAAATGCAAAATTTAATGCTGCTTCAGTACTTTATACAACACAATCAACTGTTCAAAAAATAAAATACGGTAAGGCAAATGCCAGTGGAAAAGGCTTGATTAACGGTGTTGTCCTCCGAGATCCTAACTTTGCTCACTTAAAAGTCAATTCTAAACTTAAACTCACACCGATTGAAACGTTTATTGAGAATATGCCCGGATATACCCCTCAAAAGATAAGCTTAGATTTCATGATTTACTTTTTATTTGTGATTGTTTCCGTGACGATCGGTATCTTTCTCTATGTGCTAACTATTCAGAAAGTCAGTATATTTGGCGTGATGAAGGCTCAGGGTATTTCTTCAGGATTTCTAATCCGGTCAGTTATGGCGCAAACATTCCTGCTCGCACTTTTTGGCGTTGTTGTCGGATTTGTATTGACGACAATCACAGGCTTATTCTTACCCGCAGCTGTACCCATTCAACTAAACCTTCCAGCGCTCTTGGTCTACGGATTAATCTTTATCCTTGTAGCAACGCTTGGTAGTTTGTTCTCTGTTCAAACGATTGTGAAAATTGATCCTGTTCAAGCGATAGGAGGCTAATCCAATGAGTATCTTACAGATTCAGAATGCCTCAAAGATTTACGGTAGCGGGCATACACAAGTGAACGCATTGAAGCCCACCCATTTTATTGCAGAAAGCGGTGAATTGATTGCAGTCATTGGCCCTTCAGGATCTGGAAAAAGCACTTTTCTGACGATCGCGGGTGGACTACAGAAACCAACCGAAGGCTCCGTATTGATTAATGATCAGGATGTAACAAAACTGAATGAGCGAAAAAGATCAAGAATCCGTCTTCGTGAAGTTGGGTTTATTCTACAAGCTTCTAATCTCATCCCTTATTTAACAGTCGAGAATCAGTTTCGTCTGCTTGATAAAGTTAAAAAGGGAAATATGAAGCCAAATGAGACAGAGAACCTACTCAAACAGTTGGGCATTGAAGATTTAGTAAAGAAATATCCTGCTGATCTTTCAGGAGGAGAAAAGCAAAGAGTAGCAATTGCTAAAGCACTCTACACCAAGCCCAGCCTCCTGTTAGCCGATGAACCTACAGCTTCTCTTGATTCAAATCGAGCCTTTGAAGTCATGTCTATTCTGTCACTAGAGGTCAAAGAAAAAAACAAGGCTGCGATTATGGTGACACATGATCACCGTTTAACAAAGTATTGTGATAAGGTATTCACCATTGTTGATGGCCAATTAAGTCAGACCGTAAATGAAGACCAGACAGAGACACCTTGAGCGCTTCAGATTAAGATTCACCTGCTTTTCGTCACATCTTTTAAATAAGTATAAGGCAAGGGTTCTGTATCATGAGAGCTTTTGCCTTTTCTTTAGAGAATCAAATGAATGTATTTTTCAAAGTACTTAAGCCATGTCTGAACCCTTCAGTGAAACGAGAAACACAAAAAAAACTCGTAAATCCCTGTCACCTTTGGTCATCGTTACCAAAAGAAGGAATTTACGAGTGAAACAGGGCATCCGTTTGCCCTTAGGCTTGCCAAATTTAACCTTTATATGGTTTTTAGACCATTGAGCGACAGGCAGGTGTGAACCCCACAGAAACTGACGAAGCGCCCTATTAACTAATCTTTTTTCTCTTTTGTTCCTCTTCTAAAATTGATTTCCCCTCAATATCTATATCCGGCAAAAGCTTATCCAGCCATTTAGGCAAATACCAAGCAGATTTTCCCATTAAAGTGATAACCGCAGGGACCATGGTCATACGAACGATGAAGGCATCAAACAAAACACCCACAGTTAGAGACAGACCCATGGATTTGATGATCGGTTCTGAAGTCATCATAAATCCTGCGAATACCGCCACCATGATTAAGCCTGCTGCTGTGACCACACTACCACTTTCTCTCATTCCAATTAGAACCGATTTTTTTGTATCTCCTGAGTGGATGAATCCTTCACGCATTCGACTAACGAGAAAGACTTCATAATCCATTGCTAAACCAAACAGTATACCAACCACTATAACTGGTAAAAAGCTTAAGATCGGTCCGCTCGTAGGAAAACCGAACATGCTGATGAGATGGCCATCCTGAATGGCAAAAACCAAAAATCCTAATGTTGCAGCGAGAGAGAGAATAAAGCCAAGTACCGCTTTTAATGGAATAAGAATCGACCGAAAGACAACGACCAATAATATAAACGCAAAGCCTGCAATTAAGAGACAAAATCCCGGCAATGCATCGCTTAACTTTTGTGAGATATCAAGATTAACCGCAGTTGCACCCGTTACATACAATTTCACATGCTGACTTTTTTGTAAGCTCATTGATTTTTTCCTAATTGCATGAACAAGCGCACTTGTTTTGGGATCATTCGGTCCTGTTTTTGGTATCAGTGAAATCATAGATACACGATGCAATGAACTTGGGGCAGCCGGCGTCACACTTTTGACATTAGCCAAGGAACGAAGCTCTTTAACTGTAGCATTCATCGCTTCTTGAGCGTTCTTTGTCTTCGTACTTGTTTGCGCTAAAATGACTAATGGTGCATGAACGCCTTTGCCGTATGCTTCAGTTTGTAAATCGTAAGCTCTTCGATCCATTGTAACTTTTGACTTCATTCCATTATCAGGAAGCCCAAGATTCATATGAAAAACAGGAGTACTCATACTGATCAGTATGGCCACTGATAGAATGGTGACCAGGAGTGGATGAGTCGTGACAAAATTACCCCAACCCGATGAATCCGCCTTTTTATTCACACGGCTCAATCTTTTTAATAACCGATTCTGTCGTGATGGACCAATTTTCCCTCCAATTAATCCCAATAATGCAGGAACAACAAGGATAGCAACCAATATTGCGATGAAGACACTGAATGCCGCCGATAGACCCATCATGGTTAAAAAGGGAATCTTTGCAACAGACAATCCTAATAGTGCAACAACTACCGTCATCCCTGCAAAGACAACAGCATTTCCCGCTGTTCCAATGGCTATCCCTACAGATTCCTTAATTGAGTACCCATTCCCTAACTCTCTCCTAAAACGGGTGATTATGAATAAAGCATAATCGATCGCGACGGCTAATCCGAGCATTGCCGATAGAGAAAGAGCGTATGAGGCAATATCCATGTAATTGGTTGCAGTGATAATGCCCATCAATCCGATGCCAAGTCCGATTAAAGCGGTGAGAATAGGCATACCTGCTGCTAAAAAGGATGTAAAGGTTACTGCAAGAACCAAGTAAGCAACCAAAACACCAATTCCTTCTGTTACTCCGCCCACTTCGATACTTGAAAAAGAAACATCACCGGCTAATTCGGTTTGAATCCCTGCTTTTCTTGCTTTTTTTACTACATTTAAAATTTTCTTTTTGGATATTTCACTAACTTTTTTTGCTGTAGATTTGTACGTAACAAGCGCGTAACCAATTCTTTTATTTTTACTATAGTTTTGAAGTACTACAGGAGAAGCAACCGAGGATACGGCCTTGTCCTTTTTAATGTCATTTATAGTTTCTGAAATGATTTTTCGCTCTTTTTTAGACTCCAGTGTTTTATGTTTTGGTGCCTTAAATAGTACTTGTACTTGCGCTTTTGCATTTTTTGTTGAAGGAAATGCCTTTGTCAAAAGCTTCGATGCTTTTTGGGATTCCGTACCCGGTATGGTCATCTTATCACTAAAGGATGGTCCCATACTTAAAGCAAGGACAACAAGAACCACTAATACCCCACATGCACCCAAGAGCACTTTCTTTCTATTATCTGCTGCCCATTTTCCTAGCCTATATAAATATTTTGCCATCAAAATCTCCTCTCATAAGCTCATCAGCTCATCTTTCTACAATTGGTAGTTTTCATTTTATAATAGCTAAGTAAAAAAAAAATCGTACATCGGGGCAACTTCCTAATGTACGAAAGGGCATATTCATTCTGTCTTTTCTTAGAGATGAATGAGATTATGTTCAAGAGCAACTGCAACTGCTTCTGTTCTTGTGCTCACGCCAAGCTTGTTAAAAATATTCGTAAGATAGGCCTTAACGGTTCGTTCTGCAATGCCCATGTCACTGGCAATCTTTCGATTTTGAGCTCCCTTGGCTGCTGCTGTTAAAATGAGCAATTCTTTTTTCGTCAGATTAAATGTTTTAATCTCAATATTTGATTTTCTTTCTTTTGAGTACAATAATTTAGCCATAATTTCCGGCTTAAGTAATGTATCACCATGGACTGCAGAGATAATGGAATTGAAAAGATCCTCACGCCCAGTATCTTTTAATAAATAGCCTTTAGCACCTAATTCTAACCCTTTAAGCATAAGCTCATCTTCGTTATAGGTCGTCAAAATAACAATGGGAATTGAAAGGCCTTTTTCATTTATCGCCTTCATGGTCTCCAGTCCGTTCATAACTGGCATAACAAGATCCATTAAAATGACATCTGGTTTTTGTTTTTCTAAAAAAGATAGGGCCACCTTACCATTCTCTGATTCGCCTATGACTTGAAAAAGATCATTGGTTTCTAAAATTAACTTCAGACCCTCGCGAACAACTAGATGGTCATCTACAATTAATACCTTATATTTCAAATTACCAACTCCATATCAAATGGGTACAGAAATTTCAATTTTGGTTCCCTTTCCAATTACACTATTTACATCTATTTTACCATCAACCAATCGTGTTCTTTCTCTTAACCCCAACAATCCATATTTTCCTTCATTGTTGCCGCTCGCTCTCATCTTAAACCCGACTCCATCATCTTCAATGAGCATCATTATTTTCTTGTCTTGAACTTTTATCACGATTTTTACTTTCTGCGCATTCGCATGTTTAGCCACATTTGTCAAGCATTCACTAAATATATATAACATATGTTCCAATTTAAGAGGAGACAACTTCGGCAAAGGATCAATTTTATAATTGGTCTGAATAGAAGTTAGATTAGTAAATTCTTTTATCTTTTTTAGCGCAGCCTGTTCAAAGCTGACTTTTTCAATCACCTCTGCTCTTAAATTATCAATTGCCAATCTGGCATTGCTCAACGTTTCCCTTGCCCTAATCATTGACTGTTTAATAATTTCTTCGGCACGCATATAATTTTCTTTCTGCAGATGCGCATCAACCGCTTCTAACTGCATGATCAGGCCCGCGAGACCCTGTGCTAATGTATCATGTAAATCCCTGGCGATACGGTGTCGTTCATTAGCTAAAGTCAATTCTTCAACTTTCAGCTGTGCAGCCTCTAATTCACGCACGTAATATTCCATTCGCATTCTTGCGTCAACTTGCCTGCTATAAATTATGGAATAGAAGCTAACAATGACTAAAATTAATAAGAAGATCAAAATAAACATTGGTAATCTTTGCAGTCCATAGTTTGCGCTAATAACGATGCAGTAGAGAGAATAAAAGATACAAAAAATGACCAAAGCTTTTCTTTTCTTTTGAAAGACCGTCATACTCTGAGCGACTAATATCGGAATCAGACCAATTAATAGAACAGGAGAACCATTCGGGATCAAAAGTGCAGAAGTGAAAACGAGTCCGCCATGAAGTATAAAGTATAACCACACCCATTTTTTTGTAAATAAAAACGAGAACCAAAACAAAAAACAATTTAAGGGCACCACAAGAAGTAAGGTAAAAAAAAGAATACCGATCATAGACTTATCAAAAATATGTTGGAGCATCAAAGAACCGATATATATAGCTATTGACCAGAGAACAGTAGCAATTCTCAATGGTGATACCATATATGAATCACTATTAAATGACATTATTGGCCGATTATCCTTCTTCATTCTCCCACCTCCTTTTTACCAATGTAGATTAAAATGTTTCTCACTTTCTGGGATAAAAAAACTCATTTACTTATAGTATGGTCCCCCGTGCCAAGCCTAAAAGCAAACAAATATTTAGGGCGTCTCAAACTCCTTTTTCATAATATAATAAGATTTCTTCAGGCGTTCACTGTATTGTGGCGTGTTCCATGGCTTCCAACTGTATATTTGTGTTTGTTTGACGCTTAGTCTATTCTTTGATAATTTTGGAAAACTGTTAATCACTGATGAAGCCTTTAAATTTAACGGATTTTCGTTCTTTAATGGCTTATTGAGAAGCATCGCGCCAATCTTAATACCCTTAATTTTTTCGCCCTTTGTTAATCCCGTTTGCCACATATCTCCCATAATTTCCAGTTGACTTGGATCTCTGAAATTAAGCATCAGCCAGGGTATCCGTATCTCAATGATCCCATTCGAGCGATTCATAAAGTAATCTGACAGGGAATTGTAATTTTTACTGTCTGGATTACCGTTTCCAAATGTTAATTTCCCAGTCTCATATGTCAGCGGATTATTAGCTGACTTTGGGTCGACTTTGTTTAGAACGAGCTTCTCCGGATTAAAAATACCTGTATTATCTTTCCCTCCATAGGGCTGTTTTTTCAGCAGATTTAAATGGGTGTACTGATAATAAAACATGTCATAGTAGCTATCGACAAGGATTCGGGAATTATTTTTATTATCTAGATAGAGTACAAATTCACTGCCGCCCGAATAGTGTACATTACCCATTTTTTGATTTCCGGCATTTTTTCGTGTATCAAAATAAATGAGCAGCGGATTGTTCCTATTTCTGGCGGAAACTTTTTCTAGACCGTTTACCTTAAACTTTAGATACAGATAACGTTCATCATGATCAACTTGCATATTAACAAGCTGAGGACCCGAGTTTTTTTGCGATTTCTGTCGGTAAAGGAACGGAGAATGCTTCCAATCAGAATCTAGACCATCAACTTTTATTTTCAGTCGGTCAAAGCTTAGCATTCCGAATTGCTGTTCACTAGTTTGTGCGTTTGACCAAAATGGACGACGGTTCGGATCGTCGTAATCCATCGTGTTCCAGGTGCGTTTGAACCACTCATCCTGCCAGGAAAAAATTAATCCGCCGAGCAGATGTTCAGCCTTTATATCCTGATAAAGCGAGGCATCAATCTTCCCTTGTTGTTCTTCTGACAATTGACCCTGGTTCATACCAAATGGATTATTATGTGTTTTTCCTCTCGAGCTTGGCACACCGAATTCAGCGACCAAGATAGGCAGATGCTGCGCGTTATCCAATTCCTTAAGATAACCGGCATAATTGTCTTTTTTACCTCGACTATTTTTGAAATTTAGATATTTTTTCTCCAGATTGAGAGAATCCGGATAATACGGATAGATGTGATAGGATGCAAATTCTCCTGCTGGCATATTTTTTTTGAGATAAATGTGATCTGGATTCACACTAACTTCATCTTCTTTTGGAAGAGGGTCGCCAGGATGTTTTAGCAGATCGGTGGTTACCCAGTTTGTAAAACTGAGCGGGCGTATCACATGGTAGCGAGATTGCTCGTATTTAACGGTTGTATTCATCATCCCTGCCAGCCATGATTCAAAGGGACTTGCCCCTTTTGTATAAATAAAATCTCCTCTATATTGTGGATCGTTTTTATGCAATGCATTTGTGTGCACCACCATATCAGGGTCCCACTCAATTCCGATAATCCAGCCAATGACATATTGGGAAATATCAGCCGAATAAATACCACTGGCATTCCCCGGCACATATCGTACATTTGCATTCCCGTGAATCACGTCAATTTGCTGTTTGATCGCATGCTGAAATGCTGACGATACACTTCTGTTATAGGCATCGTTTGCTTTAATCATTTCGGGTTCATTAACCCAGACACCTTGAAACAGGTAGATTGGGTTTTTGGAATGCTTTTTATTGTATTGATAAAGTGCCTGATAAAAGCCGGGTGGATTTAACGTATAAACGCGAATTGTATTTGCATGCATCTTTCGAATTTCAGTCAGCCAGCGGTAATATTCGTCTTGCGTTATGGCTGTTTCTCCGGGAAACTTTCCGGGTTTACTGATCCCTATATTGACACCCTTAATCTGCATCTTTTTCCACTTACCATTTTGGAGGACGGAAAAAGATCGTTGATTAACTTTTGCGTAGTAAGGCCGTGTTTGTCCTGTTTGCGCATGTGATGATGTACTTTCTAACTGTTTGTTTTTCAAAATTGTGGTCATTAATGGAACGTAAGTCTTCCAAAAGAAAGCGTCTGTATTTCCTCTGCTCCCTGAGGCAAACCAGCGGCGCATCGTTGGGATTCCCTCATACTGATGAAGCGACAGAGCCTGGCCAGAATCGGCATAGTCACCGGCAAAATAATACTGTCTGCTTTGATTATCCGTTTGCATTGTAATTGCCGGAAATGAAAGTGGAATTTCATTTTTAAGTAAAAGATCTTTCCCGCTGGATGTTAATTGCCATTGATATGTTGCCAGTTTTTCTGCGCCGTTTGTATTAAGAATATCGAACCAATAATTATAATTAGGCGACTGTTTCAAATGAAAAATATTTCTGCCCTCAGCAGTAAAAGAAACATGAATACCTTGACCTTTTACGTGCTTATTTTGCTGTAATACAAGAATATCACCATTCTCTTTTGAGAGGACAAACCCTGATCCCTTGAATGCCCAGTTTTTCCCATACTCATTTTTGTAATCCCTTGGCACCCAAGACGGCAGATCAGGATTGTTTGTAGCCTGGAGATTAGGAAAATATCGGCCAATCCATCCGGTCCAATGAATCCCAAACAATCCTTCCATATCTGCACGGGTTTTTGCTGAGGTAGGGCTTTCTAATGTATTATATTCAGCAATGACGGTTGAATGGTTCTTTTTAATTTGCTGATCGATCCATGATACTTCTTTGGAAGTGGTGCCCCCATATATCGGCTTCTGGTAGCGTTCTTCTTGATGATGGTATACTCCATACGTATCAGCGAGATAGATTAGATCAGCTTTTTGTTTCTCATTTTCAAGCGGTACGATCTTCGAACCGCTTTTTTTCTCGGGATGATAGCCCATATAATTTAATACTGAGTATTCTTTGTTATTCGTCCGGACAATTTTTAAATAATTCAATAACCAAGTGATTGACTGATGTTCACGGTAATTAACGGTCGGTACAGTCTTATCCAAGATGACTACGTTTAGTGGCGTAGCCGGTTTGAAATACCAAATAACGACGGGTATGATAGGAATCAAGAACAGTATAATAATTAAGAGCCATTTTTTCATAGTTCTCACCTATTTAATTTACTTTTTGATGAAATGCCCTTTCGCTCCATACTCTTCCACTTGTTCCCCTTAGAGAAAATCTGCAAAATTCCTGTGAAGCGGAAAAATGTGATCAGAGGTCTATACCAGAATGTTTCAGTAACCGCAAGGAAGAATAAAATAATTAAATCAGTAACTCTAGGGTATTTCTTTAAACTCCACTCTTCAAGGAGCACGCCACACATGGATAAAAGAGATCCCAAGAGCAAGCTGAAACAAAATAAAAGCAACGCCATGTTCATTGAGATCAGAGAGAATAATGATCCGAAAATCAAAATTAAGTAGCCAATAAATTCAACAAATGTTCCGAGTAATTCAATAAAGAAAAAATAGGGCAATGAAATGAGCCCGACACTCTTATATTTCGGATTGAGAAGCATTTTCTTATGCATCCAAAGCACTTCGAGAAGTCCTCTATTCCAGCGCGCACGTTGACGCCACAGCATTCTTATGCTCGAAGGGGCTTCCGTCCAACAAACTGGATCAGGTATATATTTAACTTGCTTTTTTAGCTTTTCATCCTTAATAAGCTCATGAAGGTGAACGACAAGTTCCATGTCTTCTCCGACAGTTGTTGTGTTGTAACCCTTCGCTTTAATGACCCAGCTTTTATTAAAAACACCAAATGCTCCGGATACAATCATTAGAATGTTGTATTTACTTAAACCTATTCTCCCTATCAAAAAAGCGCGTAAATACTCAATCACTTGCATAATGACAATTGGGTTTCGATCAAGTCTGATTTTCATCACCTCGCCCGCAGTGATTGAACAACCGTTTGCAATTCGTACTGATCCCCCGACAGCGATGACTGATTCGTCTGAATCAATAATCGGTTTCATGACTTTTAAAAGCGCATTTCGTTCAAGAATAGAATCACCATCAATGGTGCAGAAATACGGGTACTTGGACAAATTAATCCCAGCGTTCAAGGCATCCGCCTTTCCGCCATGATCTTTATCAATCATGAGCACATTGGGCGATGACTTAGACTTGTAAACGGCACGGATTGGCGCACTGTTTAGGGTTTTTCTGATCACGAACGGAACCTTTTCCATCTGAAACTGTTCAATCATTACGCTTAAGGTATCGTCTGTTGAAGCATCGTTGATCACAATAATTTCATATTCAGGATAAATAAGGCTTAGCAAGGAATTAATACTTTCTGTTATCCCGATTGCTTCATTATGTGCCGGGACAAGGATAGAGATGGGTTTGGTATCATAGGACCGTATCAGTTCTCCATAAGGGTCAACGTCATCCAGTTCCTGAAGCTTTTTCAACTCAAAAGCCGAAACAATAAATATAATGAAATAAAAACAGACAACGAACAACATATAAATAAGAATGAGCAGGCCTACCGTATCGATAATGGTTGGTATAAATTGGTTGAGTGCATCGGTCATATGCCAAGTTCCGTCCTTTGGATCCATTGGTCCGCCATATCTTGGGCAAATTTATCCTTGCTTCCAAGGACTATTTGTCTTAACAAGTCAATTCCTCCCGGTGTATGGGCGATTGCCTCGCCCGAATAGTAGCGAACCCACCAGTTTCTACTAATCAGAAGATTTTTCAGTGCCGGAAGATACTCAGGCTTTCGCAGATTCTTTGCAATCTGGCAAAAGATCATCTGTTCAAGCCAAAAATCTGACTTAGCAAAAGGCAGAAGCTTTTCATACTTGCTGATATACGCATAGTCACGTATTGTCTTAAGGGCATGGATCCGAATGTCACTACTCTGATTGGACAAATGATTCTCAATAAATGGAAGGTATTGTAGTTCACGCTTCTCCCCAACTACAGATAGAATAGAGATCCTCAGTTCTTGTGAACAGTCATCGAATTGATCAACCAGATATTTAAATAGTTGCCCATCCATTTTTGAGATAACTTGTTTATAAAAATAGACAGAATGATAAGGTGGATTTTTCATTAAATGGCTAATGACTCGCAGGTCGTTTGCCTGCGAAGTTATTCTTAAGATGATATATTGTTCCTGCTTGGAGGTATATTTTCCGTGGTAGATTTGCCATAAATCAATCCATGAAGATGTGAGTCTAAGATTTTCAATCAGATATAAGATATTCATTCGCTTACTCCAGCTTTGTACCCTTAATCTCTTTTTTATAACTGGAACAATGTATCCTTCGAACATCTTTGATTGCGTGATGTTTAACGAACTTAAATCAAATTGATTGTTAATTTCTTTAAGTAGTTCCAGTATCGAATCACCAAACAGCCTTTTTTTTGAATAACATTCCAGTGATTGATCTTGACCCCAAAATAAATTCTGAAAGACCAAAGGTTGTATCTTTCTTTTTAGTTGTTCCACCCTGGCCTGACTGCTGTTCTCATAAATTTTATGAAATACGAGAATTATAAATAGAAACGACAGTATAATAATCAAAGTGATCACCGCACAGGCAACGATCTTAATTGAAAGAGGAAACAAGTTCTCTCATCCTTTTCGTCATGTTCATAATTCTTAGAGCCAGTTCATGGATCCTAATCGGTTTCTCCATAAAGTCATTTACACCGAATTTAAATGCGCTTAGTGCATCATCTTCTCTTTTTCTACCTGAAAACATCATTATCGAGACTGTATCATCGGAATAATTTTTCCTGATTTGCTTAACAATTTCAAGGCCAGTTATGCGAGGAAGTATACTCTCCAGAAGAACAACGTGCTTCCCAGCTTTTTCAAGACGTTTACTCTCAAAAAAAGATTGTCCTTCTCTAAAAGTTTCAACATCTGACGGATAGTTCCAATCCTGCCGTTCAATAAATTCTTTAAGGAAAGACCGTACAATCTGATCATCGTCGACCACTGAAAAATGTAATGGCTCTATGTTTGACCCGGCAGCTACCAAACTATTGATTCTGCTTGATTCATAAAAGATTTCGGGATCGTACTCATTGATTATTTGAATCAATTTATTTTCAAGATCTTTAGTCCTGTCATCAAATACAGTGATCCTTACGCTTGATTGATCGGAGTTGAAGCGATGAATGTCCTGTAAATTTTTTTGCGTCAAGTTTAGAAAAATAAAAAGAGTCACCGAATGGGTTACGGGTAAACAAAAAAGCGCATGCATATGCGTAAAAAATGATTTTTCAGCATTGGATTGACGATCCTCTTCACGCATAATCACCACATAATAAGTTAAATTCGAGTGATTCAAAAACGCTAGATTAATCTTGAATAAGTGCAAAAGTTCAGGAATCAGCATCGGGCCCTCCGCCGTCATTTTAAGCTCACCTCTTTTACATCTTCAAAATATATTAGAAAAATGATTATTTTAAGCATTTTGTAAGTTTTCATTTTTCTTAAATAGTTCATTTATCCCATATTACTACAGCTATATGAACAAATTCTGAACAACCTATAGCCCTAGGAAATGGACCGTGATAATCAATTTACAGAAATTAATGAAAAACTTGGCATTGCCAAGTCCTTTTTTAACAATTGCGCTTCGGCTGCTCGCTTGCCGCGGGCGCCGCGCTGCATTTTTGTGCAATAATCCTTATACTTTTTTATCTAAAAAAAGGTAGCGTCCCCCCTAAGAAATTAATTGATACCATCATCGGGAAGTTCTAAAGAGGTAGATTATCAGTTATTGGAAGTAACCGGTTAAAAAACGAGGGTTCGATCTAAGAGGCTCACGGTGCGCCCGCAGCAAGCAAACACAGGGCAATAAACGATTAAAACAACAGCAGATTTTAGCAAAGCCATAAAAAGAACGACTTACTTGTGATAAGGTTCTCGTTTGATGATTTTAAAAGCTCGGTAGATTTGTTCGACAAGAATTAGGCGCATTAGTTGATGGGGAAAGGTGAATTTTGAGAAAGAAAGCTGAAAATCCGCGCGGCGAAGCACGGCATTGCTGAGGCCATTGGAGCCACCGATAATGAACGCAAGATGACTTTGGCCGTAAGTAGTCAACGTTTCAATCTTTCCAGCCAGTTCTTCTGAAGTCAGCTGCTTACCCGGTATAGAGAGAGCAATGGCGTATGTACTATCCGGGAGCTTCTTAAGTAGTCGTTCCCCTTCGGCATCCTTTATTTGCTCAATCTCGGCTGTGGATAGATTTTCCGGTGCCTTTTCATCGGCTACTTCAATAATGGAAACGGCCGCATAAGGTTGCAACCGTTTGAGATATTCTTCAATACCTTGTTTAAAATACTTTTCCTTTAATTTTCCCACAGTTAATAATGTGATATTCACAGTTTATCCCTTCTTATCCAGAGAGTTATACACAGAACTTATACACATATCCACAATTGTTGTCCACATTATGTATAGATACATACGTTTGCCACTATATATCGGCCAATAAAAAGACAGTTCTTATACGCGTGTGGATAACCTTCTATTTCCTGGTAACAGGCGGCGAACGCTTAATTCAATAACTGCTATCATTCAAGTCACCCAGTTTCCAAGAAAGTCACAACTATGCGCTTTCATTTGCTTTCTAACCGCTTTTTTACTTTCTGGATACGAGTAACAAGCGCTTTTCTTCTCTTTATTTTAGCATATTCCCCAAAAAAGCATTGCACTTATTCACAATTAATCACCAAAAGTGGATAACTTGTGGATAATTACTGCTCTTTATGCACAAATTGCGCAGCAATATGTGTCAGAAAAACTTGGCATAGCCAAGTCATTTTCTAGCGCCTGCGCTCCATTTTGTCGTGTAAAATCATAGACGAAAAGGGCACACCCGAAGAATTATCAGATGCGCCCTTAGAAAACGATATCTTTATGAGAATGTTTTGCTTCCAAGTGTCAATTTTGTATGATGCAGGTTGCCCGTCCTGTAATAGTCAACCTTAACCTTCTGACCTGCGTGGAGCGTTGTATACATATAGGTTGAGAAGGATATATAACTGCTAATTTTCTGTCCATTGATGCTCGTGATCACATCGCCAGCCTGTAATCCGGCCTGTGCAGCAGGACTGCCCGCCTGTACATCGGTAACAACAAGGCCGGTCTTAATACTGCTCGGCAGTTGCAATTGTTTCACTTCATTGGACGGTACCATGGACAAATCGACAATACTAACGCCCAGTAATGGACGAACAATCTTGCCTTTCTTCTCCAATTCCGCAATGACCGGTTTCGCCACATTAATCGGTATCGCAAAGCCAATACCTTCAACCTGATCGTTTTGGGATCCGGAACCCGTTGAGGCAATTTTTGAAGAGTTGATGCCAACGACCTGTCCATCAATATTGCAAAGCGCGCCGCCACTATTACCTGGGTTAATTGCCGCGTCCGTCTGCAGGACTTGCGCCTCAATAGATGCATTGCTTGTCTGTACCGGGATCGTCCGATTCGTCGAACTGATGATGCCCTCTGTAACGGATCCGGAGAAACCAAGTGGGTTGCCGATCGCAATAGCTGGTTCCCCGCGCTTTAAAATCGAAGAATTGCCAAACTCGGCAATCGTTTGGACGTCTGAAGAGGAAATGCGAAGCACCGCCAAATCGTAAAGTGAATCTTTACCAAGCACGGTTGCCTCCAGCTTCGTCTTGTCATTCAAGCGCACTTCAACTTTTCCCGCCCCGGCAACGACATGATTATTGGTCACCACATAGGCATAGGGTCCGGCGCGTTTATAAATAATTCCCGATCCGATTCCTGACTCTGTGTATTTATTATCGAAGAAGTTCGCCTTCTGCAAATTAATGACAGCAACAACTGCTGGAGAAACTTTCGCCACAGCGTCCGTTACGGATGAAGTCACCTTCACGTTAACTGAACGATTGACGGTTCCAGCACTTCCAAAATTGTTGACGGTTTGCGAGCCTGTCGTTACGGAGTAAGGCAAAATGCCAAGACTGGATAAAATAGGAGCGAAAATCAAGAAGCAGACAATCCCCACAATCGCGCCGATAAAACCTGCGAAGAACCACCCGCCACGACTTGAGCGTCGGCTGCTTCGGCTCAGCTGACCCGATTCCGGCGAATTATCCTGTTGCTGGTTATCGTCGTAAAAACCCATAGACTGTTCCTCCTCTATTAGAATTGAAAAGTGCGACATCGCAATCGATGAAACGCTTATGCCGACAAGCGATAGTTGCGTATGAGAAAAGATGGTCTCGCTTTGTCCTGCGTTTCAATCATGGCGATTGGAACATAAGCCGTCACCCGAATTCCCTTATTATCCTTAATTTACCACGAACAGACCCATTATTAAAAACTATGTGACTAATTCGATAAGCACCGCAAAATTTTTGACAGTTATGTAATTGTTCCGAAAGCACTGGGCTTTGACTCAGATGGCTGTCAAACAAGTGGCCTGTTCTGGATCGGTATCAACCAACGACAGATCATGATCTAAACGTAAGCCGATGCTCTCAAGCTTCTGCCCCACGCTCAATCGAGCGAGCTCTTTCATATTGTTGTCGCGGCTTAAATGCGCTAAGTAAATTCTCCGGGTCTTGTTGCCAATAACCTCTGTGAGTGCCCTAGCTGATTCATCATTAGAAATATGACCGGTATCGCCAAGAATTCGTTGTTTCACACTCCAAGGATAACGGCCCATCATCAGCATTTCCGTATCATGGTTTGCCTCCATAATATAGGCATCTGAATCAGATATCATACCCTTAATATGTTCCGACACATAGCCGAGATCCGTCAACAACGTAATCTTTTTGTCGTCCTCGTGAATCATATAGAACATCGGATCTGCTGCATCATGAGAGACAGAAAAGGATTCAATCGACAAGGAACCAAAATCTTTAATTGTATTGGCTTGAAATTCAAACTTTTGGTCATTGGGTATCTCGCCAATAGATGCTGACATGGCTTGCCACGTCTTTGTATTGGCATAAACAGGTGTGTGGAAACGCCGCGCAAATACACCGAGTCCCTTTACATGATCACTATGCTCATGGGTAACAAGAATGGCATCAATATCTTCCGCCTTGCGGTTGATTTGTGCCAACAATTCCACCATTTTCTTTCCGCTTAATCCGCAATCAATGAGCAGATGCCGTTCACCATTCTCAATATAGAGCGAGTTCCCCGTACTGCCGCTCGCTAAAACGCTCATTTGCATGGTCATTTATTCTCTCTCCCCATTGGTTCTCTCTCAATTCAGCTGTTGAATATTTCCGGACATCGCGTTAACGAAATATTCTTCTGTGTGGCCATTGACATGTACAACAATATGCCAAGCCGGCATGAATATCAGCGGATCCGATCCGGAATCGCCGACCAGATTAATATACACTAATTCAACTGTCTTCACTGTCGGCCGATAGAATTCCATAATATTTGTATTTTCCGCTAGATTCGTTAGCGCGCGTTCGCTACTGATAATATCGACATGGTTCACCTGTTTGAAGCGAAAAAAACTTTGCTGATAGCTGATAATATTTCCGTCTTTGATCAAGAACTGAAGCATCGGGATATTGCTTCTACGGCTGACAAAAACAGGATGACCATTATAGAGCTGAACAAAGTCAACCGTTCCTGATTTATGATCCGTTTGCCAATACGTATAATTTTGCCCTTGATAGATGATACCCAAGATGTTTTTCTGCAGATCGGCACCCTCAAGACTGCTACTGTTGATGGGCTGCTTCAGTGTGCTGTCTAACTGCATGCCATTGCTACTCAGTCGGATTTTTTGACTGACAGGACGGGCTGAGCTAGCAAGCAGCGAAAGAAAATTCTTTTGTTTGTTAAAATCAATGCGAGATCCTCTTAAGAAAGTCACCCCACTTGGCGGCGTTGCCGAGACCTGGGTGTCCATTCGGAAGCTATTGTGAATGCCGGAATTTGGACCGTCAATCGTTTGCACCTCTTCATTATGCTGACGCATATAAAGCTCAAAGATAAGAAAGGCGTCGAGCAGCAAAAAACAGATGATAAAAATGGATTTTGTCTTGCTCCAGTTCACGATGAACGCCTCTCCTTCCCCAGCATTCCTTTCTGAATGATAGCATCAGTCGCGGAATACCAGCGGTTGTCCAATTTATAAAACCAATCGGGCGTTGCTTCAAGCGAATAATTGTTATTTCCTTTAGGGGCAGCTAACTGATAGCCAATGGTTAAGTCCTGAATGCGGCTGACCGGAACAGCGGCTGCTTTGAGCTTCTGCAAAATAGATTTACCAGAATCTAAAGAGACGCTACCCGGCTGATCAATTGGATTCAAGTCAAGCAACGTACGATTAAAACTACTTAATTGTCCATTTTTCCATGTCAGTTCAATCTGTGTCAAGAACGGATTGGGGTAGTAGTCTGTATTAAAAGCAAGATAATCACCGATACGCATGCGAAAAGTCACAGTCTCCGATTTACGATTTTTCGATAATTCAAGACCCGCGTAACCGTAATCATCGGTCCACTCCTTGAAATTATTTAACAGATCATAGCTGTGAAAAATGGGATCCGTAAGTTGTTGATTATTATCCGAAATTCCAGGGTTGACGTTCACATACTGAAGCACGTTCCCGGTCTGTTCCAGCTGACTCTGCCCATCGGTATACATCAACTTTCCCCGATTATGAAAGATATTTTCCTCTGGATCATTAAATAGTATCGGAACAAAAGCATCTAATTTTTTTAGATTATAATAAAACATCACGGTTGGCAATTCGGTCTTCTTTGCCGGTACATAAGCGATTTTCCCGCTCAAATGTTCCCTTTCATAGGACGTGCTGCTGGTTCGCGCAAACAGATGCTTCAATACGCTCAAATCGATCCGATTGGCCGTTGCAAAGAATTGATTTCGTCCATCCTGGGAAGAAAATAAGGCGATTAAGCCGCCCTTTTCAGCCGTGTAGAATTCGATTCGATCAATCAGTACATTCTGAGGAATCGCCGTGTTCTTTTCATTAAAACCAAATATTTTTTTGAGCGTGTCGTGCATTAATGGTGCGGGAAAAATCACTTCATAAGATAAATCATTTTTCCGTGCCGGAACCTGCAGGCGATAGGCAACCGGTACAAGATCACTGAACGAGGCTCGCTGGATTAACGCATACGCGCCTTGCACTTGGCTTGTCCTTGTCTCCCCCAATACGCCGCCTGCTGAATGCTGCAGAAAGAGGGTCGGCGCCACGACACTTGAAGCCGAACGCGACCCGTTCTCAGAAATAGCCACTGATTTCGCTGAGCCTGAAGGGCTCTTGTAATTTTCAAAATCTGATCGATAGAACAAGATATTCCACGTCATTGCGACACTGGAGAGTACGAGCAGGCCAAGCAGCAGCGTCTTAAATACTTCTCGCGTCATTCCTGCCAGCGCCTCCTTTTCCCTGATCCAGCGGCAGAATAAAATGAATCGCCGTACCTTGATTCCATTCACTTTCCGCCCAGATTTCGCCGCCTTGCGCCTCTATCATTTCCTTGGCAATAGCCAAACCGAGGCCGGTTCCGCCAAGCTTTCTGGAGCGTGCCCGATCCACACGATAAAATCGATCAAAGACTTTAGACAAGTTTTCTTTCGGAATTCCCACACCTTGGTCACTAATCATCGTACGAATTCGATTTTTTTTCATGAAAACCTGAAAGGTAATTATGCCGCCTTCCGGCGAATACTTAATCGCATTAGAAATGATATTATCAATGACCTGTGTCAGTTTGTCACGATCAATCAAGACATAAAAACGCCCCCGCGGAAATTTGCGGATAAACTGGATGTTCTGACGCTTCGTCATTTCGAAACGGTCGATAATATTCTCACAGAATTTAATATAATCGGTCCGCTGCAAAGTAATTTTTACTTCTTTCGAATCCAAACGTGACAATTGCAGCAAATCATTGACCAACCGAATCATTCGTTCTGTTTCTCTTTGAGTCACACCAAGGAATTTCTTGGCCAACGCCGCGTCGTCAACCGCACCGTCCTGCAAAGCTTCAAGATAGCTTTTCATCGTCGTTAGAGGCGTTCGAAGTTCATGCGACACATTCGCAACAAATTCCCGTCGCTCACTGTCCACCTTTTCTTGGTCCGTTACATCATGAATGACACAAATTAAACCATTCTCTAACCCGTTTTCTTTCTTAACGACAGAGAAGTTCGCGCGTAGCAGCACGGTTTCCTGGTTCGTGCTGAAATCCAAAACTATGGATTCCGGCATCTCGTAAAGATCACGTATCCTGTATTCTTTTCTTATTTTTAATAAATCGAGCACCGAATTACCTGTGATATCATGACGATAAACATCGAGCAGCTCTTCGGCACGATTATTCATCAGAATGACATTGCCCTTTCGATCAGTAGCAAGGACACCATCCGTCATAAACGTCAGCACCGACTTCAATTTTCGTCGTTCAGACTCGGTAGTCGCCGTCGCTTCTCGCAATTTATTGGTCATATTGTTGAATGCGTTGGCCAACTGGCCAATTTCATCTTTCTCAATCATTTCGACTTTGCGTGAGAAATTTCCTTGAGAGACCGCGAGTACTTGACGCTGCATCTGAACCAAAGGCTTGGTTACCGTGCGCGCCAGGAAAAAACCGAGAATGCCTGTCACGAGTAGCGCAAAAATAGTCGCCGTTGCTAGAATCGAGTTGATAGTCGTTAGTTGACTATACACACCTTCTAGACTCTTCTCCACGTACAAAATGCCGAACCGCTGTCCGCCTACCTTAATCGGAACGATGACAATATCCACACGCTCACCGCTGCTGCCATCCGTTTTTCGGTACTTACTCGCGACGTTTGAACTTAAGTTCTGCGTAATCAATTCATTGGTATTACGCTTCCCCTGAATCTCCGTACGCTTATCCCCGGAAGCTGCCAAGATAACATTATTCTCATCGACCACTTCAATCTCTTTCACACTACTGTCACTAATTTCAGAAATTTGGTTACGCACCTGTCCGGTAACAGTCGCGTCATCTACGTTCGTTTCACGTGTCTCCCGCACCGCCTCGCCAATATTGACGGCAATCAATTTACTTTGATTAACAAGTGCCGTTTCAAAACTATTCAGCTGCATCGTTTTCAGTCGATCAGAAAAGACAACACCGATCAGCTGCATCGCGAGCAAAATAAGCAGGGTATAGACTAAAACAATTTTAAATTGAATCGATTTGAAAAAACCGACCTTCGTCATTCCGACGGCTCCTGTTCAGGCATGTTCAGATAGTAACCGACACCGCGTCGGGTTATGATCCAAATTGGCCGACTTGGATTGTCCTCGATTTTTTCCCGTAAGCGGCGAACGGTCACATCAACGGTCCGCACGTCGCCAAAGTAATCATAGCCCCAGACAGTCTGAAGCAGATTTTCACGGGTCATCACTTGACCAATGTGATCGGCCAAGTAATGAAGCAATTCGAATTCACGATGTGTTAATTCAATGATCTTGCCGCGTTTGGTAACAATATAAGCATCAAGATTAATCACCAAATCGCCGATTTCAATGTTATTTTCCTTGGGCCGCTCTTCTTCAGATGTTTCCTGCCTGTGCCTCCTGAGATTGGCTTTGACACGTGCAATCAATTCACGATTGCTGAATGGCTTGGTGACATAGTCATCCGCGCCCATTTCCAATCCCAGCACCTTATCGATTTCTGAGTCTTTCGCCGTCAGCATAATAATCGGCATATTATGCGTTTTTCGAATTTCCCGGCAGACTTCCATGCCATCTTTAACCGGTAGCATGACATCCAGCAACACCATATCCGGATTCATTTCTTCCACTTTCTCTAAGGCTTCTTCACCATCATACGCACAGGTAACTTCGTAGCCTTCCTTTTCAAGATTAAATTGCAGTATATCGGCAATCGGTTGTTCATCATCCACTACAAGTATACGATTTCCCATTTTCGTTCCTCCACAATAGATTGTTTCGAATCAAAATTCGCTGATCGTGAAAAGTCAATGGCTGCCGTGCTTTTCGCCCGCCAGTCTCAAGAATAAGCAGTCATTGCTTGTTCCAATTTATAACATTCGTTGATTGTTTCACGTTTTTACTGATCGGTTACCGGATAAAACAAATGAGGGAGGGGCATTTTGGAGAGACTTGGTTTCATAGAGGGTTCGTGCAAAGCAGCCTGCCAGCTGACAACAGCGAGGATCAGGAGCATCCATCCTATCCGTTTTACAGAAAGTCCTCAATGATCAACTGCCTTGAGAAAAATGCAACCCGAAAACCTGCCAACATTATTCATGCCACACCCTGTGACGGCACTTTTGCCCGAATCATTGCTATTTTACCATAAAGCAGGCGAACGTGTCACAATCAGATGTGAACGCGTAAGTCTAAAACGAAAAGCCTCCAGATATTATCCAGAGGCTTTTCTTTATGTCAGTTAAAAGCGCCACGACGCTCATTTTCGATAAACATGGCTCGAGGCGGAATCGAACCACCGACACGAGGATTTTCAGTCCTCTGCTCTACCGACTGAGCTATCGAGCCATATGTAATGGCGGGTCCGAGCGGACTTGAACCGCCGATCTCCTGCGTGACAGGCAGGCATGTTAACCACTACACCACGGACCCATTGGTTGCGGGGGCAGGATTTGAACCTACGACCTTCGGGTTATGAGCCCGACGAGCTACCAGACTGCTCCACCCCGCGATATTATCTAAGCGGCGCCTTTTTGCGGCACAAGAAATATTCTACCACCGCTTAGGATAAAATGCAAGTCAAGAATTGAAAATGATCACACGTTGCCTTTTACCGTCCCTTACGATCCAAACCCGCACGAAACTGCTCTGTCCCTTTGATGACCGCCAACATACTGTTGCGCAGCGCTTCAGCATTAGGTGCTGTAAGTGGATCAGCATTATAGAGCACGGCATCTGCAGGACTACCTGTCCTAATGACTTCTCCGGATTTACCGGATGTCAGAATCTGGCGTCCAACAACCGTTGCCGCTTGCCAAGCTTCCATGCGTGTCAAGCCACAGTCCACCAATGTATCTAACTCATCTAAGTTAAGACCGTGCAGCGCAGGTGTCGCAAAATCCGTACCAAAGCCAATTTGGACGCCCGCGCGTTTTGCGCCAAGCACAGATATCTGATGTGCGTCCGCTGCACGCGCTGCACGTTCGCAGAGTATTTCTGGCAAAGCAAACGCACCATGGGGATCGGCTGCAATGCGGTAAATGGCTGTAGTCGGGATCAGCGGAATACGTTGCTGCGCCAGCAAAGCAGCCTGATCAGCCGTCATAAAAACACCGTGCTCAACTGTATCGGCACCCGCTTCTATCACCCAATCTAAAGTTGCACCGCCCCATGTATGAACCATGACTTTCATATGATGCGCATGTGCAGCGCGCACCGCTGTTACAAATTCTTCTTTTGAAAAAAGCGGATCAAGCACCTTCTCAGCCGGTGATCCAAGGCCGCCGGTTGCAAAGATCTTTATCCATTTTGCTCCGCTATGACTGATTCCATCGATGCTCTGCTGAAGATGCCGGCTGCCCTTCGCGTCGCCAGCTCCGAGCATGGCACCGCAGGAAGTGACAGACAGAGGCATGTCATACTTTTGTGCAAGCCGGGCAGCCGCGTCAGGCAGAAGGCCGCCAGCATCCCGCACCGTAGTCACACCGGTTCGCAAAGTTGCTTCAAACGCCTGTGCCTGCATCTGCTCAATCTCTTGCGGTGCCCTTTTTGCCTGATCGGCGCTATCAAAGTCTGTCCATGCGAGATGAAGATGAAGATCAACAAAGCCCGGAGCAATCCATTTGCTCTCGCAATCATGACACGTCTCAATATCTGACGATTCCGCAACAGAGGTGAAACGGCCATTGCTGACTTTAATATCAAATAGTTTATCTTTAATTCCTGCAATATAAATGTGATGATATGTCTGATCATGAGTCATTGGATGCCAACCATACCTTTCTTACCGCATGAATTGCAACTTCAGGTTGAGCCGCATTCAGTAAGCCCGCAAGTGTGCCGATCGCTTTTTCCACGCTCTTCAGACTCGCCTGTGAACCAAAATGATTGACTCGCAGCAATTTACCATATAGCTCTCCATCGCCAGGAGCTAGAATGCCTCTAGACTGTCTGATGATCGGTTCGCCCTGCCGGAGCCGCACGGTGGTCACGAGTGGTGAACAGGCACTTTCCTGTCGTTGCCAGGCTTTAAGACCGAGACTTTTTATTCCTGCTAGCGTTGATGCAGCGGCCAGTTGATGCCGGTGATTCACCGATGCTATGCCTTCTGTTTGAATTTGATGAAATGCTTTAATGACAGCTCTTGCTTCCAAAACCGGTATATTGGCGGGGACGGGTTCCGCTTCTCCTGACGCACGCTTTAAATCGAGCAACGATAACGCTGAATGACGTGGCGCAGAGGCATTACGTGACAAGAATTCCCAACCACGTGCGGATATGCCGACAGCGCTGATGCCATTTGAGCCGGAAAGTGCTTTTTGCGCACCAACGGCGACGAAATCCATCGCCCACTCATCCATCAATACCGGCTCCGCACCAATAGCCGAAACGGCATCGACGATGGTAATCAGATTGTTTTGCCGAGCAAGGTCCAGAAGCGCTTGGGTCGGGTTGGATCCTCCCGTAACTGCTTCACCCTGCACAAAAGCCACAGCGCACGGATGATGGCGTTCAATCGCTTCTGCCACCGCGGCGACAGCAACAACGTCATCATAAGGCGTTCGCAATTCTACAACATGGGAGCCACCCCGCGAGAGCCAATCGCCAAATTGCTCACCGTACGGACCGGTCACGATATTTAAAATGGTACGTCCACGGGCAGCGACTCCGGCTGCAATGGCTTCAATCCCAAGAATAGCCTCTCCGGGCACAATAACAGGCGTTTCCCGAGTGGACAACGCCCACGCAAATTGATCGGACAATTCGTCAAGTTCCGCTGGTGTTAAAGGGATCAATTGGCCCATCTTAGCGATCACCTGCTTTATCTATTAAATATAGGCATTCTAGGAACGGCAGATAAAAGCTGATAACTATAGTCTGCCTTCGGATGTAAGAAAAATTGTTCTTTGGGACTGACCTCAATAATTCTTCCTTGGCGCATCACAGCAACTGTATCGCAAACGGCGTTGATCACACCCATATCATGTGAAATGAATAGCATTGTCAGATTGAGCTTTTCTTTCAAACGATGCAGTAACTCCAGAACACTTAACTGAACGGAAACATCAAGCGCGCTCGTTGGTTCGTCCGCAATAAGAAGATTGGGTTCTACACTAATAGCGCGCGCAATGGCAATACGCTGGCGCTGACCACCCGAGAACGCGTACGGATACCGAACTAATGCGTCCTCATCAAGATGCACAAGAGCGAGTAATTCTCTGCAACGATCCATCAACTGCGAGCGAGGCACAATATGGTGGAACAGCAAACCTTCCGACAGAATCTGTCGGACTGTGTGCTTCGGATTGAGGGAAGCGTCAGGATTTTGAAACACCATCTGTATCGCTTTATGCTGCATTCGCGTGCGTCTCTTGCGAAGGACTTGTTCGCTGAACCGCACCTCCCCCTCATCCGGGGTAACTAATCCGGCAACCACCTTTGCCAGTGTTGATTTCCCCGATCCTGATTCGCCAACCAACCCGAGTGTCGTGTGCGCATCGATTTGAAGATTCACCTGGTTGAGCGCAATGAATCCTCCATAGTTAACAGTTATATTTTTAATCTGCAACGCGTCACTCACCCGCAATCACTCCTTTCAAATCTGGTAAGTGCAGCACAGAATCGATCAGCATCTTGGTGTAGGCATGCTGCGGATTGGCTAAAATGTCCTGTGTCCTCCCTTGCTCAACGATGCGTCCTTCTTTCATCACATAAAGCTTTGTACACAGCGCAGAAGCAATGGCCAAATTATGGGTTACGAATACAAGTGCAAAATTGAGTTCACGCTGCAATTTAGCAAGCAACTCAAGAATCTGCTTCTGTACCGTTACATCAAGCGCAGTCGTCGGCTCATCGCAAAGAAGGATGCCTGGTCTGCACGCAAGCGCGATAGCGATAAGAACGCGTTGACGCTGACCACCGGAGAGCTGGTGCGGATAGCGATCATTTCTCTTCAAATCCTCGGGCAACCCCAGGAGTGCTAACAGTTCAAGAGCCTTTGTCCTTGATGTCTTTCGGCTGAGATGCTGTCTGTAAGAGACAACCTCTGCAACCTGACGGACAACCGGACATAGCGGATCCAGTGCGCTTACCGGATCTTGAAAGATCATGGCGCAGCTGCTTTCGCACCGGATCGTGCCGCCAACTTTGATAATTGTCGGCGGCAGCAGTTGAATGATGGCGCGAAGGGTCAATGACTTTCCTGACCCGGATTCGCCGACAATACCGATCGTTTTCCCTTTTCCAACAGCGAGGCTGACATCCGTGACCAGTTGCTTTTTATTTGTTGTTGCGAGCGACAATTGATTGATTTCTAAGATTGTCGACATAGACATCATTTCCTTCTCCAAAGATCCGCTAGGCCGTCCCCAATCAAGGACAACGCAATACCTGTATAGACAACCGCAAACCCAGGTATCGTCGAAAGCCACCACTTGCTATAGATAAATGTCTGCCCTTCTGAAATCATCGTTCCCCAATCCGGTGTCGGAGGCGCGATTCCGATTCCGAGGTAGCCCAGCGTCACAATCGCAACAAGGAGGCCAACCATATCTGTCATCAGAACCACAATCGCCTGCGGTAAAACATTCGGCAAAATATGGAACAGCAAGATTCGACTATCCGGCAGACCCAGCACCTTTGCTGAGGCCACCCATTCCTGTTTCCGTAGTGACGCACTCAATCCCTTCACGACACGTGCAAATACAATCCATCCAACTAATGCGAATGTAATATAGATCCCGCGCTCACCCGCACCACTTGCAAAGGCGACGACGATCACAATCAGGTAGAATGGGAAGGCAATGAGCGTATTCGTCATAAGGGTCACAAGTGCATCAATCCATTTTCCGTAGTAACCGGCAAGCATGCCAAGAAAAATGCCGGTGCAAAAAGGGAGTATTTCAGCCAGGATCATAATTCTGAGATCTGTCCGCGCAGCGTAGATCAACCGTGTAAACAAATCGCGCCCGAGCTGATCGGTCCCAAGCCAATGATTTGCAGACGACGGCCGCAGAATATCTGCTAAATTCTGTGCGGCTGGTTGATAGCGACTGATTAGCGGAGCAAAGACAGCCAAACTAACTAGGAGAAGCAGCATGATGCCTCCTCCAAGAAGCGTCGGTGAAATTCTACGCTTTTTAAAAATGGATCCGTTCACGTTCTAATCGTCCCCCTTCAGCCGAGGATCCAGATAACCGGATAGGATTTCAATGAAAAGGTTGATCAGAACCACCGCCACTGCGCAGTAAAGGGCGATGCCCTGAATTACCGGAAAATCCCTGCTCGAGATAGCTGAGAACAGCAGGCTGCCAATGCCCTTCAAACCAAACACTTGTTCAATAACCAATGTGCCACCAATCAAATAAGAGACATTGACGCCGAGCAGCATCAGTGTTGGAATCGATGCATTACGGAGTACATGACGGAACAGGATCACCCGATTAGGGATGCCTGCGGCTTTTAATGTCACAACAAAATCTGATCCCAAGACATCCAAAAGTTGCGCCCTAAGTGAGCGAACAAGTGACGGAATCTGTGAGAAGGCTACTGTAATAGCGGGAAGGGTTAGGCTGTATAGCGTACCAAACAAACCACCGCTTGTCCCCCCAACAGGAAACCAATGCAACCAAACGCCGAAAACTAAAATCAGCAATAGGCCCACCCAGAACACAGGCATGCCAAGCGTAATTGTTGGGAATATGCGTATCAGATGATCAACAAGCCCGTCCTTATGGGTGGCTGCGATCATTGCAAGAAGCACGGCAACAACAATGGTGATCGCAATTGCCATCACGATCAGTAAAAGGGTGACCGGCGTACGCTCGGCAATCAACGTTCGAGTCGATACATTGTAGATAATCGAAGTCCCTGTGTCCCCATACATAAACAAATGATGCAAAAAACGAACAAATTGCTGCCCTAGGGGAAGGTCCAAACCTAAGCTGTGGCGCATTTGAATGATCTCACTTGGCGAGGCGTGTTCACCAAGAATCATCTTTACTGGGTCACCCGGCACAATCCGTATAATAAAGAAAACGGCAACAATGATACAGGCAACGGTAGCCATGGCTTTCAACAATGCTGATAATATGCTTATAGAAACAGTGGCTGCCGTATGACCGGCAGCCCTGTTTGACAATATTCCCTTACGAAAGATGCGTCTTTTATTTAACATATGCATCTTCAAAACGAACACTCCCATTCGGGAGAACGACAAGCCCTTTAACACTTGAGCGGTGACCAATCACAATATCCGGATAATAGAGCGGGATATACGGCACTTCATTTGCGAGAATCTGCTGCATTTGTGCGTAAATTTTCGCACGTTTCGGACCGTCTGCTGTCTGTTCGCCTGCATATAGCAGTTTGGTAACTGTATTATTTGTATAATGTGTCCAATAAGATTTACTGAATCCCTTCGGATCTGTTTGGAAAGCGAGAATCGAATCAGCATCAGGAAAATCGGCCTGACCACTGTTAATCATCATCGAATAGTTGTAAGCAAAGAAACGTTCACGAAAAGTCGCCAGTTCCACGGATTGAATTTTGATATGAATACCGATCGCTTTCCCAGCAGCCTGAATGATCTGAGCTTCCTGCTTAACTGCACTGTTCCCTGACGCAATGAGCAACGTCGTTGTGAACCCCTTAGGATGGGTTGACTTTGCCAATTCTTTTTTTGCCGCAGCCACATTATAATTCAGCGCCTTCACTGAAGCATCTGAATTGTAGGTAATCGTCGTCGGCAGTAACGAGTGAGCTGTCTTAGCGTAACCAAATGTAACTGCCTTTGTCAGTCCGTCTCGGTTAATCGCAAGCGCTAACGCGCGACGTACGTGTACATCGGAAAGGTTTTTATCAAGTGTATTGAAGAATACTTGCTCGGTCACCCAGCTCCCGTCTGTCTGGATTTTCGTATCTGATCCCTGCGACAACGCCTTCGCGTTTTCTAGCGGAACAGACTCAATGGCATCGACTTCACCAGACTTCAACTGATTGACCGCTTGCGTATCATCAGAAATCGTTTTGAAGACTAGTTTATCAATATAGGGCTTACCCTTCTGCCAATAATACGTATTTTTCTTGAATGTTAAATCACCCGCAGGATTCCACTTCTCAACCGCAAAAGGTCCTGTGCCTATTGGCTTTTTGAAGAACTGTTTTTCACTTTTTCCATCGAAATTATAAGGAATAATCCCATTGGAAAAATTAGCAAGTTGCGCGAGGAACGGTGTAAAAGGTTTTTTCAGCTTAATGACAAGCGTCTGCTTATTGTTTGCTATCACGCTATCTACTTTCGCCTCAATAGCCAATGGTCCGCCAGCGGACAAGTGATGCTTGATCGAAAAGGCAGCATCCCTAGCAGTTACGGGTTTTCCGTTTGAAAATTTCAGCCCATCGCGTAGGACAAATGTATAGGTCAAACCATCGCTGCTTACCTTATACGATTTCGCAAGCCAGTTGATAACCTTTCCGTTCTTATCGAAAGAGACGAGTGGTTCGAACACTTTGTCGATGGCAAATGCGTTATTCGATGTGATTTCTTTGAATAAATCAAAAGACGTGACCGAAGCAGGACGTCCATAAGTGAGCGTGCCACCCTTGATCGCTTTTTTAGATCCTGCATTCTGACCGGCTGCGCATCCCGAAAGCAAAAGGATCAACGCCAACGCGGTAGCTATAATTCCCTTTTTTGAAATGGTTCGATGGTTACTCATGTTCAGCACTACCTCCCAATCTTTTTGAAACTATTCTTATGTATTTACTATTAATTACTGTGTTTTTCAAAATTTACCTTGATTTATATCTTTTGTCAAGTTAAAGCAAAATATCATACGCGCTTTTTTCGTAGGTATTTCCCCCTCGCTTTTGCTGCTCTGTTACCTTCGATTATACATTCTTTTTTTCAGAAAAACTTGGCATAAGCCAAGTGCTTTTTTAACAACTGCGCCTCGGCTGCTCGCTTGCCGCGGGAGCTCACTTGGCTCGCTTTTCCCGCAGGCATCTCGGACCTCGCTGCATTTTTGTGCGAAATCTTATACATTCTTATTAAAAAAAGCAGCCAATCGCTTCGGCTGCTTTTTCTATAAGACATTCAGGCAAAGGCGCTGCGCACTTCAATCGTCTGTTTGCGATCGGGTCCGACTGAGAACATCGTCAGTGGCACCTGACTAAGCTGTGAAATTCTTTCAATATAGTGACGCGCATTTACCGGCAACTCGGCGAGGCTTTTTGCCTGCGTAATATCTTCGCTCCAGCCTGGCATTTCTTCATAAATCGGCTTGCACTTGGCTAGAACATTCAAGCTCGCCGGGAATTCCTCTATGACACGTCCCTCATATTCATAAGCCGTGCAGATCTTAACTGACTCAAGGCCAGTCAGTACATCGACACAATTCAGCGACAGGTCCGTTAATCCGCTCACGCGGCGAGAGTGGCGAAGCACTACACTGTCAAACCAGCCGACGCGACGCGGACGGCCAGTGACTGTGCCGTATTCATGACCGATCTCGCGGATCTGATCACCGATTGCGTCATTCAGTTCCGTTGGGAATGGGCCATCGCCAACACGCGTTGTATAGGCTTTTGCACAGCCAACGACATGATTAATCTTTGTCGGTCCGACGCCGGCACCAATTGTAACCCCGCCGGCAACCGGATTGGACGAGGTGACAAAAGGATAGGTCCCTTGATCAATGTCCAACATACAGCCTTGTGCCCCTTCAAAGAGAACACGTTTACCAGCATCCAACGCATTATTCAGCACAGCGGAAGTATCGCAGACCAAAGGACGCAACCGTTCGCCATAAGCCAGATAGTCGCCATAAATTTCATCGATGTTGAAGCCTTCGCATTCATACATTTTTTCAAAAAGCCTGTTTTTAGCCGCCAGGTTTTTCTCAAGCTTTTCCTTAAATGTCTCCGGCTCTAGCAAATCAGCCATACGAATCCCGATTCGCGCTGCTTTGTCCATATAAGCTGGCCCAATTCCCTTTTGGGTTGTGCCGATTTTTGACGCCCCTTTGCTCTCTTCTTCGAGTACGTCCAGCTTCAGATGATAAGGAAGAATGATGTGCGCCCGGCTACTGATTCGCAGATTGTCTGTCGAAACACCGTTCGCTTTCATGTAGTCCAGTTCCCCGCAAAGCGATTTCGGGTTTATGACCATCCCATTGCCAAGAACACAGATTTTATCCTTGTACAAGATCCCAGAAGGCATCAGACGCAATTTATAAGTTTTACCGTCCCACACAATCGTGTGACCGGCATTATCCCCACCTTGATAACGAGAGACCACTTCCGAGTTTTCAGAAAGATAATCCGTGATTTTGCCTTTTCCTTCATCGCCCCACTGGGCACCGACAACTACTACTGACGACATGCATCAAACCCCCTGCACATTGTTTTTCGCCTTTACGTTATTGACTGTTCGTCTGCATCGTCTTAACCATCATTTTTATTTTGTCAAACCATCGTATAGTTTATCAGTTTAATCGGTTAAAATCAATGTAAGAAAAGCGAACGTTTCTTTTCGGAACATTATGATTCGTTCGGAAATGAAATTAGAAAGTCCCCAAAAAATTGCGTTCAGCCCATTTTTGCTGACAAAATGCTTTGTAAACTTGGCTTAGCCAAGTCCTTTTGTAACAAATATGTTCCGGTCGCTTTTGGCTGTGCTTACGCCCCTCTTGGCACATCATCCTCATGTTTCCGGTCAAGATTGACGAATTTATTATATTCTTTGATAAAAGCAAGTTCGACAGTACCAACCGGACCGTTTCGTTGTTTCGCAATGATAATTTCGATGATGTTCTGTTTTTCGCTTTCTTTATTGTAATAATCATCTCGATAAAGAAAAGCAACGACATCGGCATCCTGCTCAATACTTCCCGATTCACGGATATCGCTCATCATTGGCCGTTTATCTTGGCGTGATTCGACACCACGCGACAACTGTGAAAGAGCAATCACAGGAACATTAAGCTCACGGGCCATCGCCTTCAAAGTTCGCGATATCTCCGACACTTCCTGTTGGCGGTTTTCCTGACGCCCATTCCCGCCCGAACCGAGAATCAATTGCAGATAGTCGATAACAACCAAATCAAGTCCCTTGTCCAGCTTCAGGCGCCGGCATTTGGCACGGATATCATTCACACGAATACCGGGTGAATCATCGATATAGATACCAGCATGTGAGAGACTGCCCATCGCCATCGTCAGCTTCTGCCAATCCTCGTCTTCCAATCGTCCCGTTCGCAGTTTCTGTGCGTCAATATTTCCTTCAGCACAGAGCATACGCATCGCCAGCTGCTGGGCGCCCATTTCAAGACTGAAGATCGCCACATTGGCTTCGTTTTTGGTTGCAACATTCTGCGCTATATTGAGCGCAAAGGCTGTCTTTCCGACAGATGGGCGGGCAGCAACAATGATCAAATCACTCTTTTGAAAACCGGCGGTCATGCGATCCAACTCAATGAAGCCTGTCCCTGTTCCGGTCACATCACCTTTACGGTTTTGCAGGAGCTCAATCGTATCATACGTTTCGATCAAGACATCCTTCATAGACTGGAATTCCCCGCCACGCTTCCGCTCAGCCACCTCAAGGATTTTTCGTTCGGCATCGGCGAGAATACGCTCAACTTCCTCTTCGCGCGTGTACCCTTCTGAAACAATTTGCGTGGCCGTACGGATCAGTCGGCGCAGAAGTGACTTCTCAGCAACAATTTGACAATAATAGCTGAGATTTGCCGCAGTTGGAACGGAACCCGCCAACTCAGCGAGATACGAAACGCCGCCAACTTCCTCTAGGTGCTTTGCCGATTGCAACGCATTCGTTACGGTCACGACATCAACGGGTTCGTTTTGTTCGGAAAGCTCAAGCATCACCGAGAAGATTAGCTGATGACTCGTTCGATAGAAGTCTTCAGGCACCAAGTCTTCTGATGCAGCAATAATTGCAGAAGGCTCAAGGAAAATGGCACCTAATACGGCCTGCTCCGCTTCAATATTATTCGGCGGTGTCCGGTCGGCGAACAAATCACTCATGAACCAATCCCTCCCCTGAACTCAAGTGAAAACGCCGGCTCAGACTTCCTGAACATGTACCTTGACTGTGGCCGTTACCTGAGGATGAAGTTTCAGGGCAACATCCGTAAAGCCAAGCGTGCGAATCGGCTCGGCCAAGTCGATCTTTCTCTTATCTACGTCAATGCCGCGTTTCTTTAATTCCTGGGCAATTTGTTTACTCGTTATTGAACCAAAAAGCCGGCCGCCTTCTCCGGATTTAGCCTGCAGCTCAATCGTTAGCTGTTCTATTTTCTCTTTTAATGCTTTCGCCTCGGCAAGTTCTTCCGCTGCTTCTTTCTTCTGTCTCTTTTTTTGTGCCTCAAGCTGACTCATACTTCCCTTGTTCGCTTCGACTGCAAGATGATGTGGGAAGAGATAGTTGTGTGCATAGCCCTCTGAAACTTCCTTGATATCGCCTTGCTTGCCTTTACCCTTAACATCTTTCACAAAAATGACTTTCATTAAGACAAACCTCCTTCAAAATACGTATCAATGGCTTTCTTTACTTTATCTGTAGCTTCTGGAACAGTCAGTCCGCTCAGCTGAGTCGCGGCATTATTCAGATGACCACCGCCGCCCAGACTCTCCATGATGATTTGAACATTAATTTCTCCCAGTGAACGCGCACTGATGCCGACTTTCCCATCGTCGCGCAAGGCGACGACAAACGACGAGCGAATCCCTTCAAGCGTCAGCAATGTATCAGCTGTCTGAGCGATTAGCACCTGATCATATGTTCTGTTCTCCTCACCCGCCGTCAAGGCGATTGCTGAGCGGTAAACTTCCGTTCGGCGAATCAGATCGGCACGCTGATTGAATTGATCGAGATCATCACAAAGAAACTTCTGTACCAGAATCGTATCCGCTCCATGCGCCCGCAAATAAGATGCGGCATCAAATGTCCGGAAACCGGTCCGAAGCGTGAAATTTTTTGTATCAACAGCGATGCCGCCAAGAATCGCCGTTGCTTCAATAACGTCAAGCGGGCGCTCATTCGTCTGATACTCGAGCAATTCTGTGACAAGTTCAGATGTTGAAGACGCATAAGGCTCCATATAAACGAGCACTGGCGCTTTAATAAATTCCTCAGCACGGCGGTGATGATCAATAATAACCACGCGATGGACTTCCTGCAGCAATTCCGGGGCAACTACCATTGACGGTCTGTGCGTATCAACGACAACGATCAGCGTCCTCTTAGTCACTTGTTCACGTGCTTCTTCTTTAGAAATAAAGTGGCTCCAGAGATGCCGATCTTTCTGGACTTCCTCCATCAGACGGACAACCCCCGAAAGACGTTCTCCCGGATCGCGAATGATTTTTGCGCTACGTCCATTGGCATGAGCGATTTTCATTACACCAATACAGGCTCCCACAGAGTCAAGATCAGGTGAACGATGTCCCATTATTAGCACCTGGTCGCTTTCGAGCATCAACTCAGACAGCGCATGAGAAATGACCCGTGCCCGCACGCGTGTTCGTTTCTCAATTGGATTTGATTTGCCGCCATAAAATTTAACATCGCCATCGGGACGCTTGATCACCGCTTGATCACCGCCACGCCCGAGGCCGAGATCAAGCGCCGATTGTGCGAAGGCACCTAAGTCTTCCAACATTGCCGTTCCAGCGCCGACACCGATGCTGAGCGTCAAAGGGATATGGCTGAGCGGGATTGTTATTTCCCTGACCTGATCCAAAATTGAAAAATGGCCTTCCTCAATCTCTTTCAGCACTTTTTCATTCATGACTGCAAGAAAACGATCAGCCGCCGTCCGGCGCAAATAAATTCCATGGGCTGATGCCCATTTCTTTATTGCTGTCGTTGATTTATTACTGATCGCGCTACGCACCTGATCATCTAGCCCTTGAGTCACTTCGTCATAATTATCGAGAAAAATTAATGCCAGAACAACATGCTCATTGTAATATGCTTTCTTAATTTTTAACAAATCGGTAATGTCGGTAAAATAAAGCAGGCGGTCGGCGCGCTTTATCCGCACGCGAAATTTTCGGCCGCCAATTAAAACGATCGATGAGTCCTTATCTGAATGGAGCAATTCGATCAAAGAAACTGATAAATCTTGAAGTGGGCGACCAATCAGCGCGTCACCACTTGTCTGAATAGTAGCCAGATAGGGATTGCACCACTCAATGCGCTCCGAACGATTGTATAAAATAATCCCAACGGGCATCTGTAGCAGCGCTTCATCGCCCACTTGCTTCAGACGGTAGGACAATCCCGCGATATATTCGACTAATTCTTTATCAAATTGTGTCTCATTGACAATGAACCAAGTGATGGCAAGCGCCAAGATAACAACGCCTGCTAGCGCAAGCATCCAATTCAGAAAGGCCACGAAGACAAGAAAGAGAAGACACAGCAAGCCAATAACGATCAACAAATCGCTGCGCCATCGATGTTTAAATTGGTTTGCCAACTTCTTCAGCTCCCGGGGCCGTATAGGTTAGTCGTATCTATTGTCTGCAGAATGGTCGGAAGGAACAGCCGGCCAATATTAGTGTTTCTCAGCAATTCGTTTGCGGAGATCAAAACCTAAGTCAATTATACCTAATATCCTTATCATTTCCAGTAACACAAATCCCAGTAAGCTGCAGAGTATCGGAACGACAAGCGGTAGCTTCCGCCGATGCGCAAACGCAAAAAGAAAACTGAAACCCTGCATCGCTAACAAGACTTGCAATATGTATTCAAAGTTAATGACAATGTTGAACAGCGTGGTTCCTTGCCCGCCATCCAATTGACCCGCGCGGACAATCAACACGAGCAAATAGACCCATACAATACTTTTGGGTAACTGCCAATTACGAAAAGGCACCCACCGAGGCACCGTTACATGCAATTTGCGTAAAATCGGCAGACTTATCAGCTCGATAATCAATGCGTAAAAGACGGACACTAAAACAAGCATGGATGGTGCAAGATAGATAAGGTCGGAAAGCGTACTTTTATATTGGCGTATCGTTACAAGGTTCTGCGCGCTAAGCGACGGACCCAATTCTTTTATCGTTTCATTAAAAGATTGAGTTAAATACGCAACGCCAGACTGGATCGGATTGTAGTTAAAGAGGAAAACGGAAATAGCAAGAATAATAATCAGCACTGCGCTATTTACCAAGCTACCTGTAAGCAAGGTCGCAAAAGCTGATTTTTTTTTCTGTATGGCAACGCCCATCCCCGTACCCATACATAGTAAAAATAATGGCAACAATGCCTGAAGATTCCAGCAGATTGCCGCAAGAAAAAGCATTGAAACAGCAAAGCCACTGAGTCCGGTACGCCACCCAAAGCGGGCCGCCAGATACATTAAAGGAATGGGCAGGAACCAAATAGTCAATAGCGAAAAGCTTGTAAAAAGCGTCAGTAAGAGCATTATAAATAAAATCCCAATGGCTAGCGCTCTGGAAATCAGAGCGTGCTTATCTTTCATAATCACACCTCTTGGCAAAATCAGCACTCTGTCTAATTATTGTTTTTAAACACCGGAAAAACGGGTCTGGAGAAGAACACGGCTAGATGTCGAAATCGAACGCTAAGAAAATCCACACGATTCATTAATTATGTCATAACGCCCGGCGAAAATGGTCCCTTTTTGAACGATGCCCATAGTCTTGATGATTGAAGAGCCCACTAATTATGAATCATCCATATCAGAAACGCCCTAAGAACGTTCTAAATCCTCATGTCTTCTCATAATTTTCATTATAATATAACTTCATCTGATTAGAAATAGATGACCGGTGTTTCCAGCTGAAGCCTAAAGACACAAAAGTTGCATTTATACAAGCGCATACGTATAATAGAAAGTATTCGAATTGATAAAGGTAAGCGTTTTATATTGTTCTTCCGAATTCTGTATAAATCAATAGGACTCATTGATTATTCATGCTTCTATGCGCCAGTTTTGATGCTTGTGACCATTATCAATCATACAACACTCGTTTATTGCACGAAAAAAGGGTTATCCTTTTTAGAGAGTTGGTGCTCATGATGACTTTACGTTATTTAAATACACTCAATCAAAGGCAATCCAAACCGGGATTGCCTTTTCAAGTGCCTGATTTTCCTCCGGTAAACATTTCAGCGGTGGTGAATGACCATGGCCTATGAGAATTCTAAAGCCCTATTTGCTGCTTGGGTCAGTCTGATCAGCAACTTCTTTCTGACTTTGATTAAAATTATATTCGGTTTGTTTTTCCAAAGTACAGCATTGATCGCTGATGGCGTGCATAACGGCGGTGACGTGATTGCCTCAATAGCCACGATTGGATCGATGAAGCTTTCCAGTCATCCTGCTGACCGTGAACATCCGTACGGGCACGGAAAAGCAGAAGATGTCTCAACTGCATTCATTGGCCTGATCTTGATCGCTGCGGTTACCTTCCTAGTCTACGATGCCGTCAAATCGTTGTTTAGTCCAGAGCATGCTGTCAGCATCTGGGCGTTGCTTGCCGCTCTCGTTTCCGCTATTTGGAAATGGTTCCTATACGTCTACACGTACAAAGCTTCCATTACTTACCATAGCAAAAGCCTAGCCGCCACGGCATCCGATCATTTGGCTGATATTTACGCGTCATTTGCCGCCGCTATTGGTCTCAGTATTGGCTGGATTGGCCAAATCCTGCATTTGCCTTATACCAATTATAGTGATCCGATCGCCGGCATCGTCGTTTCTATACTAGTCCTGCGAATCGCCTTCATCATGATGATAAAAGCAACGAATGTATTGATGGAAAGTAGTGTCAATCAGGATCAGCAAGAACATTATATCAAGGTATTTATGTCATTTCCCGAAGTCAAAAAAGTCGACATTCTCCGCGCGCGAGAACATGGGAATGCAATTTTGATCGATGCGCAAATCCGTCTCCCCGCTTCTTTTAATATCCAGCAGGGGGATGATATTACAGAAGCCATTCGTCAACGTGTCATGCAGGAGTTTCCTGATGTGGAAGAGGTGCTCATCCATATTAATCCATGGTATGCCGACCGCGAAATCATCGAACCCGAATCCGTTCCACATCTGAATAACAATAAAATCAAAAAGTACCGATAAATAGGTGAACATTGAGCAAGCAAAACATCTAACGAGGTGACTGGCGTGACTGAAACGAACACTGAGTTAACCATTCTGACCTTTCGGGTGGGCAAGAAATTGATGTGCCTATCCATTAGCGATATTAACGAAATTATTGAACCTGTTGCTCCCACACATGTTCCAGTAACAGACAAAGCGCTTGAAGGTTTTATTTCGCTTCGTAATCAAATCTTGCCATTAGTTCGTCTTTCTGAACTATTCGGCACATCTTCCACATCGACAGAACTTTTTGAAGAAAAGTATCTGATTGCCCATAATGGTGATCTTTCAGCTGCCCTTCATGTCGATGCAGTCGGCGAAACCCAAACGTATACGAGCAAATCTCTTTTACCATCTGAACCCGGAACAACGGACTCCTCGCTGTTTTCCGGACAGATTATTGTCAACGGAATAGCCATACCTTTGATCAACCTCCACCAGCTTTTTGCGACAATCGCTCAAAAAAATACACAAATTAGAAAGCAGGCAGGATATTCTCTTTCTTGATTGACGCAATTCCGCCAACGTACTATACTGGTCTGAATATTCCATCCAAAAAAAATTGGTGTAGCCAAGTCTTTTTTTCTTTAAATAAAGACCAATGGTTGGGGGGAGTCAGAATGGGAATTCATAAATACTTTCAAAGTTTGTCAGACCTGGAGGGTATTTATCGCTGTCCAGGTGTTTTTAAATACCAGGAACATTCTGTTGCCAGTCATTCGTTTAAAGTCGCAACGATTGCGCAATTTTTGGCAACCGTTGAAGCGTCGGCTGGGAATGCAGTCGATTGGAAAACGATGTATGAACGGGCGATTAATCACGATTATTCGGAGCTTTTTACCGGAGATATTAAAACACCTGTCAAGTATGCCTTGCCGAAACTAAGACAATTACTCTCACAAGTTGAGGGAACAATGATTCGTCAATATTTGGATGCTGAATTCCCAGTAGCATTCAAGTCAATTTATTTGAAGCGATTCAGCGCCGGGAAGGACGATTCTCTTGAAGGAAAAATTCTATCTGTTGCTGATAAAATAGACCTGCTTTATGAAGCATTCGGAGAGATTCAAAAAGGCAATCCTGAACCGCTTTTTCTCCAAATCTACGAAGAAGCGCTGGCCTCCATTCTGAAGTTCAACGACTTGCCTTCCGTTCAGTATTTTCGGGACATCATCTTAAAGGATATGATCAAAGATGTGTCGTTCGTCCACCCACAAGTACAGTTAATCACCGACCGATTGCTTGCCGATGTGACAAAAAGCGACACATAATCGTTAAAATTTGCTTCTAAACGCATAACCCCCTATGATAGATTTGTGAATAGTTTATCATGGGAGGTTCTATTTTGGCACATCTATCAGATAAAAAAAGTGTCTCAACCTACAAACCAAAGAGTAATAAAAATCATACTGGCCTCATTATTACCGTCGCCGTCATCGCAAATATTCTGATCCTTTTATTGTTTTTCGCACCCTTCATGAGTTATCATGGAAAAATTAGTTCTTCTATATATGTGCTTCCAAAGCTGAATGCCGTCTTTAACAGCTTTACTTTTATTTTTCTTGTCGCTGCGTTACTTGCCGTCAAACAGAAGAAAATTAACCTGCATCGTGGATTTATTCTTGCTGCTTGCACATCGACAGCATTCTTTCTGCTCTCGTATCTCTCTTTCCATTTTCTGACGCCAACACCGCATTATGGCGGTACCGGTTTTGTGCGTTCACTCTATTTCTTTGTGCTGATTACGCATAGTTTTCTTGCAGCTAGTGTTGTTTTCCTCGTTCCTTTCACGATTGTCTGGGGATGGACTTTCCAGATTGGCAAACATAAGAAAATCGTCCGTTGGACCCTGCCTATTTGGCTCTACGTCAGCATTACTGGCGTCGTTGTTTATTTGATGATGGCACCTTACTATTAATAGTCAGTCTTAGTGCATGTCCCAGTATAATACGTCAGAAAAACTTGGCATAGCCAAGTCCTTTTTTTTAACAATTGCGCTTCGGTTGCTCGCTTTTCCTGAAAGGCGCCAGCGCACCTCGCGCATTTTTGTGCGAAAAACTTTATACTTTCTTATCTCTTTAATAAAGACTTGGCTAGGCCAAGTCTTTATTTGCAAAAAAAACTGCCGATGGTTATGCACCCATCGGCAGTTTTTCATTTGCTTCATCATTCCGTTGTATAAGGAAGAAGAGCCATTTGACGCGAGCGTTTAATCGCTGTTGTCAGCTGACGCTGATACTTTGCGCTCGTTCCTGTGACACGACGCGGCAAAATTTTCCCGCGTTCTGAGATAAAGCGTCTCAGCATGTCAACATCTTTATAGTCAATATAAGTAATGTGGTTTACCGTAAAATAGCATACTTTGCGGCGCTTGCCACGTGTACGACGTACTGCCATTTCGAAAGCACCTCCTCATTAATCGCCCTAATTAAAAGGGCAAATCATCATCTGAAATATCAATAGGCTTGCTGTCATGAGCAAAAGGATCATTAAATGAAGGAGGGTTTTGATCGCGGGAAGCCGCATTCTGCTGCGAATCTGTCGGACCATAATTTGGCGTACTTCCTGATGTCGGTCCAGCCGGCATCGAAGCGCCATAATTGTCACCCGCAGCTGCTCGCCGTGAGCCCTTCGGTTCAAGAAACTGAACGCTGTCTGCAACAACTTCAGTCACATAAACACGGCGACCTTCATTATTTTCATAATTACGCGTCTGAATGCGTCCGTCTACACCCGTCAGACTGCCCTTAGCCAAATAATTGGCCGCGTTTTCTGCCTGACGGCGCCAAACAACAACCGGAATAAA
Organism: Sporolactobacillus spathodeae; assembly: GCF_016908935.1. GTDB lineage: Bacteria > Bacillota > Bacilli > Bacillales > Sporolactobacillaceae > Sporolactobacillus > Sporolactobacillus spathodeae. Next base: position 31,411 of record NZ_JAFBEV010000002.1, on the reverse strand, counting down.
ATCGGCCTCACGCTCACCCTGCTGGTTAGAAAACGGACGATCAACAGCAATCGTAAAGCTGGTCACCGCGACCCCATTCGGTGTATAGCGCAATTCCGGATTTTTCGTCAGACGCCCGACAAGAATAACCCGGTTAATCATCAAAAATCCCTCCTTTAATGATTATTTTGCTTCTTCCGGTTTACGTTCATCTCTGATCGTCATGAAACGGATCACATCATCATTGATCTTCACGAGACGATCGAATTCATTAATGGCTTCATTGCCTGCGGTTACATAAAGAACCGTATAAACGCCAGTGTTAAAATCATTGATTTCATAAGCAAGACGGCGTTTGCCCATCTCTTTGACCTCATTGATTTCGGCGCCATTATCAGTCAGGATTGCAGCAAGCTTTTCTTTTACTGCTTTTTCCTGATCTTCTTCCATATCTGGACGAAGAATGTACATGATTTCATATTTACGCACGATTGTTCACCTCCCCTTGGACTAAGCGGCTCCTAATGGAGCAGAGAGCAATTTTAATCACTCATAGGTATCTATGTTATCACACAATCAAAATTACTGCAAGACTTGCCCCTTGTTCAACATTGACTTGGGTCAAAAAATAACACTAAATTTAAACACTGCTTAAACATTAAATCGGAAGTTGACAATATCCCCATCCTGCATCACATAATCTTTACCTTCAAGACGCAGCTTACCATGCTCCTTTGCAGCGATTTCCGAACCCGCTTCAATGAGATCTTCATAGGAAACGATTTCCGCGCGGATAAAGCCACGCTCAAAGTCGGAATGAATGATACCAGCGGCTTGCGGTGCTTTCGTACCCTTTCGGAACGTCCAGGCACGAACTTCTTTTTCTCCAGCAGTAAAATAGGTAGCAAGACCAAGCAATGCATAGGATTTGGCAATGAGTCGATCCAATCCTGACGTATCAAGGCCCAAATCTTGAAGGAAAGCAGCTTTTTCTTCCCCTTCCAATTCAGCGATTTCGGACTCAATTCGCGCCGAAATGACAACAACCTCCGCCTCGTCCTTCTTAGCAAAAGCTTCAACCGCTTGGACATAGGCATTTGATTCTGGTTCTGACACCTCATCCTCAGAAATATTCGCCACATAAAGAACGGGCTTTTGTGTTAGAAAATTGAATGGTTTTATAGCTGCCTCTTCTTCTTCTGTCAAAGCAACATGACGTGCCGGCTTTCCCTCTTCAAAGGCTGCCTTCAATTTCTCTAGTGCCGAAAATTCGGTGATCGCTTGTTTATCTTTCTGCTTTGCCAATTTTGATACGCGGTCGTAACGTTTATTGACCTGCTCCAAATCTGCAAGTACAAGTTCAAGATTAATTGTTTCAATATCATCGATCGGATCGACCTTACCGGAGACATGTGTAATATCTTTATCATCAAAACAGCGTACCACATGTGAAATCGCATCAACCTGGCGAATATTCGCCAAAAACTGGTTGCCTAATCCTTCACCTTTACTTGCCCCCTTAACGAGGCCAGCAATATCAGTGAATTCAAACGTTGTCGGTATTGTTTTTTTCGGTTGATACATCTCTGTTAGTTTATCGAGCCTTCTATCAGGGACACTGACGATGCCGACATTTGGTTCAATCGTGCAAAAAGGATAGTTAGCCATTTCCGCTCCTGCCTGGGTAATGGCATTAAATAACGTTGATTTCCCAACATTTGGCAAACCCACAATTCCTGTTGTTAAACTCATTTTCTGTCAACTCCCCAACTCATACAACTTTCATTACATTTACTTGTTCGTAGCAACCTCATACTCACTTCAATCGGATATCTCTTCTTGACCCTGTGCGAGAATTCGTTTTATTTTCTTTTGAAATTCTGCTCGTGGCATCAGCACACTATGACCGCAATTTTGACATTTTATTCGAATATCGGCGCCCATTCGAATCACTTTCCATTCATTGGCGCCGCATGGATGCGCCTTCTTCATCTCAACGACATCATTTAAACCAAAGCGAAGCTGAGGGTTCACGAATTGAATTGCCTCCTTTGAGCCAACAAAGATTTAAAATTGTGTTTTATCTTTAATAAACTGACCCAATTTTTCAATCGGCAGACGCACCTGATCCATGGTATCCCGATCACGGACCGTTACCTGGTGATCCTCAAGTGAATCAAAGTCGAATGTAATGCAAAGCGGCGTACCGATTTCATCCTGCCGGCGATAGCGTTTGCCAATTGATCCGGTTTCGTCGTAGTCCACACTCCATTCTTTAGCCAACTCCTGATAAATCGCTGTTGCCTGTTCACCAAGCTTCTTCGAAAGTGGAAGAATGGCAGCTTTATATGGGGCAAGTGCCGGATGGAAATGCAGCACCGTACGCGTATCTTTTTCACTGATTGTCTGCTCTTCGTAGGCATCGGCAAGGAAAGCCAGTGTGACACGATCGGCACCTAAAGAAGGCTCAATCACGTACGGAATGTAGCGTTCATTATTGTTCTGGTCGATATATTGCAGATCTTGCCCGGATACTTCCATATGCCGGCGCAAATCATAATCCGTTCGTGAGGAAAGACTGGAAAGCTCGCCCCAACCAAATGGGAAAAGATATTCGATATCCGTGGTCGCATTACTATAATGCGGCAATTCCTCCGGTTCATGATCGCGTAGACGCAAGTTGCTTTCCTGAACATTGAGCGATTTCAACCATTCGAAACCGAAGCTCCGCCAGTATTGGAACCACTTTTTGTCTTCACCCGGTTTGCAGAAAAATTCAAGTTCCAATTGTTCAAACTCACGGGTACGAAAAGTAAAGTTGCCCGGAGTAATCTCGTTACGGAAGGATTTCCCGACTTGACCAATACCGAATGGAATTTTCCTGCGCATCGTCCTCTGGACATTTTTGAAATTAACGAAAATTCCTTGAGCTGTTTCCGGACGAAGATAGATCTCATCTTTTGCTGTCTCAGTCACACCCTGATATGTCTTGAACATCAGATTAAACTGACGGATTGGTGTAAAATCATGTTCGCCGCAATCCGGACATTTGACGTCTTCAGCTTCAATTAATTTCTCCATTGTCGCGAAATCAAGCCCATCCACAGGACCTGGAATTTTTTCAGCTGGAATATATGCTTCAATAAGTTTGTCTGCCCGGAATCGGGAACGGCATTTTTTACAGTCAATCATTGGATCGTTGAAATTCGACAGGTGTCCGGAGGCTTCCCATGTCTTCGGATTCATTAAAATGGCTGCGTCAAGACCGACATTATACGGCGATTCCTGAACGAATTTCTTCCACCAGGCCTTCTTAACATTATTTTTTAATTCAACGCCAAGAGGACCGTAATCCCATGTATTGGCCAGGCCACCGTATATTTCTGAACCTGGGAAGATAAAGCCCCTTTGTTTAGCCAGATTGACAATCTGATCCATTGTTTTTGCCATTTTTTCTGCTCCTTTTGGAGAATTCAGCTCCGACAAAATATTTACGACGGAACATTATCTTTTTTTAAACTGCTAACTTATAAAAAAAACAAGCTCCCGTCCACTAGGCCATAACACCTAGGGACGAGAGCTGTATCTGCTCACGCGGTTCCACCCTAATTGACACACTATTTCTGTGTCCGCTTTATTATATCGCTTCTCAGGAATGCCTTCTTTAAAGCCTGTCGTTCGGGCTCCCACCGTCCCCGACTCGCTTGTCGTCAGTTTCTTTAAATACTCGTTTCCATCATCGTCGCAAAAGGTATATTCAACTAATTCTTTTTTATAGTATAGACCATTTTATTCAAAATAAATAGTTTTTCACACGCTCTTTTCAAAATTTCTCTGATCAAGCGCTTTCGCGATCTGTTTTCTAAATCTACTTTAGTTCATTGTCATCCTTGTGGAAACATCAGCAAGCCTTCTCCACAAGGCGCCCACCATTGCATTTCTATCGGAAAAACAATATTAAATTGAAACAGATCCCGATAAATAATATCCCTTGATAGAGGTATAGATTTCGTTAGATCTCCGTATACTGTTGATGAATTCATTTAAGGAGCGGAGACTATGAAACTTAAAGAAGACGGAGCAACGAAACGTTTTCAAACAACCATTCACTATCAAAATACCGAAGATCACCCATCAATCGCCACCGCCATCCGCAAACTAATTCCGAAATCATCGGTCGCACAGATTGTGGTCGTGTGTATTGGAACCGATCGTTCCACTGGTGATTCGCTGGGACCGCTTGTTGGTATGCATCTTCAGGATCATGGCCTAAACAATGCCGCCGTCTATGGGACATTAGACAATCCAGTTCATGCTGTAAATCTCGAGGAAACAATCACTACTATTCACACAGTCTATGACTCCCCTTTTATCATAGCTATTGATGCTTGTTTGGGGAAACTATCAAACGTTGGTAATATCTGTGTTGCTAGTGGTCCGGTTCTCCCCGGAGCAGGTGTCAATAAAAAACTTACTCCGGTCGGCGATATGAATATCACTGGAATTGTTAATGTCAGCGGCTATATGGAATATTCGGTCCTTCAAAATACACGGCTCGGCATTGTTATGAAACTGTCGCAAGTCATCAGCCAGTCACTGTTGCTCGCGCTCACTTCACATGTTATTGAACCACCGATAATCCGCTATGGTTCTTGAGTTATCAGCCTCTTACCTAAGTTGCTGGCTACCAATCACCTGGTGTGTCCCTTAAGCATCTCAAGCAGTCGATAAAGGTCATCTGATGAATAATAATTAAATTCAATCTTGCCTTTATCCGCATTGGCTACCGGACGTATTTTTATATCTGTGCCGAATCGGTCCTGCAGACCGCTGACCATGTCCTTCATTTCCATCGGCATTTTCCATTGCGTTTTTGTTGTTGTTTCACGTGAAACATGATGGTTAATTTGTTGAATCAATGCTTCCAACTGGCGTACATTCAATTGTTCTTTTATAACTTTATCAACAATAAGCGGAATCTTTTTCTTATCCTTAATACCCGCGAGTGCACGCCCGTGGCCCATTGTTAGTTTCCCATCTTCCAACAGATTACGAACGGATCGATCCAATTGTAACAGGCGCAGGTAATTAGCAATATGTGGTCTACTCTTCCCCAATTTTGTCGCCAATTCTTCTTGCGTCAGACCAAGCCCTTTCATTAGCTTCTTATATGCTGTGGCTTCTTCAATCGGATTGAGATTTTCACGCTGCAGATTTTCGATAAGCGCGATTTGCATCATCGCTTGATCGGTCAATTCTTTGACAATTGCCGGAACTTCTTTCAATCCAGCACGGGCGGCTGCTCGAAACCTTCGCTCTCCAGCAACAATATCGTAGCCCTTAATACTTTTTCGTATAATCAATGGCTGGATGATGCCGTGTTCCTTTATTGACTGCGCAAGTTCTTCAAGTCCTTGTTCATCGAAAGTTTTCCTTGGCTGATACGGATTCGGTCTCAACTCTGTAAGAGCAATCGTATCAACATTACTGTCAAGCTCATTGGCGAACGCAGAGGGAAAAAATACATCAAGGCCCTTTCCTAATGCCTTACTCATGCATCGTCACTTCCTTTGCAAAGTCCAAATACACCTCAGCGCCCTTTGAACGCGTATCATAGATAATGATTGGTTTCCCATGACTAGGTGCTTCGCTCAGGCGAACATTTCTTGGAATAATTGTTCGAAATACCCGATCCTGAAAATATTTTTTTACTTCCTGAATGACCTGTAGACCCAAATTCGTTCGGGCATCAAGCATCGTCAATAAAACACCCTCGATCGCCAAATGGTGATTCAGATGCTTTTGTACAAGCCTGACCGTGTTTAACAGCTGGCTCAAGCCTTCCAGTGCATAATACTCACATTGAACAGGGATAATTACCGAATCCGCTGCCGTCAATGCGTTCAGTGTCAACAGCCCCAAAGAGGGTGGGCAGTCAATGACAATATAGTCGTAAATGTCCTTCACTTTCTCAAGTGCACGCTTTAATCGAACCTCACGCGATATCGTGGATACCAGTTCAATCTCAGCGCCTGCTAACTGGATTGCCGACGGAACAACATCCAAATTATCCACTGTCGATGGTTTAATGACATCCTTTATATCTTTTTCCTCAACAAGAACGTCATAGATGCATTCATCAACCTCGCCTTTGTCCACTCCGGAGCCGCTGGTCGCATTACCTTGTGGATCGATATCCACCAAAAGTGTCTTACAGCCAAGTGTTGCCATGCAGGCGGACAGATTAACCGCCGTTGTCGTTTTTCCTACTCCGCCCTTTTGATTGGCAACCGCTAAAATCTTACTCAAATTTACACCTACTCTCAATCAATTGCTATCTTTCATTTTATCATGAAAAGGAGAGAGGTTGAGTAATTATCGAAAGAATGTTTTCTTTTGCTATCGTTAATCTTTAATAATGGTATTTTTGGTTTGATTCAGCTTATTTTTTTCATAATTTCTCCAGGATATTCATTGATTGATGATTCTTTTAAGAAAAGCTTGGCTGTGTGCTAAGCATTAAATGCGCTTCGGTTACCCGCTTGCCGCGGGCGATCCGGGAGCCTCCTCGGACAGACAGTAATCTGCGGGGTCTCCCTTGTCCTGCTCTTCCCGCGGGCGTCTCGTACTGTCCCGTTGTTCTCGCATGGCACACCCGTTTACGTGTTTGAATACATCTTTTCTACAGAAAGAGATAGCTTTGATTATGAGTCGAATCAAATTCCATTATTTTCTTTAAAACGAGCGAAAAATCCTGGTATTCTACTAAAGCCATAAAATATAGGCTCAGCCTGCTTATTCGCTGGTTGAGCCTGTTTTCTGGGAAAAGATTTATATAAAATTTCGCAAGACGTCGGAATCGCTTGTCGAACACGATTTATTCGTATTAGCGTTATTTCTTCTTGGGTATGCGAATCGTAAATTGATAATAGTCTTCAAAATCTTCTTCATCCGAGTTAATCGTTAAACCTGTATCCGAAACCATGTGAATCGATTGACGAATGGTATTGACCGCAATTCGTGTATCTCTACTGAGCGACATACGCTTTGTTTTTTCCTGTTTGTCTTTCTTTTCTTCAGATTGAAGCATTGCCTTGACTTGGAGTTCAGTTTGTTTCACATTTAATTGCTTCTCGATAATTACCTGAAGTAATTTTTCCTGCTTCTCAGCATCCTTTAAAATGATAAGTGCACGTGCGTGCCGTTCTGAAATTTTCTTCTCAAGAATGGCGCTCTGAACAGAGAGCGGAAGCTTTAATAGGCGCAATTTATTGGCTATCGTTGATTGACCTTTACCAAGTTGCTGTGCCAAACTTTCCTGTGTTAATCCATGTATATCAATTAAGCGAGAATAAGCCATAGCCTCCTCAATTGCGGTCAATTCTTCACGTTGCAGATTTTCAATCAAAGCAATCGATGCTGTCTGATTATCACTAAACACTTTGATGATTGCTGGTATCTTCTCCCAGCCGAGGTAATTGACTGCCCTCCAGCGCCTTTCTCCTGCAATAATCTCATATTTATCCTCAAACGAGCGAACAATGATCGGCTGAATGACCCCATGTTCGCTAATCGTTGCTGCAAGTTCATGAATCTTCTCTTCATTAAAAATGGAGCGCGGCTGATATTGATTGGGAACTATTTTTGAAACAGGAATTTCCTGGACTTTGTCTCCAATATCATTTGGTTGTTCGGCCAAATCATTCGGCTCATTCGATGTATTAAATATTTTTGAGAAAGGATGCTTCATCATCACAACACCACCTTTGTCAATCTGCCCCTCTAAACAATTCTCTATTACTTCAATAACTCCTGCAATCACTTAAACAAATTTCAAAATCGTTGCTTATTGTTTCACGTGAAACATATCCTATTAGTGTAATGGCTTTTTTGCTGGTAACCCCGGATTTCTCGGATATTTTTTTGGAGTCGCCTTTTCCTTTTCTATTAGAACAAGCGAACGTTTCCCACAATCTCCCGGAAGTTCAATATTAATTTGTTGACGTAATCTTCCACCAAGTAGCCGCAACGCGCCTGATGCTTCTTCTATTTCCTCATTGGCATGACTGCCCTTCAAAGCGATAAATGTTCCGCCGACACGTAATAGTGGTAGACAATACTCACTGAGAACAGAAAGATTGGCTACAGCACGTGCAGTTACCCAGTCAAGTTGTCCACGCATATCTTGTCGATGTGCAAAGGTTTCTGCCCGATCGTGGTACAGAAAAACATCTTCCAATTGCAGCTTTTCTCTCACCTTTTCCAGGAACAACAGCCTCTTATTCAAGGAATCGACAATAATCAATTTCAATTTTGGAAAAAGTATTTTTAATGGGATTCCAGGAAACCCTGCACCAGACCCAACATCACAGAGCGTCTCGCCCCCAGCAAAATGAAGATAAAAAGCAGGTGTCAGCGAATCAAAAAAATGTTTGATCGCAACTTCTTCTTTTTCTGTAATTGCCGTTAAATTAACCTTGTTATTCCATTCGACAAGCAACTGATAATAGTCTTGAAACTGCTGTTCTTGTTCGCCACTCAAAATAATTCCCTTTTCCTCAAGCAGCTGTGCGATTAGAGACATAGATTTTTCCTCCGAATGGATTTAACCAGTGATCCGCGTTCGCTTACCTTGTTCGAGATAAACAAGCAGAATGGCAATATCGCTTGGATTGACGCCTGAAACCCGTGACGCCTGCCCTACCGACAACGGCCGTACTTTTTCCAGCTTTTGCCGTGCTTCGGTTGCCAGGCCGTCAATCAATTGATAGTCAAGATTCTGTGGGATTTTCTTCTTTTCCATCCGCTTCATCTTCTCAACTTGCTGCAATTGCTTGGCAATATAGCCTTCATACTTAATTTGAATTTCAACCTGCTCACCGACTGCCATTGAAATTGTTTCATCTGAATCAGAAAGAAGCGCGGCAATATCCTGATAAGAAAGTTCCGGACGTTTCAGCAATTGGGCAGCTTTAACTGGTTCTGCCAATGGTGTAGAGTTTTTCTCTGATAGAAGTGTGTTGACTGCTTCTGTCGGTTTGATCGATTCAGTCCGCAGCCGGAGTTTCTCATTTTCAATTTGCTCTTTTTTAGCGACAAAGTGCTGATAGCGTGCTTCTGAAATCAGGCCAATTTCATGTCCGAGTTCTGTGAGGCGCAAATCTGCATTGTCATGACGTAAGAGTAATCGATATTCGGCACGGGATGTCAGCAGTCGATAAGGTTCTTTCGTCCCTTTTGTCACCAAATCATCGATCAGCACGCCAATATAAGCCTGCGAACGATCCAGAATAACCGGATCCTTTCCTAATGCTTGACGCGCAGCATTAATGCCACCGATCAATCCCTGTCCCGCAGCTTCTTCATAACCGGAAGTTCCATTAATCTGGCCGGCCGTAAACAATCCTTTAATCCTTTTTGTTTCAAGGGTCGGCCACAGCTGTGTGGGGACCACCGCATCATATTCAATTGCATAACCCGGCCGCATCAATTCCGCTTTTTCCAGCCCTGGAATTGTCTCAAGCATCTGTCGCTGAATTTCTTCAGGCATGCTTGTCGACAGTCCATCGACATAGACTTCTCTTGTTTCACGACCTTCTGGTTCCAGAAAAAGCTGATGCCTGTCCTTATCATTAAAACGAACAATTTTCGTCTCGATCGAAGGACAATAGCGCGGCCCCGTTCCGACAATAGCCCCCGAATATATCGGTGATCGATCAATGTTTTCCTGAATAATTTCATGGGTTCTCGTATTCGTGTAGGTTAGCCAACATGGGATCTGATCTTTGACAAATTGTTTTGTCTCATAGGAAAAAGCCAGATCTTCTTCATCACCAGGCTGTATTTCCGTCTTCGAATAATCGACAGTCCGTCCGTTTACTCGCGGCGGCGTGCCCGTTTTAAAACGAACAATGTCAAACCCTAATTCCTGCAGATTTTCCGACAAAGCAACTGAAGCCTGCATATTATTCGGTCCACTTTCATATTGAAGCTCACCGATAATTATTTTTCCCTTCAAATAAACACCAGTTGTTAATACAACAGCCTTCGCTCGGTACGCTGCACCTGTTGTCACAATAACGCCTTTACAGATACCGTCCTCAACAATTAGCCGTTCGACCATGCCCTGTCGCAGCGTCAGATTATCCGTTTCTTCAATGGTCTGTTTCATTGCCCGTTGATAGAGTTGCTTATCTGCCTGAGCGCGAAGCGCCCGAACAGCAGGTCCCTTTCGCGTATTGAGCATACGCATCTGAATATACGTTTTATCAATATTGCGTGCCATCTCACCGCCAAGCGCGTCAATCTCACGGACAACAACGCCTTTTGCCGGACCACCAACAGATGGGTTGCACGGCATAAAGGCTACGCCTTCAAGACTAATTGTCAGCATTAATGTCTTGGCGCCTGATCGTGCAGCGGCCAGACCCGCCTCGACGCCTGCATGACCGGCACCAACGACAATGACATCATAATTACCGGCCTCGTATCCTTTCATGTTCCATCCTCCTGTATTAAAAACATTCATCTTTTTATTTTCCGAGACAAAATTTGCTAAAAAGTTCATTAATCAATTGATCCGATACAGTTTCCCCAACAATTTCGCCGAGCAAATTCCATGCGTTCTGGATATCGATCTGCACCATATCCACAGGCAATCCGCTCTTTGCAGCGTTTACCGCTTCAACCAGTGCCTTCTCTGCTTTACGAATCAACGCGATATGCCTCGGATTGCTCAGGTAATCCGCCTCATTCTTTTCAATACCTTCATCAAAGAATAATTCACTGATTTTATTTTCCAATGCAGAGATGCCCGTTTCATTGAGAAGCGACAACCGCAGCACAGGATGCGCTCCAGCAAGCGCTTCGACTTCTGCGAAGGACAACTTTGCGGGCAAATCAATTTTATTAACAATGATGATCGCCGGCATATCTCTGATGATTGCCATTAATTGCCGATCCTCGTCGTCGAGTGGTTGACTCGCATTCAGCAAAAACAAAACCAAATCAGCCGATTTTAAAGCAGCGCGCGATCGAGAAACACCGATTTTTTCCACGATATCGTCTGTATCTCTAATACCTGCCGTATCAATTAATTTCAATGGAATTCCATTCAACGTGACATACTCTTCGATAACATCTCGTGTCGTACCAGGAATATCCGTCACAATTGCCTTGTTTTCATGCGTCAATTGATTCATCAATGACGATTTGCCGACATTCGGCCGACCGATAATCGCAGTGGCCAACCCGTCTCTCAGAATTCTGCCTTGTTTCGCCGTGGCCAGCAAATTCTTTAATTGAGCAATGACAACTGCTCCTTTCTCACAGAGCAACCGATTGGTCATCACTTCCGCATCATCATATTCGGGATAATCAATATTTACTTCAACAGCGGCAAGTATCGCAAGCAATTGCGCACGCAGTTCGTGGACTTTTCGTGAGAGATGCCCGTCCATTTGGCCAAGTGCAGCTTGGATGGCTTTGTCTGATTTCGCACGAATCAAATCCATAACAGCTTCCGCCTGAGACAAATCAATACGGCCATTTAGAAACGCACGCTTCGTAAATTCACCGGGTTCTGCCAGACGCACATCCTGCTGCAGCACTTTCTCAAGAACACGATTAACACTCACAAGTCCGCCATGACAATTAATCTCCACAACATCCTCGCGTGTAAAAGTTTTCGGTTGCCGCATCACCGAAACCATTGCTTCCTCAATTTCCCGTCCATTTTCCGGATCAATTATTTTCCCATAATGAATCGTATGGCTTGCCACATCATTCAGTGACTTTGCGCCCTTAAATAATTTATCCGCTGTTGCTATGGCTTCGGGTCCGCTTAATCGAATAATACTAATTGCCCCTTCGCCAAGCGGCGTTGCAATGGCTGCGATTGTATCATAATCCAATTCTATCACCCCTTCCGTCCTATGTCTTTGCTAAAGAAATAGCTTCCGTCGTCCGATTTATCGTTTTTCACACTGCATTTATCATACATGATTCGATTAGAAAAGCAAAAAGGGCAAAATCAACCAATTAAACAATTGATACAAGAAAAAGCACGCCAGCCTGCACGTGCTTTCCCTTCATATATTTGCTTGTACAGCCTTATTCTTTGTAATCACAACACAACGGTGGGGATCATTACCGGATGAGAAAGTTTTCACACCCCTATGATTCGATAAGACACGATGAATCATTTTTCGCTCAAAAGCTGGCATCGGGGGAAACTGATAAGTGTGCCCTGACCGCGCGACACGGTCAGCCATTCGACCGGCTAAGGCGATTAATGCCTTTTTCCGTTGCTCACGAAAATTTTCAGCATCAACAAGCAAATGCATCTGATGCGCCGCCTGCTCATTAACCACTTGATTGGCAAGTAACTGCAACGCATTAATGGTACGCCCATGCCGGCCAATCAATTCTGACGCTTGTCTTCCTGAAAACAGACAATGACAGAGACGATTGTTTCTATCGATCACCTGAACATTAGCGTTCACATTCATTTTTTCTATCACATTTTCAAGATACTCGATTCCAAAATCAAAAGGTGTTTTTTTTAAAGTCACATGGACGAGCGCTCGTCTCAAACCAATACCGAGAAAGCCGACGCGCGGCTTCTCAAGCACATGGATCGTCACCTGATCAGCAGATGCATTCAGCTCATCAAGTGCGAAAGAAACAGCTTCATCAACCGTCTTTCCATATTTTGTGACTTCCCTCAACTTTCCTTAGCGCCTCCTACTTTCGTCGCATCTCGCTTCTCATAGATAACGAAAGTCTGGAAAATCATAAATATATTACCGATAACCCAGTAAAGCGCCAGTGCGGATGGAAAATAAAAGGCAGGAATTGCAATCATTATTGGGAAGAAATATGTCATCATCGCCATTTGTGGATTTCCACTTGTTCCCATTCGTCCCATCATAATCTTCTGTTGCAGGAAAGTCGTCAGCCCTGCAACAACCGGTAAAATGTAGAAGGGATCGGCATGTCCAAGCTGAAACCAAAGAAATGACTGCGTTTTTATCGCTTCGGTACGCATAATCGCCTGATAAAAGGCAAAGAGAATTGGCATTTGAATCAAAAGTGGCAGACAGCCTGCCAATGGATTGATATTATTTTCCTGGAAGAGCTTCATCTGTTCTTCCTGAAGTTTCTGCTGGGTCTTCTGATCTTTTGAACTGTATTTCTGCTGAAGTTCTTTGATCTTTGGCTGCATATCCTGCATGGCTTTAGAACTCTTCACTTGTTTCGCCATCAATGGCATCAGCACGAGCCGGACAATAATCGTCGTAATAATAATCGCTAGTCCATAGCTATTCCCGCAAAGTTGGGCAATGAACGTAATAAACTCAGACAGCGGCAACACAAAATAGTGGCTCCAAAAACCCGTTGAATTTTTGGTTATCGGTTGATTAACATTGGAACAGCCCGTAAGCAGCAAGGTCAGAAATAGAAGGGACCCTACGCCAAGCAATCTTTTGCGCAAAACGTTACCTCCTCGATCGATCCGAACGATGGTTATCAAATTTTTTAAGCGTAGCAACCTTTTTTTCCGGTACCGGATCTAAACCGCCCGGATGAAAGGGATGGCATTTTAGCAAACGTTTTATCGTCAGCCATCCTCCTCGTAGCGCACCAAATCTTGCAATTGCTTCGATCGCATACTGCGAGCAAGTCGGATAAAAACGACACGTTGGCGGTGTCAGCGGAGAAATGAATTTCTGATAAATACGTATGAAGAAAATGAGCACATGTTTCATAATCTTGTCTTACGTCCTTTAATCCGTCATGACGCCTGCTTTTTTCAAAACATGCTTCAAACTTCCTTGAACCTCATGATAGGACATTGTTCGCACCGGACGACGAGAGATAATTATATAATCATTGCCGGTTTCCAGTTTCTCCGCAAATTCACGGAAACTTTCTTTGATCAGGCGCTTGATGTGATTTCTCATAACTGCATTACCCATTTTCTTACTGACCGACAAACCGAGCCTAGCATAAGTTTGACCTGGTTGCGCAAGTACATAAACAACAAACTGGCGATTCGCCATTGATCGTCCGTCTTTAAATACGACTTGAAAGTCTTTATTCTTTTTTAATCGCCTGATTTTTTTCATCTTGTCCCTCCATAATGGGACCGATCCAAATAACGGAAGCTTATTTTTTCGTTACAAAGCAGCCAGACGTTATTTTGCCCGGCTTGCTTGTCCAGTGGTGTTAAATATGCGTATTAATATTGACCGCAGTTGCTTTTGAAAAAAAACCACTGCAAATCATACAGTGGCTTTATGCAGACAGAACTTTTCTTCCCTTGCGGCGACGATTTGCCAATACCTTGCGGCCGTTAGCAGTTGCCATCCGTGCACGGAAACCATGAACCTTTTTTCTGCTGCGTTTATTCGGTTGATAAGTACGTTTCAATTGTCCTCCACCTCCTAAATAAGATATTCAAAGAAACGCTCGCTCCATTTATCGGTGTTGATGAAACTTGCTCTGACATTGGCGCTTGTTCTTTTTTTATTATGAAAACCAGTCTGACTAATTATACGGAGATATGGCGGATAAGTCAAACGCAACAAAAATTGTACTGCAATGAAAAGAACGTATTAAGTGTATCCAGTTTTATTCATAATCAAACGAATTGAATAGCCTTTCGCGTTCCACAAAGATCTGTTCAATTGTCCCAGTTAGATAAATTGGGCATAGTCAAATCCTTTTTTAACAATTGCGCTTGGGTTACTCGCTTGTGTGTAAGGCTGAGTGTTTGCGTGTTTCTCAAAGTTCTTGTCCACAAAAAAACTTCGGTGTTTTTTAATCCTACTCCCGTTTGAACAAATTGTGGATAATTTGACGGCATGTTTCTCTTTTATTCAGCAAATATCGACATGATTTAAACAAATACGCCCTCTGTTAACAATTGAACGGTTCCTAACGTTATCCACTGTGGATAACGTTAGCCATCATTGCGTTGCCAGGGGTTTTTTGATATGATTTGTGTGCATGATTCTCGAAGAAACACGCAGGCAGCACAAAGTTATCCACTTCTTGTGCATAACTTTGTGGACATCTGTTCACCGGGGTGTATGATTTTATCCACAAGATGTTAACTTATGTGGATATCCAATAATCACCCTACTTCTTATTTGTTTTTTCTTGTGGATAATATTGAGAATACTATTGAAACAATTTAAAGCCATCGGGCATAGTTTATTTCGCCTGATTGTTTTTTCTGTTTTTCATTATTTGTCTGCATAACCATAGAAATATATTCCGATTCAAGCAGAATTATGCCTCCTAGCATAAGTCCATTTAAAATACTTCAGTGTGTATCTCCAACTTGTCCGGAATAGTCACTCGGTTCTTGTGCCCGCTTTCCGCTCAGCAATTACTTTTTAGCTGAGGTTCGTCGTCTCTTTCCCTCTTGCCTGCTTTTAGGCAGCAATCTTAGGGAATCCGACTGCGCCTAGAAGGCAGGAATAAGACAATTTTTTTTTGATACTTTTACTTTTTTATTGCTTATTTAAGGGGGATCGCCGCAGTTGAATAACCTTCAGGAAATTTGGGCTCAGGCGCTGGAACTGATTAAAAAGAAACTGAGCAAACCCAGTTTCGAGACATGGCTCAAGGAAACGCGCGCACAATCGATCAACGGACAGACGTTGATCATCAGTGTGCCGAATGAATTTTCAAGGGATTGGCTCGAAGAACATTATTCTCGACTAATTTCAGAGATTCTTTTTGATATCACCGGTGTACGATACAGCATCCAGTTTGTCATTTCTGCAAAAGGCTCTGTTCCATCCGGAAAAAACGCAGTTCCTGTGAAAAAAGAGAGGGATTCGATGAGAGATGAGAATGGGCTGGCGTTAGACAACCGGCGGAATAAACAGGTTCAAAATCGCAGAATTGACGAATTTACCAATAATACCATGCTCAATTCCAAAAATACGTTCGAAACATTCGTCATCGGAAGCGGCAACCGTTTCGCGCACGCGGCTTCGCTTGCAGTAGCGGAAGCGCCGGCGAAAGCCTATAATCCGCTTTTTATTTATGGCGGTGTCGGTCTCGGCAAAACGCACTTGATGCATGCCATCGGTCATTACGTGATTGAACACAATCCAGATGCGCGAGTCGTTTATCTGTCTTCAGAAAAGTTTACAAATGAGTTTATTAACTCAATTCGAGACAATAAAACGATTGAATTCCGTAATAAATATCGCGGTGTCGATGTGTTGTTAATTGATGATATACAATTCTTGGCCGGAAAAGAATCGACCCAGGAGGAATTTTTTCATACCTTTAACGCGCTGCATGAGGAATACAAACAGATTGTGATTTCGAGTGACCGGCCACCAAAGGAGATCCCAACGCTCGAAGACCGTTTACGATCAAGGTTTGAATGGGGTTTGATCACGGATATTACGCCACCTGATCTTGAGACGCGAATCGCCATTTTACGAAAAAAAGCAAAAGCCGAAGGGCTTGATATTCCAAACGAAGTAATGATCTATATCGCCAATCAGATTGATACGAATATTCGTGAACTTGAGGGAGCCTTAATCCGGGTAATCGCCTTCTCATCGCTTAACAATGAGGATATTAATGTTGACCTTGCAGCTGAAGCGCTCAAGGATATTATTCCAGCCGCGCGACCGAAAACAATCACGATCCAAGATATTCAGCTCGCAGTCGGCGAAGAGTATCGTCTCAAACTCGAAGATTTCTCGGCAAAAAAACGAACGAAATCAATCGCTTATCCCCGTCAAATTGCCATGTACCTTGCACGAGAACTGACTGATTATTCCCTGCCAAAAATCGGTGAGGAATTTGGCGGTCGTGATCACACAACGGTTATTCACGCGCATGAAAAGATAACGAAACAGCTCGCGGCGGATCGGGAACTACAGCAGAAAATTAACGGTTTGATCGATCGTTTAAAGGCACCCATCAAGTCCAAATAAATCACAGGTCTGTGTATAAGCACTTGAATTATCTCAAATTGCTACACAGGTTATTCACATGTGGATATCTTACGTTCGAAGTTAAAAAGTGACTTATCCACATATTCACGACCCCTATTACTGTATTTACTATTTTTTAAAGTAATTAATAACAACTGGAGGCACCTGAACATGCAAGAAACGCAAGAAATGAATCAAAGAGGTACACTTGTGCTCAAATTTATGGTATTGAAAGACAAATTGAGTGAAGCTGTCAATCAGGTGATGAAATCTGTATCCAACAAAACCACGCTTCCGATTCTGACTGGAATCAAACTCACTGCGACACATGAAGGAATTACTTTAACCGGAAGCAATTCAGATATATCCATCAAATCATTTATCCCTAAAGAAGAGGAAGGCAGTGAAAACGCAATAATTGATATTCCAGGTAGTATTGTTCTGCCCTCTCGTTTATTTTCCGAACTGGTCCGTAAATTGCCAGATGATGAAGTGTTTATTAATGCGGACAACCGATTGACCGCAGTCATTCGCTCTGGATCATCTGAATTTAATCTAAACGGTATGGATCCTGAAGAATATCCCAATCTTCCAGTGATAACCGAAAAAGAAAGCTGTTCTATCCGCAAAGATTTACTTAAAGATGTAATTAAACAAACCGTTTTCTCAGTTTCTGTTTCTGAAACACGGCCAGTTCTGACCGGTGTCAAATGGACCATCCAAGACAATACACTCACATGTATTGCAACGGACAGCCACAGACTGGCACAGAGAACGATTCCGATTGAACACGGACCATCCGCTACGAACCAGGAATTAGTTATCCCAGGAACCAGTCTTTCTGAATTCTCGAAGATTTTGGATGATGACGGCGAAGAGACGGTGGAAATGATCATGACCGAAAATCAGATACTATTTAAAGTGAATCATGTTCAGTTTTATTCCCGATTGCTTGACGGAAACTACCCGGATACGAGCCGTCTGATTCCAAGCGAAAGCAAAACAACAATCACAATCAGCACCAAGGAATTGTATCGAGCGATTGAACGTGCATCACTCTTGGCAAAAGAAGAAAAAAACAATGTCGTCAAATTGGTGACTGAAGGCGATCAAGCCGAAATATCTTCACAGTCGCTTGAACTTGGGCGTGTGTTCGAGACGATTCCAATCGATAAATTTGAAGGCGAGAATCAGCGAATTTCTTTCAGCGCAAAATTTATGATGGAAGCACTGAGCCGGATCGATGCACAGAGCGTACGCATCCATTTTGTTGGACCGATGCGTCCGATTATCATCCGCCCTATCGGAGATGAACACATACTCATGCTGATTTTGCCTGTTCGTACGTTTTGATCAATTTGAAGAAAAACAGAATCTCAGAGTAAAAGAGGACCAAGCATGGAGAAAAAGATTCGATTAAACCAGGGTGAAACATACATAACCCTTGGTCAATTTCTAAAGTTTGCTGGGTTGATTCAAACCGGGGGCGAGGCCAAACATTTCTTAAACGAAGCAACTATCTTCGTTAATGGAGAACTTGAGTCACGCCGAGGACGGAAATTGCATGTGGGAGATAAAATTCTGATTAATGACCAAGACAGCTTTTCTATAATTGGGTCATGAGAGGAGTCCCTGCTTTTTGTATCTCGAATCGATTGAATTGACCAATTACAGAAATTACGACAGCTTGAAGCTGTCTTTTTCAAATTCGGTCAATATTTTTCTAGGAGAAAATGCACAGGGAAAAACCAACCTTCTTGAAGCTATTTATGTGCTGTCTCTGGCCAAATCCGCACGGACAAACCATGACAAAGATTTAATCAAATGGGATCAAGATTATGGTAAAATAAGTGGTAGACTGGTGAAACCTACCCATTCGCTGCCACTTGAAATCACTATTTCTCGAAAAGGGAAAAAAGCAAAAGCCAATCATTTAGAGAAGCGCCGGCTTAGTGAATATATCGGGCTTTGCAATGCCGTGATGTTCGCTCCGGAAGATTTGGGTCTGGTTAAAGGCGGTCCTTTGTTGCGCCGCAAATTTATCGATATGGAACTGGGACAGATAGCTCCCGTCTATATCCATAGTCTCAGCGAGTATCAGAAAGTGCTTCAGCAAAGAAACGCTTTATTGCGGGAATTTGATCGAAGAAAGTCAGGGCTTGACTCATTCCTTGATATTCTAACAGAAAAATTGTTTGCCTTAGCGGCAGAAATAGTCAGTAGAAGGCTGAGGTTTATTCAGCAATTGAATGATTGGGCAGGGCCGATTCATGCGGAGATCAGCCAAGGAAGAGAGAAACTTGTCCTGAACTACCAATCGGCGGTTCAAGAGGTATTAGAAAGCCAGGATCCGTTAAAAATAGTAGAAGCTTATGAGAAAAGTTACGAAAAACTGAGACAGCGCGAAATTGATAGGGGCACGACTTTGATTGGTCCGCATCGCGATGATCTGCAATTTGTTGTCAACGGTTATGACGTACAGACCTTTGGCTCACAGGGACAGCAGCGTACAGCCGCACTTTCTGTCAAACTTGCAGAAATTGAATTGATTAAATACGAAGTCGGCGACTACCCCATTTTGCTCTTGGACGATGTGCTGAGCGAACTTGACGACATCCGGAAAACGCATTTACTTGCCGCGTTTAAGGATAAAGTGCAGACGTTCGTGACGACGACATCGATTGATGGACTTGATGCACAGCTAGTGAATCGTGCAACATTGTTTAAAATCGAGCGGGGAACTGCAGTTTCACTAAAGGATTGAGGCCATGTTTGTCCATATAGGCAAGGAAATGATCATTGATTCTAATCAATTTATTGCCGTGCTGGATTATCAGAAGGCGAAAAACAGTGGTCTCGGCTCAGACGAATTAAGACGCGAAGTCGTCTGGATAGATAGGGGCGGACAACTGCTAAAGTCAATTATAGTGACAGATAACGGATGGTATCTCAGCACATTCAGCTGTGAGACAATAAAAAAACGAACACACGCAGGCATTGGCCGCCCCATTTTCTAGAGTTGCAGGTTCGAAGAAAATGGCGTTCGTGCTGACAGACCAGACGGGCAGCTGAAAGTTTTGGCAATGTGGACAGCTTGATGATCATCATGCTGTTTGAATGTCTCGCACGGTTGACTTAGCGATGCAGAAACCTCTTTTTTCTGTTTCAATGTGCAGAAAAAAACAGAAAGCAAGTCTGTTTGATTATGTGTCCATTGACACGAAGTTAGGTGGGGTAGTATGAGTGAAGAACAGCAAGCCAAACAATCCTATAATGCGAGCCAGATTCAAGTCTTAGAGGGGCTTGAAGCCGTACGAAAAAGACCAGGCATGTATATCGGAACAACGGGTGAGAAGGGATTGCATCATCTCGTCTGGGAAATTGTTGATAATTCCATTGATGAGGCACTGGCGGGATTTTGCGACCATATACAGGTCAGTATTGATACGGACGGCGGCATTACGGTAAAAGATAATGGCCGCGGTATTCCCGTGGATATCCAGAAGAAAGTTGGGCGTCCTGCGCTTGAAGTGATCATGACTGTGCTGCATGCCGGCGGAAAGTTCGGCGGTGGCGGATACAAAGTTTCTGGCGGTCTGCATGGCGTCGGCGCGTCCGTTGTTAATGCCTTATCAACGGAAATGTGGGTTAAGGTTAGCCGTAATGGAAATGTTTACTATCAAGAATACCATCGCGGCAAGCCCGCTGAAGATATCAAAATTATTGGTAAAGCTGAAGAAACCGGCACGGTTACCCACTTTATTCCTGATCCGGAAATCTTTAAAGAAACCACAACCTTTGATTATGATACGCTGCGTGTACGCGTCAGAGAACTTGCGTTTCTAAATAAAAATATCCGCATCTCAATCGAAGACAAACGTGAGCCAGACAAAAAGGAAACGTTCCACTATGAAGGCGGTATTCGCTCCTATGTCGAATACTTGAACCGCTCCAAAGAAAACCTCCATGACCCGATCGATCTTGAAGGTGAACGAGACGGCATTAAAGTTGAAATTGCGATGCAGTATAATACAGGATTTTCAAGTCAACTCTACTCGTTTGCGAATAATATTCATACCCATGAAGGCGGCACTCATGAATACGGCTTTAAAGTTGCACTGACACGGGTAATAAATGATTATGCACGGAAAAATCAGATCATCAAAAGCAATGATCAGAATTTATCCGGTGAAGATGTGCGCGAAGGTCTGACAGCGATCGTTTCAATTAAGCACCCCGATCCGCAGTTTGAGGGCCAGACTAAGACAAAACTGGGCAACCCAGAAGTACGAACAATAACGGATAATTTATTTTCGGATTCCTTTACGCGCTTTCTTTATGAAAATCCGGATATTGCCCGACTGGTCGTAGAAAAAGGGATTATTGCGGCAAGAGCACGTACGGCGGCGAAAAAGGCGCGCGAATTGACGCGGCGCAAGAATAGCCTAGAAAGCTCCTCACTTCCGGGGAAACTTGCCGATTGTTCCTCAAAGGATGCCAGTATTTCCGAGCTTTATATCGTCGAGGGTGATTCTGCCGGTGGTTCGGCAAAACAGGGGCGCGATCGGCTTTATCAGGCGATTCTGCCGTTGCGTGGCAAAATTCTGAACGTTGAGAAGGCCCGCCTCGATAAGATTCTTTCCAATGCGGAAATACGGGCGATGATCACAGCCATGGGTACAGGCGTTGGCGAAGAGTTCACATTAGAAAAAGCACGTTATCACAAGATTATTATTATGACTGATGCTGATGTTGACGGTGCTCATATTCGTACTTTGTTATTGACTTTTTTCTATCGTTTTATGCGTCCACTGCTTGAAAATGGCTATGTCTATATTGCGCAGCCTCCCCTTTTTCGCGTACAGTACGGCAAGACACTGAAATATGCCTATCGCGAAAATGAATTGAAGCAGCTGATGGATGAGGTACCGCAGAATGCAAAGGCAACGGTACAGCGTTACAAAGGTCTTGGTGAAATGGATCCCGAGCAGTTGTGGGAAACAACAATGGATCCGGAAAATCGTCTGGTGCTTCAAGTGAATTTGGAAGATGCTATTGAAGCCGATCAGATTTTTGAGATGTTAATGGGCGATCACGTCGAGCCGCGTCGTGATTTCATCCAAGAAAACGCACAGTATGTGAATCCGGATAAACTTGATTTTTGATCTGGGATTTGCTGAATCGATAGAGCAGTCACTGATTTTTTTAAAAGGATAAGAATGTATAAAATTGGCGCAAAAAATGCAGCGAAGGCGCTCTGGCGTCTTGCGTGAAAAGCGAGCCAAGTGAGCCCCACCATGCAGGATCGCGCCTGACTGAGGGGATGCGCGGCGGCCGCGGCGAGCAGCCGAAGCGCAATGTTACAAAAAAGACTTGGCGACGCCAAGTTTTTCTTAAGGAGGATGCAAGATGGCAGAACAAGACGAATCAAGAATTCAGCCGGTCGACTTAGGCAAACAGATGCGCGATTCATTTCTTGAATACGCAATGAGTGTTATCGTCAGCCGCGCGCTTCCGGATGTCCGCGACGGATTGAAGCC
Organism: Sporolactobacillus spathodeae; assembly: GCF_016908935.1. Taxonomy (GTDB): domain Bacteria; phylum Bacillota; class Bacilli; order Bacillales; family Sporolactobacillaceae; genus Sporolactobacillus; species Sporolactobacillus spathodeae. Next base: position 8,919 of record NZ_JAFBEV010000002.1, on the reverse strand, counting down.
GGTGCACAGGCGGATTATGTATGCGATGAATGAACTTGGCATCACATCAGATAAGCCGCATAAGAAATCAGCGCGAATTGTCGGTGAGGTCATCGGTAAATACCATCCGCACGGTGATTCCGCTGTGTATGAAACGATGGTGCGCATGGCTCAAGACTTCAGCTATCGCTATGAATTGGTCGACGGTCATGGCAACTTCGGTTCGGTCGACGGCGACCCGGCGGCAGCGATGCGCTATACGGAAGCAAGAATGTCAAAAATATCGATGGAAATGGTGCGCGATATTCGCAAAGATACCATCGATTTCGTCAATAACTACGATGAATCGGAGCAAGAACCGGTTGTTCTGCCTGCCCGTTTTCCTAATTTGCTTGTCAACGGTGCCGCTGGTATCGCGGTCGGTATGGCAACGAATATTCCGCCGCATCAGCTCGGGGAAGTCATTGATGCGTTGCTTGAGCTCAGCAAAAATCCGGATCTCACTGTAGATGACTTGATGCGCTATATCCCGGGTCCTGATTTTCCGACTGGAGGATTGATTCTCGGTCGTGATGGCATCAAGCGTGCCTACCGCACGGGACGTGGATCGATAATTGTCCGCGCCAAAGTCCAGATTGAAGAAAAAGCCAACGGCAAGCAAGATATTGTCGTGACAGAAATACCTTACCAGGTTAACAAAGCAAAATTAATTGAACGAATCGCAGAGTTGGTTAAGGAAAAAAGACTGGATGGCATTACTGATCTACGCGATGAATCAGACCGCGAAGGGATGCGTCTGGTCATTGAACTACGCCGCGATGCCAACGCCAATGTCTTGTTGAATAATCTTTATAAGCATACTGCGCTACAGACGAGTTTCGGGATCAACATGCTCGCACTTGTCGATAAAACACCGCGGATTCTGACACTCAAAGAATGTTTGGACTACTACCTGAAACATCAGGAGGAAGTCATCAGACGCAGGACAGCTTTCGATTTGAAGAAAGCAGAAGCTCGGGCACATATTCTTGAAGGTTTGCGTGTGGCTCTTGATCATCTGGATGCGGTTATCGCTTTAATTCGCCAGTCCAAGACTGCGGATATTGCCCGCGCCGGACTGATGGAAAATTTCAATCTGACAGAGATTCAGGCACAGGCCATTCTGGATATGCGTCTTCAACGCTTGACTGGTCTGGAACGAGAAAAAATTGAACAGGAGTATGCAGAGCTTGTTCAAAGAATTGCTGAACTCAAATCGATTCTTGCCGATGAGCAGAAAGTGCTGCATATCATCCGTAAAGAACTGAGTGAAATTAAAGAGAAGTACAACGATACGCGTCGTACGGAAATCACAGTCGGATTCGATCTGTTAGAAGATGAGGATTTAATTGAGAAAGAAGATATCGTTATTACGGTTTCTCACAATGGCTATGTGAAGCGGATGCCAGTAAACACCTATAAAACTCAGAACAGGGGTGGCCGCGGGATTCAAGGAATGGGGACGAATGAAGATGATTTTGTTGAGCATCTTTTTCAGACCAACACGCATGATCATGTCCTCTTTTTCACCAACAAGGGACGTGTTTATCAGTTGAAAGGCTATGAGATTCCAGAGCTTGGTAGAACAGCCAAAGGAATCCCGATCATCAATTTAATTCAGATTGAGAAGAACGAATATATTACAGCATTCTTCCCAGTTACTGAATTTGATGACAAGCATTTTCTCGTCTTCTTGACCAAGAAAGGAATTACGAAGCGATCGCCACTTTCTGATTTCTCGAATATTCGTAAAGGCGGCTTATTTGCCATAACAGTACGTGAAGAAGATGAATTAATGGGCGTACGTCTGACAGACGGAAGCCAGGATCTCATCGTCGGCACAAAGAAAGGCATGGCTATCCGCTACCATGAAACCGATGTACGGGCCATGGGGCGAACCGCAGCCGGCGTCAAAGCGATCACATTAGATCCAGGCGATGAAGTGGTTGGCATGGGTATAGCTGATGACGCGAAAGACGTACTGATCGTCACGGAGAAAGGGTTTGGCAAGCGGACAGCCTGCAGTGAATACCGCCTGCAAACACGCGGCGGAAAAGGTTTGAAAACCTGTAATATCACTGAAAAGAACGGTGAAATGATTGCAATGCGGACCGTTGAAGAAGACGAAGATTTGATGATCATTACAGCGAACGGCGTGATTATTCGTACCCCTGTATCGGGCATTTCGAGACTCGGTAGAAACACCATGGGTGTGACATTAATCCGAATCGATGATAAGGATAGTTTGGCAACAATAGCTAGGATTCAACGGAATGAGGAAGACGAAGAGATACAATCAGACATAGAGCCGGAAGAGAATAATTGAGCGACATCATCGCGAATTAACTCAAGGGGGGGGAGAACGATGCTTGTTGAAACGCCGATGCTGCAGGCTGGGTACATTGTAAAAAAGGATGTTTTCGCCAAGGCTGTCGATCCGCTGATAGCTGCTGGAACAGAGTTGACTGAGCGGCACATCGAATTTTTAAAAGCTTTTCAGATAGAAAAAATTGAAGTTGAATCGCATTTATCAAACGGCCAACGCGTAAACGCAAAAAAAGCGGATAAAAGCAGAGATGTACAGTCAAATAGAGCGACTATCAAAGAAATAGCTCCAGAGACGACGGATGAGAAATATCGTTGGGCAGTTAGCCACTATACGCAATTTTTTAAAAACTGGCAAGCGGGCACAGCTCTGGATATTTCTTCGTTTCGCAAAGTGATGCTCCCCATGTTAATTGATGCGCTGAATGACCCGAAATGGCTAGCTCAATTTCTGCTAGGCACCTTGCCTTGCCGGAGCCGTTCTGATCGCTCGGTCACTTTGGGTCTTCTGTCGGCATTTCTTGCGAAAAAGATGAAGGAACCTCAGGGTGATGTCTATCAGATAGGCTTAATCGGAATGCTCGCTGATTCCGGGCTTGCCAAACTTGCACCTTCACTGCTGGATCGTGAAGGCAATTTTATCGGTCATGAAGAATCCCTTTATGAACGACATGTGGCAGACAGCTATAATATGATTAAGAATGTGCCAGCCTTCAGAGAAGAATTCATTATTGCGCTGACGCAGCATCATGAATACGAAGATGGCAGTGGTTACCCCCTCCACCTGACAGGTAATCAAATTAATACCTTTGGAAAATATTTGATTGCCTGTGCCAATCTGTTGAATCAATTGGTAAAAATTAAAGTTCCCGGTGCGATTATTCCAGCGCTTGATTGGCTGTCGATCAACGAGTTCCAAAGGCTTCCCAGAGTCGTTTTTAAGAAACTTGAAACAGAATTGATGACGCTGTTCATTGGGACCGATGTTAAATTATCGAATGGTCAATCAGGCAGAATTACTTTTGTCATGGCGGACAGTCCAACACGGCCGATGGTGAGTCTAGCGAACAATCAGGTGATTGCCTTATCGATGAATCGTTCTATCAAAATTATTTCCACCTTGTAATCAATGTAATGAATGCAGTTGCTTAAGGAATGGAAATAAAATCATTCTTCAACAAATGAGAAAAAGCTTTTATAATAATCAAGACGGTTGTTTATGGACAGATTATTTCGGCAATATTTCTCAACTTTTTTGTTAAGTATAAATAGCCAAAAAAGCAGTTATTTTTAGAATAGTGTTATTTTGGCAGGTTACCTTGACACTCTGCAGACCAGTTGATAAGCTAGCAATAAAATTTTCGGATAAACCTTATTATAGGGGGAAATAAGCGTTGATGAGAGAAGATAAGTTCGCCAAAGAATCATTGACATTTGATGATGTATTATTAATTCCCGCAGCGTCGGATATTCTGCCGCGAGATGTATCGGTTGCCACGTCGCTGACAAAGGCATTGCATCTTAATATTCCGATTATCAGCGCCGGCATGGATACGGTAACAGAGGCAGCCATGGCAATTGCTATGGCTAGGCAAGGCGGCATGGGTGTCATCCATAAGAACATGTCGATTGAAGAACAGGCAGAGCAAGTGGACAAGGTCAAGCGCTCTGAGAGCGGCGTCATTACAAATCCTTTCTTTTTGACTCCAGAGAATCAGATTTTCGATGCCGAACATTTGATGAATAAATACCGTATTTCTGGTGTCCCGATTGTCGATAACGTAAAGGATCAGCATCTGGTTGGCATTCTGACTAACCGTGATATGCGTTTCGTCAAAGATTACTCGGCAAAGATTGGCGAGATGATGACGAAAGATAATCTTGTAACCGCATCGGTAGGAACTAGCCTGAAAGAAGCGGAAGAAATTCTGAATCGTAATCGTATTGAGAAACTGCCGCTTGTTGATGACAATGGCGTTTTAAAAGGTCTCATCACGACGAAGGATATTGAGAAAGTCGTCGAATTCCCTAATTCAGCAAAAGATGAACATGGCCGATTGCTCGTAGCTGCCGCCGTTGGTGTCACATCTGATGCGATGGTTCGCGTTGAGAAACTTGTAGACGCGGGAGCCGATGCACTTGTTATTGATACAGCGCATGGTCATTCAAAAGGCGTTTTACAAAAAGTCGCCGAAATCCGGAAACAGTTCCCGAAGGTCAGCCTGATCGCCGGCAACGTGGCAACGGCTGAAGGCACGAAAGCGTTAATTGACGCTGGGGTTGATGTTGTCAAAGTGGGTATCGGACCGGGTTCAATTTGTACGACGCGTGTGGTTGCTGGCGTTGGTGTGCCGCAAATCACGGCTGTCTATGATTGTGCCAATGAAGCAGACAAGCATGGTGTCGCAATTATTGCCGATGGCGGGATTAAATACTCCGGGGATATTGTCAAGGCATTGGCAGCCGGCGGAAGCGCTGTGATGCTTGGCGGGTTGCTTGCTGGCGTTGATGAAACACCAGGTGAAAAAGAAATTTATCAAGGAAGGCAATTCAAAGTTTACCGTGGCATGGGTTCGGTAAGCGCAATGGAACACGGTAGTAAAGACCGCTATTTCCAGGAAAATCAGAAGAAGCTTGTTCCAGAAGGCATTGAGGGACGTGTGCCTTATAAGGGCAGACTGGTAGATACTATTTACCAACTCATTGGTGGCTTACGTTCAGGTATGGGCTACTGCGGTGCAGGCTCCATTGAGGACTTGCGTCAAAATGCTCGGTTTACAAGAATTACCAATGCTGGATTATTGGAAAGTCATCCGCATGACGTTCAAATAACAAAAGAAGCACCGAATTATTCTATTAAATAATTTATTGAGTGTTTATGCAGGCACTGAGAGAAATGAATGGTTTTTTTGAGGCGAATTAGTTCGCCTTGTTTTTCTGTGAATGCGGGCAATGCCCGCATTAATTTATTCGGGGGTGTAAGGATTGAATTTCAAGAAAAGGCTGCGGCATCTGGCAGCATTCGGTCTCATTTTTACTTTGGCATTAGCGGTCTCTTTCCAGGCACCCTTCGCCAAAAATGCAGAAGCCGCAAATACGCTTGGTCTAAAGGCAAAATCAGCGATTCTTGTTGATTTTAACAGTGGAAAAGTATTATACGAGAAAAATGCTGATCAGGTGTATCCGCCAGCTAGCATGACAAAAATGATGACCGAATATCTGGTGATGCAGGCGCTGAACCAGAAGCGATTAACTTGGAATACAAAAGTTTCAATCAGCGATTATGCGTATACAATTTCTCAAAACCGTTCATTCTCCAACGTACCTCTTCGTAAGGACTATCAGTATACGGTTCGCGACCTGTATGAAGCCATGGCGATTTACTCAGCAAACGGTGCGACGATCGCGCTTGCCGAAAAGGTCGGCGGTACGGAAAAACATTTCGTTGATATGATGAATCAAACAGCTAAGAAGCTGGGCATGACGACGGCGCACTATATTAACAGCAGTGGCCTTGATAATGTTGATCTTGGCAAATATGCGCCATATGGCAGCAAGAATGATTCGAATGAATTAGCTGCGCGTGATCTTGCTAAGCTGGCTTATCACGTGATTAAAGATTATCCTGAAGCACTCCAGATTTCGAAAATTCCACTCAAGAACTTTACTGCTGGCGTGAAGACGCCGATTCAAATGGTTAACTGGGATTATATGTTACCTGGATTCGGCGCGGATATGGCTAAATTTACTTATCCAGGTGTTGATGGACTGAAAACAGGCCACACCGATCTTGCAGGTTATTGCTTTACCGGTACTGTTAACCGTGATGGCCATCGTCTAGTCAGCGTCGTCATGGGAACAACATCGGATTCGCAGCGCTTTGAACAAACGCGTGCATTATTCGACTTTGGTTATCAGACGTATTCGCTAAAAACGATTGCCAAAAAAGGACAAAAATTAAAAGATCAGAAAACCGTTGCGGTTCACAATGGCAAGCAGTCTTCGGTCGGTCTTGCATTTGGTCAGCCAGTGAAGACAACGGTGACGAATGGCGAAAAAGTTCATGCAACCTATAAAGTTGTATTGGATCACAGTAAGCTGAATAAAGATGGGTCCATTGAAGCACCTGTTAAAAAAGGTGAAAAAATTGGTTATGCTGTATTGAAAACATCAAATGGCGCTTACGGTTCGCTTTATCCGAATATCGATAAAGTACCTGTTGTTGCTGCTGATCAAGTTGATAAAAACAATTGGTTTGTTAGGATGTTTCAAGCAATTGGCGGCCTGTTCTCTGGTCTTTTCCATTGGATTGCTGGCCTGTTCTAATCCAATCAGTTATCCTGTTTTTTTAAATCATGGCTTTTAATATATCTTGTTGTTTTTAATGGTTTATTACCCTGTGTTCGCTTGCCGCGGACGCTTCCCGCGAGCCTCCTCGTACAGACAAAAGTCTGCGAGGTCCGTCCGGCACGCTGTTCCCGCATGGTGCAAGCACACATTGCCTATGGATCAATTAAACATTAAGTTTTAACAATGCTTTAATCAAAAAAGAGTCCGAATTTTAGTTTTCGGCTCTTTTTTTCAGAAAAAAATTTCAAAATATTCAATACTTATCTTCAAAAAATTATTTTATTTGAATAATATCTATCCGTTTACTGGGCTTTGGTGTAAACTAGATTTACTTGTAGTAGACTAATTCCAACCGAGTAATGGGGGATTGAAATGGCACAGACAGGAACTGAGAGAGTAAAACGCGGTATGGCCGAGATGCAAAAAGGCGGCGTCATTATGGACGTTGTCAATGCAGAACAAGCGAAAGTTGCTGAAGAAGCGGGTGCGACAGCGGTTATGGCGCTGGAACGTGTGCCTTCGGATATTCGAAAAGCAGGCGGCGTTGCTCGTATGGCTGACCCAACGATTGTTGAGGCTGTACAGAAAGCCGTCAGCATTCCGGTCATGGCGAAAGCGCGTATCGGTCATATTGTCGAGGCGCGGGTGCTTGAAGCCATGAAAGTTGACTATATTGATGAGAGTGAAGTTTTGACGCCGGCAGATGATATCTATCATATTGATAAAAAAGCATTTACCGTTCCTTTCGTTTGCGGTTGTCGCGATCTTGGCGAGGCTGCACGCCGTATTGGCGAAGGCGCAGCCATGCTGCGAACAAAAGGTGAGCCGGGAACTGGAAATATCGTTGAAGCCGTTCGTCATATGAGGCTTGTGAACAGCCAGGTACGCAAAGCCATTAGCATGTCTCCGGACGAATTGATGGTTTTCGCAAAGGAATTGGGCGCACCATACGAAATACTATTGCAGATTAAAGAAGCAGGACGCCTCCCAGTTGTTAATTTTGCTGCAGGCGGTGTGGCAACACCCGCTGATGCTGCGCTGATGATGGAATTGGGCGCCGATGGCGTATTTGTTGGATCTGGAATATTTAAATCAGAGAACCCAGCAAAATTTGCTCGTGCCATTGTAGAAGCAACGACCTATTATCAAGACTATGAGCGAATTGCTGAATTGTCTAAGGGTCTTGGTACACCGATGAAGGGCATCGATATGGGTACGCTCTCAGCTGCTGATCGCATGCAAGATCGCGGCGAGTGAGGAGTGTGCTGAAATGACTGTGAAAATTGGTGTTTTAGCGGTTCAGGGAGCAGTCAGCGAGCATGTGCGCGCGCTTCAAGAATCAGGGGCTGAGACGGCAATTGTGAAGAGGCCTGAAGAATTGGTCGGTTTAGACGGCATTGTTCTTCCGGGCGGCGAAAGTACAACGATGCGGCGCCTGATGGAAAAGTATGGGTTGATAGACACAATCCGGGTTTTCGCTGAGCAAGGACATCCAATCTTTGGGACATGCGCCGGATTAATCTTGATGGCAAAAAGTATTGATGGCGAACCTTCACCACATCTCCAGCTGATGGATATTGATGTGAAACGGAATGCGTTTGGCAAACAGGTCGATAGCTTTGAGGCTTCGCTTGAACTCAAGCCTTTTGCAGAACCTTATAACGGGGTCTTTATTCGCGCACCTTATATTAACCGTGTAGCTAAAAATGTTGATGTGCTTGCAACGTATGAGGACCATATTGTTGCCTGTCGCCAGGACCGCTTTCTTGTTTCAGCTTTTCATCCTGAACTGACGACAGACTGGCGCTTGCATCGTTATTTTGTGGAAATGGTTACAGAATATCGCTGACAACTTGCATTTTCTGGATGGTTATAGTAAATTCTTATTAAATGCAAAACAAGCTTGATGACGGGAAACAGTAATGCTGCAAGGCCTGCACAGAGAGCCGCTGGGGGTGCGAAGCGGCGATGTCGTGTGGCATGAATCCAATCCTTGAGAGAAATGTCTGATTCGGCATAAACGGTTCATTTCCGTTAAAGAATGTTCAAGAGGCTACCGGTTGAAGCGCCGGGAGCAATTTGGGTGGCAACGCGGGTTCAATCTCGTCCCTTATTTTTTTAAGGGACGGGATTTTTTAGTGCGCCCGGCATGGGTGACAGCTAGGCGGTGAAAGTCCGCTACAGGCTTGGCAGTAGGAACTGTTAGCTGAGGACAAGGGTGTCTGC
>NZ_JAFBEV010000001.1 GCF_016908935.1 Sporolactobacillus spathodeae | reverse complement strand
AAACGCGCACTCGTACTGACAGCAAGAAAACTAGTTCGGCTGGTGGACGTGCTGCTTCGCGATCACCTGATTTACACCCCGAAGGGAGGTGGGCTAGCCGAAAATCAGTAAAATCCGCCTCCTTATCACCTTCAAAATTTTGGTAATTTTGAAGGCTTAGGTTAGTGTTGTCTTATTTTTCAAAGGTATCTGAGAAACAAAGAATTAAATCTTATTTAGGCCTTGACTTAATACCACAAGACTGAAGATCCTGCTCCCATTGTCGACAAAATATCTATACGATAAACCGCTTGGCAGCTGATCGACTGATTTTTATTTTTTCAGGATTTTCGCCATATAAAAGGCATCGCTCATGCCGTCTTTTAGTGAAAGTGCCTTTGTCTTCATCGCTTCGACTTGATAACCGGACGTCCCGAAGAGAAGCAGCGCTGGACGATTCCGGACGGAAAGGATGGTTTCAATTCGCCATATGCCCATTTCATCAGCGAATGCTTCTGCTGCATGCAGTAGCCGTCTGCCAATGCCCTGTTTGCGCTTTGCGGGCAATACGCCGATATCTATCCTCGTTGTGAACCGTTCCATCTGCCAGACACTTCGTGTCAAAATCACAGCCCCAATGATCGAGCCCCCATCCTTTGCAACGAGAACATGCCGCAGCGAGACTCCTGAATTTTCGATGAACGGATAGGTCTTGGATGCAGTATCATCCTCTGGATGTTCTGATTGGGCATATTGTTTAAAAAAAGCATGAAGATCTTGCTCTTCCGTCGGATTCATTCTTTCAATTTGTACCATATCGACCCTTTCCTCCTCGTCCCCGCGTATTACAAGTCTATTATTCAAGAAGTTCGAACATGCAGATATATTTCGTAATTTCCGCGCTGTTTGAAAAAAGGCTGACTCATAGACAGTTACATTCTTAACGTATTAGATATACCAGGCGATACTGGCTATTATTTTGCAGTAAATGCGCTTCGTCCGCTGGCTGGCCGCGGGTGCACCGCGAATCTCCTCGTACAAGCAAAAGTCTGCAGGGCCTATCCGGCATGTTTCCCCGCAAGGCGCCAGAGCGCCTTTATTGCATTTGAAAAGCAATTCAAGCGAAAAAAAAGCGTAAAAAAACCGGCTAAATTGTTATAGCCGGTGCACATGACATATTGCCATATAAATGATTTAAATAAATGTGGATAGTACCATGACAAAAAATAAAAGCGTCAAATAATTTAATGATATGACAAACATGACCCGCGACCAAGCCACTGTATCTTTCGCAAAAAGTCCATAAACCGCGTAAGCCAACCACGCACTTCCCATCAAGAAAGCGGCAACTAAATAAAAGGCACCAAGCGAGTACAGCAATAGTGAGACTGGGAGAAGCACGGCAACATAAACAATCATCTGACGCTTGGTAATCGCAAAACCAGCAACAACCGGCAGCATCGGTATACCCGCGCTTCTGTATTCTTCGACCCGCTTAATTGCCAAAGCAAGGAAATGCGGCGGCTGCCAGATAAACATAATCAAGAACAGTATCCAAGGTATTGGCGAATTGAGACTTGGATCAATGGCTGCCCAGCCGATTAATGGCGGAACCGCCCCAGCAAAACTACCGACTATAGTATTTATCGTATGGGCGCGTTTCAGCCACATCGTGTAAATTAACACGTAGGTAAACAGTCCGGCAAGCCCAAAAACCGCAGCACTTGACGAAGCTGCGAACAAAAGAACCAAACCGGCAATGGCAAATGCAAAACCCAAGGCAAGAATCGTTTTTCCAGTTAATCGTCCCGTTGCTGATGGACGCCCATGTGTGCGTTCCATGATCGGATCGATATCGCGATCAATATAATTATTCAGCGCGCATCCGCCAGCAATCACCATCGCCGTACCGCTGAGCACAAGCACAAGCTGCAGTAGCTCTGTAAGCGCCGATTGACCCGTAAAATATAAAGCAAGCCATGCTCCGGCAAAAGCGGTGATCAAATTCGATACGACAATGCCAATTTTTATTGTGGTGAACACATCTTTCACTATATGACCGGAAGCTGCTTCTTCAATGGACACATTTGTTCTGTCAATCAGTCTTTCGGATGTTAGCATTTTACTCACCATTTAGACCTCCTTAAAAAAGCAAGATATTGCTTCTTGTTCTGCTCTCTCTTCTCATAATCTATCGATTCATTCAAGATTCCTACAATGGCTCATATGCTGAATGCAAGCTTATTCTTAAAGCAAGACCAAAACAACGTATGAATAAAACCATGAGCAGAAAAACAGATCAAATTTTTAATATGAGAAATTTATCATTGTTCCATATTAATTATATATGAACTGCATTTTTTTGTCTCATGTTTCGCACAATGATTTGCATCACAAATCGATAGCTTTGTTTTCGTTTACATGTGACACAAATCCTATTTTTCAAGGAATAGGGAGAAACTCATACAAAAAGAGAGTCGCCTGAAACAGTTTCTACGCTAAAAATCTGTTAGAATGAAGAATGGAAAGCACTTGAGACATTTCCGGAGAACTTTATGAATTTATTGAAAGCATGGTGATACATATGTTTGACCGTCTGTTGCGGATTCTTGCCGTGTTAACTGCGTTTACCATATTAATTGTTGTCCTGATGGGATCGCTTGTCACGAATACCGGCTCCGCCTATGGCTGTGGCCATAACTGGCCACTTTGTAATGGGCAGGTTATACCGACTGCAACATCCAATCAAACCTGGATTGAATTCAGTCACCGGATGGTCGTCGGTTTTACCTCGATTCTGGTAATTATTTTAGCTGTCTGGATTTGGTCGCGGTTAAAGCAGGTGAAAGAAGCACGTTTTCTCGCCGCTGCATCCGTCTTTCTAATTTTTCTTCAGGCATTTCTTGGCATGAGCGCAGTCGTTTGGGGAAATTCTTCATTTGTCCTCGCGCTTCATTTTGGCGTCTCGCTCCTTTCTTTTACAAACAACCTGCTGATTGCGGTTATCGTGATTGAGGAAACCCATCCGCATTGCATGCGACTTGTTCCGGGGATTAAGCGAGGGATGTCCTGGAACTTCATCACTCTAAGTATTTATACGTATCTTGTTATGTATACCGGAGCATTTGTGCGCCATACAGATTCAAGTCTGGCAGCCACCGATTTTCCACTAGTTAATGGTCATCTGTTTCCAGCAGAGTTAATCAGCCGTGCCGGCTTCCAATACGTGCACCGGGTCGCCGCGCTGATTCTTATTCTATGGGTGGTTGCGACGCTGGTGGTCTGCTTCAACAAATATAAAAAGATACCCAGTTTGAGTATCCTTCTTTTTCTTGCCTTATTGTTTCTTCTATTTCAGGCATTCTCTGGGGTTCTGGTGTTGGAAACAAAAATGGCTTTGTATACCTTGCTATTGCATTCCCTCTTTGTGACTGTTTTCTTTGGGCTATTAATGATTTTGTTAATGATTGGTCTCAGATGGAAGGAAGCGCGTTAAGCTTCTTGTCTCTTTCATTCGATTCGCTGGTTGGAGGATGTCTCAAATGATTTCGAATTTGAGACATCCTTTTTTCGATTGATTGGTTCTCTTATTTTCGCAGCAAACCTGATTTGTTTACGTATCCCTAAATCCTTGACTATTGAGTATAAGTAAAACTGGGCGATAAAACGTACATTCCTTATTTTGCATTAAATAGGCTCCGGTCGCTCGCTTGCCCCCGGAGCGCACCGAAAGCCTTCTCGAACAGGCAAAAATCTGCAAATTCCGTTAAGCACGTATTTCCCGTAAAGGCCAGCGCACCTACACTGCTTTTTTTACACAATATCATAAAACCCCTTGAAGCTAGCTTCTCGTTATCCAGCTTCAGGGGGTTATTCATGTTTATAAAGTTTTGTTGTTTAAGCCTTGAAGTGCTTAGAAACACATATTCCAGAATTTACTGTAATTCAATCATCAAATCTCCGGTTTCAATCACATCATTTTCACTGACATAGATCTTCTTTACGACACCGTCACTTGCAGCTTGGACAGTTGTTTCCATCTTCATAGCTTCAGTGACCATCAAATGGTCGCCTTTTTTAACTCGTTCACCTGAGGTAACGAGTATTTTAATCACTGTACCCGGCATTGATGCGCCGATATGGTGTGGATTATCTTTATCAGCCTTAGCATGCAACGTCTCCGAGGACTGGACACTCACATCCTTGATCATCACTTCGCGAGGCTGACCATTTAGTTCAAAGTACGCTGTGCGCATGCCGTCTTTACCCGCATGGCCGATCGAAATCAGTTTAACAACAAGGGTTTTACCTTCTTCAATATTGACAGCTACCTCTTCCCCAAGACGCAGACCGTAGAAGAAAGTCGGTGTGCCGAGGACACTGATATTCCCATACTGTTCGCAGAAATGCAAATAATCCGTGTAAACCTTCGGATAGAGTGCATAAGAGATGACTTCATCGTCAGCGAATTTGCGATCAAATTTTTCTTCAAGCATCGAACGAATTTCTACGAAATTAACTGGCTCCAGATGTTTGCCCGGACGATCCGTCAGTGGCTTTTTACCTTTCAGAATAATGCTCTGCAATTCTTTCGGAAAACCTTGGTAGGGCTGGCCGAGTTCTCCCATAAAGAAGTTAATGACCGAATCCGGAAAATCAAGAGATGCGCCTTTTTCGTAAATGTCGTCTTCGCTTAAATCATTTTGTACCATATAAAGCGTCATATCGCCGACAACTTTTGATGACGGGGTTACCTTAACAATATCGCCGAACATCAAATTGACACGACGGTACATACTTTTAACTTCTTCAAAACGATCACCGAGTCCGACAGCAATGGCTTGCTGACGCAGATTGCTATATTGACCACCAGGCATTTCCAGTTTATAAATTTCTGCGTTCGACGTCTTCATGCCGCTTTCAAATGGGAAATAGAATTTCCGCACTTTTTCCCAATAGTGGCTGAGCGATTCCAACCCGTCGATAGAAATATCCGGCTGCCGTTTATTCGCACCCAATGCGTAATACAACGAATTAGCACTTGGTTGTGATGTCATCCCAGCAAGCGCTTCAACTGCAACGTCAACAATATCCACGCCTGCATCGATTGCTTTTAAATAGGTGTAAATACCATTGCCACTCGTGTCATGTGTGTGCAAATGAACAGGAATAGAAACTGTGTCTTTCAATTCGGAAACAAGTTGATAGGCGGCTTCCGGTTTCAAGAGCCCGGCCATATCCTTAATACCAAGAATATGTGCACCGGCGTTTTCTAGATCCTTGGCTAACTTTTTATAATAATCAAGATTGTATTTTGTCCGCTGACCATCCAGAATATCGCCGGTATAGCACATCGTTCCTTCCGCAATCTTTCCGCTTTCAATGACCGCATCCAGGGAAACACGCATGCCCTCTAGCCAATTCAAGCTGTCAAAAACTCGAAAGACATCGACGCCTTCCTTCGCGGCTTGCTGAACAAAAGCCCGAATTAGATTATCCGGATAGTTCTTATAGCCGACTGCGTTGGAACCACGGAGCAACATCTGCAACAAAATATTCGGCATACGTTTGCGGATCCGGCGTAGTCTTGCCCATGGATCTTCGCGAAGGAAACGGTAGGCTGTATCAAATGTGGCACCGCCCCACGCTTCTTCAGAAAAAAGATTAGGAAGTAGATGTGCTGTCTGTTCAGCAATTTCAACGAGATTCTTCGTTCGCATCCGTGTTGCCAAAAGGCTTTGATGCGCATCACGGAATGTCGTATCTGTGAGCAGAACTTTGGGTTGCGCTTTAACCCAATCAGCGACGCCTTTTGCTCCCTTTTCATCAAGTAGCTGCTTCGTTCCACGTGGGAAAGGCTCGGACAATTTCAGATCAGGAACCGGTGGCGTATCAAAGATAGGCTTCTTCATCTTCTCGATGCCCGGGTAGCCGTTTATCGTAATATTGCCGATATAAGTCAGCATTTTTGTTCCACGGTCGAGGCTCTTTTCAAATGAAAAAAGTTCCGGTGTCGTATCGATAAAGGTCGTGGACACATTACCTTCAAGAAATTCCGGATGCTGCACGACATTGACAAGAAAAGGAATATTGGTTTTAATCCCGCGGATTCGGAATTCCTTAAGATTTCGCAGCATTTTTGCGGAAGCACCCTTAAAGGTCTGCGCGTATGTCGATAATTTAACGAGCAACGAATCATAGTATGGGGTAATGACAGAACCTGTATAAGCACTGCCAGCATCAAGGCGCACTCCGAAACCGCCGCCGCTTCGATAAGCAACAATTTTCCCTGTATCCGGCATAAAATTATTGCTTGGATCTTCAGTCGTCACCCGGCACTGAATTGCATAGCCATTTGTGTGAATCGCCTTCTGTTCCGGAATCAATACCGGATCCTCGTGCAGACCATAGCCTTCAGCAATCAAAATCTGCGACTGAACAATATCCACACCAGTCACCAATTCTGTAATCGTGTGCTCCACTTGGACACGAGGATTAACTTCAATAAAATAAAATTGCCCGGATGGCACAACGAGGAATTCAACCGTTCCAGCATTCAAATAATGAACGCTTTCCATCAATTTAACAGCGGCATCGCAAATCTCGTGGCGCAGTTTTTCGCCAAGTCTACGACTAGGTGCGACTTCGACAACTTTCTGATGGCGCCGCTGTACGGAGCAATCGCGCTCATAGAGATGAACAGTTTCACCGGATTGATCGGCGATAATTTGCACTTCAATATGTCGCGGATGATCTAAATATTTTTCAACATAAACATCTTCCTGGCCAAATGTCTGTTTGGCTTCTGAGCGGGCGCGCGCAAAAGCCTCATCCAGGCTTTTCTCGCTACGGACAATGCGCATCCCACGACCGCCGCCGCCAAGCACCGCCTTGATAATAATTGGATAGCCATGTGTCCTGCCAAATTCACGAACTTCATCAATCGACGAAACGGCGTCTCCTGAACCCGGAATTACAGGAATTCCAGCGGCAACAGCAGCAGCTCTTGCCGCTGATTTATCGCCGAACGTTTCCAGATGTTCGGCACGCGGACCAACAAAGGTAAGCCCCTCCTCAGCACAGCGGCGGGCAAATTCAGCGTTTTCTGAGAGAAAACCGTAACCTGGATGAATGGCGTCCACTTGATGCTCTTTGGCGATTTCAATAATTCCTTCAATATCAAGATAGGCTTCAATCGGTTTCTTGTCCCGTCCAACGAGATAGGATTCGTCCGCCTTATAACGATGATATGAATTGATATCTTCTTTTGAAAAGATGGCAACCGTTCGGATGCCCAGTTCATTACATGCGCGGCAGATTCGAATGGCTATCTCGCCTCGGTTTGCTACCAGTAGTTTCTTAATGGAATGTTTCAACATTCTCTCTATTCCCCTCCTGTTTGCTGCTCGATCGCTTCATATTAACCATTGAAGAAATATTCAAGAGTACACCAATTGAAAAAACGAGAACGATTAAAGAAGATCCCCCATAACTGATGAAGGGAAGAGTCACACCGGTGACAGGAATCAATCCAGTCGCTGCGCCGAGGTTGACGAATGTTTGAATGGCAATCATGCTCGAGATGCCAATGGCGAGTAAGCTGCCAAATGCATCTTTACAGCGGATTGCAGTGACATATCCCCTGAAAATAAGATATGCCAAGCATAAGATGATAAATAATATACCGATTAAACCAAGTTCCTCGCCAACGATCGCGATAATAAAATCAGTCTGCGGTTCCGGAAGAAAACCAGTCTTCTCAATACTATGACCGAGTCCTTTGCCAAATAGTCCTCCGGAAGCGATCGCGATATAGGAATTTATCAGTTGTCGCCCTGTTGATTGGGCGACAGCGAATGGATCATAGGCGGCCGTAAACCGTCCGGACTGAACATGACTGATTGCCATTGCAAAATAGCCAAGAACACCCGTCAAACCTCCTCCAAATAATAGTAACAGATGTTTCAACGTTAGTCCTGAACAAAGCACCATAATCCCGGAAATTGCAATCAAAATCATTGCGGTGCCAAGATCCGGCTGTTTCGCAACAAGTATAAAAATCAAGAAAATAATGGCAAGCGGCGGAAAAACTGTTTTGACCTTTTCCATGCGATTCTGTTTATGAGCAAAAGCAGAAGCAAGGTAAAAAATCAGGGAAACTTTCACCAATTCCGCCGGCTGCAAGTTGAAACCGCCAAACGACAGCCATGACTGCGCGTTATTTCGAACGCTGCCTGCGAAAAAAAGTACAGCCAGCAGGAGTATCGAACCGATTACCATCGGTTTCACAACTTTATGATACATTTTATAAGGTACAATCATACCGAAGATACCGAATGGAAGTGCCAAAGCAAACCAAAACAGCTGTTTGATAAAGAAATAATAAGTCGGATGAGGTGGCCGCATCACCATACTCGCCCATACTGAACCTGCACTGTAAACCATAATCAGGCCAGTCCCAATCAAAAGCAACGTTGTAACAAGCAAGGAATAATCGTAATAACGAAACATTTTTTTAATCATAGTTGACCGGCCCTTCAAAAAAAAACAGCACTATTCGCTTGGCAGAAACAAATTATATAGAATCCACCATTCTTCTGTTTACTTATTCAAACATATCTCCTGTTAACGCCCTGCTTTTTGCTTTTCAAAAGCGCAAAAAAGCCCAAACCGCACCCTAACAAAGACGCGTCTTGAGCGTATGATCCTTATTTTTTTATCGATGCTTCATGAAGGGCGGATACTTGCCTTTCCAAAGAGCTAAGTAGTTCCTTGCCTTCATCCGCACGAACAAGACCTAACCGGACAGCAAAGTCAATCTCGCGGGAAAGGCCGAACATTTGTGTATCCAGAACCTCTTCATATAGCGGGCACTGAGGCATCGTCAAATTTTCCATCTGCACCCCAATCAGTTTCACAATTTTCTGTGCATCGGCCTGCAGCAGTTCATAAGCTTTCTCGCCGCTACCAACCGTCATTTCAACGGACAATTTGCTCCCCCCTGTCACTTCGTGTACACCTATTTTTTATCTTACCTTGTGTCATTCTAAAAAGCAAGCCTCTACAAAACGGAAAGCTCGTGTTGAACAGCCCTGAAGGTATTCTTATTGCTATACGGAGAAGTATTCGCCGTAACAGGTGAAAATTGGTATACTGTTAATAAAAGCACTGACGATTATTCGAAAGTCCAACGCAGGTTTGACAAAAAAAGCCTGCGAGAATTTTGGTTGACCGAATCTCTCTGTCTCAATTTTAAACAACTTTAAAACCAATGGAGCTCCATCTTTCATCGATGAGCCGGATATCCGATTATGCAAGCAACGCCATTTTGAAAGGAGTTATGCCTTTTGCGTGTTCCATGTATTTTATGCGGCAAGATCTGCACGCTTGACGATCAGTCGCTGGTTTCCAAACGACTTAGAAACCGTCCGATTCACACATTTATGTGCGATGATTGCCACAAACGCATTAGTGAACGAACTCGAGCTAGGTGGGCAACAGGAAAGTTCACCCTGCATCTCCCACCTTCTGGGAAAAAGGTTAACCGCTATTGAACCGATTCTGACCAGCTTTATTTTCTGGACAAAACGAAACAAGGCCGATGCACCGTCTATTATCGACGGTACACCGGCCTTGTTTTCAACTCGTTTTACGTAGCTTATGATTATCCTTCAGTCGTTGTGAACCACGCCGGCATTCAAATTGCCGGGCTTCTGGTGACGTTGCTTATGACGGAAGAGAACTCGGCGTAAAACGCCGAGTTCTCTTCGCTCGCCCTTTATAAAAACAAATAACATACACAATAGTTAAAAGTTTTGCGAACTAAAGGGGATCAGATTCTTATTAACCGTTATATTTTGGGATCTTGCTGCCGCGACGCTCAAAACGTTCGCGATCACCCTTATTCAGGATTTTCTTACGCATACGTACACTTTTTGGTGTGATTTCGCAATATTCATCATCATTCAAATAGGACAATGAATCTTCAAGTGACATTTTACGCGCTTCCTTAAGTGTCACGGTTTGGTCTTTGTTCGAAGAACGAACGTTTGAAGCATGTTTTGCACGTGTCACATTGACCGTTAAATCATTTTCACGGTTATGTTCGCCGACAATCATCCCTTCATAAACACTAACGCCTGGTCCAACAAACATTTCACCACGATCTTCAAGTGCGGCCAATGAGTAAGCCGTTGTCTGTCCCTGATCCATCGAAATTAGCACCCCTGAGCGGCGGCCGCCGATTTCTTCACGGATAAACGGTGCAAAGTGGTCAAAGGTATGGTTCATAATGCCATAGCCGCGCGTATCAGTCATGAACTGGCGCTGATAGCCGATCAACCCACGTGACGGAATCATGAATGTCAGACGAGTTTGTCCCGGCTGTTCCTGGCGCATATCTTTCAGTTCAGCCTTCCGCTTGCCCATCGATTCAATTACCGAACCGACATATTCTTCCGGCACATCAATTTGTACCGATTCATACGGTTCGCAAAGTTTTCCATCGATTTCTTTAGTAATTACACTCGGCTTCGAAACAGAGAGTTCATAACCTTCGCGGCGCATCGTCTCAATTAAAATCGACAAATGAAGTTCGCCGCGTCCGGAAACAACCCAAGAATCATGTGAATCAGATGCTGATTCAACCTTCAAGCTTACATCGCGTTCCATTTCAGCCATCAGACGATCTTCTATTTTACGGCTCGTGACATATTCGCCTTCCTGTCCAGCAAACGGGCTTGTATTCGGAAGGAAAGTCATCTTCAGCGTTGGTTCATCAATATGCAATGGCGGTAGCGGATCGATTTGGTCAACAGTGTTAATCGTATCGCCGATGTCAATATCGGAAACACCGGTAATCGCGATAATATCACCTGCAGCAGCTTCCTGAATCTCCATCCGCTTCAACGCATGATAACCGAACAGCTTCGTGATCCGGAATTTCTCAACGCTTTGGCCGCCGTTCTTAACAAGTGCGGCTTCATCGCCAACCTTAATCTTGCCACGATAAATACGACCAATGCCGATACGGCCAACATAGTCATTATAATCGAGCATTGTAACTTGGAACTGAAGGCCTTCTTCACGATTATCTTCCGGAGCTGGAATGTTTTCAAGAATCATATCCAGAACAACGTGCATATCCTGATCCACATGTTCAGGATCCGTTCCAGCCACACCATTCACTGCCGATGTGTAAACAACTGGGAATTCCAATTGACTCTCATCTGCGCCAAGATCAATGAACAAGTCGATAACTTCATCGACCACTTCTTCCGGACGTGCCATTGGCTTGTCAATTTTATTGACAACTACAATCGGCTTCAGATGAGCAGCCAAGGCATGCTTCAGCACAAAACGTGTCTGCGGCATGCAGCCTTCATAGGCATCGACGAGCAAAAGCACACCGTCAACCATTTTCATGATTCGTTCAACTTCGCCCCCGAAATCAGCGTGTCCCGGGGTATCTACAATATTTATTGTATGATCCTTGTAGGTCAAGCTCGTATTCTTGGCAAGGATGGTAATTCCACGTTCACGTTCAATCGCGTTGGAATCCATAGCCCTTGTTTGAATATGCTGATTGTCGCGAAAAGTTCCTGACTGCATCAGCAATTTATCGACCAGCGTTGTTTTCCCATGGTCGACGTGAGCAATAATCGCAATATTTCTTAATTCTTCCCTGCGTTTTGTCATTTCTGCTTTACTCTCCTCATAATTTCCGATAACTTCCATGACCGAAATCTGCACATGCAAATTATTTTCTCATATATTAAGCATTTTTGTCAATTACTTTAAAATCTAACAAAAATCTATTTCGTTTGCGTGACTAAAAATTCGTTTATCTTTTATACGATTTGGCTTGCACTTTACCATTTCCCGTGCTCGCTTCAGGTGCCATTCGTTGTGAATTTTCGACAATACGATTATGATAAAAAAGGGGTGCATTCTGTCATGCGTATTCTTTATTGGTTATTGTCCGTGCTAGTTATCGCCGGTCTTGTCGGCGTTGCTGCCGGCATCGCTTATGGAAGTATTGTCATTACAGGTTCCAGTATTGTCGGAATTACTGTTTTTATGTGGCTCGGTTTTTTCATCAAAGCGCGGCAACAGCGAATGGAAAGCAAAGAAAATAGTTAACCCATTGAGTCGGCATTCGTCATGAGACGGAATCCGGCTCGTTCACATTTTTCCCTTCATTAATTTTGACGCGAATATGATTGGTAATTTCACCATGCAACGTCGGTCCGGCAACAAGCAATGATGTCTGCTTCGTCAAAAGGTCTATTGGCCGTCCATCTACCCGTGTAGCAATGCCGCCAACCTCATGAATTAGAATCAAACCAGCCGCGTAATCCCATGGTGATAATCGCATCGTGAAATAAGCATTGAGGAAGCCAGCAGCAACGTACGCAAGTTCAATCGATGCTGCTCCATACGATCGCGTCCCGCTGCACGTTTGAATCACATCTGTAAGTACATTCTCGTCTATCCGTTTATTCGGTTTCAGCCAAGACATACTTAAATCGAGCATTGCGTCTTTTAACACGCAATTTTTAATTGGCTTTAATTTCTCTGAATTCAGATAGGCACCTTGCCCCGCGAGACAGTGAAAGAATTCATCCGCCATCACATCATATATAAAGGCTGCCTTACCCTTCCCATTTTCATAAACAGCGATTGATATTGCAAAAAAGCGCTGTTGCTTTACAAAATTTAATGTCCCATCTATCGGATCGACGAACCACAGGATACCATTTACTGTATCCGGTTTGTCGCCAAATCCTTCTTCAGAAATGATTGATTGGCCGGGATAGTTCGTTCTGATCTTCTCAACCAAATACTGTTCAATGGACCGATCCATATTCGTCACCAAATCATTATAGGCACTTTTGCTGCTGACTTCGAGAGGGGTAGGTGCAGCAAAAGACTTTTTGATTTTCTCGCCAGCTTCCCGAACCCATATGGAAACTTTGTTCTCTAATATCGTCCAGTTAACTGTCTGCATTCCGTTCACACTCCTGATTTATTGCTTCACTCATCTTAACGCATTTTGACGAAAAAATAAAAAACACTGCATAAGCAGTGTTCCCAAACCATTCCCTTGATAAAATTTACGTCGTTGATCCGTGTGGCGCTCAGATCTCGAGCAGAATCATCTCACGTCGCAGAATTTCCAGTTTTTCTTTACAGAGATTAATAGCCCCCGGATCTTGGCGAATCATTGCTTGGTGCAAGGCGGCCAATTCTGCATCAATTTCTTTTCTCAGAATCGGAATTCTTCTTTCCGCATCTTTCCGACTAAGTGTTTGATTGATTGGCTTCATCGGACCAACACATCCCTTCCATTTTAAATGGCTATAGCGGCATTGCAAAAGGGACAGAATTTTATTCTCCATGAGAAACTGCCTGTGGTTGTTTCTTTATTTTATGCGGCGCAACCTGTCATATTGCAAGGAAAAAAACAGTTTTCCCCAAGCATCGTACCCATTTTTATTTGGATTATGATAGACTGGCTTTAATCCCTGAAGTTCGCGGAAGGAACGTGAAGCAGTATGACTCTTTATCATTTCTCAACAAATGATTTTCAAGCAATGCAAACGGATGGACTAGACATGAGAATGGAACATATCCGTGAAACGGTTCAACCAAAGTTTCTTTCGTTTGCGGAGCAGCTGACCCCGTTTCTTGCTAAAGAAACCGGTCGGCCTTTTTACGCGCATCTTGCCAAACACGCGCGACGCACGGTTAATCCTCCGGAAAGTACTTGGATCGCCTTTTCATGCGATCGACGCAGTTATAAAAAATATCCGCATTTTCAGCTTGGTATATGGGAAACGCATGTTTTTTTCTGGCTCGCTATTATTGATGACTATCCCGCCAAACCAGCGTTCGCCGATTTTCTTCTGAGTCATGAGCAGGAAATCATGCAGCAAATTCCAACAGATTTCATGTGGAGTCCTGATCACACGCAGCCGAAGACGTTCAAACAAGGAACGCTAACGCCCAATGAACGGCACCACTTGTTTCAACGGTTGCACGACATAAAGAAAGCAGAATTACTCTGTGGACTGACGCTGACGCCTAAGGCAATCCAAACGATCACCGGTGAACAACTGTTGAAAGAAATCCAGCAAGCGGCGCATCAATTGATGCCGCTATACCGGACGGCGCTTACTACGATGCATGAGAATAACTTGGTATAACCAAGTCCGCTTGACAATGGCAAAGCCTTAATTTCTCTTATACTTCGTTTGGACGAAAATCTGATACATGCTTATCGCTTAAAAAAAGGACCTGAACGGAATCTCCGCTTAGGCCCTTATTACTGTATTATTTGGCAATATGAATGGGTTTGCCGAGCGCGACTTCTGCCGCCTCCATCGCCATTTCTCCAAGTGTAGGATGCGCATGAACTGTCAAAGCGATATCTTCGATTGTCATGCCGGACTCGATTGCCAGACCAAATTCAGCAATCATATCACTCGCATTTGTGCCAACAATTTGCGCACCGAGCACGAGCCCATCTGATTCACGGGAAACAATTTTAAGGAAACCGTCCGTGGCGCCCAAAGACAACGCGCGACCATTTGCCGCAAATGGAAATTGGCCGGTCTTTACCTCGTAACCCGCTTTGACTGCCTCTTCCTCTGATAAGCCGACAGTCGCAATCTCCGGATCAGAGAAGACAACGGCTGGCATCGCCCGATAATCAACTTCAGATGCCTCACCTGCAATCGCCTCTGCAGCAACCTTTCCTTCGTAGGAAGCTTTATGAGCCAGTGCCATACCCGGTACTATATCACCAATTGCATAAATATTATCAGCAGTTGTTTTTCCTTGCTTATCAACTTTGATCAAGCCGCGTTCCGTCACCTCTACACCCGCCAGATCAAGTCCCAAGTCGCGGGTGTTCGGACGTCGCCCGACCGTGACCATTACATAATCCGCTGCAAAGGTCTTCACTTCACCTTTGATTTCCGCGGTAACAGAGACACCCTCAGCTGTCTCTGTCACACCCTTTGCCAGTGCCTGAGTATAGACCGTAACACCTTTTTCCTTTAACTTCTTCTTCACGGGTGCGATGAGACGTTTTTCAAAATTAGGTAGAATGGATGGTGAACCTTCGAGAATGACAACTTCCGTTCCGAATCCGGCATACGCAGCGCTGAGTTCGATACCAATATAGCCGCCTCCGATGACGACCATTTTTTTAGGGACTTCTTTCAGAGCTAACGCACCCGTAGAGGAGAGCACGCGATCACTCCATTTGAAGCCAGGAATTTCAATCGGACTCGAACCGGTCGCAATAATGCAATGGTTGAATTTATAACGGGACGATTCGTAGCCATGGTTCACGCGCACAACATCCGGCTCAACAAACAAGGCTTCACCTTCGACAAGCTCAATATCATGAGCTTTTAATAGCCCACGCACGCCACCTGTCAGACGCTCTACCACCTGATTTTTAAACGCTTGAACTTTGAGAAAATCAATGGTGATGTTTTCTGCTTTAATGCCAAATGCATCGCTATGCGCCATCTGTTCATATCGGTGACTTGCAGATATCAACGCTTTAGACGGAATACAGCCAACGTTCAAACATACACCGCCGACGTGTTCTTTCTCGACGACAATCACTTTCTGACCCAACTGCGAGGCGCGAATTGCCGCGACGTAGCCGCCTGGTCCTGCTCCGAGAACAATTGTGTCCACTTCCGTTGTAAATTCCCCAACAACCATTTTTACCCCTCCAAAATAAGGCGCTGTGGATCTGTTAACAGCCTTTTTATTTTGTTCATTGCCTTCTGAGCCGTTGCACCGTCAATCAGACGATGGTCGAAGCTCATTGACAGAGCAAGCATAGGTGCAGCAACAATTTCTCCATCGCGAATAATCGGTTTCTCAGCAATTCGTCCAATGCCGAGGATTGCCGATTCCGGCTGATTAATTACCGGCGTAAACCATTGTCCGCCTTCAGAACCAATATTGGAGATTGTGCATGTTCCGCCTTTCATATCGGCGGCAGTCAACCGACCTTCTTTTGCTTGACTGGCCAGGCGGCTAATTTCCGAAGCCAACTCGTATAAAGATTTGGATTCCGCATGCTGAATAACCGGAACAAATAATCCATGCGGTGTATCCGCTGCAATTCCAATATTGTAATAGTGTTTATAAATAATTTCCTCATTCGCTTCATCTAGTGACGCATTAAGAATCGGGAATGCTTTAAGCGCAGCGACAAGCGCTTTGACGACATAAGCAAGATAGGTCAGGCGTACACCTTGCTCCGCTGCCTCAGCCTTGAACGTTTTTCGATGGTCGACGAGTTTACTCACATCAGCCTCATCCATAAGTGTCACGTGCGGCGCTGTCAGCATAGAATGAGCCGTTGCACGGGCAATCGCTCGGCGAATTCCTCTGAATTTCTCCCTAGTTTCCAGCGTAGATTGGGAATTTGCTTTATCTGCCTCATTTTCCACATGATCCAGTTCAGCTTCCGCTACTGGTTGCGTCGATGACTGGGACGTTTCTTCTGGCTGATTCAAATAATTGTCGACATCCTCTTTAAGAATCCGACCATTGCGTCCGGATCCATTTAGTGTTACGATTGCCACCCCATGATCACGAGCGTATTTACGCACGGATGGCATCGCTATCACTTCGGTCGTTTTACTGCTCTTCACTGATTCCTCTGACACTGGCGACTGTGCTGGTGTTATCTGCTCTTCGTTCTCCGCAGACGCTTCTGTCTCTTCCTCATTCGATACATCTGATTCTAAAGTAATCACAACTGTACCGACTTCGACAGTCTCTCCTTCGTTCACATCAAGGCTTAGCACTTTGCCGTCAACTGGCGATGGAATTTCAACAACGGCTTTATCATTTTGCACTTCAGCCAGCGTATCGTCTTCTTTAACTTCGTCGCCTGGTTTCACAAACCATTTGACGATTTCTCCTTCATGAATACCTTCGCCGATATCCGGTAATTTAAATTGATAGGCCAATGGCGCCACTCCCTCAGTTTCCAACTTATTTCCAGATTTCCTTATTTTACGTTCTCCTTAAAGCTGCTGTTGTTTTAAGACGTTTATTGCTATGTGTTCGCTTGCCGCGAGCGCTACCTGCGAGCCTCCTCATACATGCTAGAATCTGCGAGGCCCGTCTGCACGCTGTTCCTGCAGGCGTCTCACACATTGCCTTTTGGTCAAAAAAGCAACATTCAATTGAAACATCGCCTCTATTAAAAACGAATCGTTTCCTGGACTTTTTCAATGATATCTTTGGCTTTAGGCAACCATTGCTCTTCGGCAGCGGCAAATGGAAAGACGGTGTCCGGTGCGTAGACTCTGCCGACAGGCGCATCCAAGTGAAGAAGCACGCGATCATTGATTTCAGCGATAACTTGAGCACCGATACCCGCCTGTTTTTGCGCTTCCTGAACGACAACAGCACGTCCGGTTTTCTGAATGGACTGAATAATGGTTGCTGTATCAAGCGGATTAATCGTACGCAAGTCAATGATTTCAGCATCTATTTTTTCTTTCGCTAGGCTTTCAGCAGCTTTCATTGCTTCGCGAACCATCGCGCCGTACGTAATAATCGTAATGTCCGATCCGCTCCGGGTGACTCGTGCTTTCCCTATTTCCACAGTATAGGATTCTTCCGGAACCTCTTCGCGAAATGAACGGTAGAGTTTCATGTGTTCCAAGAAAATTACCGGATCATTATCACGGATGGCAGCAATCAAAAGTCCTTTGGCATCATACGGATTAGACGGAATAATCACTTTCAATCCCGGGCATTGATAAAACAAGCCTTCGAGATTATCTGAATGCAGTTCCGGTGTTTTGACACCGCCGCCAAACGGCGATCGGATGGTTACCGGTGCATGATAAGCGCCGCCGGATCGATAGCGAAGCCGCGCCATTTGGCTGACAATGCTGTCCATCGCTTCGAAAACAAAACCGAAAAATTGGATTTCCATGACTGGTCTGAATTGCTGCATGGCGAGGCCAAGAGCCAGCCCGCCAATGCCTGACTCCGCAAGCGGTGTATCGAAAACGCGGTCCTCACCGAAAGCGTCATAAAGACCCTCGGTTGCTCGGAAAACACCGCCGTTCTTCGCAACATCTTCACCAAAAAGAAGCACATTCGGATCATCGTGCATCTCTAACCGAAGCGCCTGGTTTATAGCCTGAATCATCGTCATCTGTGTCATTTCTTCTCCCCCTCTTTTCCCTTATAGATGGCTAATTGTTCTTCAATAGCGGGGGTTGGTTTTTCATACATAATCGACAGCAAATCACTGACTTTTTGTTTCGGCATCTGATCAGCTTTTTTCAGTGCATTTGCCACATCGCTCTTCGCTTCCGCTTCTACCATCTCGTGATCTTCTGAGGTCCAGAGACC
This sequence comes from Sporolactobacillus spathodeae, assembly GCF_016908935.1. Taxonomy (GTDB): domain Bacteria; phylum Bacillota; class Bacilli; order Bacillales; family Sporolactobacillaceae; genus Sporolactobacillus; species Sporolactobacillus spathodeae. Next base: position 216,219 of record NZ_JAFBEV010000001.1, on the reverse strand, counting down.
TTGGCTTTCCAGATACTTTCTAAAGCGGACAAGCGGATCTTTTTTCTCCCATTCATTGGTCAGCTCTTTTGTCCGATACCGTGTCGGATCGTCGCCAGCCATTGTATGCGGACCGTATCGATAGGTCAATGTTTCGACAAACGTTGCACCTTCGCCGGCAACGGCACGCATGCGCGCGTCACTTACAGCCGCATAAACAGCAAGCGGATCCATACCGTCAACCTGAATGCCACGAATCCCCGCTGCTGTTGCCTTTTGTGCGAGTGTTTTCGCGGCTGTCTGTTTTTCTACAGGTACAGAAATAGCAAAGCGATTATTTTGACTGATAAAAATCGTCGGTGTCTTAAAAACACCCGCAAAATTAAGCGCCTCATAAAAATCGCCTTGAGACGTCGCGCCATCGCCAAAGTAAGTCAGAGCGACATTTTTCTTTCCACGTTTCTTCAAACCGAGGCCAATTCCTGTTGCCTGCGTGCATTGTGCGGCAATGATAATCTGCGGCATAAGTACATGGACGCCATCAGGAATCTGTCCGCCCAAGAAATGACCGCGCGAATAGAGAAAAGCCTGATAAAGCGGCAGTCCATGCCAAACCATTTGTGGAATATCCCGGTATGACGGAAGCAGCCAGTCCTCTTTATCCAAAGCAAACTCACTCGCTAGCATCGATGCTTCCTGACCGGCAACTGGCGCATAGAAGCCAAGCCGTCCTTGGCGGTTTAGTGACAGTGCTCTTTGATCCCATATTCTTGTATACACCATGCGACGCATCAGTTCCCGCAGTTGTTCGCTGCTGAGTTCCGGCATCGCCTCTTTATTGATAATTTCGCCTTGCTCATTGAGAATCTGCAAGGTTTGGAAGGAATGATCAGAAACTTCCAAATTTTTTGCAGTCATCTTGTTCACCTCTTCCTCCAGAATACTCATAAAAACCGCTTAGATACAAGCGCTTTCAACGCTTGAAAAACGCAATTTATTTGCGTCCCTGCCACTCAAGCGTTATCAAAGGATTTTTTTTCACATGTTTCGCGTGATTTATCTCATTGATCCTAATCTCAGTTTATAATATCGGCTTCGTATTAGTCAAACAAGAGGATTCGTTTAGGTAATCGCTTACATTTGAGAGTATTAAATGCGGCTATGTCCGTGAGAATGCTATGGGCAAATCTTTTTTACAATACTTGCACTCCGGTCACTCGCTTGCCGCGGGGACCACTTGGACGTCTTTCCACAGGTGTAGCGCCCCCCCACTCTATTTTTCTACGCAAAAACCACACACTTTTATCAAAAAGATGCCTGAAAGTCAATTTCTTGACCTTCAGACATCCTCAATGGGATATATATTTCAATGTTCATGAACGATTCATTCGTCTGTAATAGCTCACGCAAACCTCAGGTGGGCTCAGCCGATTTACGAAAAATAGTGATTATATCAGTCCAATTTTCTTCAATCCATAGTAAATTCCATCTTGATCAACAGGTCGAGTCACTTCATCAGCAGCTTTTTTCGCTGCAGCAACAGCGTTACCCATGGCTACGCCCGTTCCAACAAAACGCAACATCTCCACATCATTGTATCCATCGCCGAAAGCTGCTGTTTCTTCTCGAGACAATTGAAGAATCTGCAACATTTGGCTGATGCCGAAGGCTTTTGAGCCATTTTTCGGAATCACATCTACAGCGTATGGATGCCAGCGAACATAGTCAAAAGAATCAAGCGGTGCTTCATTCAAATAAGCGTGATCGTCCTGCTCCCCATAAAAAAGCAGACTCTGATAGACGTCCTCTTTACAATAAAAATCCGGTTCTATTTCAGGGAGGGGATACGGCAGCTTTAGACTGTTGATACCTTCTTTGACTTTGGCATTAATTTCTCCATCACTTCGCATCGTACGTTCGTTGAGAAAAACAAGACGTTGATCGCGCGCGCGCGCTTCTTGTTCCAAACGTTCCAACACATCTTTTGGCAAATGCTTTTTATAAATGGGTTCCTTCTTATAGACAACATAAGAACCATTGAAGCTGACATATGAATCAATACCGAGCTTCTCGCGCAATTCTTGGAACATAAACGGCGAACGCCCTGTTGCAATTGCAGTGGCGATCCCTTTTTCTTTCAAGGCTTGAAGCGCCTCAACTGTCGATTCCGGGACTTTTTTGTTTGGATCATAAAGCGTATTATCGATATCAAAAAAAACTATTTTTACCTGCGGCACAGATTTTTCCACCCTTTCATCTCCCCATCGTTCCTGATGCAAATTGGGCATCCTACTTATAAGCCAAGCCATGCAGAGAAATATTTTTTAGACATTGTTCCAAAAAAATAATTTCAGCGATTTCATTATAACAGGAAATTCCAGTAAGAAAAGTGATCAAACATTGACATGTCCGTTGTTATACAGTTCTGGTGACTGAGACCATTATATAACAGATTATCTATGGTTCTAGAGTTACTCGATAGAACGAATGAAAAGTCAAATCACCAAAACAATGAAATATGTGCCAATTTCATATATAATGGATTTTAGAATCAATTTTGAGGGGAGTATTCAAATGATTTACAAAGTGCTTTATCAACAATCAAGAAAAGAAATGCCCGTGCGGGAAAATACGGAAACCCTTTACCTTGAAGCAACTGACGTTCGCGACGTCAGAAAAAAACTTGCAGACAAACCTTACAATGTGGAATTCATACAGCCGCTAAGTGGAAAATTCCTCGACTATGAGAAGCAGTCTGCGAAATTCAAACTGGAGAAGTTATAATTTTATGAAATTTGTCAAGAACCATCAGACAGCTGTTTTCTCGCTTGGCGGTCTGGGCGAGATCGGGAAAAATACGTATGCGATTCAATTTCAGGATGAAATCATTGTCATTGATGCCGGCATCAAATTTCCTGAAGATGAGTTGCTCGGTATTGATTATGTTATCCCAGATTACAGCTACCTGGTGAAGAATGCGGATAAAGTGAAGGGCTTATTCATTACCCATGGTCATGAAGATCATATCGGCGGCGTCCCTTACCTGCTCCGTGCGTTAAATGTGCCGATTTATGCCGGGAAACTTGCGGCAGGGCTGATTCGCAATAAACTGGACGAACATAATCTGCTTCGGCGGACCGTGATTCATGAAATTACCGAAGATGATGTCATCAAGTTCCAAAAAACATCGGTCAGTTTTTTCAGGACCACACACAGCATTCCAGATTCCTATGGGATCGTTGTCAAAACGCCTCAAGGTAATATTGTCGAGACCGGTGACTTTAAATTTGATTTTACGCCTGTTGGCGGTCAAATTGCCAATCTGACGCGAATGGCGGAAATCGGAAAAGAAGGCGTGCTCTGCTTGATGTCAGACAGTACAAACGCCGAAGTGCCCGGTTTTACGATGACTGAACGCGAAGTTGGCGAAAATATTAAAGATATTTTTCGAAAAGTGGACGGACGCATCATTTTTGCAACGTTTGCATCCAATATCCACAGACTTCAGCAAGTTGTTGATGCTGCTGTCGAAACCGGTCGTAAAATTGCCGTTTTTGGTCGTAGTATGGAAGCTTCGTTGACAATCGGTGAAGAGCTTGGCTATGTTCAAGCACCTAAAGATACCTTCATCGACCACCAGCAAATTAACCACCTGCCTGATAATCAGGTGACGATACTCTGTACAGGTAGCCAGGGCGAACCGATGGCCGCCTTATCACGTATTGCAAACGGTACACATCGCCAGATTCAGGTGCAGCCTGGCGATACTGTGATTTTCTCATCCTCCCCGATTCCTGGGAACAAGGTAAGTATCAACAGGACAATTAATTTGCTGTATCGTGCCGGTGCAGAAGTCATACACGGTAAACTCAGCAATGTGCATACGTCCGGACATGGGGGACAAGAAGAAGAGAAATTGATGCTACGGCTGCTCAAGCCGAAATTCTTTATGCCAATTCACGGCGAATACCGGATGTTGAAAAAACACGTTGAGACAGCGCAAGCTTGCGGCATTCCATTTGAGCGTTCGTTTATCATGAACATCGGTGACGTCTTGGCACTCGACCAAAATCACGCAGCTGTGACCGGTAGAATTCCTTCAGGTTCCGTGTATATTGATGGAAGTGGAATCGGCGATATCGGGAATATCGTTCTGCGTGATCGGCGGATTCTTTCCGAAGAGGGACTTGTGATTGTCGTGGTCAGTGTGGATATTGAAGCCCATAAAATACTTGCCGGACCAGACATTATCTCGCGCGGCTTTGTCTATATGCGCGAGTCAGGTGATTTGATTAGTGAGGCTCAGGAACTGCTGACCCAACACCTCCAGGGAATGATTCAGCGTGAAAATTTGCAGTGGTCGGAAATCAAAAGTGGTTTGACCGAAATCTTGGCGCCGTATCTCTATGACAAAACGCGCCGCAAGCCAATGATTTTGCCGATTATTATGCAAGTAGATGAAAAAAGCAGCAAGACCGTTGATAATAGCAATTAAATCGGTCCAACAAATAGAGGCAGCGGATAAATATTATCCGCTGCCTCTATATTTTTGTGTTATTCTTTTCTAATTTCGTCTTGCTCATTCCATCAATCTTTAGTTGAGCGATTGTTTAAACTGCATTTTCTTACGAATGATTCTGTCCTTCAATAGAATAACAAAAATTGGCACGCTGAGCGACAGAATAAAAATCAACGTCAAATACCAACCGGTATGAAGCTTGGCTGATGTTCCAACTGGCATTTTAATATCTGGAAAGATGATGTAAGGCGCGTGGCTTTGCGTATAGCCCATCAGTGCAAAATAATATTGCATCATTACCACGAAAAAAGAGAGACGATAAGCATGCTTGATAAAGACCAGAGTCACCGCAAGCAACAGACAAAGAAGCGACAGTAAAAACATCCAAGAATGATCCAATGTCTTCATAAAATGATCAGGGTTTTGGTTTTCCAGCCCAAGGAAAGTTAATCCGCTTGCAAGAACTGTCGGCATGCTCCAGAAAAGTGCAAAATTTCTCATCCCGGAACTGAGTTCATCTTTGCCATTTGAATGAGAAAACGAGACAAAATACATGGCGCTTATGTATAAAATGCTGACGACCGCGATAATCATTACTGTCCAAAAATAAAAATCAGTCAGCAATTGTTTCCCTAAAGCAAACCAATTTCCTCGACCGGCATTAAAACCGCCTTCACTAATCACCATTGCGATACTGAGGGCTGGTAAAATCAACATCCCAGCAATTCCATTCACAGCGACACATAGCTGATTCAGTGGTGACTTCCTTTGTGTTAGTTCAGCCATCGCAAAAAATGTCCCTTTAATCAAAATCAAAATAATCGCTAAAACGCCTGGAACGGCCAGCGTCGATTGATACATGAGTGCAATGTCTGGTGATAATCCGCAAATAACTGCAAACAACAAAATAAAACCAATGTTAATCAGTTCTGACAACGGGGAAAGGTAGTCGTGTATCGGCGTAAATAGTGAATCCTTTTTCAAAAAAACTTGTCCGTAAAAGAGATAGAAACCTGCTCCGAAATCAATCGAAGCCAGCATCATATAAGTATAAACGAGAATCCAGAGAAGCATGAAAATCAAAGAATCGTTCATCTTGTGCTCCCTTCAAAGCAATCAACCCAAATGCTGTCAGTTCGACGAATCGCAAAAAAATACCTTTTTTTATTATATAACAAAAAACCGTCGCCACACACGATTCAGCCAACTAATTCTAACGATCAGCGGTTTCCAGCGGGCTATGCAACAAAGCAAATGAATCATTTATCGATTTATAAATCCGCTGACAGCTGTTTCTTTTTCAAGAAGTTAGCTAAACTTATACATTCTTAAGCGTCAAAAAAGACGAGGCTCTAAGCAGAGCTCCGTCTTTTTCTCAAACGCGCTTATCAACCGATCTAATCAGACGTGCAGCGTTTCATCACCAGGATGCCAGTTTGCCGGGCACAAGCCGCCGGATTGCAATGCCTGAAGGACACGTAATGTTTCATCAACGTCACGGCCAATATTATTGTCATTCACAACAGAGTAACGCAGATCGCCTTCTGGACTGATAATAAACAGACCGCGAAGTGCCACGCCTTCTTCAGGAATCAGCACGCCGTATTTTTCAGCAACTTCATGTGTGTGGTCTGCCGCAAGACGGAAATTAATCTTGCCAATGCCGCCTTCTTTGCGGGAGGTCTTCATCCATGCCTGATGCGTATAAATCGTATCACAGGAACAGCCAATGATATCTGCATTCAAGTCTGTGAATTCGTTGTAGCGATCACTGAACGCAGTAATTTCAGTTGGGCATACAAAAGTGAAATCCATTGGATAGAAAAAGAAAACGGTCCACTTACCTGCTTTAATATTTTCTTCCAAATTTGCTTTTCCAAAGGATCCGTCAGCATGGACACAATCCAAATCAAACAATGGTGCTTTAGCACTTACAAGACGTTCTACCATTTATAATACCCTCCTATGGATGCTTTTAAGCGTTATCTTTCTTTCAACAGTCATTATTATAAGTAATAATCACTTGCTAGTCAATATTATATGATAATAATTATTATTTTTTTGATGCTATTTATTGAATAATCACTGTTTCAATAACACCCTTCAAATAAATAATTATCAATTAATAGGTTGGAAATCCAATAAACAAAGAAAAATGGATAAGTTCCTCACAAATTTTACTATAGCATTATTGACACAAATAAGCGAAAAAGATGCTTCTGAATGAAAAAAATCCTACACATTAAGCATAAAAATAGTTGCGTCACCAAGTCTTTTTTTGCAAAAATTGTGCTCCGGCTGCTTGCTTGCCGCGGGCGCCGCGCGTCTCCTCGAATAGGCTAGAATCTGCGGGGGCTCACTTGGCTCGCTTTTCCCGTAAGGCGCCAGCGCACCTCGCTGCATTTTTGTACGAAAAACTTTATACGCTTAAAAAAAGGAAACCCGTATGAGGGTTCCCTTTTTTGACTTGTGTTATCAACTTAACGATTGCTTCTAATTATGCTTTCAAGTGATTATTTTTATTGCCCATTGATTAAATAATCACTAATCACTTTTACCCCTTGTTCAAGGGCCGTTTCATCTGGCATGAAGTCTGCCGAATGAAGGCCACTTGTTTTGCCAACGCCGAGCCAGAACATGAAACCTGGCAATTCTTTCAGAAAATAGCCAAAGTCTTCCCCCGTCATCGATTCACCGCAGATCACATGCGGATATTTTCTCGATAAAAGGAAATTGAGGAATGGTTTGACATCTTCAGCACGATTAAAGACCTGATAATAGTTGGCACCATAATCAATACGGCTTGTACAATGATAGGCGATCTCAACCGCTTTTACCTGGCGTTCGATATCATCTTTAATCAATGCCATCGTTTCCTGATCAAGCGTGCGAATTGTCCCCTCAACGCGCGCATGTTCAGCAATAATATTCTGTTTCGTTCCAGCAGTCATTTTGCCGATGGTCACTACCGCTGAATGAAGCGGGTTCACCCGTCGCGCAACGATTGTCTGGAGACTGACGATAAAATGACTCGCTGCCACGATCATATCGTGTGTCAGGTGCGGCGATGCGGCATGGCCGCCTTTACCGTGGAAATCGATAAACAATTCAGAGGTATTCGCAAAAAGGATACCTTCCCGCGTTGCAATGGTGCCTGCTGGAAAATCAGGAGAAACATGCAGCGCGAGGATGAAATCAGGTTTCCATTTCTTGAACTCGCGGCTTGCGAGCATCGGCAAGGCGCCGCCAGGGCCTTCCTCTGCCGGCTGGAAGATAAACAGCATATCATCCTTGATTGGCTGTCTCGCAACTTTTTCAAGAACACCGAGCGCAATAGTCATATGAAAGTCATGGCCACAAGCATGCATCTTACCTTCGTGGCGCGAGGCGAATGAATAACCGGTCTTTTCAGGAACCGGCAATCCATCAATATCCGTCCGATAACCGATAAGCCGCGAAGGATTGCGTCCGGCAACATGAACGAACAAACCGGTCTTCCATATTTTAATCTGAAGACGCTCTTGCGGCAGTTTGCGAATTTGTTCCAATAAGAAAGCCTGTGTTTCTTTTTCTTCGAATCCAATTTCGGGTATTTGATGTAGCGCCCGCCTAATCGCTTTATAATCCATCATCCATAGCCCCTTCAGCCATTGTTCCGATTCATCTTAGAGTTGACGCAATTCCTGCATAATTTCTGTCTTCGCACGCGTTTGATCATCAATCGTCTTGATCACACGCGCCGGTGCGCCGACAACCACGGTATTGGCTGGCACATCCTTGGTCACAATTGCCCCGGCAGCGACTACAGCACCTTCGCCAACACGCACACCTTCCAGAACAACTGCGTTGGCTCCAATCAGCACATTATCTTCAACGATGACCGGCTGGGCAGATGGTGGTTCGACGACACCCGCGAGAACTGTGCCAGCACCAATATGGCAGTTTTTTCCAACCGTTGCGCGGCCGCCGAGCACAGCGTTCATATCGATCATTGTTCCTTCCCCGATAACGGCACCGATATTGATCACTGCGCCCATCATAATCACCGCATTTTTCCCAATTTCCACCATTTCACGGATCAGTGCCCCTGGTTCAATCCGCGCTTCAATGCCTTTCAAATCAAGGAGCGGTACCGCGGAGTTGCGGCAGTCATTCTCAACCACATAATCTGCAATTTTCTCCTTATTTTCTTCGAGGATTAGCTTTATCTCATTCCAGTCGCCGAAAAGCGTACCGGATGTTCCACTGAGAAACGTTTGGATAGTTGACCCGAAGTTGATTGCCTCAAGATCGCCTTTTATGTATACCTTCACAGGCGTTTTCTTTTTACTGTGCTGCAAAAATGAAATAATTTCATTCGCATTCATTTGTTCCATTCTTATTCCTCCATATCCTGTTGTAGTTGACGTTGCCAACTCTCTATTATCATATTTTAACATTAAAACGGAATTTATAAAGGATAACTCTAGGGCATCGTCAAAGTTACTTGTCATCTCCCCCAGTCATTTTTTCTGGATAAAAATGCAGGTTTAAATAACAGCTTAATCAGCAACAAACTTACGTAATAAAAATAGTCTATCAATAAATTATATAGGATCAGCTTACAATGATCGATCTCGGACATTGGAAGAACGAATCGAATACCTATTTTTTACATAGACAAAAAAAACAAGGGTGCTATAATATAGAGCGACAGAATATTATAATTAGTTATTTTGAGGGAGGCTTTTGGTTTTAATGAACAACGGAGTAGCTTTGGATCAACTGTTTACTACCCCCGATTATGACTCTCAAATCGAAGCAAAACGATTCGAATTGTTTCGGATCGCAAAAAGGTTTGGCATGTATTCTGATGAAACACTCCTCTGCAGTCAAGAACTTGATTTATTGATAGCATGTGAACAGGAGAATTGCTTTCCGTTTTAATCTTCACTTGTATCTCCTATTTTGGAATTCCCCATTGTATAATCCCATTAATGTAAACGCTTACCTTCTCATCTCTTTTTGATCAATTTCATTACTTAAATTCTTATGTATAGAAGCGCATAAAAAAAACCAGTTATGAACCCGAGCCGCATGGGCAGCTTATCAGTTCAAAACCAGTTTACAAACGAATCATCTTTCTATCCACTATAATTACTTACAGCATCAAATTCAAAAGTTTAAAGATAACAAAAGCACTTGCGGCTGTCAACGGCAATGTAATGATCCAAGTAATCACAATATTAATGGCAACCCCCCAGTTAACGCCACGCACACGCTCAGCAGAACCGACACCCAAAATTGATGAGGTAATAACATGCGTTGTGCTGACTGGGAAATGAACGAGCGTAAACCCAAAGATAATACATGCCGATGAAATATCCGCTGCCGCTCCGTTGATTGGTTCGATTTTCATTATTTTACTTCCGACCGTGTGAATAATCCGCCAGCCACCGATTGAGGTCCCTAATGCCATCGCTAAGCCCGCAGCAACCCGTACCCAGATTGGAATTTCCACCTTATCCAAATATTTCGAAGCCACCAGCGCCATTGTTATAATACCCATTGTTTTCTGAGCGTCATTCGTCCCATGAGCAAAGGATTGAAGGGCTGCTGTAAATACCTGAAGTACGCGAAAGCGTCTGTTCGTATTTACCAATGAAAAATTATGAAAGAAATATGTAAATGACTTCATAATAATAAAGCCCAATGTAATGGCTGCGATTGGCGAGAAAATCAGTGCTTCAAATATGCTAAGAAATCCCTGGTAATTCAAAGCGCCGAACCCCATTGCAGATATGCCTGCGCCGGCAAGCGAACCGATAATTGCATGCGAGGAACTGCTGGGAATGCCAAGTAACCAGGTCAGTAAGTTCCAAATTATGGCAGTGATAAGCGCAGCAAGGACAATAATCAAGCCCTTGGTTTCATCATGTATGGTAAATGGATCGATGATCCCCTTGCTAATCGTCTGCGCCACACCTGTAAATGTGATCGCGCCAAGAAAATTCATCGTACCGGCCAAGATAATCGCTACGCGCGGTCGCATCGCACGTGTCGAAACAGAAGTCGCAATCGTGTTCGCTGTATCGTGAAAACCATTGATAAAATCAAAGGTGAAAGCGAAGAACACGATCATCAGCGTTAAGACTAAAAGACTGTCCATAAACAAATAATCCTTTCCTGATTAATTCCTGAAACGCATGCGTACAAAGCCAGGGTTACTGATTGTTTCAGGCGTTCCGCATGATAATCGTTTCTAGTGAATCGGCTACATCCTCACAGCTATCGGCGATCGCTTCTAACATTTCATACAGTTCTTTATACTTAATAATTTTAACAGCATCCTTTTCAGTTTTAAAAAGATTCGTAATGCATTTCACGAGCAAGTCATCGCATTGCGTTTCATAATCATTAATCTTTATCACGTTGCTGCGAATGCTAGACATTTTCTTTTTGCTAATTAATGTTGTCGCCAGTTTGATTTCCTTCGAGGACTCATAGAGGTAGTCGACAAACTGTGTCATATACTCATCAACATGCGTCAGGCCGTAAATTTCAAGGCGCATCGACCATTCTTCGAATCCGTCAAGAACGCCGTCCATCTTCATCGCAAGTTCAAGAATATCTTCGCGCTGCAGTGGCGTCACAAAGGTTTTATTGAGTGCGATAATCAACTCATGGACATAGGAATCTCCTTTTCGTTCATATTGCTTCATCTTTGTAGAAAATTCGTGTAAATCCGCTTCGGTAGCAATTTTGCTCTCCACAAAAAAACGAGCTGCCTCTTCAAGATTTAGCGAAATCATTGACAGCATATTTAAAAACTTGTCATTTTTTGACAGCAAGTGCACAAAATCACCCTCCTATTGGTTTGGACCTGGTTGAACCGTTTTTCAGGCACTGACCGGATCATTAATCTCATTGTTCGCGGAAACAAAAGTGAATAATGTCGAAAAAAAGCACCCAAATTTCATTTTAACAGAGCACCGGCCATTTACAATCCATTTTCAATATCTTAACAAAAGATTTACAATACACTCATTAATCAAAGCAAACAACTTCGCTCTTTATTCAGTATCCCAGAATGTACACATGAAAGGCAAGAAATTACATGAATCCTTTAATTACATCCCATGAGAGCGTTTCACATCTTTGATAGACAATAATATAGCGTATCAAGCAAAATAATAGCGACACGCCGCCATGATTATACACAGCACTTGTCGCTTCAATTTCTTTTTCCGTCATGAGCATTTATCTAAGTTTAGTCCACGTATTTTTTTATCTTATTTTTCCATAACTGATAACCTTTGCCATTCAAATGAGTGCCATCAAACGTGTACTTTATCTTCAAATGTTGTGTCGAATCCGAAAAAAACGGGTATAAATTTATAAACACAATCCTTTTTTCCCGGCAGATTTTCTGAAGATTAGCATTAAGTGCTTCGATCTGCGCCGGTGTTGTTGCATATTTATTTAATGCGTTATTGATCGGAAGCGTACTTTGAACATAGATTTTTGTTGCAGGCAATTCGTGTCGAATAGTATCGATAATATGTACATCATTACGTGTCACTTGCTGAGCGGTCCGTCCAAGAGAAAAGTCATTGATGCCAGCCATCAAGAATAATTTAGTCGGCTTCAGATACACGATATCATTAATACGTTTCAGTATTCCTGCTGTTGTATCACCGCTAATACCACGATTTAGAATATTATCATTGCTGAACAATTCGTTCCAGTTGCAATTTTGTGTGATGCTGTCCCCGAGAAAAACAATTTTATGCTGCGCGTCCGGCTTCTCCAAGCTACGAAAAATACTGCTTCTTGTTTTATAGACCTTATCATCGACTGTTAGTACTTGGTTGGGATTACCTAGCGTGCGCAGCCGAAGCGTTTCCTGGTTTTTTGCATAAAACTGCCAAGCACAGAGGAGAATTAATACGATAATAACACTCATAAAAATACGATTCATGATCATGAATTGATGCAATTTATGCGGCATAGCTTAAGGAGCTCCTTCATCTTTTCTTCTCCCATTTTATGCCACAATTATACGAGGCTCAACTCCTTTATAAAGACAATAGAAAGAGACCTTCCCGTTCTGTATGAATAACGTTCGGGAACGCCTATTCCTTTCCACTTCGTTCGGTAGGCTTGATCACATCCGGTTGCCATTTTTATCGTTCTCAAACGAATGAGCGCAGCATACGTTAAAATCGGCAATGATCCGGATGCACCTTATGTGACTAATCAAAATCATGTAAAAGGTTCGTAGTGCGCTTCTTCCGTTCAAGCGGACAGTACCTCTGACAAATGCTTGGATATATAATCTTTCGTTTCGTTGATTCCGCTACCCTCAATAACAATCAGGCATTCTTCATCATGGCTGAATAAGACAAACGATAGAAGTTCAGATAAGCGATGGACTTTATGAGCTTCATTCTTGCCATAAACATAAATATTTTGTTCCCACTGTTTGCAATAGCTGTAGAAATCAATGAATTTATTGAGTCTGAGCTTGGCAGGGCTGAATTTGAACGAAATAACGTTTCGCATCGCTGGACTCCCCTTTCGCGTGATTGTTGGTATCTTTATTGTCACACATTTCGGGCAATTGATGAACGGGTTTTTTTTGTCGAGGAAACACTAGTTTTATCAAAATACTTCATTCTCTCTCAGTTTCAGCTTTTTCATATTATCCATCTTTCTTAGATAAGAAATTTTTGTCTGAGCCAAGTCCCTTTTTCCGTAATAAGAAAAACTTGGCATAGCCAAGTCCTTTTTCAACAATTCGCTTCGGTTGCTCGCTTGCCGCGGGCGCCGCGCGTCTCCTGAGACAAGCTTGAATCTGCGGGGCGCCAGAGCACCTGCGCTACATTTTTGTGCAAAAATCTTTATACTTTCTTTTTCTCTTAATTTACACCTTAAAAAAAATCCCGCGACATGCGGGACTCTGAGAGAGGTGAAGGAATTACTGGTTGAGGGATCCCTTAAAAACATCGTTTCTTAAAAATAGAAGATTCCGACTATCACCAGCAAGATAAACATCACGACGATTAAAATGAACATACGCCGCCCATCCCTTCTACTTTTCTACATTATATGTAGAAAAATCAAGAAAGCCTGGACGGATACAATAGATAAGAGAATTTATCATACGAAAATGCAGTAGCACCAATAAACATTTGCTGTAATAAAAAAATAAGGGCTACGATCCGTGAATGGATCGGCAGTCCCTTGTATTATTTGTAGCCATTTTTTGCTCAGTTAAGAACTCGGCGAACAACACCGCTGAAGTGCGAACGCCAGTATGGATTACTCATGCTGACAACGGCAACCCCGGTACTGCTTTGTGAACCGATGAATCGACCGCCGCCAAGGTAAATCCCCACATGCCCGTTTGTCTTGTATGTATCAAAGAATACTAAATCACCAGGTTTTGCTTGATTGATGCTGACCGCCGAACCTTGGCTAACCAGAGCACCTGTGGTTCGTCCGACACCAATACCATTTGCAGCAAAAGCAGCATGAACAAATCCTGAGCAATCAAACTGATGGCCAGCTGGATTTGACGCACCAAAAACATAAGTGGAGTTCCCAATAAAACGATTGCCATAGTTTAAAATGCCAGAAATACCGCCACTCGCAACCGATGCAGATATTGCAGGGGATTGTGTCTGCGTGCTGCCGCTAGCTGCGCTACTATTATCACTCGCACTATTATCACTGCTGCTATTTCCGCTGTTATCAGCTGATGAGAAAGAAGTTGCCTTAATATTAGAGGAAACTTGGGAGAGACTCAAATTTGCTTCTGCATTGTTTAATGCCGTTAATCTCGCCGATACACTGGTTTGTTTCAAGGAGAGTGCCTTTGAAGCGATTTTTTTCTGTACTTGCAATGCTTCGACATCAGCTAGCGCTTTTTTCAATTTCTCTAGTCGAGCGACATTTGCTGCCTGCTTCGCTTCAACCGATTTTTGTTTGATTGCGACTGCTTCTTTATCATTTTTCTGATCAGTCAATATTTTGTGATCCTGAGAAGTTATCATATGCAGTGCTTTGAAACGAGTAACAAAATCATTAAAATCTTTTGCGCCGAACAATACATCCAGATAATCAGTTGTTCCATTTTTATAAATAGAAACAAGACGTTGATCAAGTACTTTCTTGCGTGCATCAACGCGCTTTTGAATCACACTGATTTCGCTCTTCAACGCTTCAATTTTGTCGTTTGTTTGATTGATTTCTGATTGTCCCGCACTGATCTCACTCGTCAGTGCCAGCTGTTTTTTGTTGAACGCTTTTAGATCATTCTGAATCTTTTTTTGCTGTGCACTCAGTTGCGCCTTTAGTGATTGCGCTGAGGCCTCTTGACTTTTAATTTTGTGTAATGAATTATGTGCATATGTAACCGAAGGTATTGCGGAAGTATATGTCAGTCCAACTGTCAAAGCGAGTGTCATTGTTACTTTCTTCTTATCCATGTTCATAATCAGCGATTATCCTCCCCAAAAAGATGACCGTTCATTCTATCTTAAATTTCTATTTAATTCGTGTCTGATCATTCTTTTCCGTCATTCATCGACTTTTTCATTATAGCACCCCAAATTTTCCACAGATATTAAGCTTATATTTCCTATTGAAACATAAATGTAACATTGGGTGATCATTACCGTTATTTAAAAATTCTCTCCTGTAATATTTTTGTAATCTTACGGATTTTTCACGAGATTTGTCGAGGGCTTGACGTTATTGGACAAATCAAGCAATTCATATGCTTCATTTAGATGGACTTTTAAGGGGGGATAATCCTTTGCTGCTTTTACTTAGTTCCCTTATAGCAATGATTGTGCTATTCAGTCAACTACGCGAAAAACCTCTAACAGGTAGACTTTATAGACAGCCGATTGCCTTATTTCTCTTTGTTTGCATCGCTCTCTCATTCAGGCCCCTTATAACAGCTGCCGATTGGTGCGTGCTCGGCGGCGCGCTGCTTACCTCCTTTGGTCTTGGCCTTCTACAGGGGCGATATACACCGCTCGTCCATCATGATGGTGCCTGGTATCTCTCCGGATCCATTTTAGCAGTACTCATCTGGCTAACATCGATTCCTGTTCGTTATGCCTTAAATGCAATTGCCAATCTATTCCTATCATTGAATCCGACCTTAACTGGTTCTTCAGCTTTTATCGTTTATTTTACTTTTATCGGCGGTTTATTGGCTGGACGCTATAGTATGCTTTTCTTCAGATATCCCTCATTGTTAAAAACAGTCGGCGGCAATGAAAGAAAACTTAAGCGTATGCAGACGCGTTAAGCCGAGCCTTATGTTTCATTTCTTTCTCGTGTCAAGCTAATCTACTCTTTTTATTAATTTTGGATAAGCTATTGAGAAAAACTTGGCGAGACCAGTTCCTTTTTCAACAATTACGCTTCGGTTACTCGCTTGCCGCGGGCTGGACGGGAGCCTCGTCGGACAGACAGTAATCTGCAGGGTCTCCTTTGTCATGCTCTTCCCGCAAGACGCCAGCGCGCCTGCGCTGCATTTTTGTGTAAAAAAGTGTAAATTCAAGCGCTTAAAAAAACTTATCTTTTTTTTTACAAATTTAATCAGTTTATCATCTTATTTTCATATGATATCATTTAGGTATTCTGCGCATAGACAGGCAGTTTTCTTTTTTTACTGATTTCTATACGTTTAGGAGGTTTTAAATTGAAGCCTTTCTTGAAAAATGTCCAATTTTTTCTCAATAGAAAATACACCTTGTTTTTTTTGACTATTTTTCTCTTCTGGATAAAAACTTATCTTGCTTATTTGACACAATTCAATTTAGGTATTCAAGACAATATGCAGCGCTTTCTCCTCTTTTTTAATCCATTGAGTTCAGCGCTGCTTTTCTTCGGTATTGCTGTTATTTTTAAAGGGCGCCTGCAGCATGTGCTTTTGATCGTTATTGATTTTGTACTCTCTTTCTGGCTTTACGCGAATATCGTTTATTACCGTTTTTTCAGCGATTTCATTACCTTCTCAACCATTTTGGGATCGGAGGGCAATGCTGGCGATCTCGGCGGCAGTATATTAGCACTGATGCACTTTTCTGATCTTCTTTTCTTTACTGATACGATCATTCTTCTGACGCTCGTGCTTTTCAAACAAATCAAACCCGTCCGTGAACGCTGGAACTCACGAACGATTTTGACTGTGTTTGTGTCCGCTATTATGATCTTCATTGTTAACCTAAGTCTTGCGGAGACTGACCGTCCAGAACTACTCAGTCGGATGTTTGACCGTACTTATATTGTTAAGTATCTTGGCGCATACAATTTTGCTATCTATGACACCATCCAAAATGCGCGTTCCAACGCGCAGCGTGCTATGGCAGACAGCAGCGATATCGATGATATTGTCAATTACACAAAATCAAACGATGCACCGGCAAATCCGAAATATGCCGGAATCGGTAAAGGCATGAATGTCATGTATGTGTCGCTTGAGTCTCTGCAGAACTTCATCATTAATTATAAGATGCCTGATGGAACAGTTGTCACACCTTTTCTGAACGCACTGGCCAAAGGCGATGACAATACCATTTATTTCAATAACTTTTTTCATCAAACAGGTTCTGGCAAAACATCGGATGCGGAATTCATGATGGAAAATTCCTTGTTTCCTCTATCGCAAGGTCCAGTTTTTCAGATGAAAGGGACAAACACCTATGAAGCCGCACCTGCCATTATGAATCATCTTGGCTATGAAACGGCAGCGTTTCACGGAAACGTAAAAACATTTTGGAATCGCGATCAGATGTATAAATCGCTAGGTTATGAGCGATTTTTTGATGCCAAATATTATGATATGAATGCGCAAAACACGAAAAATTATGGTATGAAGGACAAACCTTTTCTAAAAGAGTCGATCCCATATATTAAGGGATTAAAACAGCCTTTTTACAGCAAGTTCATCCTTCTCTCGAACCATTTTCCGTTTGGAATGGACCAAGAGGACACGACATTCAAGCCTGGCAATTTTGGCGATAGTGTCGTCAATAATTATTTTCAATCGGCTAACTATATGGATCAAGCGGTTGAGCAATTTTTTACCGATTTAAAAAAGGCAGGCCTATTTGATCACACGATTATCATCATGTATGGTGACCATTACGGTCTCTCAGAAAACCATGATGCAGCAATGGCCAAGGTCATTGGCAAAACAATCACGCCGTTTGAGAATGCACAGTTGCAACGTGTTCCGTTATTTATTCATATTCCAAAAGTTAAGGGTTATATGAATCAGACGTACGGCGGCGACGTCGATGTCCGACCAACATTGATGAACCTGCTTGGGATTAATACAAAAGATTATATTCAATTCGGTACGGACCTGCTTTCCAAACGTCATCAGCAAATCGTACCCTTCCGCGATGGAGATGTAATCACGAATAAATACACGATCCTCGGTGGCACGGTTTATTCAAATGTAACGGGAGCGAAGCTAGATGCTTCGCTTGGTAAACCCTATGAAACGATTGCTAAGAAAAAGCTGGCGTATTCAGATAAAATTATAGAAGGTGACCTACTACGCTTCTATAAGCCGAAAGGATTTGTACCACCAGCGATTGCAAAAATTAATTATAACAGCGATCAGAAAATCGTTCCGGATTGGAATTATGGCGTCGGTAATGTAAAACATATAAAGAACAGTAAGTGAACTACTCGGCACTTAAGTACTTTATAAAAATGGATCAAAAAAAGCGGTCTGCTCCCAAAGCGGACCGCTTTTTTTGATTTGAACACAGCTCTCCCTTATCCCATTCTATTTAATTTGTTTTAACGGCGCAGGACCCGTAAGAATTCAATCAAACACGCGCGTGCGTCATCTCCTCCGGTTTGACGTATGTGTCAAACTGTTCCGCTGTCAAAAGCTTTAGAGCAATTGCAGCTTCTTTAAGACTCAGACCCTCCTTATAAGCTTTCTTAGAAATTTTCGCCGCGTTCTCATAGCCGATATACGGATTCAGTGCAGTGACAAGCATTAATGACCGATGCAGATTCTCGTCGATTTTCTCTTTATTCGCCTCAAGACCTACTGCACAATTTTCATTAAAGGATTGGATCACATCCGTCAGCAGTTTCGTCGACTGAAGAAAATTATAGCCAATGACTGGTTTAAAAACATTGAGTTCAAAGTTTCCTTGGCTGGCGGCAATACCGATTGTTGTGTCGTTCCCCATCACTTGAACGGCTACCATTGTTACAGCCTCGGCTTGTGTCGGATTGACCTTGCCAGGCATAATCGAACTTCCAGGCTCGTTCTCTGGAATTTTTAATTCGCCGATGCCGCAGCGGGGTCCGCTTGCTAGCCAACGGACGTCATTGGCAATTTTCATCATATCAGCCGCTAAGGCTTTCAGAGCGCCGTGTACCGCGACAATTTGATCGTGACTCGTCAAAGCATGAAATTTATTTGCTGCCGAATTAAACTTTTTCCCAGTCAATTCACTGATTTTTTCTGCGGTCAGGGGACCAAATTGTGCTTGAGCGTTTAGACCTGTCCCGACAGCTGTTCCACCAATCGCCAAATCACTGAGATACTGACTAGAGGTAATAAGTAACTTTGCTGAGTGGTCAAGCATCGATGCCCATCCACTAATCTCCTGACCCAAAGTAAGCGGTGTGGCATCCTGCAAATGCGTACGGCCAATCTTAACAATCTCTTTATTCTCAGCTGCTTTCTTTTCCAAAACTGTCTGCAGATCGCGAACAGCTGGAAGTACTTGGTTCTCAATCGCAAGCAAAGCAGCGATGTGCAGTGCCGTCGGATAGGTATCATTCGAACTTTGCGACCGATTGACGTCATCATTCGGATGTACACGGGCCGCACACCCTTTTGCTTCTAGCAGCTGATTGGCACGATGAGCGATGACCTCGTTCACATTCATATTCGATTGTGTCCCACTCCCCGTCTGCCAAACCATCAGCGGAAATTCATCATCCCATTTTCCAGCTACTATTTCATCAGCCGCCTCTGCTATTGCTGCCGCTTTATCTTGCGCCAGATTTCCAAGCTCAAGATTCGCAAGTGCTGCGCTCTTTTTTAAAACCGCAAAAGCTTTGATAATTTCTTGAGGCATCCGTTCCCAGCCGATGTGAAAGTTATGCCGACTGCGCTCGGTTTGCGCTGCCCATAGATGTTCAGCAGGAACAAGCACCTCGCCCATCGTATCATGTTCTGTTCTGTATTCCATCATGTTCATCCCTTTCCAGTCTGCTCAATTGAGCATCAGCTCGACCAATGAATTCGTTTTCAAGTTCATTATAGCGTTTTTGATTCTATCAGTCATCGTTTCGCATCCGAAGGTTCATCAGGATTGCCCAAAGGCGACTCTCAAAGACTATTGCATAATCTATCCAAATTTGTCTATGATAGTAGCAGAAAGTGGGGGGGAAATGTGCAGCCAGTGAAGCGTTTGCTCGTAATTAGCGATGTGCATGGACAGATTGACTCATTTCACGCATTACTCGAAAAGATAGATTTTGAGCCTGATCAGGATCTGCTTTTTCTGCTCGGCGATTATGTCGACCGCGGTAGCGATCCGAAAGCCTGTGTGAAAGAAGTGCGTCTTTTAGAACGTCAGGGTGCCATCATTCTGAAAGGCAATCATGAAGAGATGATGGAGAAAGCGCTGACCGAGCAGACACCAGAAAGTATCGCACATTGGGCAGCCAATGGCGGCGACGAAACGTTACGCAGCTACGGCGTGGCTATCAAAGAACTTTACCGAAAAGCAGCAGCCGGTGAATCATTCACGATCTCTGAGGAACTAAAAAGCGATCTTGAGTGGATTAGCCAGCTGAATCTCTATGCGCAAACCGATCATTATCTATTTGTTCATGCGGGGATCAACCCAGAACGCAGCCTTGAAGAACAAGAGGAACAGGACCTGCTTTGGATTCGCGAACCGTTTTTTAGCGGCTATACAGGGGAGCGCACGGTTATTTTCGGCCATACGCCGACCTTGAATCTACACAAGACTTTCGATGTTTATTTCGGGTCGAATAATATCATCGGCATTGACGGCGGAGCAGTTTTTGGCGGTCAGCTCAATTGTCTTGAGTTACCATCTAAAGCCACTTGGTCCGTTCGCTGATCTTTGTCTGCAAAAATTAATGCATGATAAAAAAAGCTTGCGTAAGGAATAATCCTTAGATCGCAAGCTTTTTGCATTGGCAATTTTGTGCCACACAGTCATTAATTAAAAGGTTCTTCTTCTTCCTTATTCATCAAATTGATTGCTTTTTCTTTGGCGTCTCTAGCAGTGCTCTTGACTTTATCAACGCCTGTATTGAGCATCGATTTCACATCGAGATTTTGTCGCAGTTCCTCACCGCTTCTTGGCGCAAACATTAAAGCAGTCATGGCACCAACCATGCCGCCAAGAACCGCACCAATGAACAAATCCTTACCGCTCATCCCGCTGCAACACGAATGACATTGTTTATTCTGCATGCTTTGATCCTCCTAATTCTGATTGTCGTTTAAGGGTAAACTCAATTTTGGTTCTGCTGATACCGCATGTCCTTGCCGCTTAAGCAGAAAGAAATTCGTTTAATTTATCATCAAAACAAAAATAACTATCCTCAGTATAGCAACTTCGGTCGACTCGGTCTAATGATTATTGAGCAAGACTATTCTCATCACAAAAGACTACATTGACTCTTTTCAGCTTACCCATTATTTAAACTTAATTAACGTATACTTCTTTTTCCCACGGCGAATAATCGTGAACCGTCCGTCAATACGATCATTTGCAGTCAAAGCGTCATTCAAATCAGTTCGCCGGACGCCGTTGATATAAATTGCACCTTGCGAAATGTCTTCACGCGCTTGGCGGCGAGATGGAGCAATTGAAGCATTGACGAGTACATCGATCAGTTGGATACTTTCCTCCGCGGGACACGCATATTGTGGAAATGCTTTGAATCCCTGCTCAATTTCTTCCCCGGTCAATTTTGAAACATCGCCGCTAAACAAAGCAGATGTAATATCCTCCGCTTGTTCCAGCGCGCGCGCGCCATGCACAAGGCGTGTCATTTCACGAGCCAAAGTTTTCTGTGCCTGACGCGCCTCTGGATGTGTACGAACTTCTTCAGCCAGTGCTTCGATTGCATCTTTCGTAAGGAACGTAAACCACTTCAAATAATTGACCACATCATCGTCCGAAGCATTGATCCAGAACTGGTACCATTCATAAGGCGTTGTTTTCTTTGGATCAAGCCAAATCGCGCCGCCCATCGATTTACCGAACTTTGTCCCGTCACTTTTTGTAATCAACGGGAAGGTCATGCCGAAAGCAGGATCATCGTGACCCTTGCGACGAATGAGTTCCAGGCCAGCGGTAATATTGCCCCATTGGTCACTGCCGCCGACTTCCAAGCGACAGTTTTCCCGTTCATAGAGATTCAAATAATCGAATGACTGCAGCAGCATATAGGAGAACTCCGTGAACGAGATGCCGGCTTCCATTCGCTTCTGCACCGACTCTTTTGACAGCATATAGTTTAAAGGAAAATGTTTGCCAACGTCCCGCAAAAATTCAATTGCCGACAAACTGCCGAGCCAATCATTATTATTGACATAGGTTGCCTCCCCGTCACTAAAGTGAAGAAACCGGTCCAATTGTTCTTTCAGGCGTTCAGAAAAACGCGCCACCGTCTCGCGTGTATTCAGCTGCCTTTCGGAAGAACGACCACTTGGA
This sequence comes from Sporolactobacillus spathodeae, assembly GCF_016908935.1. Lineage (GTDB taxonomy): Bacteria > Bacillota > Bacilli > Bacillales > Sporolactobacillaceae > Sporolactobacillus > Sporolactobacillus spathodeae. Next base: position 193,977 of record NZ_JAFBEV010000001.1, on the reverse strand, counting down.
TCACCAATCATACCTGTTCCGCCACCGACAACGGCGATCGGGTGGTGGCCCGCCTTTTGCAAACGCATCATGATCACAATGACGAGCAGATTCCCCGCATGCAGACTATCTGCTGTCGGATCAAACCCGCAATAAAATGCCATTGGCTTCTTCATTGCTTCGCGCAAGCCTTCCTCATCTGTAACCTGATTAAAAAGGCCTCGATATTTCAAGTCATCAATAATATCTGCCATTTCTTTACATCCCCTCTTCTTTGTTCAATGCATTGGATAGAACAGTCCGGTCAAGTAGAACGAACAGCTAATATTCGGTCACCCCTGCACCGTTCACCGCAGCTATTCATCGTCATTAAACGTGAAAAAAATAAAAAAGCGCTCCAAAAAAAGGAGCGCTTCTCGCACGGTACCATCCTAATGGCCTTTTTTCAAAATGAGGCCGCTTAATTGGGATAACGGCTATGGGCCGTCCCGCCCTACTTGTAATTGTTCAGGGGGAAGCTGATAGGGGGTAATTCACTTACCGGTTCGTTCCTGCTCGCACCTACCGCAGGCTCTCTGAAATCGAAAATCACGGTCCGCTACTTCATCCTGTCATCGCTGATGTTTCTTATTTTTTTAAAGTACTGTTATTCTGCCATTAATCGTTAGCTTTGTCAATTGGTTCAGAAAAACCCCATCTTCAACATTTGAAAATAACAAAAAAAACGCTTCAGTAAACACACTGCTGATTTAATGATACACTAAGGGTAGATAAGAAGTCAGATTTCAGATTTAAGGAGTGTCACGAATGATTACGATGGATGATATTATTCGCGAAGGCAATCCAATCCTACGGCAGATTGCCAAGGATGTTGTCCTTCCTGCAAGTGATGAAGAAAAAGAACAATTAAAAGCGATGCTGGAATTTCTTAAAAATAGCCAGGATGAGGAAATAGCAAAAAAGTATCATTTACGGGCTGGCATCGGATTGGCTGCACCTCAAATCGCTATCAGTAAACGAATGATTGCGTTGTTTCTTGATGACGACAATGGCAAACATTTTGAATACATGCTCTTTAATCCGAAAATTGTCAGTCACTCCATTGAAAATACTTATCTTGAAGGCGGAGAAGGCTGTCTGTCCGTGGATCGCGAAGTACCAGGCTTTGTGCCGCGGCATGCTCGTGTCAAGGTCAAAGCTTTTGATATTGATGGAAAACCCGTGACCTTGCGTCTTAAAGGATACCCGGCAATTGCGATTCAGCATGAAATCGATCATTTAAATGGTATCCTGTTCTATGACCATATCAATAAAGACGATCCATTCAAGATTCCAGATCATGTTGTGCAAGAAGAAGAATTATAAGACAAACTTTTTCTCGTAAAAAAACAAACAGGCTTATCTCAAATGAGCCTGTTTGTTTTTTTTAATTCGCTATTCCTAACAGATTATTCGCCCGCTGTTACGCTGATCTCACCATCTGCCATGTCCACGTGGACAGTGTGCAAATGCTCCTGTTCAAGCAGCAAATCCGAAATCTTATCTTCCACTTTTTCTTCAAGCACCCGGCGTAAAGGTCGCGCACCGAATTCCGGATTAAACCCGAGCTCCGCGAGTTTCCGCTTGGCTGCATCGCTAACCGTCAATTCAATGCCTTTTTCACTAGCGATTTTTTGTATGTCTCCGAGCATCAGGTCAACAATCGCAACCAGATTTTCTTTCGTCAATGAATTGAATTTAACAATAGCGTCGAATCGGTTCAGAAATTCAGGTTGGAAGTAGTTTTCCAATTGTTTGATCATATCATCCTGACTGCTGCGATTGCCAAATCCGACTGCTGCTGCTTTCGTGCTGACACCTGCGTTGCTCGTCATGATAATCACCGTATCCTTGAAACTGACTGTGCGGCCCTGACTGTCGGTTAGCCGACCGTCATCCAGAATCTGTAGGAACAAATGCATCACATCCGGATGTGCCTTCTCCACTTCATCCATCAAAATGATACTATACGGTTTGCGGCGAACTTTTTCTGTCAACTGTCCGGCTTCATCATGACCCACATAACCCGGAGGTGCACCAATTAATTTGGAAACCGAATGCTTTTCCATAAATTCGCTCATGTCCAGTCGAATCATCGACTCGCGATCACCAAACATCTCATAAGCCAACGTTTTGGCCAACTCAGTTTTACCAACACCAGTCGGCCCAACAAACAGGAATGAACCAATCGGCCGTGTGCTCTTGCGGAAACCGGTGCGGTTGCGACGAATAGCCCGGGCAACCTTTTCCACTGCCTCTTCCTGGCCAATCACTCGTTCGTTCAGGTTGCCGGCTAGATTGCGCATCTTATTCTGTTCATCATTTTGTAATTTGCGCACTGGAATACCTGTTCGTGTCTCGACAATTTGCTGAATCAGTTCCGGTGTGACTACGGCTTCTTTATCGCCACTGACTGGTGGTTCGGCACCATTTGCTTTAATTTTCTCCAATTGTTCCAACTGTTTCTGATACGCATGTTCCTGATCACGAAGCCGGGCCGCCTGTTCGAATTGTTCATTCTTCGTTGCTTCTCCCTTGGCCGCTGAAATCTCTTCGATCTTACGCTTTACACTATCCGTATCAACCGGTGTAAGATTGAGGTTCATTTTCGAACCCGCTTCATCCATCAAATCAATGGCTTTGTCCGGTAGAAAACGATCCTGGATATAGCGTGATGAAAGCGCAACGCAAGCTTTGATTGCCTCATCCGTATAGCGGATGTGATGATATTTTTCGTATTTTGACTGAATGCCTTGCAGGATTTTAACAGCTTGTTCCTGCGTCGGTTCATTGACAATAATCGGTTGGAACCGGCGTTCAAGCGCCGCATCCTTCTCGATTTTACGATATTCTTTTAGCGTTGTCGCGCCCATAATCTGCAATTCACCGCGGGCCAAAGCCGGTTTAAGAATATTGCCGGCATCCATTGAACCGCCTTCCGCTGATCCGGCTCCGACGAGCAAATGTACTTCATCAATAAAGACAATTACATTTTTGCGTTTTTCAAGTTCCGCCATCATCTGTTTCATTCTTTGTTCGAACTGTCCACGAATTCCTGTGCCGGCAACGAGCGCGGAAACGTCAATAAGAAAGATCTCTTTGTTCGCCAGTTTCGCTGGAACTTTCCCCTCGACGATTTTCAAAGCGAGTCCTTCAGCAATTGCCGTTTTACCGACACCTGGTTCACCGATTAAAACTGGATTATTCTTATTGCGACGGTTCAACGTCTCAATCACAAGCTGAACCTCGCGTTCACGGCCGATGACCGGATCGATTTTTCCGTGGCGTGCGTCATCTGTCAAATTCCGGCCTAATTTCTCAAGAAAGCCATTGCCTCTTCTGCCTCCGCCGCTTGTCTGTGTCCGTCCAGAAAAGTCCATGCCATTTTCCTGAGCCTTGTTTTCTTGAGCAGCAAATGACGGTTGAATGAAGCTACGGAATAATTCCTCAAAAGGAGACGAGCCGCTATCTTGGAAAAACGGCGAGCTATTTATGTTATTTTTCATACGCGCATAGCAGTCTTCACATAAATGCATATGTTTCTGTTTACCGTTGACAAGTACATTCATTTCTATTACAGCAGGATTAACCTTGCATTCGTCACAAAGTACCATTGGAAATCCTCCTTTTTTCCACCATTACTTATTTGACCTTTATTGACCTTACATTGATTATTATAGTCTGACCTTCTTTGACTTTCAAGCTTTTTGATCAAATTTTTCTAATTACGTTTGACGATTCACGTATCCTCTTATAACGCTTATTAAAACTTAGCTTAGCCAAGTTCTTATTTGCAAAAATTACGTTGCGGCTGCTCGCTTGCCGCGGGCGATCCGTGAGCCTCCTCGAACAAGCTAATATCTTCGGGGGCTCACTTGGCTCACATTATGCAGGCGTCTCGCGCCTTCGCTCCATTTTTTTGCGCAAAGTCTTATTTATTATTCACTTATTAGAAAAAATTTTCTTAGGCAAGTCCTTAGTTACAAAAATTACGTTGCGGCTGCTCGATGGCACGCGGTTCCCGCAAAGAGCTAAAGCGCCCTTGCTTCATATTCTAAACAAAATCCTGTGTTTTTTAACTACAAAAAGCAAAAAGCGCACCCTCTGTTATCCAGAGCGTGCGCTTCAAAATTATTCTGATTTTTTTATTTTACAATCAATACCGGGCAATTCGCTAAATGAAGCACTTTATTGCTGACACTGCCAAGCATCATCTGACCAAAAGCACCCATGCCGCGATTACCCATAACAATCAAGTCTGTTTTAGTGTCATTTGCATAATCACAAATTTGTTGGGCAACGATACCATATAAATGCCGTTTAACAAATTTCACATTCGTTTTTGCAGACCTCTTTGCGACAAGATCATCGAGCATCTGATTGCCTTCCCGCTCTTCAACTTCTTTGGCATCCTCATTAAGCGAAGGACCGACCATTGAATAATAAGGGAAATAAACAGGTGACGGACTTACATAAAGCAAAGTGACTTCGGCGTCCTTTTTTCCTTCAGCAACATTTAGTGCTTGATCCAACGCGCGGTTCGCCGGTTCCGATCCGTCAACAGGTACGACTATTTTCAACATGCTCACCACCAGTCCTCTCGAAAATGAAGCATTTTCTTCCTTACACTTATTATAATACCACTTTTCGAGTAATTGTAAGCACTTTATTTTCCTAAAAAAAGGAATTTATTTGTGAACAAATTTTCATTTAGGCGGATTAATAAAGACACGGGACACCACTTTTTTCGAAGAGGTCCCATTCTCAAGCGAGCAGAATTTCTCAGCGAATGCATCGAAATGGTCAGAGATAGCAAAACCTGACTGCTCAATCTCTTTAACGGCCTTAATCACTTCACCCGTCGTTTTAACAAGCGGACCAGGCGCTTTCTTTTCAAAATCAAAATAGAAGCCGCGCAGATTGTCGCGATAATCTTCAATATCGTAGGTAAAGAAGATCATCGGTCGGCGTAAATTTGCATAGTCAAAGAATACGGATGAATAATCTGTAATTAGAATATCCGAAATCAAATACAACTCACGGATATCTTCATGATGCGAGAAATCATAAGCAAAGCCCTGATAATCGGAGAGATCAAGATTATTCGCAATCAAGTAATGCATGCGCATAATGATGACGTATTGATCACCGAGTTCGTGCCGCATATAATCTAAATCCATATCGAGTTTAAACTTATAACGACCCCTACCGTAAAATTGATTATCCCGCCAAGTCGGCGCGTAAAGAATAACTTTCTTATCAAGCGGCAGTCCGTACTGCCGCTTGATTTCTTTTATCGCTTCATCGTTATTCGCTTGATATAAAAAGTCATTACGTGGATAACCGGTCTCTAGCATCTCCTGATGGAAACCAAAAGCACGGGCAAAAATTTCCGAAGAATAAGCATTCGGCGAAATAAGGTAATCCCAGCGAGCGGATTCAGCCAGAAAATTACTTTTGTATTTCTCAGCATTAGTGCCGGGCATATGGACTTCTTCCATATCCATCGCCAACCGTTTCAACGGCGTGCCATGCCACGTCTGCAAATAAATCGTATGCGCCGGTTTTGCCATCCAGAGCGGCAAGCGTACATTGGTTACCCAATAATTGGCACGAGTCATCAGATACAACCACTTTAACGAGAAGCGTTTGACGTAAGGGACACCATGCGCTTCGAAAATTTCGGTATACTTCGGACTGGCACTCCAAAGAAGCTGATAATCCGGACAATTATCACGCATATACTCATAAATAGCCCGTGGATTGCAACTATACTGGCGACCAAAAAAGCTTTCAAACAGCACAAGATTTTTTTTGACTGGAAGATGGGCCATGATTTGGAAACTTTGATGATAAAGATGAGCAAATGTTTGACTCTTTTTGATCCGCCGTCCAAGTCGTACAAATTTCCCTTTAAACGCGTTGACAATTGTATAGGGGGCCATTCGAAGGACAACACTATTGTTTCGATTGCGCTTGACACTCAAGCTCCGTTTGACCTTGTTAATTTTGATCACATGGCGACCGGTAATAATTTTTTTTCTTGAAAGAACGCGGACCGGTTCCTCGGAAAAGAGCAAACCGTTTTTCGGATGGACAAATTCAAGCCGGAAATAGTAATTTTCCGCGCTTTCAAGTTTCGCCCCATATTCAGCAGCGAGCGGTTTCAAATCGATTTCAACAGAAAAACCAGACCAATCATAATTGCGACCGATTGAAGCGGCTTCCTCCGTTAAGTCCTTTCGCTCAACGTTTTCGGCCCGCCATTCACTAATCACATTTTCCTCTCTATCAAGCAAGAGTAACTTCTTCTGACAGTCTTTATTTTCAAGGCTGTCGATAACCGGAAAGAGAATGAACCCATCGAGCTTTAACATGTAATGTTTGCTGATAACCGCAGAATCTAGCCGTGCCATGACATGAATGGTTTCGACTCGGATAGAGAAAAAGTCTTTCTTCGTGTAAAACGGGACCATCATCAGATTCTGCGGCGCATCATATTCTGCAAACAAATCAAGCTTCTGTATCTCGCTCATAGCCTCGCGCTTCAAACGAATTTTCAAGTCTGAAGGGGTGGCGAACTCCGGATCATTTAATGATTGATCCGGTGCTAGTCCTTCTGCCAATGTCTTTCTGATTTCCACATTTTCTGTAAGAAACGCGTCAATAAAGGGCTTATCTGCAGGAAAGCGTAGATAACAATCCCAATATTCACGGGCGAATAGAATTTCTTTTTGTTCCGCTAAAGAAATTGAAGATTCCGCTTGCCAATTGCCTGCCTCAGTCCTATGAATAGCAGTCAGAGGAAATCGATACGCCTCCTCGCCATATCGATAGCTGAAGACGAGTTCGGTCCTCTGTATATAGCTCAGCTCAATTTGCGCCGCAAATGTCAAATGAAAAGTCCAGCTATCTTGCGTCGCGTCAAACTTGAGCAATCGCGCATGTATCGACTTTCTTAAATATTTTTCCAATTTTTCCTTCATTTCTACGCCCTCCAGAGCTTTTTAATGACTTTTACCGTTTTACAAGCAGTCCGAAGCGGAGACTGCTCGTATCCCAGTAAAAAGGATTGATTTCGGGAGTGGTCGCCTCATTCGAGCAAGCTCACGATATACTGGGCAACTTGGCGGCTTGATTGGCCTGTTGAATACTTATTCCAGATCTGTGAAAAACGCGCTGCTTCTCTCCCTCTCCGCGCGGCCTGGTGAATACATGCGACGAGCTGCTCCTCGTTTTCGGCAATAGGGCCCGGCACTGTTTCGAGATAGTCTTCAGTCAATCCACGTGTCTCCCTATAGTTTTCCATATCATAAGGGAAGAAAATCATTGGCCGATCAAGTAAAGCAAATTCAAAAGGAATTGAAGAATAATCGGTAATCAACATATCGACCCCAAGAAGCAACGTGTTAATCGGCTGATCGGAACAATCGATAATGAATCCAGAATGACTGGGTAAACACGCCTTTTGCGAAACAAGCGGATGAAATTTCAGAAGAAATACAAAATTATTGCCCAGCTTTTCTTCCAATACGTTCGGGTTAAAAGGGAGGGCATTCAAATTTGTTTGATTGTCACGGAAGGTTGGCGCATAAAGAATAATAATTTTATTACCATATTGCCTATGAAATTCCTGACGAATTTTTTCTATTTTCTTCTGATCAAAAAAGAGATCCGTCCGCGGGATTCCTGTATGTATAAAATGATCGGTTCCAAGACCAAAAGATTGGTGAAAAATCTGCTCCATGGCGTCGGAACCGACAATAATTTTATCAAAATGGCTGTACACCTGTTTAAAACGCTCTCTCGCCCGCTTCGTACGGTGGGCAATCGAATGATCGCAGAGACCGAACGTTTTGAATGCGCCAACCGCGTGCCAAAGCTGAATACAAGTAACATTTCTCCGAAAATGACTGACCGATAAAAAAGCAAAATAGTTGTCCACAATAATCACTTTGCCCGTCGCCAAGTGATAGGCCGCATGCAAGAGATGACGCAGCCGAAAAGTTTCGATTGGGAAAGTCGAACAGCCTGTTTTTCTGAAATCCTCGATCACTTTACCACGGCAGAGAAAAATGATTTCTGCCGCTACGTGTTGCTTTCTCAGCGCGTGAAACACATAAAGTGGGTTGTCTGTGAAAGAGGCAACAAAAACTATTTTATTTTTTAATGGCAGCAAGCGGCAAATCGAAAACACCATTTGGAAAACACGCAAATAGCACGCAATAAGAACTTCTTTAATCATTTTTTAACGGAAAACAAATCATGCTTGATTTTCGTTGTGGAAATGCCAACGGTTCGCGGTAAATAGATGACTTCGCAATAATCTTTCAGAAAATCAAATTTACCTTCCCAGTCGTCACCCATGACGAAAATATCAATGTCGTTCTCCTGTACGTCTTTTATTTTCTGATCCCAATCGTTTTCCGGAATGACCTTATCTACATAACGGATGGCTTCAAGAATTAACTTTCTGTTCTCATAGCTATGATAGGCTTCCTTATGCTTTAGGGCATTGAATTCATCAGTTGAAAGCCCGACGATTAGATAATCACCTAATTCTTTGGCGCGACGTAAAATATTGATATGTCCGTAGTGGAGAAGATCAAAAGTTCCATACGTCAATACTTTTTTCATTTTTAACTTCACTCCTCAATTTCATGCATCTGTACCCATGCAGGATCAGGGTGCATGCTCTATGTTTGTCCAAAGGTACTGCATCAATAATAAAATCTGACTAATTCACTCTTTCTATACGCCCCTCGGATAAACCGTTAATTGAAAATCCGTAAATGAACACTTCAGTAATTATAAGCCTGGAAGCTTGCAAATACAATGACTTCTATTCATTTTCGAACAAGCGCATCAGCTTTTGAAGACCCAATACTTGCTTAATAGAAAGTTAACGACTAGTCCAACAAACGTGCTAATCAGTTTATCGATGATAAGCGGCAGCGACAAAAGTGAATGCATGATAATGAGCGTCAGCAGCAATACGGCTACATTAAGCACAATGAATTTCACCAAACGTGTTTTAGATTTTCCTGAAGCGGAAAAAGTGATTTTCGAATTGAATAGGTAACTATTGAGCATGCCTGCGCTATACGAAATCACCTGAGCAAAGGCAAAGTAAATAGAAAACACTTGCGTGAGCAGTAAAAAGGTAAAAAAATCGACAGCTGTATTCATCACGCCGACCAGTCCAAAGATAATCACCTGGCGGAGCAGACGTATTTTTTGCCATGCGGCGCTTGGAATATGAGCTGATCGTTCTTGTTTTTCACTCATTTTCTTCTATCCTTTCTCTTTTAGCTTAAGCCTGTCCACAATTTCAGACCGCTGTTTGAAACAGCAGCCTGTATTTTTAAAAACTGACTTCATCGACCTCAATCATCTTTTAATGATTATGATTCCGCCTTTTGTTACTGCAATTTCTGATGCAGTTGATCAAGATAACGGACCAATTCGTCCCGCCATTCCGCGCGGGAAAGCGCCATTTCAATATTTGATTCGATAAATCCAAGTGGCTCACCAACATCATAGCGCTTGCCGCTGAACAAATAACCATACACTTTTTCTTTCGTTAGCAAATTGGAAATCGCATCGGTCAATTGGATTTCCCCGCCCTTTCCCATTTGCTGGGCACCAAGAAAATCAAATACAGCAGGCGTCAGAATATAGCGACCAATTATGGCTAACGTTGAAGGCGCCTCACCGATGCCTGGCTTTTCAACCAAACCCTTTAAGGAATAAAGATTGTCCTGCTTCGTCTCTGGATCAATAATCCCGTATCTGTTCGTTTTATCAATCGGTACATTTTTAACAGCGACGATGCTTGACTGAACTTGATCAAATTTCATCATCATTTGCCTGAGACAAGGGGTGTCATTCTCAATGATATCATCACCGAGCAATACCGCAAAAGGTTCATTGCCAACGAATTGGCGAGCAGACCAAATGGCATGTCCCAAACCCTTTGGCTCCTTCTGACGAATAAAAAAAATAGCAACGGACGAGGGTTGACGGACTTGCTCAAGCAGATGATACTTTCTTTGTTTCAATAAATGCGATTCAAGTTCGAATGCATGATCAAAATGATCTTCAATCGCTCGTTTGCCTTTACCAGTGACAATGATAATGTCCTCAATGCCTGAGGCGACTGCTTCTTCAACAATATATTGAATCGTTGGCTTGTCGACAATCGGCAGCATTTCTTTCGGCATCGCTTTTGTCGCTGGGAGAAAGCGCGTACCGAGACCGGCTGCTGGAATAATAGCTTTCCTTACACGTTTCATAAAATCCTCCTGATTAATCATTGCTCATTGTTATCCGCTGAAAAAGCACGCAATTTATCAGGCGATCAGAACAAGCCACCCACATAGAAAAAGTTGGTCTGAAAGAACATATAATTTGTTGTGAGTATAGCGCATTTCGCAGCGGTGGAAACAAATAATGAAAATCTTTTTATAGCATATTCATCTGACAATGATCCGTTACAGGCTCTTATAATCAGTACTTTTCAAGAAACAAAATACCTGAGAAAAACCTTGGCTTTGCCAAGCCCTTTTTCAACAATTGCGCTTCGGTTGCGCGTTTGCCGCGGACGTCGCGCGTTTCCTCAGCCAAGCGAGAATCTGCAGGGTCTCACTTGGCTCGCTTTTCCCGCAAGGCGTCATCACACATTGCCTTTTGGTCAGTAAAACAACAATAAATTTAGATATAGCTAAAAAAAAATGCCTCACGGTCGAATCAATCGACTATTGAGACATCTTAATCGGAGTGATTATTCATCGGACAACTTGGCGACAAGTTGAAGCATCTGCATCAATTCATCGTCGTTTAGTTTTCCAAACACCTGTTGTAAAACCTGCCTTCTGACAACGCTAAGCGCTTCGTACGTTTTGACGCCCTTATCTGTTACGGTCAATTCTACAATCCGTCGATCCGTCGTTGAGCGCCGACGCTGAACATAACCAGACCGAATCAATTTATCGACAACAATCGTCGCATAGCTAGGCGTGACTTCAAATTGTTTCGCCAGACCCGAAGCGGTTTCTTGCTGTTTCTTGAACAGGCAAGACAGGAAGACATACTCATGCGCGGTGATGTTCGATGTGTGGTTTTCATTGATGCTTTTCTTGAATCTTCGAATCATAATTGCCAAGGCATGCTCAATCTGTTCAATCGTTGCCTCTCTTTTTTTTTCGTCGATGAGTCCCATCTCCTTTGACGTTCGTCAAGCGCTGGACTAGCCTCCGTAGAAACGATTAGAAGGAACGACCGGCTCAGCTCAATGAATCGTTTGTTTTTTCTTAGATGGTGTTGAACGCTTAATAAAAAATGAAAGAATCAAGGCGACAATTGTCAGGCCAGTGGCCACAACAAACGCATCATTTATCCCTTGAATTGTAGCGAGCTGCCCCATTTTCCCATTTAGAAGTTGGCGCATCAAGCCTTGTCCTGCGCTGATTGAGAGATGCTGTGAATTGGCCAGTGCGAAACTGGCCATACCGACTTGGTGGTCAAGCGGCGTGTTACTTAGCGTCACATGGTTCGCAAATTCACTCATATGATAGGTAGTCCGATTCGTCATCACCGTAACCAGAAAAGCTGTGCCAAGCGAGCCAGCCACTTGGCGCATCGTATTCGACATAGCCGTCCCATGACTATTGAGCGTACGTGGCAAATTATTCAGCCCCTCTGTCATTATCGGCATCATCAACAATGACATACCAAACATACGGGCTGTGTAAAGAAACATGATGTGACCAAAAGACGTCGCATCCGTCAGTAATGCAAATTGCCACGTTGTCAGAACTGTGATTAAAAGGCCGATAATCGCAAGTGGACGCGAACCGATTCGATCAAATAAGATTCCGGTGATTGGCGACATCACACCCATCAACAATGCACCCGGAAGAAGCAGCAATCCGGATTGCAACGGTGTAAAGCTGCGGATATTCTGCAAGTAAATAGGCAGAAGAATCATCGCTGCAAACATTGCCATTGTGATAAATATATTAATAATTGTCGTAAGTGTAAATATTTTGTAGCGAAACACCTTTAAATCCAGTATCGGATTCTCGATAACTAGTTCCCGCCACACAAACAGTATTAATGAAATAATGCCGATGATAAGCGTAAGTTTAACGGATAGGCTGTCCCAGCCTTTATTGCCAGCTTCGCTGAAGGCATAGAGCAACCCGCCAAAGCCAGTCGTCGAAAGAATCAAGCCAAGAACATCCAACTTCGGAAAAGTACGTTTGCCAACATTAGCCAGATAGCGGTAAGCAAGTGCAATATCAATCAATCCGAGTGGAAAAACAACCCAGAACAAGAGACGCCAAGTAAAGTGTTCGACAATATAGCCAGAAAGCGTCGGACCAATCGCTGGCGCGAAAATCATCGCCAAACCCATCATACCCATTGCCCCACCGCGTTTTTCAGGTGGGAAAACAGTTAGAAAAACATTGGTCATCAACGGCATAATAATGCCGGCACCTGACGCTTGAACAACGCGACCAATCATTAAAAACGTAAATCCAGGCGCAATTGCACAAATCAATGTCCCTGCCGTAAACAAACCCATTGCTGACAGGAATAGACGACGCGTGGTGAACGTCTCCATTAAAAAGGCTGTTACAGGAATCAGCACACCATTGACGAGCATATACCCGGTTGTAATCCACTGAGCAGTACTCGTTGAAATATTAAAAGCCGTCATCATTTTCGGCAAAGCCACATTCATCAATGTCTGATTAAGCAAAGCTATAAATGCACCGAGCAATAGCACAAGCATCACAGATAGCAAATTGATTTTTGGACTCGTGACATTTGCGCCAGTTGGTGCCATTGCCGCCTTTTCAGGGCTAGTCCTTCTATTGGGTTCGATCGTTGTTTCCGATAATTTCTGCATCCGTTGTGAACGAATTGTTGTTTCTTCAGGTGTTTCTCTTCGGCTGATCGTTTTAAATGCCCGTTTGGCCCGTGCCTGTGAATCAGTCAATCCGGCTTTTCGGCGCCATCTTCTGTGCAGCAATAGCCAATTAAACAAAACCAGCGCGACAAGCGCGCAACCGCCATAAATGGAAAGGAACGGTGTCATCAAATCCCTCCTTCCGTCTTATTTTAAATATGAATTTTAACGGTAGCGTTCATGCCCGGAAGCAGTTTTTCGCCTTTGAAACCGTCAAGTTCAATCTTAACCGGCACAACTTGAGTTACTTTTGTATAATTACCATTGCTGTTTGAATTGGCAATCAAGGAAAATGTTCCCGCAGTTGCCGTTCCAATTTGTGTCACTTTTCCGGTGAATTTCGTCCCTTTGAACGCATCGATAGAAACATCAACTTTTTGTCCGACTTTCACCTGATCAATACTGGTTTCATCGACATTAGCGGTGATATAAAGCGCCTTTAAATCAAAAGCTTCTGCAAGTTGTGTGCCCGCTGCAATAAATGTGTTTTTCACGGCACTGTTTTCGGCGATTGTTGCTTTCTCTGGCATCTTGACCTCAGTCTGAACCGGTTTGCCAACTGCGCCCATTCCTGAAATTTTCCCAATCACCTGGTTCTGATCAAATGTTTTCCCCGTATTGCCGGACCATGAAATCAATTTGCCTGAGGTCGGCGCTACAATCGAAATTGCTTGACCGCTGACTGCAGCGTTATCCGTTCGAACATAATTTGCTGCCTGATCGTAGTAATAGTAGCCAACCGCGCCGCCGCAAATAAGAACGATAATGACGATAATGTTAATAATAAGAAGACGAGTAAAATTACTCATTCCTAGTTTCCCCTTCCATTCTGTAAAATAGATAACCTTGTTAATAGTTAACTTTATTAACTTTTTTTGTGCAAAGAGTAATATAGCATTTTTTTTAATCAATCACAATAAAAAAGTAAAAAAAAATTGGATGATCCGAGTCCTCTTTCGTAGCAAAAGCGCGCTTCGGTTGCTCGCTGCATTTTTGTGCAAAAATCTTTATACTTTCTAAAAAAAAAAAAAACAGCGGTCTATTTGATCGCTGCTTGGTCTATAGAATATTACCGATTTAGTTCTGCTTCATGAAGCGTCTCTGCCGCGTACGCCGACCAGCTCTCCAAGTGCGTAAAAACTGATTCTGATTTCAATTCAGAAAGAGTCAGCCACTGGCCTTCCAACTTATCTTTTTCTTTTACCGTGACCGTCGCCTGCTGTGGTAGCTGAATCAAAACGAGAATACCGATATGCACACGACCAACTTCTGTTTTATCGTCGTTGATATAACCGACCGTGCGCGTACTCAGCTTTTCTCCAGATTGTTCAATCAATAATTCTTCTGAAATCTCACGCTTCAGGTTGTTCTCCAGAATCTGCTGAAAATCAGAAGCTTCATCGACCGCATTCATATGGCCGCCAACACCGATCGAGAGTTTCCCATGCAGGCGTGATTCTGCGCCGCCGCCAAGTCGTTTATAGGAAAAAAAATGATTTCCTCTCTGGATTATTGCATACGTAATTGGTTGTTTATACGCTGGATTCTCCTCAGCGTCTCCGCGCCGCATCACTTGCCAGGAACTAGCAAGATTTTGTTCAATTATCTGAACCTTCTCGACAGCTTGAAGTGTTCCTTGAAAAGTAAGCTTTTGATCAGCACCAAAAAGCGCCGCCCTTTTGACCACAATGATCGGTTCATCCATTTTACCCATCGTTCATTACCCCAATCTGATCGTTCTGTTTTCAACAGTGACGGATTACTTCAGTATTGTCAAGAGCTCACGAAAGGATATCTTATCACAAAACGAGGAAGAAAATTGGGCATTCGCACATCTATACAGAACTAGGCGATTTATCATCGCCAATTGCCCGTGCCCATCATAGAATATCATATCTCGTGATAAAGGAGTGACTTGAATGGGCAATATGGGTTTCGGCGGATATCCGTCCAATATGGCTTACGGTGGTGTAGGTGACGGCTGTGGATGCGGCTTCCCTTCGTATCCTGTCGGCGGTATTTCCTGCGGCAGCGGTTTTGCGTTAATCGTTGTACTGTTCATCCTGTTAATCATCGTTGGCGCTGCCTTCGTTTGCTAAACTGTCTTTGAACACGAAGAGAGGATGCTTCAAAAGTCGATTTTTCGGCCTTTGGGCATCCTTTTCTATGGAGTCAATGATTCGTCGCTCTGTTTCCTGACGTCAATTACGGATAGCACGGGAAACACTTCAGAAAGGACAAGCCGTCGTTTGAATCTCTATTGGTTTCTTTCTAAAGAAGTTCACTAGAGTCCATCAATACTGCTTAACCGACCCAAACTTTTCGACAGACTCACGATACAAAACGCCCATTGATTCATGCAATGAATCGACGCGAACTGGGCATCATCAATATAACAGGGTATTCTGCATCTTCTTTGGAAACTTCTTCGCATTTTGGAGGCTTTTTGTTCATGAAGTCGTGCGTCTATTGTATAATTTAATTAGATTCACAAATCTAATTCGGAGGTGACACCTGCTGCTTTTTCAAAAAAGCGCAGGAATCATTTGCAGGAATCTCTTGGTGTTTTAACAATTATCCTTTTAATTATTTTTACCGCCTTCTTTGTAGCGGAAGAATTTGCGATCGTAAAGATCCGTTCCACACGTTTGGATGAACTCATTAAACAAGGAAACCGTCGAGCCGGCGCAACAAAAAAAATTGTCACCGATTTGAACGCGTACCTTTCCACCACTCAGCTCGGAATTTCGGTAACCGCGCTACTGCTCGGATGGATCGGCGAACCGACAGTCTCTCATCTGTTGCACCCGTTATTAGACAGTATCGGCTTGCAAGGAGCGCTTGCGGCAACCGTTGCGACTGTTGTTTCCTTTTTAATTGTCACGATTTTAAGCGTTGTGCTCGGTGAATTGGCACCAAAAGGCATTGCGATTCAAAAGGCTGAGCAGATTTCCCTTGCCTTAGCTTATCCGTTAATCTGGACACATCGTTTGTTCTTCCCTTTTATCTGGCTGCTAAACACATTATCTAATCTCGTGATGCGTCTTGTCGGAATACAACCGGATGCTGAGCACGATCAGGCTTTAACGGAAGGCGAATTGCGGCTGACCTTATCCGACAGCTTCAAGAGCGGTGAAATCACCCAGGGTGAATTGCGCTATATGAACCGAATTTTTGATTTTGATGATCGCACGGCGAGAGAAGTGATGGTCCCGCGAACGGAAATGGTTTGTATCTATGAAGAAGATCCGTTGGATGAGACACTCCAGGTGATTCGCAATGAGAAATTCACGCGTTTTCCTGTCGCTAAAGAAGACAAAGACCATGTGATTGGCATTATTAATATTAAGGATATTTTCACGGATATTCTGGATAAGAATTTGCATACGCTGAACGATTACATTCGGCCTATCCTATCGGTGATTGAAACAACACCCGTTCGTGTTTTACTCGAAAAAATGCAAAAAGAAAGTATTCATATGGCTGTTCTCACCGATGAATATGGCGGTACAAGTGGACTGGTTACCGTTGAAGACATTCTTGAAGAAATCGTCGGCGAGATTCGCGATGAATTTGATGAGGCAGAAGAACCGTTAATTAAAACAATTGACAAAAATCAAGCACTTGTTAGCGGAAAACTGTTGATTGCACGAATCAATCAAATCTTTCAAATCGATATCGAAGAAGAGGGTATTGATACCATCGGCGGGTGGATGTTGGCGGAAGATCCGAATATTCGTGAAGGTTCCATTCTCCAATATGATCATGTCACATTTGAAGTGATACGGATGGATGCCCATCATATTCTCAATATCAAAGTCAAAAAAATAGTTGCCGCTCAAGAATCCGCGAAGTGAAAAGCAAAACGGATATTTGAAAACCAGCATAAAAAAACACGGCGTCGTGAACTAGACTCCGTGTTTTTTTGCGCTTAATAATTTATAAGTTTAGAGGCTACGCAATCGTCAAGAAAGCTTAGCACAACCAAATTTTCCTAATTAATATTTCAAAGTTAAAGTTGTCGGCGCAGGTGCTCCGGCACATCCAGCTGATAAAGCCTTCTGTAACGCGGATAACGGTCAAGAAGCTGTTGGTGGGTGCCGTGCATTTCAAATCTTCCATCTTCCATAAATATGATTTGATTCATTTTTTCAGTACCTGTCAGGTGGTGCGTTATCCAAAGCAACGTTTTTCCTTCAAGTGTTTCAAAAATTGTCTGCAAAAGCTCTTTTTCGGTTATCGGATCAAGACCCACAGTCGGTTCATCAAGAATAACAATTGGGTTATCCTGCAACAGGATACGGGCCAGTGCCAGGCGTTCCTGTTCCCCGCCAGAAAAAATTGAACCAGCTTCATGCATCTGCGTTTGATACCCGTTCGGAAGACGCTCAATTTTCTCATGAAGTCGCACCCACTTGGTCGCTTGAACGATCGCTTCAAAGCTTGCCTGTTCGTTCCCAAGTTTGATATTATTCAGCACTGACGTATCGAACAAATGCGGGTTCTGATTCAAGACAGAAATTCTGCGACTCATCCGATGACCAAAATGCTCACACGGTATCCCGTTCAGCGTTATTGTACCATGCTGCGGCTTAAGCGCCCCATAAATCAAATGCGTTAATGTCGATTTTCCAGCGCCGCTCCTCCCGATCAGTGCCACACGCTCGCCCTGGTGAATGCTTAACGAAATATTTTCAACAGCCCAATCTTCATTTTCGCTATAGCGATAAAATAGGTTATCGGCACAAATAGTTACTGATCGTTCGTCTAGTTTCGGTTGGATGCTACTTTCATTTATCGAATATTTGGGTTCCTTCCCCGCAATTGTATTGAGCCGTTGGAATGCTTCATTGTATTGTGGGAGACGTTCAACAGCCTCAGAAACGGGAATCAATGTCTCGCTAATTGAGAAAATAACAAGTACAAACGCCGCAATCAAGGTGCGGCTGATGTGTCCGTCTGCAGCCATTCCACCTGTCCAATAAAGGATGATCAAAACAGCGCCACCGATCAGTAATTGACTGAGTAAATCGCGCAGCCGACGGAAATCTTCAAGCCGACGATTTTCCTGTGTCGCTTGTTTCTCCAACTGATCATGGGCAGCGAGAAAGGCTTGCTGTCTACCCGAAAGTATCCAGTCCCCAATGCCTAATACCGCATCTGTCATTTTCTCATAGAGTTGATGCCTATGCTTCAGTAAACTTTTGCGTTTATGCCGGGACCAGAGCAACGAAAACAGCGGAAAAAAAACAAGCAGTAGCAATAAATAAAGACCGATCAACAACGCAAAAATACCATCCAGACTACCGACGACTGCGATCCAGAATCCATAGACGATCACAGCTGTGGCACCTGGAAGTGCTGTTCGTAAATAAATATCTTGCAAGTGTTCCATGTCGTCTGAGAGGATCGCGAGTACATCGCCTGCCTGATAATACGATCGATGGAAAAGTGCCACTGGTTCCAGTTTATTATAGAGTCTTGTGCGCATCTCAGATAAAATGCGCAATATGGTATCATGGCTCGTGAGTCGCGCTGTGTACTGAAAAACTGCTCGGAAAATACCAAATGTACGGACACCAACAATCGGCACATAGATCATCAGAATATTTTCCGGACGCAAGGCCGCCTTTGAAATTAAATACCCGGATGTAAAGAGCAGACCTGCCGCGCAAAGTGCGCCAAGCAAACTGACAAAAACAGATAAGCTCAGTCGTCGCCAATGTTTCATCATATAGGGGACAATCCACGTTCTCATCAGAGGCCCTCCAATTGTGTGCGAACAAGCGTCGCATAAAAACCATTTTTTCGTACTAATTCTGTCGGCGTCCCGTATTCGGTAATTTTACCGTTCGCCATCACAATCATCTCGTCCATCTGATCCATCCAATGGAGCCGATGCGTTGCCAAGAAAACTAATTTTCCTTTAAATAATTGGATCATCGTTTCTTTCAATTCATATTCCGTTTCAATATCCAAATGTGCCGTTGGTTCATCAAGCAGGAGAATGGGGCGATTGCACAAATAAGCTCGTGCCAAAGCGATTCGCTGCTCTTGACCGCCACTCAACTGTCGTCCGCCGGCGCCAATCCTTTCCTCAAGCCCATGATTCATTTTACTGACGAGTGCATGGAGGCCTGCTTTTTCTATAGCCTGCATCACTTCTTCATCCGTCGACTCCGGCGAATAGAAGGTGATATTATCCTTGAGCGAACCACTGAACAGATACGGATGTTGTGGAATATAGGTAATCTGCTTGCGCCAGTCCTCATGATTCAGTACTGTTTGCTGATTATTCACTCGTATGATGCCGCTTTCCGCTGAAATAAAACCACCGATTAGATCAATCAACGTCGATTTTCCAGCGCCGCTCGCACCAACAATCCCGATTTTTGTGAACCCGCGCGCTTCCACCTGAATCGAAGACAGCGCACTCCTTGTTCCGGAAGGATAGACATAAGTACAATTGCAGATTTCCAATGACGAATCTTGATTCCAACGCTGTTCTGGAAAAGCCTTTTGATGCGCCAGACGCTCGTCATCCGTTTCCTGATCTGAATAAGCAAGAAGTTTATGTGCCGCCTCTTTCCCATCAAGCGTCGCGTGATAATCCTGTCCCAGTTCACGAACCGGAAGAAAAAATTCAGGAGCGAGAATCAATACGGTTAATGCCGGGAATAGGGTGATCTGTCCATTGATTAACCGCAGCCCAAGCGCCACAGCCACAAAAGCAATCGACAACATACTGAAAAAATCGAGAGCAAATGAAGACATAAATGCTAAACTCAGCGTCCGCATGGTCATTTTTCGATATTTATCGCTGACACGGCGAATCGATTCGGCATGATGGCGACTCAGTCCAAGATAACGAAGGGTTGAAAGACCACGCAGCGAATCAATAAAATGATTCGACAACACGCGGTATGAAGTCCATCGATCGTTCATCTTTTTTTGCGCCGCGAGTCCAAGCAGGACCATAAACACAATTAATACTGGCATGGCAACGGCCAAGATGACCGCCGACAAGCGATCAAGCGTAAAAACATAGCATAATATCATCACTGGCAAAACAACATTTGACACCATTTTTGGTGGAAATAATTGCAAATACTGGCGAGCCTGCCCGACCCCCTCCATAACGAGTGTCACGAGGTTACCGGTTCCTTCATTAGCCGCAAATTTAGGGCCAAGCTTAAAAAGCTTGGCCAGAAAATGACTGCTTAAATCTGAACTGGTCCGCTCAGCGAACCGCTCAGAAATTGTTTGGATAAGAAAGACACAGAAGTACCTTCCTGCGAATGCACTGAAGAAAAGGAGCATTTGCCTGACTTCATCCTGTACAGACTTTCCATCAAATAGATGAGTAACCACTTCCGCGAGGAAAATAGCCTGGACAATCAGGCACAGACCTTGCAATAAAGTCAGGCAGGCAATGAGCGTAAATACGCGCTTGGCACCCCGATAAGATAAAATTTTGCGATCCATAGAACTAGCTTGGCTAAAAAACGCAAATTTTTCTTGCGTGCCAAGCATTCACATCCCTTCTTCAATCACATGCAAAAGCACCAATCTCAGTAACCTGTTGTGTCGTTACTTGTGACTCTCTTTCTGAAAGCATAGTAGCTCCAAATCGTGTACGCCAGTACAAACGGCAGGAGACAAATGGTGACGATCGTCATAACCGTTAATGAATAATTACCAGATGACGCATTAGTCACAGTTAAATCATAGGCTGGTTTGATGCTGCTGACCATAACCCTTGGAAAAAGACCGATGAAGAGTGAAGATACCGTGAGAAGAATAACGCCCGCATTCATCCCAATTGCCCATCCGTCTCTCTCTTTACTAAGAAAATAAAGCGAGAGGAAGAGCACCACGACATCAAGTAAATAAACGGGCACAAGAATTGTTCCGCGGCGAGCAAATATATCCGTTGCGAAATAAGAAGCAACGATGAATACAAGAGCAACGACGGCAAGCGCCCAGAAAATCTTTTTAGCAAGCGTGCGTGCACGATTACGCAAGTCGCCTGTCACACGCAGGGTCAGGAATACAAGGCCGTGATACAGGCAGAGTAGTGTTATCAACAAGCCACCCAAGACACTGTATCCATTGACGATATCAAAGAAGCCCGCGTGCATGTTCATGTTCTTATCAATTGGGAGTCCCTGAACAAGTGTCGAGAAGACAACGCCCCACAGGAACGGTGCAAGCAGTCCGGCTACGAAAATCAACCAATCCCAAGTTGCCGTCCATTTCGAATTCGGAATTTTAATTCGAAATTCGAAAGCAGTCCCGCGACCAATTAATAGGAAGAGCATCAGAACAAGTGGGACGTAAAAGCCACTGAAAAGTGTTGCATACCAATTCGGAAAAGCAGCAAACATTGCGCCGCCTGCAGTAATCATCCATACTTCGTTGGCATCCCAGAATGGCCCGATCGCTTGGTTCAAAACGGTTCGTTCGTCCTTATTGTGAGCGACAAACCGAGTCGCCATCCCAACACCATAATCATAGCCTTCAAGAACGAAAAAGCCAATAAACAGGACTGCGATAAGTAAAAACCAGAGGTTACTCAGTAACAATATGATACGCCTCCCCGTCAAATGGATCACTGGATTCCATGGCATCTTTCTGATTCAACGTCGGTCCTGCCTTAAACGTTTGAACAAATAGATAGACCATAATGATGCCAAGCAGTGTATACGCACTGACAAAGACAATGATAGAAAAGAGTAATTCACCAGCCGAAACATTAGGTGAAACGCTAGCAGCTGTCTTCATGAACCCGAAGACTGTCCAAGGTTGACGGCCGATTTCCGTCATCAACCATCCTGTCGTACTACCGAGATAAGGTACAGCAATTGAGGCAACAAACGCACGGAGTAACCATTTGCTTTCCGTCAGTTTATTTCTCCAAAGTTGAATCACGCCAATAATGCTGAGCAAACAGAGGATGCCGCCCATCACAGTCATCACACGGAAACTCCAAAATGTCGTTTTAACCGGAGGAATATAGTTGCCAGGTCCATATTTTTTGACATATTGGCTTTGAAGCGTGTCCATTCCCTTGACGTTACCACTGAATGTACCATAAGACAAATAATCGAGAAGATAAGGTATTTTAATTTCTGCGGAATTTGTATGATTTTTCGTATCAATGGAAGCACTCAGCGTCCAAGCTGCAGGACTGCCACTGTCTTTCCATAATCCTTCACTGGCAGCCATCTTCATCGGCTGTGTTTTAACCAGATACTGTGCTTGAAAGTGGCCAAAGAACGTGAGGAGAATTGATGAGAACAAGCCGACAGTCAATGCGATTTTCATTGATTTCTTGAAAAATTCAGTATTGCGTTTCTTAAGCAGGGCAACAGCGCTGATACCAGCGACGACAAAAGCACCCGTTGCAAAAGAGCCAAATACGGTATGCGGGAATTCAACCCACAACTGACCATTAGCTAAAAGCGCGCCAAAATTATTCATAACTGCTCGGCCATGTTCAACAGAGAAGCCGACAGGGTGCTGCATAAAAGAGTTTGCTGTTAGAATCCACAAAGCGGATATTGTCGTTCCGGCTGTTACAAGCCAGATACAGAGACAATGCACCTTTTTCGAAAGACGATCCCAGCCGAACACCCATAAGCCAATGAAAGTTGATTCAAGAAAGAAAGCCAGTAATGCTTCGATCGCAAGCGGTGCACCGAAAACATCACCCATAAACCGTGAATATTCGGACCAGTTCATACCGAACTGAAATTCCTGTAAAATACCAGTGACAACACCAATAGCAAAATTAATTAGAAAGAACTTTCCCCAAAATTGAGCCATTGACTTATAGACTTCTTTTTTCTTGACAACATACAAAGTTTCCATAATTGAGACCAACAAAACAAGACCAATTGATAATGGCACGAAAAAGAAATGGAAAATTGTTGTTGCCGCGTACTGAAATCTTGCCAAACTCAATACGTCCATACGCTCTCCTCTTTTCTCTATAATAAACGAGTGACAGTTTTTTGAGAGCGCTTCAATAGTGACGAAAGCACTACTCTTGTAACAGGTGTCACACATCACACTTAATACTTTACAACTTTTTGTAACACTTCTAGCCGCCTTTTGTGTCAAATCATTGTCTTATGTGTGACTTATTTTTGTACATTATTTGTCAATTGATATCCATTATCAATTATTAAAATAAGCAGGCATACAGGCGATAAATTGTTATAGCCATTCTTCTTTTCACGACAAAAATCAGCTATTCCAGCAATTAAAGCGCTATTTTCAAAGAAATTTAGAACGTCTATTGTTATTATTTGGGAAATCCTTTCCGATTGAAGCGCTATCATATAAAAAAACAAGCTAATATACCAGAGATAAAAAAATCACAACGCGAATTGGTTTATTTGTTCCGCAGTACTCGCAACGACAAAAATCACAACCGAATGAGTAGCAAAGTCATACGCTTTATTTTTGATAAGACAAACCGGTCTACCATGTCCTTTTTCAGCAGTTACGCTACGGCTGCTTGCCTCTTCACTACGTTTTAGCTCCAAAATTATGTACATGCTGAACTCAGAAAACTTGGCAAAGCCAAGTCCTTTTTCAACAATTGCGCTTCGGCTGCTTTTCCCGCAAAGCGCCAGAGCACTGCGCTGCATTTTTGTGCAAAAATCCTTATACCTTCTCATCTCTGCACAAAAAAGGAAATTTTCCATCAAAAAGGAAAATTTCCTGTATAAACAAATTTATTTTCTTTCAAAGCCTGTGTATTTCCATACTCAATCCCGCTTATTAAAATAGGCGTTTAATTGGCCTTTAATCATTCGTTCACGAACTTTTGCATCATAACGCTTGCCCTGTTTTTTTTGCATTTCTTTTCTGAGTTCGGAAGTTTGCATGCCATCTTCCATTTTATTCGCAATGTCCATCAACGCTTCTACGTCTGAGAAAGAATATTTACGATTGCCACGCTCTGAGCGTTCAGGAAAAATTAGCTTCCGCTTCTCATAGTAACGAATCTGTCGTTCACTTAATCCCGTTAATTCGCAGACTGTTCCGATTGTAATGACTTTCTTGTAGAGATAGGCATCTTTTTGCGAGTGCGCCGCCATTGTTCACGCCTCCGTTTAAGCATTCATTTTTAACGTCCATTCGCCAATTTACTTTGTAAGATAATATTACATCAAGACTTTGTAGCATACAATTATATTGTCAGATATTTTTACATAGAAATGGATTCATTTTTGATAGTTGGGTACAATAATAAAGAATTAATTGCGCTTATTGCAACCTATTCAAGAATTTCGAAAGAGGTATCCCGAGATGAACCCTCGTGTTGCAAGAAAAGATAGGACCATTAAAGAACAAAGGAAACAATTTATCATTGAACAATTACTTGATAAAGGGATTTATAAATGCAGAAATCATCAACTATATGAATTATCGCTTGATGAACTTGAGAACACATATCAACAATTATCCTGTGCGAATTAAACCTCATAATGTTTCTTACCTAGGCCTGTTATGTGCCTGTGCCCGAATAATTAAAAGGGACGTCTAAAAAGTCGAACATTCGACTTTAAGACGTCCCTTCGTGTTTAGATTTGTTACCAAACAAAAAAATCATGCTTTTTGCATTCAAAAACGAAATGTCTATTATTCACGATTATTTTCGTTCATTTTTCGGTGAAAAGCACCTTCTTCAGCATCACGAACCCGGTGAGCTAACCTGCTTGATGCATCAGCCGCAATGCTGGCGACCAAATCGTCTAAAAAGGTATTCACTCGTCCATTTTTCATTTGATCTAATTCACCAATAATTCTTGGCTTCACCTTATCCAGATAACCAAAAGTTGTCGAGGCAATGCTTCCAAACGCCGAAACAGCTCCGAGAGCAATCGTTTCGTCAACACCGAACAGTCCTTCGTCCTGATCTATAAGTGATTGAAGCGGTTCATCGAGCAGTTTCTTTTCTGCAAGTTTATCCAGTTCAATGCCGACAAGAATCGCATGCTGCAGCTCACGTTTTGCCAAAACACCGGTCACGTTTTCAATGCACATGGCAAGCGATAAATTCCGCACAAATGGCTTTTGCAAGTCAAAAACGATCTGTGCGATATCTTCAATCGACACACCGCGATCTTTCAGTGCGCGTACAGCTGCTTCTTCAACTGCACGAGAGGTCACACGTTTTTTATTTGCCGAAAAAAAAGTGGCATCTTGAGGAAGACCGGGTGCGTACGTCATTTTCTTCGAGAATTCCTTTTTGTTTAACATCAGTGATGAACTCCTTTCCTGATCAGCACGGTGCTGCTCAAGCACCATTTAATAATAGCCGTCAATCCAAACGGCGCAGAAATCCTTCTATCCATTTTATGTTACTTTAATGAAAAAAATGAGTAGCGTGAACGAATTACAAAAATTCATGGAAATATGATCCGTTTCTCCCCTGTCTCTGTTGAAGTCGGTTGTTGTTATTAATCGTTTTATTGGCCATGTGTTTGCTTGCCGCGGGCGTACCGCGAGCCTCCTCGACTAGGCACTAATCTGCGGGGCTCTCTGGCACGCCGTTCCCGCAAGGCACCATCACACATTGCCTTTTTGGGTAAACAGCAACATTTAATTATAACAGAGCGTTTCCCTGATAATCGATACAAACAAAATTAGATATAAAACGACTTCGTATAAAATCAAAACCGTGCAGAAAACTAAATAAATAGATCCGGTCTGTTTGCGCAGTCGGCACTATTTTTTGCACGGGGGGATTATTCTGGAATCTTATGGGGCAATTATCATCGAATTGACCGTCGGCCTGTTCGGCCTGCTCTTATTGACAAAAATCATGGGGCGATCCTCGCTATCAGAAGCTACACCACTTGATCTGATCGCCATGATCGTTGTCGGTGATTTTGTCAGTGAAGCAATTTACGATCCAGAAACATCAGTGATTAAAATTCTTTTTTCGATCTCTTTTTGGGGATTTTTAATCTACCTGATTGATTTAATCACACTTAAATTCCATAAAATGCGTGCTTTTATTGAAAGTTCACCTGCAGTCGTTATTCACGGCGGAAAAGTTGATCGTGAAGTAATGCGCAAAAATAGAATGGATATGAACCACTTGCAAATGCTACTGCGCGAGCGAGAAATTTTTTCAATTCGTGAAGTGGACTACGCCATTTTAGAGACGAACGGAAAAGTCTCCGTTATTCGCAGCCCGGACTATCAATTTCTCAATCGCCGAGATAGCCAAAGTTTGCGTCCGCCGGTTACCATGTCCTATACATTAATCAGCGATGGGATTATTCTTGATAAAAATTTGTCTGCTGCCGGTAAATCGAAAAGATGGCTCAAAAGCGAACTACAAAGCCGGTCGATACAGAACCCCGCATCCGTCATGCTCGCAGAATGGCGTAAGGAAGACGGCTTGTATGTGCAAACTTATGAGGAATCCTGATCAGTTACAACAAAAAACCGGTGTTTGAAAAAACACCGGCCTTTTTCTACCCGAATTGACGCTTATTCTTTGGTTCGCTGATCGATGACTTGAATCGGCACTTTTTCATTTCCCAACTTCGGAAACCCGAGAATCTCGCGATTGATATGCGGTTCGGAAATATGTGCGCGAACAGAGTCAGACGAAGCAGACGCTTGCCCACTCTGCTTTACAATTACTTCATCAGCATAGATGATCAGCTTATCCACATGAATGATTTTGGGTTCATTTTTCTTCGCCTCAGCCAATTGAATCCCTCCATAAGTCTGTTCGCCACACTATATGCAAGCGGAAGACAAACCGGACCCAATCGACGTGCTCGATTTTCTTAAAAAAGCGGCAGAGAAAAGATTATATACTAATAATATTGAACCCGGCATCCACGTGAATCGTTTCGCCTGTAATATTTTTTGCGAGGTCACTGAACAGGAATAATGCGGTGTTGCCCACGTCTTCCGGACTGATCGATCGACGAAGCGGTGCTTTTTCTTCAATGACTTTTAGTACACTATTGAATTCGGCGATGCCTTTGGCTGACAAGGTACGCACCGGACCTGCTGAAATACCGTTCACACGAATATTGTCTTTGCCAAGATCGTTTGCAAGATATTTAACGCTCGCGTCAAGACTCGCTTTCGCAACGCCCATCACGTTATAATTCTTGACAACGCGTTCGCCGCCGAGATACGTCATCGTCACAACGCTGCCGCCATCGGTCATTAATGATTTTGCTTCCTTAAGGACCGCTGTTAAAGAATAGGCACTGATATTCTGTGCCAGAAGAAAACCATCACGGGTTGTATTCATATAATCGCCGTCTAATTCATCTTTCTTCGCAAAGGCAATGCAGTGAGCTAATCCGTGAATCACTCCTGCATCCTCTTTGATCTTCGCGAAAGTGGCAGCAATTTCTTCGTCGCTTGTCACATCACATGGGTAAAATAAACTTTCTTTGCCTTCCAATGTTTCAGCGAGTTTTTCAACTGGTTCACGGAAACGTTCATTATTATAAGTGAAAATCAATCGAGCTCCGGCCTTGTCAAGCGCCTGAGCGATACCCCAAGCGATGCTCCGTTTATTGGCCACACCCATAACGACATATGTACGACCCTTCAATGTCAGATCCATGCTTCAACCTCCTGATAGTTACCAAACTTCCAAAATATATTATAGCAGAAACCGTTAGGCAAGTCCTTATTGTCATGTTCCGCGCCCTCAATACAGCCTAGGCAAAAAAACGGTTATAGGATGCCACGATAAAGGGTTCTGCCCCAGACGCTTACCCCTTTTTACCTGTTTCTTTTTTTATTGCTTTAAGCTATCATTATTGAAGTGTCACTTGATTGACAGGACATCAAACTGAAGCGCTCGAGGGACTAAAAACATGATGACTAAAGACTCGTTATCAAAAATTGATTATATATTACTTTTCATTATTTTTTTATTAGGCTGTGTCAGCTACATCGCGATTTCAAACGCGCCAGGACTTAATGGTGGACGTGCGATCGGAAGCGCGCATCGTCAGATTTTCTGGTATGTACTCGGTTTTATTGTTTTTGCCGGTTTTAGTTTTTTGGACTATGAACGTTTGAAACGGATGCACTGGCTATTTTATGGGTTCGGCTTATTTATGTTGTTCGGTCTAACACTTGCGAAACTCGGTCTGCCGATCCCGCTCGCCAACCAAACAAACGGTGCTTGGAGTTGGTATTCTTTTACAAGTTCTATAAAATTGGAACCTGCCGAATTTGTAAAAATCTTTTTGATTTTATCACTGGCTGCGATTATCGATAAACATAACGAAATGTATCCAATACGGACGGCACATGAAGACTGGCTGTTACTCCGCAAAATCGCCTATATTTCGTTGCCGCCGTTTGCCTTGATTTTCATTCAACCCGATCTTGGCAGTGCGCTCGTACTTTTTTCAATTATCGTTTGCATGACTGTCGTCAGTGGCATCCATTGGAAATTTATTAGTGGCATCCTTTCGACCATCGTTGCCGGTTTAATATTCTTTGCGATTGCCTGGTTCAAATTTCCTCAACTTGTCAATATTGTTCTGGAAGCCCACCAGCGCGAACGGTTCTATGCCTGGACCAATCCCTATCAGTATTCCTCACAAGCCGGTTTTCAGCTGATTCAATCTCTGAACTCTATTGGCTCGGGACAATTTTTTCACCACGGTTATAATCCGGCGATCACGCTCCCAGAAGGAAATACCGATTTTATTTTTGCGATAATCGGCGGAACATACGGTTTCCTAGGTGCAGTGATTGTCATTCTACTCTATTTTCTTCTGCTCTCGCGTATTGTCCGAACCGCGAGCGGGACGCATGATCCATTCGGCAGTTATATTTGCACAGGCATTATCGGCCTGCTGATGTTTCAGATTTTCGAGAATATTGGCATGACGATCCAAGTCATGCCCATTACTGGAATTACCCTTCCCTTTCTCAGTTATGGAGGGAGCTCACTTATCTCCAGTATGATTTGTATGGGCCTCGTGCAAAGTGTGCGCATGCAGACGCATCGCTTTATGTTTTCTTGAAGCACCCGCTCGCGGTGCTTTTTTTGTCAGCGGAATGAAGCATTCAGAAAAACTTGGCAGAGCCAAGCTTTTCTAATAAATAGAGAATGATTAGGCAAACAGAAGGGGAATACTAAAAAAAACAATTGTCTCAGGGGCTGAATCATTGTGTTTGACATTATTGGCGACGTGCATGGCTGCTTCGATGAATTTAAAAAGTTAACGATTGCCCTAGGCTATGCGTGGGTATCGGACATCCCCGTTCACCCTCAGGATCGTCGTCTAATCTTTGTCGGTGATATCACCGATCGCGGGCCTCAATCTGTGAAAATGATTGAACTGACAGTCAAACTTGTCAACGAAGGCAAGGCCTTGTATGTTCCTGGAAATCATTGCAATAAACTTTACCGTTATATGCAAGGACGAAAGGTTCAGATTAT
The DNA here is from genome assembly GCF_016908935.1 of Sporolactobacillus spathodeae. Taxonomy (GTDB): domain Bacteria; phylum Bacillota; class Bacilli; order Bacillales; family Sporolactobacillaceae; genus Sporolactobacillus; species Sporolactobacillus spathodeae. The sequence continues at coordinate 164,518 of NZ_JAFBEV010000001.1, read as the reverse complement.
TCACGGACTCGAGACAACCGTTCATGAGCTGACGCTTCTTTCTCCCGCCCGACGGATGGCCGTTTCGTCAGGCTTCATACATCTCTATGAACAATCAAATTTGCTCCTACGTCTCGATAACGAGCGACTCATAGTCTGCCACGCCGGCATCAAAGCCAGCGATTTAACACGACCAATTGATAAAAAGCTGCGTTCAATTTTGCTTTACGGCTATACTACCGGACGAACAGATGAACAAGGTCATCCGGAGCGTCTGGATTGGGCCAAAGATTATCAGGGGAAACCTTGGATCGTCTACGGGCATACGCCCGTCACCGTTCCGCGTTGGGTCAACCACACGCTGAATCTCGACACCGGATGCGTGTTCGGCGGCGCGTTAAGTGCCCTTCGTTATCCGGAGATGCTCACCTGCTCCGTGCCCTCATCGATGCCAAAGATGCCCGAACACTTTAGAGCTTTTCCAGAACAAGAGACGTATCTGCAAGCCGTGCCATGTCCGGTGGATAGGCCGCATGCAAATGGATCAATTGATCGGTAAAGGGATGAACGAATGAAAGTTCAAAACTGTGCAACGCCTGTCTCGAAATTTTTTCCATTGGACCGCCATATAAATCGTCACCAAGGAGCGGATGGCCAATCGAAGAAAAATGAACGCGGATTTGGTGCGTCCGGCCCGTCTGTAGTTGGACAAGAACGAGCGTACGATCTGGGAAACGTTTCAGAACTTGATAATGGGTAATCGAGCGACGTCCATCGATCCAATCCACTTGACGCTCAATGACACTGCCCTCACGACGCCCGATCGGCGCATCAATTGTTCCCGCATCATTTTTTACTTCTCCGGAAACAAAAGTTAAATAACGACGATGGACTTCTTTATTTTTTTGCATCTTAAAGAAGCGTTCATGACTGAAGCGGTTTTTAGCGACGAGCATCAAACCTGATGTATTGCGATCGAGCCGGTTAATGATATGAACCGTTGAAGCAAGATTCTGCTTTTCAAAATACGCGAGCAGAAAATTGGCAAGCGTCCCTTGAGGATATTGATGCGAGGGTATCACAGGAATTCCAGCGGGTTTGTTGACGACCAACAGTTCGTGATCCTCATAGACAATAGCCAAGGGCTGTTCCTCGCTTTTCAAAAACGCACTATGCGCCTCTGGAGGAAAAACGATGGTTAGTCTCTCGCCTGCTTTCAAAATATGGCGAACCGTTCGTTCTTCACCGTCAATCAGCAATTTTCCACCCTTGTATTTAATCGCCGAAAGCGCTCGGCGTGACACGCGAATTTCTTTTTTCAAGAATTCTCGGAGCATAACCCCGCTATACGATTGATTGATAACCTTTTCAATTTTGTAACAATGCTTCATGAAAAAACCTCATTTTATTTTCTTGACATTATATCCTTTACTTATTTATCGATCCACGGTTTATCCTGCCACGCTGCGCATCGCTATTCATTAACCAATAAATGAATCCCGTACCCGGCGCCAGAAAGGAAAAGGTCGAAAGCGGGCAAAACAGATTTTTTCCTTTGCCACGGCACATTCAATCTCCTCCACCTTTTCATGCAGGGTGGCTATATGATCGATACTCAAATTAAAACCGCTGGCGTCCACTGGGCGTACCTGACAATGATGATGCTTAGGCAGGATAATCGGTGAACCGAGCGTTCGATAGACACGATTATTGATCGACGCAATCTCCGTCAATTGAATCGATTCAAGTGATGGATGAACAATAGCGCCGGACAAACCTTTATTGTAGGCCGTTGAGCCCGTCGGTGTCGAGAAACAGAGCCCGTCACCACGAAAACTCTCAAATAGTTCATGACGGATAAAGACGTCTGAGACGAGTAATCCCTCAGCGCTACGAATCGTGCATTCGTTCAATGCGAGATAGTTCGCAGACTCCTTGTTATCCTTAAAGGTCACTGACACACGCAGTAGCGGATAGATCACACTTGTATATTTCCTATTCGCTATTGCCTCAATAAGCAGCGGCAATTCCTGAGCGGTCCAATCTGCATAGAAACCGAGATGTCCGGTATGGACACCGACAAATGCTGTCTGCCCCAGCCGCGCTACATAGCGATGAAATGCCTGGAGCAGCGTACCATCACCGCCGACCGAGATAACAAGATCAGGGTTCGCCGCATCATAGCGAAAACCGATCCGGGTCAATTCACGAACAAGCCGTGACTGCAATTGATTGGAAAACGAGTCTCCACGTGTTTCAATAGCAAATGTCGTCAGGTTGCCAAGCTCTTCAGTTGCATGTTCCCCGGATAACAAGTCGTCTTTCATTTTGCCGTTCCCCCCGGCCAAGACTCAAGATGTTCTTCTGCATTCTTTTGCGAAAACCGTTCCTGTGCCGCCCATATTTCCTCACGTATTTGTGACATTTCTTCATCCAGACGAAAAGCGGCTTCAGCAGCACGCAATAAGCGTTTTTTTACATCCGTTGGTATATTGCCCTTATATTTATAATTCAGCGAATGCTCAATGGTCGCCCAAAAATTCATCGCTAAAGTTCGTACTTGAATTTCTGCAAGAATTTTTTGTTCACCCGTAATCGTCTGTACGGGATACTCGACGACGACATGGTAGGAACGATAGCCGCTTTTTTTCTTATTATTAATATAATCGCGTTCCTCGACCACAACAAAATCGGTCCGCGCCCGAATCCATTGAACCACTTTCATAATATCGTCGACGAATTGACACATGATACGAACACCGGCCAAATCCTGCATTTGCGTATTCAGTTGATCGAGCGGGATATCTTTACGTCTCGCTTTTTCCAATATGCTGGGCACGGGTTTCACCCTTCCAGTCACAAACTCAATTGGCGAATTCTGTGACGAGGCACCGCATAAATCGCGATAGCCGCGCAGTTTGACCTTTAATTCATCAACGGCCTGACTATATGGTGCAAGAAATACTTTCCAATCCATAATCCAACCACCTGTCTTTACTCACAGCAACTGGGCAATCGTTTCGTTTCTTCTCAAAGCCTAAAAAACATCTTTGTTATTTTCCAGAAATCGCATCATTCTGCTGTTGTTTCTTCTCTTTCATTATGTCATAATTTATTGGAAGTTACGAGTTTATCCTGGCAATCAATGAGAATCAATAAGCAACAGATTTCAAGGAGCTCCGGAAATGACTCAAGAATTGGAAATTGAATTTAAGAATATGCTCACTGCTGAGCAATTCAACAAACTATGTCTCTATTTTGAATGTACCCCCGCATCCTTTTTCAAGCAGGTGAATGACTATTTCGATACACCGACACTTGCCCTCCGCGATCAGCATTCGGCACTTCGAATCCGCCACCTCCCAGGGATTCACGATCTGACGCTGAAACAGCCGCATGATGGCGTCATTCTTGAAACCCATCAGCAGCTTACAGACGATGAAAATCAGGACATGATTCATTTCGGTGTGATGCCTGCAGGTGATGTGGAACAGCAAATCACTCAGATGGGCATTGATGTGGACAAACTGATACATCTTGGTCAGCTGCGTACAGAACGCTGTGAGTTTCCATACAAAGGCGGCACATTATTCCTCGATCACAGCTTCTATTTAAAGCACGAAGATTACGAGATCGAGATGGAAACATCAGACAGCCTGAACGGGAAGCCGCTTTTTGAACAATTGTTGCGTGCGCACAATATTGAACGTCAGCCTTCGGCTAGCAAAATCGCTCGACTCTACAAGGCACTAAAAAAGGCTTGAAAAAACATGCATTGATATTACAGATAAAGGAACAAAAAGGAGAAGAGCCAAATGAATGCTTCGATCACACCGGATATGTTGACGAAATTACTTGCAGTTGCATCATTCCCGAGTGATACCGGAGACGAGGCAAACAATGCTGCGAGCAGCAATTCCGCAGATTTTTCCTTGCTGCTTGGCTCGCTATTGCAGTATCTCGATAACACGGGCAGCAATTCCACCACCTCTATGAGTAGTAGCTTGAATCCAGGAGGCGTGTCTGCGACCCAAGCCCTTTGGGATCAATTGTCGCTGAATCAATCCCTAAATCCAATCAACAGCAAGAAGCAAACGACTGCTGCATCAACAACTGTATCACATTCGTCTGCAAGCGATAATTTCACAGCGATTATTCATCAGGCGGCATCAAAATACGGTGTTGATCCATCACTAATCCGCTCAGTGATGGAGACCGAATCAGGCGGAAATAAGGAGGCTGTCAGTGCGACTGGCGCTCAAGGGCTGATGCAATTAATGCCTGCGACTGCCCGAGCACTTGGTGTATCCAACAGCTTCGACCCCGTTCAGAATATTGAAGGCGGGACGAAATACTTAAAACATTTGTTAAATGAATTTCAAGGAAACACACGTCTTGCACTGGCGGCGTACAATGCCGGTTCCGGTAGTGTCAGAAAATATGGCGGCGTTCCACCCTATTCAGAAACCGTAGCTTATGTCGATAAAGTGATGAATAAACTCAATACATACTCCGTCTAAACAATTTCCCTTTATGAGATGCGACTGACGGAGCAATTTTACCTTGCAAACAATTTCGCTGATTATTCAAAGAAACCCCCAACAGCAATGAGCTGTTGGGGGTTTTCGACTAATAAATCTTTAAAAATTAAAATTGACTGTCATCCACTTGATTGAGCCAAGAAGAAACCGCATCGATTACCGTTGATACACAGCCCTCTTTAAATGGGGACTCAAGTTTCGCTGTTTGAACCAAATCAAGGAATGATTGACTCCCTCCCTGCTTGCACAGGTGGAGATAATCTTTCCATGCTGATGCAAAATCCTCTTGAGACTTCTTCCAGAACTCAAACGCGCATACCTGAGCAAGCGTATAGTCGATGTAGTAAAACGGTGATTCATAAATATGACCCTGGCGCTGCCAGACGCCGCCGCGCTCAAGATAGTTCATGCCATCATAATCCCGATGCGGCAGATATTTCTGCTCGATTTCTTTCCAGGCTTGCTTTCGCTCTGCAGGAGTCATCTCCGGATGTTCATAAACCACATGCTGGAATTCATCGACACTCACACCGTACGGCAAGAAAAGTAAGGCTTCACTTAGATGGGCAAATTTTCTTTTTTCCGTTTCTTCTTTGAAGAATAAATTCATCCACGGCCAGGTGAAGAATTCCATACTCATCGAATGAATTTCTGCACCTTCGTACGTTGGCCAGCGATAATCAATTAAATTATTTTTTGTCGAATACACTTGGAATGCATGTCCAGCCTCATGAGTCAAGACGTCAATATCTCCTGCAGTTCCATTGAAATTCGAGAAAATGAACGGCGACTGATAGTCAAAGATATACGTGCAATAGCCGCCTCCAGCCTTCCCTTTCGTCGCCAGCAGATCCATCAGATGGTGATCGATCATATAATCGAAAAATTCTCCGGTTTCAGGCGACAATTCATGATACATTTTCTTGCCATGCTTCAAAATCCAATCGGCATCGCCTTTTGGTTTCGCATTACCCGTTTTAAAATAGTAGGGTTCATCATAAAAATAGAACTTTTCCACTCCGAGACGCGCGCGTTGCCGCTCGTACAGTTTATTCGCGACAGGAACGACATAGCGACGAATCTGCTCACGATAGTTCTTGACCATTTCTTTGTCATAACCGATTCGCGCCATTCGGTAATAGCTCATCTCGGTATAATTTGCAAACCCAAGCTTATGGGCAATTTCTGTACGAATTTTTACTAAGTGATCATAAATTGTATCGAATTCCTCTTCATGATCAGCGAAGTAACCGAAATAAGCAGCCGTCGCAGCCTTACGTACCTCGCGATCCTCCGATTCACGATCGGCCATCAACTGCGCCAACGTCCGTTCCTCGCCGTCAAAAGCTATTTTCGCCGCCGCAATCAATTTAGTATACTTAGAAGCCCACTTATTTTCTTCCTGCATTAGTGGGATTACATCATCGGAAAACGACTTCAACTGAGCGTTAGCGAGCGAAAAAAGCTGTTTTCCCCATTTTTTTTCAAGTTGCGCCTGATATGGCGACTGCATTAGAAGCTGATAAAAGGCAGTTGTTTTCCCCTCGAATAGAGGCATCGTCTCATCCATATAATCGTTCTCTTCCTTATAGAAGGGATCTTCGGTATTAATCGTATGTCTGATTTCGACGAGATTAAACAGCGTATCCAAATGTTTCCTCAGTTCATTCACTTGCAGAAAAGCCGCTTCTGCTGCTTCAAAAGATTTCGCAGATCGAAAAGCATCAAATGCGTTTTCGAATTTTTTTTCATACGCCGCAACTTCCGGGCGCGTGTATTGAAAATCCTCAAATACTGTCATCGCCAATCACCTCGACACTTTCCTATCACTAAAGGCCGTTCCGACCTCCTGCTTCCATTATAAGGTTGATTACAAGTGAAGGAAAGGAAGCCCTGGGCAAAAGAGAAAAACTTAGCTTTGGCTTAGCCAAGGCCTTGGACGATAGCTAAGTCATATATTTTCTTAATTCCAATGAAACCGTATACATTCCAGCGTATAAAAAAAAAGCCGGGCAAAACGTCCGAACTTTTTTTGATCGAAGACTATAGGGTTAAATATGTTGACCAATCATTCGGTGATGGCTGCGATGGCGGCGGTAATCGCCATGGAGCACCATCCGATGAACAATTAGTGTCACTACCACACCGCATAAGCAAAGCACAACAACGGCAGAAACGACACCCATCCAGCCAAATCGCTGCAGAAATAGTCCGCCTGTCGATCCAACGATACTCGATCCTACATAATAGAAGAGTAAGTAAAGTGAGGACGCCTGCGCCTTTTCCCGCCTGTTTGCTAGAATACCGACCCAGCTGCTAGCTACTGAATGACCGCCGAAAAATCCGAAAGTGAAAAGTGCAAGTCCAAGAATTTTTACTGGCAGCGAAACGGCCATAGTTAGTGACAAACCGCCTGCCATCAAGAGCAGACAAAAACCAATGACACCTGACCGGCTCATGTGATCGGATATTTTCCCCATAACTGTTGAACTAACTGTTCCGACCAAAAAGATGATAAAGATGAAGCCGACAACGGTCTGACTGAGATCATAAGGGGGCTGCATTAACGGTATACCGATATAGTTAAAAACCGTCACAAAGCCGCCCATCAATACAAAACCAAGCACATAGAGCATGACAAGCGCCGGCGATTCTATATTTTCAATAAACCCTGCCATCGTCCGTTTTAACGACGTCCGTTTCGCTTTAAAATGTTTTGATTTCGGTAGAAATATGATAAAGCAGGCACACATGATTAAATTGAGGAGACCGAGGCCGGCAATGGCGATATTCCAAGAAAAGTGATCGCTGAGAAAACCGACAATCAAACGGCCGGACAAACCGCCAATACTATTGCCACTAACGAAAATGCCAATGACATAACCGAGAACTTTCTTATCAAACTCTTCATTTATATAAGCCATCGCGATCGATGGATACCCGGCGAGTAACGCACCTTGAATAAACCGTACAGCAATCAGCAATGGTAGATAATCGATAAAACCAATGATTATTGAAAGTATTGCGGATGACAAAAGTGCCAAAATCATCACTTTTTTTCGGTTAAACATTCCCGAACAAAACGAGACAAACAAAAGACAGATTGCCAAAGCACCAGTCGCTCCTGACAATGTCAGACTGGCAAATGCCGGCGATACATGAAATTTGTTTGCGATGACCGCAATGACCGGCTGCGTACTGTATAAATCGGCATACATGATAAAGCTGCCCAGAAACAGGGCTATTAATGTCTTTTTGAAGCCCTTGTTTTCTGGTGATAAATAATCCATGAAAGAGTCCATCCCTTCTGTTTCTTGGTAAAATCCATAGTATGACAGATTACTGGTGATGTCTAATATAATTCTTGAATAATAACTATGCACCGAGGGTAATAATACAAGCGACTCTGAGTGTTTTCAAAACTCAGAATCAAGCAAGTGACGTGTTATTGAAGCGTCAGTGAAAATCTTGAGTACCTAATCAGCTTTTCTCTCTTACTGTGCGTTTTGTCAGCAATTCGAGCGCCACTGAAGCAACGCGTTACTTACTTCATGCGAAAGGCTCAAATTTTGTTTTTTTATAGAATTTATGTATCTTTTTCATGCGCATTAGGAATATTATGGTATCTTAGAATTAGGTAAGTATTGACTATCGGAAGTCCCAGGAGTGATTGGATGGAATGGCAGCAAATTGAATATTTTCAAGTAGTCGCGCAACTGCAGCACATGACAAAAGCTGCAGAAGCGCTCTCGATTTCTCAGCCCGCGTTGAGCCGATCCATTGCCCGTCTTGAGGAAGAATTAGGTGTCGCGCTTTTCGAACGTCAAGGGCGGAGTATTATCCTCAATCAATATGGACGGCTGCTGCTGAAACACGTGAATAATATTCTAAAGGAAATAGATGATACAAGACGTGAACTGAAAACTTTAATGGATCCAGAATATGGTGAGGTTTCGCTTGGGTTTCTGCATACACTCGGCGTCAATGTTATTCCCGACATTTTGCGTTCATTTCAGAAACTGCATCCCAATACAAAGATTAAGCTCTATCAAAACAACAATACAGCATTGCTCCATCAGCTTGAAACGGGTGAAATTGACCTATGTTTAGTCCATCATTCTTTTGATGAACCCCATATCCTTTGGGAAAAATTATGGGAAGAAGAACTTTTTCTAATGGTCCCAGCTGATCACGCACTTGCTGAGAAAACCAGTGTGTCCTTGAAAGAAATAGAAAAGGAACCGATCATCTCGATGAAACCTGGATACGAACTGCGGAAAATTGCTGACAAACTTTGCCGAAAGGCGAATTTTGTCCCAAATATTACTTTTGAAGGCGAGGAAGTGACAACACTTGCTGGACTTGTCGCGTCCGGTCTTGGTGTCGCCCTGCTTCCTGATCAAAAGGACATCGACGAAACCAAGGTTAGAAAGGTTCACATCACTTGGCCAAGTTGCAAACGACAAATTGGACTTTCTTGGTATGAAGGCCGTTATATATCCCCTGCTGTAAAGCAATTTATGAAATTTATTTTTCAGAAATACAGTCAGACGCACGTCTTTTAAACCGCTCCTTCAACACGTTTTATCGTTTTTTAATCGCCGCTATTAACGAGCAATATAGAATAGGTTATTTTGCAATAAATGCGCTTCGGCTGCTCGTTTACCGCGGGCGATCCGTGAGCCTCCTCAAACAGGCTGGAATCTGTGGGGGCCACCTGGCTCGCTTTTCCCGCAAGCGTCTCGCGCCTTCGCTTAATATTTCATCAAAAGCCATATACATTCTTATCTTTTTAGAAAACAGAAAAAAGCACATCAGCTTGGCCGAAAGGGCCGTTGATGTGCTTTTAGTTTTCTACTTCTTTTTTTCTTCTTGCTTCAAACAATTGCAGAAAATAGCGATAATCTTCTTCACTTAATGCAGAATTTCTGACAGGAAGGCTTTCACCATGTTTCATCTGCTGAACAACGCGCTGCTCTTCCTCGTTATGAAAACAGCCGATAATTTTATTTGTTTCTAATATATTCGTAAATGCTTGCGGATCAATTTGTTTAATTAATTGTTCCATCCGGTACAATTCATAGTGGCTGATAACGATCATAATTGAACAATGCTCAGCTCCAGTAAAACCACCGTAAGACGGGATAAGGGTCATGCCGCGATCAAATTCGTTCTGAATAGCCTCAATCAATTCATCTTTTTTATCCGTAATTGTGATCACAGTCAATTTTTGATATTTTGTATGGATCAAATCAATCACATAACTGTTAACAAAACGTGAAATCAATGTGTAGAGCGCAAATTGCCACTCATAGACCGCACCCGCAATTAAGATAATGATGCCATTCAAAACAAGAAAATAGCGACCTGAAGATGCATTTTTGTTTCTTCGCGTGAGGTAGATGGCAATAATATCAAGACCACCCGTAGAAATTCCGAATTTCAAAGCCAAACCAACACCAATCGCTGAGATCATGCCACCGAAAATTGAGTTGAGTAGTATATCCTTAGAGAGCGGATGGACTGGCAAAATAGATAAGAATAACGCTGTAAATAAAACTGTTACAAAACTGAAAAAGGTAAAACTTTTGCCAACCTTCTTCCAGCCTAGCCAAGCAATCGGCAAATTCAACAGCAGAACTAGCAAGGCAATAGGTAGATGCACAGGTCCCCAATCATATAAGATATCAGCAATTAATTGCGCAGCACCGTTAATACCTGAAGCATACACATGTGCCGGTATTAGGAAGAGATCCATACTTAATGCACATAGAAACGCGGAACAAAGTGAAATAGACAGTTTCTTTCCCAATTCTTGCAGCGGCATTTTTTCTTTCATGCTCTACTTCCTTTGCTTGCAAAATGTGTTATCGATAAATCCCGAAAAACATGAGAAATATTTTACGGGTCTCAAATTATAGCACGTTCTGCGACCGAATCAACGGCTTTTCTTTTTGTCGTAATTATTAATTAATATGCAAATTGAGAATAGCTATTTGTTTGCAGCTGCTCTAGGCTGACACGTATAGTATCGATTATTTGCCCTCAATTCGCGCTCTTGTTACAATATAGAAAGCTGAAAAAGATAAGATCTTTTGAAAGTTTCTTGATTGGTGAAAAGCATAGTTGACAAGTTAGCATTTCACTTAAGAATAATTATCGCCTTGATCCATGAAACAGCGGTATGAAAATGATGAGAAACAGGTTAATTCTGCCTGGGAATTGAGAGGTGATAATCAATGACACTTCATAGAGAACATACATTTTGTGAAGGAACTCGAGAAAATATGACGTGCTCCATTATGCAAAGCAACACTCATTTCTCAAAGGTCGAGATTCTCTGCTTTATTGATCCACTTTGCCCAGAATGTTGGGGTATTGAGCCGCTGATGAAAAAGCTTATTCTCGAATATCATGATTTCTTTACAATACGATATATTCTAACGACAAGGCATGACACAGCGAATCGCTACCAATTCTACCATGCCAAGACCATTGCTGAGGAGTGGGATAAATGCGCGAGACTTACCGGGATGTGTTGCGACAGCGATATCTGGTTCGAAAACCCGCCCTCTCCTTACGCAGTTGCCTTAGCGATTAAAGCAGCCGAATTTCAGGGACAAAACGCCAGCCATCGCTTTTTGCGACGGATTCGCGAGCAAATTTTTCTTCGCAAAGAGGGACTCTGTCAATTTGATGATTTTCTTGAGGCAGCAGCAATGACTCAATTAAATCTAGAGGAATTTCAGACGGATTTTCATTCCTGTCGATCGATCAAAGCGATTCAGTCGGATCGTAAGCTGGCAAATGAGCTATCGATAACTGAACTGCCTTCCCTTGTCTTTTCAACACCGGCTGCGGAATCAGAATCAATAAAGGTAAGCGGTAGATACGACTATGCAGTTTATGTGCAAATTTTAAAAGAATTGATCCAGCACAGAGTACAGGCGGCACCGCATCCGACTTTAGTTGATTTCTTCGCTACGGAACTCTTTCTGACAACAAGGGAAGTATCCGTTGTATACGACTGGACTGAGGAAGAAACACTTAAAGAATTGCGCAAATTACAGCTTAAAAATATCATTCAGCCGGTTGAATTAAAAAGCGGTATCTATTGGAAACATATTTGTCAGTAGCCTGTCATAATTCTAAAGAGAAAACGTGTTCCGAAACTGAAGGGAGCGGGCATTGTGAAACAATTGGCTTTGATTCCTCTGACGCTTCTTTTGATTTTCAGTATGTATCATTTTTTGCTCGGACTGATGCATCTTGAATCGTTGCTACTAACCGGATGTTTTCTTTTCTTTAGCCTACTGCTGACCATTCGCCTACTTACCTGGCAGAGAAATCGTAACTAAAAAACTTGGCTTAGCTAAGTCCTTGGGACACAGCTGAGTCTTATTTTTTTGCATATTAAATTCTGCTGAATGCTTTACCCTTTTTTGCAATACATTCGCTTCCGCTGCTCAGTGTTCCCGCAGATGACTCACACATTGCTTTTGGGTAGCAAAACAACATTAAATTTAAAAAATAGCTATCTTTTAAGCAAAAAGGGCTTGGAATCGCAGGATTCCAAGCCCTTTTTTATACGTGAAGTCTGTATAAAATTTCAGAGGAATTAAGCATAAGAAAAACTTAGACTCAGCCTTCGTCAAATTTATCTAATCTTACTCAATCGAATAGCAAAGATTCTGTCTCATCTAAGACATTTTCAAATACATCCATCGCTTGCTGAATTGACTTCGGATCAGCCATATCGACGCCTGCCTTCTTCAGCACATTAATCGGATAATCCGAGCTTCCGGATTTCAAATAATTTTTATAACGTGCAACCGCTGGCGCGCCTTCCTCAAGAATCTGTCGGGACAACGCTGAGGCAGCGCTGTAACCGGTCGCATACTGATAAACATAGTAATTATAATAAAAATGTGGAATTCTCGCCCACTCCAAGCCAATCTGTTCATCAACAACGATATCTGTACCGAAATACAACTTATTTAAATCATAGTACGTTTGGGTCAAGAAGTCAGCGGTCAGAGCGACACCTTCCTGTGCCTTTTGATGAATGATATGTTCAAACTCAGCAAACATTGTCTGCCGAAAAACAGTCGCTTTAAAGCCCTCCAACTGATTATTCAGCAAATAAAGCTTTGTTTTCTTATCGTCTGTATGCTCAAGCAAGTAATGATTCAATAAAGCCTCATTGCAAGTTGAGGCCACTTCTGCAACAAAGATTGAATAGTCGGCATACGGATATGGCTGACTGGTTCGTGAGTAATAACTATGCATCGAATGACCAAGCTCATGAGCCAAAGTAAAGGTACTATTGATATTGTCCTGCCAGTTCAGAAGAATATAAGGCATCGTTCCGTAACTGCCGCTAGAATAACCGCCGCTTCGTTTATTTTGTGTTTCACGGACATCGATCCAGCGTTTTTTTAATCCTTCGCGAATGACTTCGAGATAATCTTCACCAAGCGGGGCAAGCCCCTTTAGCACGAGGTCCTTTGCTTGATCGTATGTGACCTCAATTTTGGCATTGGCAACAAGCGGTGCATAAAGATCATACATATGCAGCGTATCGAGTTTTAGGGCTTTCTTTCGCAGCGTGACATAGCGGTACATCAATGGCATATTTTTATGAATCGTTTCGACTAAATTATCATAAACCGACTCCGGTATATGATTAGCAAAAAGAGCAGCTTCCCTTGCACTAATATAGTTTCTTGCGGACGCATAAAAATTATCCCGTTTGACTTGGCCGCTTAATGTTGCGGCCAATGTATTTTTAAACGCGCCATACGTTTTGTAGATGCCTTCAAATGTCTCCTTGCGGACACGCCGATTTTCACTCTCCATAAATCGTCCATAGCGCCCGTGGGTAATTTCAACGGCATCGCCGTTTTCATCCGTAATGGTCGGAAATTTTAGATCTGCATTATTCAGCATGCCGAACGTGGTTTGTGATGCATCTGTCACATCACCTGCGGCAGCGAGCAGGGCCTCTTTTTCAGCATCAAGCACATGGGGACGAGTCCGTGTAATTTCATCGATGGCATGACGGTAGAGCCGTAGCGGTTCACTATCATTGAAGAAACGGTCAAGTTCTTCCGGAGTAATAGCAAGTATTTCTGGTACAACAAATGCAAGCCGGCTGCCAACGATGGTTGCCAGATTGCCCGCACGATCATGCAGGGCCTGAAAAGTCGAGTCTGCTGTATCTTGATCATTTTTCATATGCGCATAAACGTAAACTTTATAAAGCAATTCAGTTAGTTCATCCTGTTTTTTCAGTAGCGCATACAAATTATCAGCAGATTGGCCGATCTTGCCTTTATAGGTCTCTGCTTCTTCCATTCGATCCTTGACCATATTGAATGCTGTCTCCCATGCCGCAACACTTGGAAAGATCGCTTCCAAATCCCATTTTTCTTGTACTGGAATTTGATCTCGAGTAGGAAGAACTGTTGTTTTTTTATCAGCCATACAAACACCCCCACCTTCAATGTTTCCTGACACCAAGCGTGATTGCACACTGGTATACGAGTAGAAATCTAATGCTATCGTACCGCTTTTTTCCATTCTGCGCAAAAATAGAATCCCCATAGTCTCTATTTGTCCAATTTTTGAATATAGAGTCTGTCTTGTTTTAACAAGTGGTCAAGTGACGTCATATAACGGATGCTTTCTCCTATATAGGAATAAGCCTGCTGTTTTTTCGCAACAAGATGTAACGCCACAAGTTGTTCAAGATAGACTGCCAGAATCAAGTCAATTCTGGATTCAGAAACAAGCGGAAGTCGGCGCATCGTAAAAAGCGCTTGACCACCTTTTCGGACAGTCACCTGAATAATTTGTGGGATAGTTATCCAGTGTCCTCTAGCTTTTTCAAGTATATAGCAGATCCAAGTTTGCCAAAGATAAGGGGGATTTTTAAAGTGAATATACTGTTCATGGGGAATCCCGCAGAATGCCGGGTACATAGAGAAAGTAAAGTGCCATTGGTAAGCCTGTCTGCGTAGCCAATCCTCCTCATTGCTGACTTTCCGATAGACATTGAGACGCTGTTTCTTTTTTTGTTGCACCCAGCGTTCAATTAAATTATTGATTGGCGATTGAAAATCCGGATAAAACAATTGATAAGGATGTACCTGATCAAGAGGCAGATCTATTTCTTGGGAAATAAAAGAGGTTTTTGTACAGGAGTGGATATTTGAAAAAAATATAAATAGTTTTCGATGCGGATCATAAAAGCAAATATAATACGAAGAAGAAAAAAGAGAGTGGCTTTTTTGCACGGACGGGGGCGCGCGTCGGATCGAACTGGTTTCAAACGCTGAGAGAATCAATCGGTCTTTTCTAAATCTAATCCTGTTGCTGCCAAAAATCCAGATAGGAAGAATACCAGAATGGCAATACCCACAGGTTCGACGTAAATGAACGTCTTCAGGAATATCGCTGCATTGGTACTCAATTGCAATCGGTTCAATACCATGTAAGAAGATATCCGCTCTTTGTTTCAAAGTCTTTAAATAGTATTCCAGTTCAGCCTTTCGACCATTTCGAATGGTCCATAAATATAAATCTTCTTTTCCGCGTAAATGCTGGTCAGTTTCTGGTTCACCATGCACTTGACAATCGCTGTCAGGATAATGCGCAAAATACGGTTTTTTCATTGTCCCTATTTTCAGGCACAATTGACTCTTGCAGACTGGGCAAAAAAACTGATGCTTCTTGCGATCGCGAAGCAACTCATCTCTTGTCTTATTTACTGACAAGAGCGAGAACTGCGTACCATTTTCCAGAAGAGCCACAAGCAACAGCATCACCTCCTAAGAAATCTATGCCTCGGCTGCTCGCTTGCCGCGGGCGCCGCGCGTCTCCTCAGACAAGCGAGAATCTGCGGGGTCTCACTTGGCTCGCTTTTCCCACAGGTGTCTCGCACCTTTGCTCATTCTTATCCCTTAAAAAAACAAATTTTTCCACCAGAAAGCCACAAAAAATGGACAGAGAGGAAAGAAAATTTATCTGTCCATTTTGCGTATTTAATTCAAGCGCGGAAATTTTGCTTTCAAGAGCTGCAAAGCCTGCTCAGCAATGATCTTCTTGCCATATTCTTCAATAACGGATTCAGTGACACCAGTATCCAAACCATACTCCAAAATACGGCTAAGCAACGCATCTTGTTCCTCTTCTTCAGAGTCTTCCGAGAAAATGACTTGAAGATAATATTTATTGTGATAGGCGTAAAGAATAGACGCGGTCTGATCTTGCAAATCTAAAGCATGACTAAGCGTAATCAGATCTTCAATATCTTTAAATTCAATAATAAAAGTAAGATTTGGACTGTCATCCTCTGTCTGTTCAATGCGATCATTTTCTCCATCTGACAAATCTGTCTCTGTTCCGTCTTCCAAACCGGATTCACCATCGTTGCGTACGGGTATTTCGAGATGTTTATCCGGAGATACAGGAATCTGCAGATTAGCGCCATCTTTCGAAATCTGCGCTCGAGTCACTAGAATTTCCATTCCCTTTTCCAATGCTTGAACCCGTATCCATAACGGACCCTCCAATGAAAAAGATTCTTGACTATGTGCTTCATCCATAATTTGCCAAAATAATTCTTCGCTTCGTTCCTTATTAAACCATATTTCCTCAATATCAAATCCGCGATCCTCAATGTCTAGATAGCTAATATAAAACTTCAGTGTATTTTCATTAATTCGCTCAATCTTCATCATACTCTCTCCCTTCTTTATCGATGAGTTTGGGGAGTGACTTAGGAACTGGATTTTATTTTGCGACTTCTTAGGTCATGACTTGCTTATTTTCTTTACTTGCCCTCTTCATGACAGCAATCAAACGCTCTGCTAAAGACGCTAAAAAAGTCTGCCTCACTCAATATTCGGGTGATGTAAAGCTTTGACAGTTTCTCAGGATATGAGACAACTTATCGTACTTTCATTGTATGATAAATTAGGGATGAATGAAATAGTTAAACAAACGTTTTTGAAATATTCCGCAATTAACCAATTCAAATCGGCTCCTATTCATCCTATTGTCGCGGTCGGTTGAATAGAACAGAACACCGATCTGAAATACGGGTCTTTGGGAATGATTGAGGACAAGTTTGCATACGTTTGAATGGTGACCGCGGAAAGGGGTACTCGCTATGTCCTTAGATTACGAAACCATGCTTTTTATCGTTAAAATAATCTTTATCGACATTATATTAGGTGGAGATAACGCAGTAGTTATTGCCCTTGCCTGCCGACGACTACCAGAAAGAAAAAGGAATAAAGCGATCTTTCTCGGCACGGGAATCGCTGTCATTGTCCGAATCTGCTTGACAGCTATCGTTGTCTCATTATTAAATATTCCTTTTTTGTTGTTCGCCGGTGGCTGTTTTCTAATCGTGATTGCGTTCCGTTTGATCACGAACAGGGAAGAAAAAATACATGTTCAGGCTGGTACCTCTTTATTTATTGCTGTCCGAACAATTGTCTTTGCAGATATAGTCATGGGTTTGGACAATATGTTGGCGATTGCTGGTGCGGCTCACGGACATATCGGCTATATCGCCATTGGCCTCCTTGTCTCTGTGCCCATTATTGTATGGGGCAGCAAACTAATATTAATTGCCATGGAACATTTCCCTGTCCTCGTCTATTTGGGAGGAGCTGTGCTCCTGTATACCGCTTCAGAAATGATTCTCTCCGAGCCGAAACTGCTTCCACTTCTCTCAGCGGTTCAAGGCTTGGCACACCTTCTGCCACTAGTACTTATTGCTTCAGTTTTATTGCTCGGCTGGCTGATGAATCTTCATACATCAAGACAAGTGTCCGAAAAATGAGCGTTCCATGACTCATTAAGAATAAATAATATGAAAGCCTTTTAATTGATAATTTTTGTTTGTAAAAGCTTTAATTATTTCTCAAATAGAGGTAAATAATTTGACTAAAGCCTCCGTGAGTAATTGTAAATAATATAAGAAAAACTTGGCATAGCCAAGTCCTTTTTCAACTATTGCGCTACAGTTGCTCACTTGCCCCTAAAATCGCTACAGCTTAACGCACGAAAAGGCCGAAGCGTTTTCTCAAATTGAACGCTTCGGCCTTCAGTATATTTCACGAAACCGCATCGGTTTAGTTAACAAGGCGCTGTGCTTCTTGCAATTGGAACGTGCGAACTTTCCGAGGAAGGAAACGGCGAATTTCATCATCATTGTAACCGACCTGCAATCTTTTCTCATCCAACATGATCGGGCGACGCAAAAGTCCAGGATTATCCCGAATTAATTCGAATAAGTCTTGAATCGACATGGAATCCAATTGTATGTTTAATTCTTGAAAAGATTTCGATCGTGTCGAAATGATTTCATCTGTGCCATCTTCAGTCATTCGCAGAATTTCCTTGATTTCCTCAATGGAAAGCGGTTCCGAAAAAATATTGCGCTCTTTGAACGGTATGTCATGTGCCTTGAGCCAAGCTTTCGCCTTTCTGCAAGATGTGCAGCTTGGAGATGTATATAGTGTAACCATATGTCACCCTCCTTTGGATACTTGGATAGAATAATTGTTTATCACTGAGGCTATTTTTATTATATAATAATTCTTCTAATAATCATACCTTTTTTTATTTGCAATTTATCACATAATTCGACATTAACATCGAATTTTCTTCGATATATGTAAAGAAATCAATTCTCACCGTCACATATTATACACATAGTCAAATCAATGAAATGGGCTCATCTTAGAATTTTTCCGCCCCAAAAATTGCTTCGATTGCTCATTCTAACCGCATGCTTTATAGCGCTCTCATCATCTCCATATGTGTTCACGCCCCTGAAAAAAGATCCAAACGCAAAGAGAGAAACTCTCTTCAAAGAAAGTTTCTCTCATCTTTATTGTTCATCCATTTGTTTGAACGTTTCGTTATGCCGGCAGCTTCACATTCGATGAAGGGACATCCTGCGACTTGGGCTGCAATTGTCCAAGGGTCTCTTTCAGCCACTTTCGAATTGAATTTTTACGTCTGCGCCTGACATTCTTTGGTTTCACGGATTCTCGCCTCCTTTTTATTCTGCGCACTATCTCTCTTCTAATAACATTGTCAACCCGTAAGCTTTTGCTGTCAAGGGGGCTATTGTGTCATTCTGTTGATTCAGAAAGCAGCATTAATTCACATTTCTCAGTTCTATTATATGAAGCAAGCACCATTTTGAACATACGATCGTTGTGCGCTAGCCAAGGTCTTGATATAAAAGTTCAACCTATGCTAAGCTTATTCAATCCCATTATGTGATGCTTGCCCTACTCTTAATAATGTATGTCAATCCAACAGCTTTATTCATCAACGCGAAAGGATGATGATCATGCGAACGGTAACACTTGTCGGCGCACTGATACTTGGCGGTATGATTGTTCTTTATACTTCTACCGGCTGGCCGTCGATGCTCGCCATTAAAATAGGGCTCCTTTTCGAGCTTATCCTATATTTCATCCACTTACTTTGTAAAAGGCGTGGATGATATAAGCCAGGCTATCCCTGGTCTTTATTTTGCAACAACTGAACTTCGGCTGCTCGCTTGCCGCGGGCGACAGGGCGCTTAAGCTACATTTTTTCACAAAAAGCAATAAACGGCAGTTATCCGTAAAAAAAACCATTAGATAATTGTATCTAATGGTTTTTTTAAACTGGACGGATGGTCTTATTAGCCCATCGTTACGCTGTCGTCATGCAAGTGACAGGCGACCCAGTGTCCTTCTTCGACTTCATGCCAATTCGGGCGTATCTCCGCGCAGACTGCTTTTGCGAACGGACAGCGTGTCCGGAAGCGACAACCACTCGGCGGATTGATCGGACTTGGCACATCGCCTTTTAGAATAATTCGTTCGCGACTGCGTTCGATTTCCGGATCAGCAACAGGAATGGCCGACAACAACGCTTGCGTATAGGGGTGCAATGGATGATCGTAGAGCTCATCACTTGTTGCTAACTCAGCCATATTCCCTAGATACATCACCCCGACGCGATCGCTGATGTGTTTCACCATCGAAAGATCGTGGGCAATAAAGAGGTAGGTCAGGCCGCGTTTTTCCTGCAATTCCTGCAACAGATTGACGACCTGGGCCTGAATCGACACATCTAGCGCAGAAATCGGTTCGTCGGCAATAATAAAATCAGGTTCGACCGCTAGAGCCCGGGCGATACCGATACGCTGCCGTTGCCCTCCACTGAATTCATGTGGATAGCGACTCGCGTGCTCTTTATTCAGGCCAACCGTTTCAAGGAGATCATAAACTCTCTCAAGTCTTTCCTTCTTGGATTTAACTAAGCCATGAATATCTAGCCCTTCGGCAATAATATCATTGACCATCATTCGTGGATTAAGCGACGCGTACGGATCTTGAAAAATCATCTGCATTCGACGAGTCAGCTCTTTTTTTCCACTGGTACCAAGCGAGCCTGCGATGTCTTTACCATCAAAAACAACTTGGCCAGCTGTTGGTTCATAGAGGCGAATAATCGTTCGACCTGTGGTCGATTTACCGCAACCTGATTCACCGACTAGCCCAAGTGTTTCACCTTTATAAATGTCAAAGCTCACGCCGTCGACAGCTTTCAAAGTATCGTTGCGCGAAACCTTAAAATATTTCTTCAGATCTTTAACTTCGAGCAATTTTTCTTTATCCGCCATGAATCATTCTCCTCCCACACCAATAGTCTTCGGCGGTTCCACTTTCGGCGCGCGCTCATCCTGAAGCCA
The DNA here is from genome assembly GCF_016908935.1 of Sporolactobacillus spathodeae. Classification (GTDB taxonomy): domain Bacteria; phylum Bacillota; class Bacilli; order Bacillales; family Sporolactobacillaceae; genus Sporolactobacillus; species Sporolactobacillus spathodeae. The sequence continues at coordinate 144,223 of NZ_JAFBEV010000001.1, read as the reverse complement.
GCAAGCGGCTTTCTGCGTTTCAGACAGATGTGTATATGCTGGCATCTGATCGACACATACCTTCATCGCATAAGGGCAACGCGGCGCGAATGGACAGCCTTTTGGCGGATTGCTGAGATCCGGTGGCGTTCCAGGTATCGCCTGAAGTTTATCTGTTTTCGCATGTAACTTTGGCATTGACGAGAGGAGTCCCCAAGTGTATGGATGTTTCGGATTATAAAAGATTTCGTCGAGGGTGCCGGTCTCGACAATTTTTCCGCCGTACATAACCGCGACCCGCTGAGCCATATTGGCAACAACACCAAGGTCGTGTGTGATCAGAATAATCGCTGTCCCGGTGTCTTTTTGAATATCACGCATCAGGTCAAGAATCTGTGCTTGAATCGTTACGTCCAGAGCTGTCGTCGGTTCATCGGCGATTAAGACTTTTGGATTGCAAGCAAGAGCGATAGCAATGACGACACGCTGCCTCATCCCGCCGGAGAATTGATGTGGATATTCTTCCACTCGTTTCTCGGGGTTGGGTATACCGACACGTCTCAACAAGTCGATGGCGCGTTCACGTGCCTGGCTCTTACTCATATGCTGATGAAGGATCAGCCCTTCCATGATCTGTTTGCCAACCTTCATTGTCGGATTCAACGCTGTCATCGGATCCTGAAAGATCATCGAAATATCTTTGCCGCGAAGTTTCATCCAATCCTTTTCGGTGTTGGCGACAAGATCTTTCCCTTCAAAGACGATTTGTCCCTCTTTAATTTTCCCAGGAGGATTCGGAATCAGACCCATCAATGCTTTTGAAGTGACTGATTTTCCGGAACCGGATTCACCAACAATTGCCAACGTCTCGCCTTTATTGAGTTCAAAAGTAACGCCGCGTACCGCCTGAACGTGCGCACCGAATATGTCAAATTGAACCTGCAAGTTCTTTACTTCCAATAGTTTTCCCATCATTTTTCACCTCCCATTTAGCGACGCAGCTTCGGATCAAGCGCATCGCGAAGTCCATTTCCGATCAAGTTGAATGAAATCAGCAGCAAGCAAAGTACCAAACCTGGATAGAGCGTTTGATACGGCTGCAATTGCAGAACTTCATAGCCGCTGTTAATCAGCGAACCGAGCGATGCCTGTGGATCACGAATACCGAGGCCGATAAAGCTGAGAAACGCTTCAAAGAAAATAGCGGTTGGTATCGAGAACATCGTGTTGACAATAATCATACCCATTGAATTTGGAATGAGATGTTTGAACAAAACACGCTTATGGCTTGCGCCAAGTGTGGTTGATGCCAATATGAACTCTTGATTTTTGAACTTCAGCACTTCCCCACGGACAATTCGCGACATGGGTACCCAGTTAGTTAACAGAATGGAAATTGTTATAGTTGTAATTCCTGGTTTCATAATCAAAATCAAGAGAATTGTAAGAATCAAGCTCGGAATACCAGAAATAATTTCTATGATACGCTGCAGTATATTATCAACAGCGCCCCCGAAATAACCAGAAATACCTCCGTATGTAACCCCGATAAAAACGTCTGCGAGTGTTGCAATCAATGCGATCAGTAGCGAAACACGTGTCCCATCCCACGTTCTCGTCCATAAATCACGACCAAGCTGATCTGTGCCGAACCAATGATCCTCATGGACATTGTGTTGTTGGTAAATATCAACGCCTGCTTGTTCACCGCTGAAAAAAGGCAGGAAGGAAAGAGCAGAAATCTTCGGTGGAAGATTTGATTTATTTAAGTCCTGTGTATTAGCGCCGTAATGATTGAAATAAGGACCAAAAATGGCAAGTAAAATAATTAGTGTCAGAATCACTAATGAAGCCAGTGCGCCTTTATTCTGAAAAAAGCGGCGCATGGCATCCCGCCAGACACTGACGACATTTTCAGAAATTTTTTCACTCTCGGATTGTGCCAGGTCAGCCGGCTGAAACATTTCATTGGTAATCTTTTCATTTGCAGACGTCATTAATTATGTCCTCCTGAAACACGTATTCTCGGATCAATGACACCGTACAGCAGATCGACAATGAAAATGGTTAATATAAACAGAGCGGCATACAATTCTGTTGTCCCCATAATCATCGGGTAGTCATTGGTAACAATTGATTTGACGTATTGATCGCCGATGCCCGGAATACCGAAGATGTCCTCAATAACAAGCGAGCCTGTAATGATCGCTGCCGTCAGCGGTCCGAGAATTGTAACAACTGGAATTAATGCGTTGCGGACAGCGTGCTTGAAGACGACTGCGTTTTTTGACAATCCCTTCGCTTTAGCCGTCACAATATAGTCCTGATTAAGGACTTCGACCATTTCTGTACGCATAAAAATCGCGACTTCAGCGAGCACACCAACAGCTAGTGAAGCAACCGGTAGCACATGAGAACTTGCGCCTTCCCAGCCAGCAACTGGAAAGAGTGGGATCGCAACGCCCAAGAAATACTGAAGAATTCCCGCGAAAATGAATGAAGGAATAGAAATTCCAAGCATTGAAAAAATCATCGAACCCCAATCAAGAAATTTTCCCCGATGCAATCCTGCAAATATTCCTAGCAATGTGCCAAGGATTGCCCCAATAATGATTGCTTCGAATCCTAAATTCATCGAAACCGGGAACTTCTGAAAGAGGAGTGTTGTTACCTCTTCATTCCCATATTGGAAAGAGGTACCCATATTGCCTTGCAACAATTCCCAGATATATTTCACATATTGAATGGCAAGCGGCTGATCCAAACCATATTCATGCATTAATGCCTGTCTCTGTGTCGGGTCAAGTTTCGGATTCAGAAACGGCGTGCCCGGCAGCATTTTCATTGCGATAAAGGTCAGCGTGACTACAACAAAAAACGTCACAATCATAAAGCCGATCCGTTTTAGCACATAGCGTCCCAACTGATATCTCCTCCTCTATAAAGCTCAAAGAATCTATCTTGTCTTCCATCATTGTCAAATTAAATGTGCGTTATCCTTTTAACTCATTAAAATAGTGAAGGAGAGTATATGCCAAAGCCGACATATACTCTCCCTCCAAACAAGGTTCACATAACCAGTCTATCCTTCAAATTGTTAATGCTTCGTAATATACGTCTGTGCAAAATCATATTGCGGTCCATATGAAGGCATTGAGAAGTCTTTAACATACGATTTTTGAGCCCAAGTGTATCCTGATTGATAAATCGGAACGATTGGGTAATCAGCCATCATAACTTTTTCAGCTTGGAGCATGTCATTCCAACGTTTCGTTGGGTTGCCAGTTTGAGCTTTACCATCATTAATCAATGCATCGAATTTCTTGTTAGACCATCCAGTTGTGTTTTGCGGGTTGCCCGTTGTCCACATATCCAGATAAGTCATCGGATCCTGATAGTCTGGGAACCAACCGCTGAATGCCAAATCAAATTTGAATTCTTGATTCAGTTTCAGGTAGTTCGCCCAAGGCTGTTGGTTAATCGTTACAGTCACGCCAGGAAGCTTTTCAAGCTGATTGGCGAGGTAAGAATCCCATTGTTTGTATTGAGCGCCATCAGAGCTGAGGAAGGTCAGGTTCAGTTTCTTGATGCCAAGTTCTTTCTTTGCTTTGTTCCAGTATGCTTTCGCCTGTGCTGCAGAGCCTGCAGAATAGCCGTTTACCGGATCAGCACCACGGAAGTCTTTGCCGTCTGGACCCTTAGTGAAGCCCTTCGGAACAACATAGTTCGAACCAACAGAACCGTCATTGAACAGAACTTTAACAAAGCTTTCGCGGTCAATCGCTGCGTTGATCGCTTTGCGCAAGTTCAAGTTTTTCAAGTTCTTGTTTGTTTTCTGGTTGATATAGAGGAAGAAAGTACCTGAATTCAGAGCTGTGTGAATGTCAGATGCATTTGTCTTCTTCATTGCGTTAACATAGTCGCCAGTCAGGCCGACCATGTCAATTTTATTCGTTTTGTACAGATTCACACGAGTCGCAATGTCCGTCTGTACTTGAAAATTAACTGTAGTCAGCTTCGTTGCTTTTGCATTCCAGTATTTCGGGTTCTTTTTGTAAGTCCAGCCTGAACCTTTATTCCATTTCGAGAGAACGAAAGGACCGTTGAAGATTAAGTTCGAAGCGCCCTGTGCAAAATTTTTGCCCTGTTTCTTAACAAAATCTGCACGCAGCGGCATGAATTGCGGCTGAGACAAAATGCTGTAGAAGAATGGAGGAACCGGAGCATCGAAAGTCACTTGCAGCGTTGTGCTGTTCAGTGCTTTAACACCCAGCTTGTTGTACTTGCCATACCAAGCTTTGTTTGTCGGATCTTCAATTTTAGAAGCATTCTTAATACCTGAAGCAGCAAATAAGAAGTTATAAGCAGGTTTCGCTGCTGGGTCGTTCTGACGATGCCAGCCGTAAACGAAATCTTGAGCCGTTACAGGCTTGCCATCGGACCACTTGATGCCCTTGCGAAGTGTGAAAGTAACGGTTTTCTTATCCGCGCTGATTTTCGGAGCTCCAGCTGCAAGATCCCATGCGTATTTGTTATTGTGCATTCTTGTCAGACCGGCTTCTGTCATAGAAATAACGTTTGTTGACGTTGTGTCGGTTGCCAAGTTCGGATCAAGCGTCGGAATATCAGCAGTCGAAGCCAAGTTCAACGTCTGATCCTTTGCTAGTCCAGTGGTGCTTTTGCTGCTGCTGCTTGAGCTACCGCATGCGGAAAGCACAAGACTCAGTGCCAGTACAAAGCTCAGCACTAATGACCATTTTGCTTTACTCTTCATAAAGCAATGACCTCCCCATAATAAATTATCTGTTTTTTAGGTCAATTCAACGTGCATCGCGGCACGCTTAACCTACAACCGATATTATACAAGTTATTCTTGCAAATTGCATTCTTTTTTACAATTATCTATTGGTTTCTGATTTCTTTCGACATAAAAATTGTTGTTCCATAGCGTTTTTTTTAAGAAAATATTTTTTACTTTATGGCATGAATTCTGACATCTGATCGGAGCTTGCCGCAAACTTTAAACTTCGTTATGATAGGGCGGAGGTGTTGCGTGTGAATCGAAATAGACTTTATATTTACTTGTCATTTATTGAAATCTTTTTTATTTTTATCATCCAATTATTTATGTGGCCACGATACTCACTGCTAACTTTCGCCAATGCCAGCTTCATTATTGGCTTATTTGCTCTCATAATTGGTCTGATTATTTTTGTCATTCAAGGCGGCTTCTTCGATTTCATCTACTACAGCTTCAAAAAAGTTCGGCATTCGTTCAAAAAAGATTCGGATTTGGTCGGTCGCTTTGAGCCACGCGATGGTTCACGAGCAGTGATCACATATCCGCTTATCTTCTCAGGTATCGCTTTATTTATCCTCTCCTTGATCCTTTCTCTTTACGTCTGAAAATGGCGGTCACGAAAACATCCATAACCAATAGAAACAAAAGCCGAAGGATTTGTCCTCCGGCTTTTGTTTCTAAGTAATCGATAAAACCACACCATTAAATAAAACAATCAATGTTTTGTAATATACGCGCCTGTAAAGTCAACAACTGGTCCGTAAACTGGATATTGAAGGCCTTTAACGTAAGGCTTTTGTGTCCAAACTTGACCGTCCTGATCGAGCGGGATAATGCCGTTATCTTTGATCAAGATTTTCTCCGCTTGCTGCAATTCGCGCCAACGTTTGGAAACGTTGGCTTCTTTTTCAGCCGAAGCAATCAGCTTGTCATAGGTTGTGTTTGACCAGCCGGATGAATTCTCAGGATGCCCCGTTGTAAACATGTCAAGATAGGTCATTGGATCCTGATAATCCGGTGCCCATCCAGCATATGAAAGATCAAATTTAAAATCTGTTTGCAGCTTTAGGAAATTGGCAAATGGCTGCTGATTAATTGTGACATGAACGCCTTTAAGTTTTTCGAACTGGCCAGCAAGATACTGATCAAAATTTTTCAGCTGATCACCGTCCTGAGTCAGGAAATTCAGATTCAACGTTTTTATCTTTAATTCTTTTTTCGCTGTTGCCCAGTCTTTCTGCGCCTGAGCTTCACTACCCATTGGATAGCCAGTTGGCGTACCTGTTCGGAAATCTTTTCCATCAGGACCTTTAACAAAGTCTTTCGGAACAGCAAAATTTGAAGGAACCGATCCGTTCTTCATCAATTGTGTGACAAAGGCCTGGCGATTGATCGATTCACTCAAAGCTTTTCGTAAAGCGGCATTGCGCAGGTATTTATTCGTCTTTTGATTGACGTATAAGAATCGCGTAGTTGAAGTCAGTCCGTAATGAACTTCTTTCGGAATGGTCTTCTTCAGTTGATCTGCAAAATCTCCTGAAACACTTTCTATGGTATCGGTAGCCCCCGTTTTATAAAGATTAACGCGTGTTGCTTCTTCCGTACTAATCTTGATGTTTATGTTGGTCAAATGAATTTTTTTTGCATCCCAATAATTGTTATTCTTGACATAAGTCCACCCTGATCCTTTATTCCAGCTTTGGAGCTTGAAAGGCCCGTCATAAAGCAGAGCGTCTGGACTCATGGCATAATTTTTTCCCTCTTTCGTGATGAAATCCTGTCTTTGCGGGAAAAACCCTGGTGTTGAAAGCAAACTTAAGAAAAATGGCGGCGCCGGCTTTGAAAAAGTCACTTGTACTTTGTCAGTGCCAATCGCTTTGATGCCCAATTTTTGATATTTACCATACATTGGATCTTTCGGATTTTCGATTTGCTCCGCATTTTTAATTCCAGCAGAAGCGTACAAGAAATTATAAGCAGGCTTTGCTTTCGGATCATTTTCATGCTGCCAGCCATAGACAAAGTTCTGCGCGGTAATCGGTTTGCCATCAGACCACTTAATGCCCCTTCTTAATGTAAACGTGTACGTTTTCTTGTCTGAACTGACCTTCGCGCCTGACGCCAGATCCCACTGCACTTTGTTATCGTGCATTCGTGTTAGCCCGCTGTTCACCATTTCCAATACATTCGTTGATTGCGTGTCGGTCGCTTGCGTGTAGTCTAATGTCGGAATATCCGAAGTTGTCGTGACTCGCAACACTTGTTTGGCAGCAAGCTGGTTGCTGCTCGATGATGCCGATGAACCGCTGCCCGAGCATGCTGACAACACAAGAACTGGAACGAGTGCAAGCGGCGCCAAACACTTTGCCCATTTTGTTTTTTGCATGTTATCCCCCCTAATTTCTTGTAGACAGGCCCAGTCATGAAAAAAGTGCGCTATGTAAACTGCATAACCGTTTAAACTGGCAAACCTTGGGATCATTATACACCTCTTGTTCTATTTATGAAGAGCAAATAACTATTTTTTCATATTTATCAAAATTATCTATTCATTGTCAATTTCATTTTTATACGAATACTAATCGATCGATACAGGAAAAATCACTCCAAATAAGCGATAATTTATTCGAATCCTTGCAACGATCAAAATAGAGTTTGCATTTCTGACTCAAAATCACTATACTGGTAATCAATAAAATTCATTGACGATGATAAAGAATAGTAACCCGCCCGAGTGCCTTTAGAGAGTCCCAATTGGTGAAAACGGATGGCCGATCGGACGGGCGAATGGACTTTGGAGTTTCGAACTGAACCTATTCGAAGAAGTAGGAGAGACGGGTTCCGCCCGTTATAGCGGGACCGGCTGAATCGCATTCAGTCGGAGCTGAGCTGTTTACGTCCGAGTGACGGAAACAATGAGGGTGGCACCGCGGTCTATTCGTCCCTTTTGGATGAAGGGCTTTTTTTTATACACTTTTTTAATGCGTACGAACGAAAACAGAGAGGTGGAAGAGTTATGTCACGAATTTTTTCAGGTGTACAGCCGACGTCAATCCCGACACTTGGCAATTATTTAGGCGCCATGCGTAATTTCGCTGCGCTTCAGGAGGGCAATGAATGTATCTATTGTATCGTTGATGAACACGCAATTACGGTTCCACAAGATCCGGCGGAAATTCAAAAGAATATCCATAACCTTGCGGCACTGTATCTGGCGATCGGCATTGATCCGAAACGGTCGATCCTATTCATTCAGTCTGAAGTGCCTTGTCACGCGCAACTCGGCTGGATCATGCAATGCACGAGCACAATGGGTGAACTGGAGCGAATGACACAGTTTAAAGATAAATCGAAAGGCAAACAGGCCATTCCTGCTGGTCTGCTCACCTATCCGCCGCTGATGGCTGCCGATATTCTGCTCTATCAGACCGAGCTCGTTCCAGTCGGCGCTGATCAGAAGCAACATATGGAACTGACGCGTGATCTCGCAGAACGCTTCAATAAGAAGTACGGCGAAGTATTTACCCTGCCGGAACCTTATATCCCGCCCGTTGGCGCTCGAATCATGTCACTTGCGGAACCGACTAAGAAAATGAGTAAGTCTGATTCCAATCGTAAAGCAACAATTTTCACTTTGGATAGTGAGAAAGATATTATCAAAAAGATCAAAGCCGCAACGACCGACACTGAAGCGTCGATTCGCTACGATCGCGAAAGCAAACCTGGTGTCTCTAATCTGCTCGATATTTTCTCACTCTGCACCGGTCGTTCAATTGACGAATTGACAACCGCTTATGAAGGAAAAGGCTACGGTGCGTTTAAAGCCGATGTTGCCGAAGCTGTTGTCGCTACCCTGAAACCGATTCAGGAACGCTATCAACAGTTAATTGGATCACCTGAACTGGATCAAATATTGGATGAAGGCGCAGAGAAAGCGTATGAAATTGCAAAGAAAACGCTGAAAGCCGCAGAAAAAGCACTCGGCATTGGCCGCGCCAATCGCTGACTAGACACTAATAAAAAGAGGCTACATACTATCGAAAGCCGCCCGACAAATGCGTCCGGCGGCTTTCCTTTTACGTGTTAAAAGCTTTATTGTACTTTCGGTCCGTGTTCGAGTTCCCATAGTTTTTCAAAATAAGACTGGCCTTTTATCATTCGTTCGCAAATACTTGCATGACGTTCAGACCAACCCGCGCTCATTCCACTGATCAGCTCGTGCCACGCTTCGTCAAACGTCATATGTCTGCTTTCTTCATAGCGGGTTGGAAACCACTCCGTAAACCAATAGCGCATCTCTTCAACACTACCTGTCGTATGCAGCTGGTCCAGTGCCATAAAAAGCAGTTGTTTCAGCTGTCGTTCCCGCCGCGTCAGCCCAATCATTAAGTCAGGGCTAAGTGAAAGCAAATGATAAGCTTTTTTTTGAGTCACAGGCATAGGATATTTTTCAGCAAGCATTTTTTCCGCCTTCTCCAGCACAATGCTTTCTTGGCGCGGAATCAAGCGGCTTTTGCGGACAGGAATCGCATAGCCCAATGTATCGGCAGCGATGCAACGCATGCCATCGGTCGCGATAAAACAATATTCTATAATTTCACGTTGATTATTCTTGCAGATAACACTCCGGTTGCGAACATCTTTGAGCAATTCCTGAGGAAGATCCTGCAGATCATTCTCAATAGAATCAAATAAAGCATGATCGATCTTTATCAGCGGCACTTGATCGAGCAGTTCAATAAAATCATGTTTGCGCCATTCATAAAATGCACAGACATTGTACCCATTTTCTTCACCTTCAAACCAATTGACCCAGACATCACTGATAATCTCCATGAATGCTTCGTCCCCTCATTTATTCTTTGAAAACATTATGGACAGCAAATAAGAAATTTATTCCACATCTGGCGGAGCTTCTGATCAGCATCATCGGATCAAATTATCATCTTAAGAAAAACTTTGGATAGCCAAGTTTATTTGTAAAAATTGCGTTCCGGCTGCTCGCTTGCTGCGGGCACCGCGCGTCTCCTCAGACAAGCGAGAATCTGCGGGGTCTCACTTGGCTCACTTTTCCCGCAAGGCATCAGCGCACCACGCTCCATTTTTGTACAAAAATCTTTCTTAACGTATTAAAAAGAGCGGGAGGCATGCCTCCCGCTCTCGCAAAATACTATATCTAATTAGTCTTGATATTTTTTAAATACAACAGTGGCGTTATGACCGCCAAAACCGAAGGAATTGCTTATTGAGATAGTTACATCCTTCTTTATCGCTTCGTTTGGCACATAATTCAAATCGCAGGCTTCATCCGGTGTCTGATAGTTGATGGTTGGCGGCACAACACCGTCTTCAATCGCCTTAATTGCAAAAATCGCTTCAATACCGCCTGAAGCACCTAGCAAATGCCCGGTCATTGATTTTGTCGAACTAATCGCCACATCATAAGCATGCTTACCGAAAACTGTCTTCACCGCTTCAGTTTCCATCGAATCATTGGCTTCTGTGCTTGTCCCGTGGGCATTGATATAATCGACCTGATCAGGGGTCAGGCTAGCATCTTTGAGCGCATTCTGCATCGCTCGGACGGCGCCGCTGCCATTTGGATCCGGACGAGTCACGTGGAACGCATCACTCGTTACGCCGTAACCAACAAGCTCAGCAATGATATGAGCGCCTCTATTCTTCGCCGATTCCAAATCTTCAAGGAGCAGAACACCAGCACCTTCACCCATGACAAATCCATCACGATTTTTATCAAAAGGACGGCATGCCGTTTTTGGATCAGGATTTGTCGATAGCGCACGTGCGGAGGAGAAACCAGCAAATGACATATTGGTCAACGGTGCTTCGCTGCCGCCGCAGATGATCGCGTCATTTTCACCGCATTGAATCGCTCGAAAAGCGTTGCCAATCGAGTCGGTTCCCGTTGCGCAAGCGGAAACCGAGCAGGCATTAATTCCCTTGGTGCCAAGTAGAATCGAGATTTGTCCGGAAGCCATATCCGGAATCATCATTGGCACGAAAAACGGGCTAACGCGCCGCCATCCCTTTTCAAGCGCCGTGCGTAATTCTTTTTCGTAGGTTTCCATGCCGCCGATTCCTGAACCGACCCATGCACCCGTACGTTCTGCATTTGTCTCATCAATTGTAAAACCTGCATCTTTAATCGCCATTTTGGCTGCCGCGACAGCAAACTGAGCAAAACGATCCATGCGGAGCGCTTCTTTATGATCAATAAAATCAGTCGGATTAAAGTCCTTGACCTCACCGGCAACTTTTGCACGAAAATCATCTGGATTGACTCGTGTGACGGCACCAATCCCTGACTTTCCGGCAATCGCGTTGGCCCATGTCGTTTTCACATCATTGCCAAGCGGTGTCACGGCTCCAAGTCCGGTAACTACGACTCTTCGTTTCATTAAATTCTCTCCTTTACACAACTTGGTTCTGAAAAAAACTAGATGATTTCTTCATTATAATTAATTTTCGTTCCTCACACAAAGAAAGGCAGTTGAACCGTATTAACGTCCCCAACGGATCGTTAGAGCGCCCCAAGTCAGCCCGCCTCCGAAACCGACCATGACAAGAACGTCCCCGTCTTTAATCAGTCCATTCTCGAGTGAATCAGCAAGTGCAAGCGGTATCGACGAAGCTGATGTATTCCCATATTTCTGTATCGTTTTGATCATTTTTTCTTCAGGAATGCCAAGCCGTTCACGTGACGCTTCCATAATGCGAATATTCGCTTGATGCGGAATCAGATAATCAATATCATCTTTCGTAAGTCCTGCTTTTTCAACGACATTGACCGCTGACTCGCCCATCTGTCGAACTGCGAATTTAAAGACTTCACGACCATTCATCCGAATCAGACTGCCCTCTTGATACAAGCTCTTTCCACCGCTACCATCAGCGCCAAGTTCATAGGACAAAATCCCTTTGCCTTCAGAGACCGGACCAACAACAGCAGCCGCAGCACCATCACCGAATAAAACGGCCGTCGCCCGATCTTTCCAATCCGTAATCTTAGATAACTTCTCGACACCAACAACCAAAATATGTTCATAAGCCTTTGTATCAACGAATTGTTTTGCAGTAACAACACCATAAATGAAACCGGAGCATGCAGCACTTATATCCATTGCAGGAATGTGGCGTGCGCCCAAACGATCCTGAAGCATGCAGGCAATAGATGGAAATGGCTGATCTGGCGTAATCGTTGCAACAAGAATCATGTCAATATCGTCAATTGTCAGTCCGGCGTTTTTAATGGCATTCTGAGCCGCTGCAAAGGCCATATCCGAGGTATCCACCGTATCATCGGCGATATGCCGTGCCTCGATGCCCGTGCGCGTGCGAATCCATTCATCCGAGGTATCCATCATTTTTTCCAAATCAAAATTAGTGAGTACGCGTTCGGGAACGAATTTACCCATTCCCAGTATTCCTGCGGACATCCGCAAATCCCCTCTCAAAATATAACAGTATATATAATGAACTGGTACTAATATTAATACAACGAGCATCTTTTGTCCAACAAGCCTTTTCGGCACCAAATGGCAACGGCCGAATAAAATGGTAGTAATCCTAGATCAGTTCTGTCAGGGGGGAGGGAAAACAATGGTTCAGCCTGGGCAAAACCCACGCGATTCGATTTACGATCCCTTTTCATACATGATGTTCGGGTCTCAGATGCCACCCGTTCAACCACCACAGGGATTTCACCCGAACAACAGCATTCAGCCACCGATGCCGCAGCAGCCAAACATGATGAAACCGTTTCTGGATCAGAACGGACATTTTGATGTTAGCAAAGTCGTTAACGGGGCCACGCAACTCGTTTCGGTCATTAATCAGACAGCACCGGCAATCAAACAGCTCTCACCACTTCTGAAATTCTTTCAAAGATAGTTGACCTTCTGGAGGGACAAACGCCCTCCTTTTTTTGCCCTTATGCATGCTCACCGATAAGCTGTACAATTTTTTGATTCATTGCCGATGCCTTCGGTTGATTTGTAAAAAAATGAACGACTTCAATTCCGCTGAACGAGGCGTCAGGCAGCTGGGCCGCAAATCTACAGACTTGATCGTCACTTTTCTCGGTAGCTTGATCCGTCCTAAAAATAATGGCTTTTTCTGGCCTGACATTCTTTACGTGCTCAATAAAAAAAAGTTCCATTTGATTGGTCATAAAACCTTCCGGTGTCTCTGGTAATACTTGCTGACGAAGATCCGGTGTCCTTCCACCGTATATCGCCGTCGAGGACAGATAGAAGAAAAAACGGGTAGCCAGTCGGTCTGCTTGTTCAAATACCGCTGCCATTCTCGCTTCCAATTGGAGTTGCGCTTTCGGATCGGCCCGAAGCATATCCAACAGGTAAACGATCTCGGCCCGAGGTATCGTTGTTGCTTTCTCTGCACGATGGAAAAGCGCGTTTCTGCCGAAAAAGAGCGAACGCTCTTCTTCCAATTCCCGTTCTGCAGCAGTGAGTGCGGAACTTAATGTATACACCGTTGTTCCACGGTTCAATAAAGTCTCTGTGATCCGGTAGCCGCAAGAGGACAAGCCGCCAAAAACAAGTGCGTGTCTCATCATCCACCTCCGCATTTTCTCCTTCTATCAGCTTATGAACTTGGTGGATGATCTAGTCAGCAATGGATAATATATGTGAGGATTTGTTCATTTGTTCTTGATATATCTATCAGAGAAGCTTGACTTCATTGAGTTTTTTTGCATCAATTGCGCTCCGGTCGCTTGCTCGCCACAGGCGCCATCACACATTGCTTTTTGGTCCGAATAACAATAGTAAATTTAAGATAGCTATTATTTAAAAAACCCTTCCTGACTGATCAGGAAAGGTTCAAGGACTGGAGATTCAATCATCTGAAATTCCTAGAGCGATTCGCGCATACCGCGACATCCGCTCCTTTGTCCACGGCGGATCCCAGACAAAATTGACCTCGGTTTCATTCAATTCTTCAATCTGAGAGAGCGACTGCTTCACTTCATTGGACAAAGTAGCGGAAAGCGGACACCCCATAAAAGTTAGCGTCATGGTGACAACCACGTTCTTATCTTCATCTATATCAACGCCGTAAACGAGTCCAAGATTTACAATGTCAACTCCAAGTTCCGGGTCAATGACTTCTTCCAGCGCCTCAAGCACCCGGTCCTTCAATTCTTCAGATACTTCTTCAGACACTAAAAATCCCCCCCTTCCATTGGATTTATCCGTCGGATGGGACGTAAACCCGAATGGATATCCGATACATATCCTTCATTTTGCGCGCCCGTTCTTTGGATAGTATTATTGTACTCGATTTATCCTTTCATTTCATCTGTTTTGAATTCACATGTAAAAATAGCCTGCTGCCATCGTGTTTTAATTTTTGTACAAAGTGCACAAAAAAATACCAAATGATGCTGTCATTCTGCCCTACCCTTTATGTAAACGTTTGCTTTAAAATAATTATATATTAATGAAGGAAGTGAACAGGTTATGGCAGAATTGCAGCTCAAACATATTTATAAAATCTATGACAATCAGGTCACTGCAGTCAAAGACTTTAATCTGAACATTGCCGACAAAGAGTTCATCGTTTTCGTTGGCCCTTCTGGCTGCGGTAAGTCAACGACGCTTCGAATGATAGCTGGTCTTGAAGAAATTTCCAAAGGGGATCTCTCTATTGATGGAAAAAAGATGAATGATGTCGCACCAAAGGATCGCGATATCGCCATGGTCTTCCAGAACTATGCGCTCTACCCGCATATGACCGTCTTTGATAATATGGCTTTTGGATTAAAACTACGCAAATTCTCAAAAGAGGCGATTAACAAGCGTGTCGAACAAGCAGCTGAGATACTTGGAATAAAAGACTATCTCAATCGCAAGCCAAAAGCATTGTCCGGTGGACAAAGGCAGCGCGTTGCACTTGGGCGGGCTATTGTCCGAGATGCCAAAGTATTTCTGATGGATGAACCGCTCTCCAATCTGGATGCCAAACTCCGTGTGCAGATGCGTTCAGAAATTGGCAAGCTTCATCAACGCCTTCAGGCAACGATGATTTATGTCACACATGATCAGACAGAAGCGATGACCATGGCTGACAGGATTGTTGTCATGAAGGATGGTGTCATTCAACAAGTTGGTACACCTAAAAATGTTTATGACTATCCCGTCAACTTATTTGTTGGCGGATTCATCGGTTCCCCGCCAATGAATTTCTTCAACGGACGGATCGAAGGGGAACGTTTCAGAGGTGATGGCATTGATCTGAAATTACCTGAAGGTCGATTAAAACTCCTACGCAACAAGTCTTTTATTGGAAAACAGGTTGTGATGGGCATTCGGCCTGAGGATATGCATGATGAGCCTGTCGTTGTCGAATCGAATTCAGATAGCGTCGTCAGCGCGAAAATCATAATTGCCGAGTTGACCGGTGCAGAATTCATGCTTCATTGCACAATGGGTACCAATCAATTTATTGCCCGTGTTGATGCGCGAACCGACTACCATCCGCAGGAACAGGTGAAGCTTAGCTTTAATCTGAATAAAGCGCATTTCTTCGATCCGGAGAGCAAGCAATCACTAACAGTTGACTAAGAAAGAGGATGCCGCAACAGTCACTTTTCAGACCTTGAGGCATCCTCTTTTTTGTGTACTTATTGATCTCTGTGCTGGAAAAAAACTATGAATGAATCCGATTGAGCTGCCGCTTAATTAAAGGGTTGCTAGATAAGCGAGCGTTAGACCGTCCATTCGTCTCAAAGAAATTCCTGTTTCCTCATGAAATTTATCGATGCGATATTGAAGCGTATTCCGGTGTAGAGAGAGTTTTTTTGCAGCTAGACTAATCGTTCCTTGCGCTTCCCAAAGCGCTTGAATGATCGGCCGCCAAAGTCTGTCTTGTCGAATCGCTTTGTTGATTTCTGCCAGAATCGCTGAATCCTTAATCGTCGCTTGTATCCATTGAAAATAACGCGATTCAACAGAAATGACTTTTGACCCGACGAAAACTTGTTCGTCGAACATTCGACTCTCTTCTTTATATGCTTCACGAAAATGTGAAGCTGTTCGATAACGGAGTCCGATCTGAAAACGGCAGGTGACCGAAAAATCACTTTCTAATGTATTGGCAATCGCCAATAACTCCTCAGCATTGATCATTCTATCCTGCTCAATGATTATGCCACTATTTAGTGATAAATAGATAAAGACTGCTGAAGATGGAAAAAAAGACGCTAATGCTCGCCGCCATTCAGTTAAGATATGCTGTTCAATCGACGACTGTAGCCTAAAGAAAGTAAATCGCAACTGTTGCTGTATCATGTAATCCGGTAGCGGTTTATCAAGGAAAAGATAATTATACCAACCATGGGATTTTTCAGAACAGGCAGGAACACGTTCTTGCTGAAATAGCCCGTGTAACAAAACACGCTCCCGATCAGTCAATTGATTGGATGAAATAGCGAAATAATACGCATCATTTTGAAAATAAAACGAACCCTTATTAGGGGTAAAAGGCCTATTCTGAACAATCATTTCTGGATAAAGCTGTTTTAACTTTTGAATATTCATCGACACAGGCCTCGCTTCCTTTACAGACAAATCCATCAATAATTGTGTCTCAAAATGGTTGGTTTTCTCTGAAGGTAAATAGCCGCTTCATACGGACGCAACTGCTGTTTTGAAGGGGTATCAGCCGTTCCTGGTAAATTGCTTAATAGCAGGTGCCACTCGCCCTCCATACCGGAATAGACTGCAGGCTCCTCACTGATATTCGCCAAAATTAGCAGCGCTTCCGTGTTTGTCGTACGTGTATAAACAAATAATTGGGGATCGTCAGGGAGAAACAGTTGAAAGTCACCCTCCGTAAAAATATCAAGGCTGTGCCGTAGCTGGATTAGCTGCTTATAGTAATAGAAAATCGAATCCGTATCCTGTAAGGCCTGTTCCACATTAATTTCTTTATAACGTGGATTCACTTTAAGCCAGGATTGTCCATCAGAAAACCCGGCTTGCTTATTTTTGTTCCATTGCATTGGCGTCCGTGCGTTATCCCGCCCGATCCGTTCGACCGCGTGACGAAACGCCTCTTTTGACAGGACTTTATTTTCGATGACCAATTCATTGTAAGCATTGTGAATTTCAAGGTCATTATAATCCTTTAAATCATAATGACAATTGACCATACCAATCTCTTCACCTTGATAAATAAATGGTGTCCCTTTTAAGCCGTGAAGGATTGTCGCAAAAGCCTTGGCGCACGGCACTCGATAGGTCGTGTCATTGCCAAACCGCGAGATCACTCGACCCTGATCATGGTTTTCGAAGTAAAGCGTGTTCCAGCCGTGATCAGCCAATGCCTCCTGCCATTTTGCTAGCACTTTTTTTAATCTCACTAATTGAAAAGGGCGTAATGCCCATTTTCCAGCAGGCGTTCCCTGCTGGATATCTACACTCATATGCGCAAAGCTAAAAATCATATTCAGCTCTTTGCGCCTCGGATCCGTATACTTTTTCGCTGCGTCAATATCTGAGCCATTGGCTTCACCGACCGTCATACACGGATATTGTGATAGGACTTCACGATTCATTTCCTGAATAAACTCATGAAGTCGCGGTCCGTTGGCATGCCACTTGCCAAGTACATATCTTTGATCACCAGTTGCCGGGTAATCAGGAAAGTCAAGAAATTTCGAAATCCCGCCAATCACGTCCATTCGCCAGCCATCAACCCCCTTGTCCATCCAAAAGCGCATGATGCGGTAGACTTGTTGACGGACTTCTTCATTTTCCCAGTTGAGATCAGGCTGCTCTTTCGCGAAGTAATGCAAATAGTATTGACCCGTTTGCTGATCCAGTGTCCAAGCGGAGCCTGAGAAATAGGAGCCCCAATTGTTCGGTTCTGATCCATCTGTCTTCGGATCTCTCCAGAAGTAATAATCGCGATATGGGTTATCCTTAGCTTTCCGGCTTTCCTGAAACCATTGATGCTGATCAGAGGTGTGATTCACCACAAGATCCATAATCACCTTTATCTTTCTAATATGTGCTTCTTTGATCAGGTGAAACATGTCTTCGTTCGTGCCGAACTTTGGGTCAATCATCCGATAATCGCTAATATCGTAGCCATTATCTTTTTGCGGCGACTGATAGACTGGGCTCAGCCAAATGGCGTCAACACCTAATTCGGCCAAGTAGTCTAACTTCTGTAGAATACCGTTCAGATCGCCGAAACCATCCCCGTCAGAATCTTTAAAACTACGCGGATAGACTTGATAAATAACAGCTTTTTTCCACCAATCACGCATTGATATTCTTCCCTTCTCGAGAACAATTTCCTATTATGCTACTTCACCGATCCTTCAGTCATTCCTTTAATAATTTGCTTCTGCGCAAAGAAATAGAAGATAATTATTGGCAAAATAGAAATGGTCAACCCAGCAAGTGCCAAATTCCATTGTTTCGTATACTCGCCAAAGAAATAGAACATTTTCAGCGGTATCGTCTGCGTGTCCGGTGCATTGATGACAAGCGATGGAAGCAAATAGTCGTTCCAAATCCAAATGGCGTTCAGAATTGCAACCGTTACCGTGATCGGTTTCAACATTGGAAAAATAACATACCAAAAGGTCTGCCAACGGTTGCAACCATCGATACGAGCCGCTTCGTCTAATGCGGTTGGAATCGACTTCAGCGATCCATGGTAGAGGAAGATAGAGAGACTGGATCCGAACCCAAGATACATGAAGATAATCCCAATTCGGTTGAGCATATGGACTTTACCAAATATCGAAACGAGCGGTATCATGACCGACTGAAAGGGGATAAGCATAGCAGATGCAAAAATCAGGAAAATAATCCCGCTGATTTTTTTCTTTGTCCGTACGAGCGCGTAGGCAGCCATCGATGAAAAGATAATGATGATGCTAACGCTGACAATCGTAATCAATACTGAATTCGTCAGTGATTTCAAAAAATCCAGTTGTTGCATGGCGTCGGGATAATTAGAAGCAGAAAATGGGTTTGGAAAGCCCAATGTGTTAACAAAAATATCCTTTTTAGTTTTCAAAGAATTGACGACCATTAAATAAAAGGGTAACAACCAGATAATACCGAGTAAGAATGACACCACTTGAATCATTCGAATCGACATGTGTTTGTTCTTCATTAAACTTCCACCTCCCGTTTCTTGCTATAGTAGACTTGTGTTAACGAGATGATGGCAACAATGAGAAAGAAAACCACTGCTTTGGATTGGCCAAGCGCCATATTATTTTGACTAAAAGCCGTATTATAAATATCCATTGCGAGCATTTGAGTCGAATCATAGGGACCGCCTGCGGTTAATGAAAGGTTCTGATCATATAATTTAAACGAATTAGACAATGTCAGAAAGACGTTTATCGTGAAAGCTGGCGCAATCATCGGTATCGTAATATGCAAGAAGCGTTGCCAAGCACTCGCCCCGTCAATCTCAGCCGCTTCAATCAGTTCATGATCGACATTCTCAAGGTAGGCGATATAGATGACCATAATATAGCCAGCATATTGCCAGCTCATCAGGATAATCATTCCCCAAAAGCCCGTTCCTGGTGTGGCTAGCCACGACTCAAGCGCTGATACGCCAATCACATTGCCAACGGCGGCAAACGCCTTGATAAAAATAAACTGCCAGATAAACCCGAGAATCAGACCGCCGATCAGATTCGGCATGAAAAACACCGTGCGCAGTAAATGTCTGCCTTTAAATTTCTGTGTCACAAGCATGGCAAGCGCGAGTCCAATCACGTTTTCCATGATAATAGCCACAACTGCAAATTTTGTTGTGAACCAAAGCGCATTCAAGAATGTCGTACTTTGAAAAACATTGATGTAATTTTTAATCCCAACAAAACGTGTCGCGATAATTCCATTCCAATCCGTAAACGAATAATATATCCCGAAGATTAAAGGGAGTATCACAACAAAGAATAATGCGAGCATGACCGGAGCAAGAAAGAGCCAAAACCATGTATTGTTGTTTTTCATTTGAATTTCTCCCATCCTAGCCGCGATAGTGTCTACCCTGACTTAACACGTGGTGCTTTTTAAGGTGTCGTGGCGTATCCACTTGTTCTAATCTGTTTTTTTCTCATATATGAAAAGAGGGTGAAGCAAATCAATAATTTGCTTCGCCCCAGATTTTCAGCCTTTATTGATTTCGACTTGTTTTCCAAGCATTCTGGCTATCTTTAACCAGTGCATCCCAACTCATTTTTCCACTTGTATATTTTTGAATATCCACACCGAGCGTATTCATGCCCCAACCTGTTGGATAACCCATGAATACCCAACCGATAGTTTTCTTCTTTTGGGCATAATCATAAATTTGTCTTGCCAATGAATCTTTAATTTTCGATGTATCATAGCCTTTGTAAGCCGGGATAAATTGGAAGTCTTCCAAGACCATCTTTTTGCCGGTGTTCGATGTGTACATCCAATTCAGAAAATCTTTTGCAGCTTTAATTTCTTGAGCACTCTTATTTGAATTGACCGCCCAATACATTGGCACACCAACAGGAATGCTGTCTGTCTTAAACCCGTCTACTGGAATTGGGAGCAGACCGATGCCAGAGTTTTCAAATTTTTTATTGATCCCAATAATGGTTGGCGACACCCAATCACCTTGCTGAATCATCGCTACTTTACCATTCGAGAAGTATTGTTCTACTTGTGCTGAATAATCAAGACTTGCCGTCGGTTGAACAGAATATTTCTGCTGAATATCCAGATATTGTTTGAATTGTTTTCCGTATTTAAATGAAACGGTCTTCGACTTGAACGCTTTAGTCACATCTTGATTAAACTCAGGTGAGAGAAAGACATTCGACGAATGCAAGCCAGTTACCCATGTTTCTTTTGCTGGAAGCGCATAGACGGCTTTAAGCCCAAGAGCCGCTTTTTTATCATTCAACTTTTTTGATACACTTTCCAAAGCCGCAAGCGAAGTAATCGAAGCCGGATCGATTCCTGCTTTGGCAAATATCTTTTTGTTATAAAGGATGCCGTAGCCTTCTTCGTTATACGGAAGTCCGTACACTTTACTGCCTTCCGTCACACCATTCAAAGTTCCTGGAAGCGCTAGTTTTGCTGTTTTCGTTCCTGACAGATCGGCGAGTTTTCCCTTCCAATCCTTCACATCAGAAGGACCACCTATATTGTAGATCGTTGGTTCATTCCCTGAGGCGAATTTTGATTTAAGTGCTGCACCATAATCACTGCCGCCACCGACAGTCGTAATCGTCACAGTAACATTCGGGTGCGTCTTCTCATATTCTTTCGCAAGTTGACTAAATTGCTTTTTAAACTCTACTTTATACTGAAAAATATTAATCGTTACCTTTTTGCTGCCTGAGCTTCCGGAACCTGAACACGCGGTCAGCGCAACAACCAATAATAAACTGATAACTGCCATCAACCACTTCTTTTTCATGCCGTCACTCCCCTTTTTCTGTTAGCAGATGGTCACTTCTCTCTATTTGACCGTCAGCCACTTAAATGTATGCGTTTACATTAAGCGCATATTTATCGTAACACGCTCTAGTAACGGTCGACAATCAGTAGCCCGATGTTACCGTTAACATTTTTTTGTTAAAATTTGCTATTATTTTTTGCTATGGGTTCACTTGCCGCAGGCGCACCGCGAGCGGCCAACAGCTAGAATATACGGGATCTCGCTGGCACGCGCATGGACAGAGCCAGTGCAATTTTCGCGGAATGGCGATGTTAAATTGATTGACGCTTTAGGATAATCGATACTTCTTCACCACAATACATGTACGACTACGCTTCAGCAAAAATTCTGAACTGTTGGCAAGGAACGAAGAGATTTGTACCGTCGACTCTGTAATCGTTCCAAAGATCAAAAAGCAATACATTGCTTTCATCTAGCGATAATGTCTGATCATTGTTCCCATGGTTAAAAAAGAAGTATAGTGTTCGATCTTGGTACACTCTGCGAAAACAAAGCAAATCCTTAGCATTGTCGACAATCAACCAGTCCAATCTGCCATAAGTCAAAACGGGCTGATTATCCTTTCGCAATCGAATTATTTTTTTTACAAAAGCCATCATTTCTAAATCTTGTTTCTCTTTATCCCAAATCATACATTTTCGGCAGAGCGGATCATTGGCTCCATCCATACCCACTTCTGTTCCATAATAAATACAGGGGGAACCCGTCTGCGAAAAGAGAAAGGCTAAAGCCAGTCGGACTTTTTGCTTGTCCCCTCGCGCTTTTGTCAGAATCCGAGCGGTGTCATGGCTGTCCAGCAAGTTGAATGCAACTTCGCTCACCTGCGCCTGATAGTTCATATAATGGGCGTTTATCGCGCTAACCGCCTGAGTTGCCTTAAGTTTATTCTCAATGAAATAATCAATAATTGTTTGCGAGAGCGGATAATTCATTACACTGTGAAACATATCGCCTTGAAGCCAATTCCAAGCATTATGCCAGATCTCGCCAACGATATAGCAGTCGCTTTTCTCACCTATCACTGCCTGATGAAAGGCGCGCCAGAATTGCCCATCGACTTCATTTGCCACATCAAGCCGCCAACCGTCAATGTCAAATTCTTTGATCCAATAAAGAGCAATCCTAAGTAGATAGTCGCGCACTTCCTGGTTCTCCGTATTCAATTTCGGCATTTTTGGTGTAAAAGCAAACGTATCGTAGGACAATGTCGTTTGCCCCTCAATATTTCCGTTTTCGCCTTCTTGCACTGGGAAAGAGCGTATATAAAACCAATCCTTATATCGCGAGTTTTCTCCATGACGAATAACATCCTGCCACTGCATCGAGGTACTGCCGATATGATTAAAAACAGCATCTAACATGACACGAATGCTTCTTTTGTGTGCTTGCTTTATCAATGTACGTAAGACTTCTTTATCGCCAAAATGGGGATCAACTGAAAAATAATCCAATGTATCATATTTATGATTAGTAGGGGCTGTAAAAATAGGGGTTAGATAAATACCGTTGATTCCCAGATTTTGTAGATAATCCAGATGATCAATAATCCCCTGGAGGTCACCGCCGAAAAAATCGTCACGTCCCGGGTCTTTGCTTCCCCAAGGGAGTGTCTGGACGGGTGAGATTGCGGGGTTGCCATTGGCAAAACGTTCAGGAAAGATCTGGTACCAAACTGTTTTCTTGACCCAATCCGGTGCTTTGAAACAATCATTCTCGTGTATATATGGATACTTAAAAAAGTTTTCTGAGAAGCTAAAAGATAATGCACTATCTTGCATCATGCCACGATCACCATAAAAAATCGTTTCATCTTGAACCGAAGTCAGCACAAAGGCATAGTGGAGCCGGTAAAATGGCAATGCAACTTCGGTAAACCAGTAATCATGCAGCTCAGTTTGCGCAGTAAGGCGCATGTCTTTTTGGTTCAAAGCAGGTACGATACGTCCATTTTCATTTTTGTGATTTTCATAGGGATCACCAAAAAAACAGACGACAGAGCGAATATCCCCTTTTTTTGTCCGAATCCGCAAATGGAATGTTTTCCGGTCATAGGGATAAGCAAACATGCTGCATGGCTGATGATAAATGGCTGCTTCTTCCATTTCCACATTTTCCTCCCGCACATTTGTGATCGCTTGTTTCTCTCGTTATTATCGTAACAAAAATACGGAGATAAACAGTAGCATGTCGAAAAACAGTACGTTACTCACGCGCGTTCCTTGAACATTATGACGCGGCCTTGTATTACGCGGTTGGTGAAATAACTAGCATTGTCGAACCGTCGACTGACGAATAATCAATTTTGGCTGGAAAATACGGCCAACTTGTTTATCACTTTTGTTATTATTTATTTTTTTCAATAACATTCGAGCAAGTTCCTGACCCATTTCAATGACCGGTTGTCGCACCGTGGTCAGTTTCGGATCAGCAATCTGATCAAGAAAGACACCATCAAAACCAGTCACTGCGACATCGTTTGGAATCGAATAGCCAAATTCCTGCACCGCTCGAACTACGCCGAGACCAATACGGTCGGAAGCACAAACAAAAGCGGAACCCGGACGAAAATTATGCAGGAGGTGCATGGCCTTTGACTGGGCAGCGTGTGAACTATTTTTCATAAAATAAGTGGTCTTTGTCAATCCAAATTCGCTCATCTTTTTCTCATAGCCCCTTTTCCGCGCTTGCATGAAGGGTTCATTGAGATCTATACCAAAAAAGATTATATTTTCAAAACCAATATCAATCAAATGCTGTGTTGCCATCATCATTCCTTGTTCATTATCCACATCAACAAAATCATAGCCTCGTTCATTCTGTCCGAAAAGAACAACAGGTTGCTCAAGCGGAGCAATAATCTCATCGTAATCTTTGGTACGCATCCCTGTCACAATTAAACCATCACATGATCCGATTTGACGCGAATGTCGTGAAACGAGCTGCAACGCATAATAGTGTTTATCTAATTCTTTGGCGATTCCTGATAGAAGATTCATATAATAAGGCTCAGTGGTGTCCATTTCTTCCAGAATCAAAACTTTAACAATTTGCGTTCGATTCTGAACCAACGCTCGTGCCGCAAAGTTAGGAATATAATTCAAATCTTTCATCGCCTGATAAACAAGACGACGCAATTCAAGCGACACTTTATCTGGATGGTTAATGACGCGAGACACCGTCATTTTTGATACAACAGCCAGCCTTGCAACATCCTTAATCGTTGCCATATGGTTGCCTCCGATCCACTGAGGTCGTATCTATGTCTCATTATAACATGGCCGCTTGCTCCACCCTTGTTTAGAGATTCAAAAAATGAAAACGTGTTCAATTATACACTCGTAAAAAAGTAAAAGTATGACGTGAGACGGTATCGAGCACCAATACTATTGCTTGAATGACTAAAACATTCGGCAACTACATTTCTCGATAATCAGAAAAGGACTTGGCATAGCCAAGTCCTTTTCAACAATTGCGCTTCGGTTGCTCGCTGCATTTTGTGCAAAAATCTTTATACTTTCTTATTTCTAAATAAACCGGCCTCCTTCCGAATGACTCGGTGGAAACCGGCTTACGATTTGTCATCATTTTACGATCACCGATCAACAATATCGACGTGATACGTTTCCAGCCATTCGTTGATCATTGCGAGATGGGCGATCAGCTGCGGACCGGTCATTAACTGACCGAACCATGGAACTTTAAATGAGGCACCGCCAGTGTCAACGATCGATTGTATTTTTTGTTTATCCATTATTTCAAGCAGTGGCGCGTTCGGTTTATCCAATACCTGTTGCAGCCAAGATGAAACGCCTTTTGTATAGTCCGGATGGTAGGTTTTTGGATACGGGCTTTTCTTCCGGTATAGCACATCGTCCGGAAGATAGCCTTTAAGCGCTTTGCGTAAAATTCCTTTCTCGCGGCCGTCAAGCATCTTCATCGCCCACGGCACATTCCATAGATACTGCACAATCCGGTGATCGGCAAAAGGCACGCGCACTTCGAGGCTGGCACCCATACTCATCCGGTCCTTGCGATCAAGCAGTGCGGTCATGAACCAGTTGAGATTCAGGTAGAATAGCTCGCGCCGCTTGGCATCGACACCGGTTTCACCATCAAGTCTCGGTGTCTCAGCAACCGTTTCGTTAAAGCGCATTAAGGAATAATCTTTCAAATGCAGGCGACTGCCCCATTTGTCATTGAGCAATTCCTGGCGTGCATCCGTCGAGCGCATCCATGGGAAACCCTCTTTTGCCGATGTTTCTGGACTGTGAAACCACGGATAACCACCAAAAATTTCATCGGCGCATTCACCCGATAACGCAACGGTGAACTCCTTTTTAATTCCTTCGCAGAACCAGAGAAGTGAGGAATCGACATCGGCGTAACCCGGCATATCACGGACATGAATCGCTTTCTTCAAGTATTGAACGAGCTGCTCATTGTTAATGACCAGATTATGATGCTCCGTACCAAGGTAGTCAGCGACTTCCTGAATAAATGGTGCATCGCTGTTCGGCTGAAATTTACTTGTATGGAAATATTGATCATTATTAATATAATCGATTGAATAGGTGTGCAGCGGTCCCCGCCCTTTTTCTTTAAAATATTCCGCTGCGAGCGCTGAAATGCCGCTTGAATCAAGCCCTCCAGAGAGAAAAGTCGTGACAGGTACATCAGCAAAGAGCTGCCTTTCAACGGCGTCCTTCAATAAAAAGCGGATCTGTTCCGCCGTCTCCTCCACGTTGTCGGTGTGTTCCGCACTCTTCACATTCCAGTAACGCCAGATTTTCAGGCCGTTTGCTGTAAATGTCATCGCGTGTGCCGGACGCAGTTCATCGATGCCCTGATAGATGCCATGCCCCGGCGTTCGCGATGGTCCAAGACCAAAGACTTCCGATAAACCTTCGCGATCAATCGATGGCTTGATAGTCGGATGTGCCAAAATCGCTTTGATCTCCGAACCAAAAAGCAATCGATTGCCTTCATGGCTATAAAACAATGGTTTGACGCCCATTCGATCGCGGGCGGCAAACATTAGTCGACGCTTTGCATCCCAAATAACAAAAGCAAATATCCCGTTAAAATGCGCCAAACAATTTTCGCGCCATTCGATATAGGCAGTCAGCAAAACTTCAGTATCCGAATGTCCTTTAAATCGATAGCCTGCGCGCAGCAAATCCTCTCTGATTTCTTCCGTATTATAAAGTTCTCCGTTATACACAAGAACATAATCGTTGCCTTCTGCCGTCTTCTTCATCGGCTGGCGGCCGTTTTCCGGATCAACAACGACTAGCCGGGCATGCCCAAACGCCGCTTGCTCCGACAGCCAAACAGCCAAATCATCTGGACCGCGTTTGGTCAGTGTCTGCGACATACCCAACAACGTTTTTTCTTCACCGCG
This sequence comes from Sporolactobacillus spathodeae, assembly GCF_016908935.1. Taxonomy (GTDB): domain Bacteria; phylum Bacillota; class Bacilli; order Bacillales; family Sporolactobacillaceae; genus Sporolactobacillus; species Sporolactobacillus spathodeae. The sequence goes on along the minus strand of NZ_JAFBEV010000001.1, from coordinate 117,521 downwards.
CAGATCGTTCTGCCAGTCAATCCAGCCTGTAATCCCGCACATTAAGGTCATCCTTTCCTGATCATCCAGACCAATTTAGTTACTCCACCATCTTATGCAAAAAATCTGGGCATGTGAGAAATGGACTGAGGTACCTGACAAACGACAGACAATATTTGACCATTTACGGACGGAAAAAAGAAGATTATTATGAAAAATATATACACTAGATCTCATACAACACAGAGGAATGTTTGCGTGAAAAAATTATTAGTCTGGATTGTCTCAATGCTGACACTGATCGGTTTCTCCTATCTCCTTCTTTTTATCATATCCAGCAAATTCAGTCCTGCAGCCGATCATGTTCCCTTTTTGAATGATGATCGCGTGATCAGCCAGAAAATAGAAGCCTATCGACCTGTTTTCAAAAAATATGCGCGCGTTTACGGGCTCGAAAACAAAACTGATTTATTGATGGCAATGGCGATGCAGGAGTCTAAAGGAAATTCGGTGGATGTGATGCAGGCTTCAGAAAGTCAAGGACTGCCAAGGGACTCGATAAAAGATCCGACCGAATCCATTGCAGCTGGTACAAAATACTTTAGAAAATCGCTTGACCAGTCAAACGGAGATGTTCGTTTGGCACTACAAAGCTACAATTTTGGTATTGGCTTCACTGACTACGTACGGGCACATGGTGGTCAGTACTCACAAGCACTCGCCGATCAATTTGCGAAGAAAAAAGCAGCCGAATTCGGTTGGCGTTCCTATGGTGATCCGCATTATGTCAGCCATGTTCTGCGCTACTATTATAATGAGAAGGAAAAGCAAGCAATCGCCAAGAAAAGTGATTCATAAAAAAGCCCGCTGAAGTGCATCGCTTCAACGGGCTTTTTACAAGAGTAATTAATGTAGTTGATTTTACGTGAAAAATGCGATATCCCCGACTGACGCGCACAAGCGTGATTGTGCTAAGCATGCGCTGAATCGACGTATTTGCAGAATAGATACTTTAGCCGAAAAAGCGGTCCTCTTTTTGAATTGCGGCACTTATAAGCAGAACAATTGCCGTGGTTAAATGCATAATCATCCCAACAAAAGGAATCCAAGCAATTAAACTGGTCACGATTCCAAGGATGCTGCCTGCATAGGTTGCCCTCTCCTGCGCGCAAAAAATCAACGTCACAATGTGGAGGATCAATGCCGCGCCAAGTGGTGACCATCCGAGACTGATCACGAGCAAGCCGCCAAAAAAAGGAATACCAAGCAATGCCTCAAACCCAGCCGAAACCCATTTAAGAATTCGTGATGCCTTCATCAAGTCACTCCTTCAATCAAAGATCAGAAAAACTTGGCATAGCCAAGTCCTTTTTTAACCATTGCGCTTCGGCTGCTCGCTTGCCGCGGGCGCCGCGCGTCTCCTCAGACAAGCGAGAATCTGCGGGGTCTCACTTGGCTCGCTTTTCCCGCATGGCGCCAGCGCCTCGCTGCATTTTTGTGCGAAAAGCTTTATACTTTCTCACTAAAAAAAGGCTTAATATTGCGCTACATATCAAATGATTACTTTAGCTTTCTTTCTTTGCGAAAAAGACCAAACACAGCGATCGTTTCGACGATATTTGTGAACGCGAATGGATCAATTGACTGAATAATTCTTCTTAATTCATAGAGCTCGTACCTTGTAATGACAATCATCAATGTGTCGCGATCACGGCCAGTAAAACCGCCTTTTGAAGGAATTCGTGTTATACCGCGTTCAAGATGGGCATAGATAGCTTTTTGCAATTCCTCCGCTTTATCCGTAACCACCCATGCAGTCAATTTAACATAACTGGTATGAATTGCATCGACGATTCGCGTAGCAACATATAACTCGAGCAATGTATACAATGCACGACGCCATCCAAAAAGAAAACCAGCGGAAAGAATAATCACGGCATTTAATGCAAACATATAAAAACCGAACGGCCGATCCTTCACGCGCGAGAGAATCATCGCAATGATATCCATGCCCCCGGTGGATGCGCCGAATTTCAATGTAATACCAACACCAACAGATTGCACAACGCCTCCAAAAACCGCGTTTAATAAAATATCCTCGGTTAATGGATGCACAGGAATGAATTCCATAAATAAAGTTGTGAGCAAAACACTAATTGCACTGTAGAACGTGAATCGATGGCCAACTTTTATCCAACCGACATATGCAACAGGAATATTAAAGAGAAGCAGCAAGATACCTGTGCCTACATGCATCGGCGTTTGCTCCAATAATGTTGAAAGCAGCTGAGCAATACCGGTGACGCCACCTGAAAGAACTTTTGCTGGTATCAAAAAAATATTCAGCGCTGCGGCATTCAGCAAGGCCCCAAGGGTGACAATTGTCAGCACTTTAGAATCCTGATAAAACGAGTTCCATTTTATTTTCAAAATTTTATTGCTCCTATCGATAACTTTACGTATAAATTACCATATTTAAACGGAAGGCTTCAACTCTATAGAAGAATTCTTTAACTTATTTGTTTGATAAGATGAACTTGGCGTAACAAAGTCCTTCTTAAACAATTGCGCTTCGGCTGCTCATTTGCCGCGGGTGCGGTGTATCTCCTTAGACGGTTGGATGGTTGGATCTACGGGACCCATCTGGCACGCTATTCTCGCAACGTGTCAGAACAATTGTGCTATGTTTTTCAGGAATAGCATTTTCTTTATAGCTGAAATAAAAACCCTGAAGCGGCATTTTCACCGCATTCAGGGTTTTTGTTAAGCTTATTCATTATTTTTCAAGAGATTAAGCTTCGATCTTTTTTCTTCTGAACTTTGATCGAATTTTCATTAATGTCTCATAAACAATTGGAACAATAAACAAAGTGAGTATTGTCGAGCTCGTAATGCCACCAATAACTGTAACGGCCAACCCTTTGGAGATCAAACCACCACTTCCTTCCATGCCACTCGCGAGTGGCATTAATGCACAGATAGTGGCAATTGCCGTCATCAGGATTGGACGGATACGCGTTCCAGCTGCCTCGAGTAATGCTTCACGTGTCCCATGCCCGGCTTTTTCACGGTGAATCACGCGATCGATCAGCACGACCGCATTGGTGATGACAATGCCGATTAGCATCAGAGCACCGATCATCGATGAAACACTGATTGTTTCACCGCTGATCAGAAGTGCGATAAGGCTGCCAATAATCGCGAACGGGAGCGAAAAGAGAATCGCAAACGGCGCGAGACCGCCACCGAATGTCACAACAAGTACGAAATAAACGATCAAAATAGCAGCCAACATCGCCATACCTAATTGGCTGAACGAGTCATTCATCTGCTCAGTGACGCCTGAGAAAGAAACGCTGGCACCATCCGGTTTAGCCACACGGTCAATTTTTTTCTGTAATGTCTGAGTCACAGCGGAAACATTCTTCGCCGTCACTTTTGCGGTCACTTCCGCGTACAATTTTCCATCGCGTTTGGTTATCGACTGCGGCGACTGTCCTTTTTCAACAACGGCAATATCGCTAATTTTCACTTGTTTGCCCATCGGCGATTGAATCGTCTGTTTCGTCAGATCCTTAATACGCTTCAAATTATTGTCTGATACCTTGACGAAGACATCTAAATCTTGACCATTACGTTTAATGGTTGTCAGCGCATCATTATTTGCGGTACTGCTTGAGGTCATTAATTGCTGAGCAATCTGTCCAGCAGTTATACCGCTTTCGCCGAGCTTTTTCTGATCGGCCGTAATCGTATATTGAACATAACCTTTTGAGATGCTTGAGGATACCTGTGCCAGACCAGATTCCCTCTTAGTCAGCGCAAGTACTTTATTCGTCAATGTTTTCAATTGACTTTGCGTATTGCTATAGACATATAAAGTCAGCTGATTGCTTGAGCTACCCGATCCGAAATTCTGAATCGCCCATTTACCTTTATATCCCTGTTTATTCAGCTTATCCAACGTTTTATTCTGTAAATCTGTAAAGTTCGGTGTACTGTCTTTATAAGAAACAAAGAACATCGCTTGATTATCCGCAGATTGGAACATTGCCGATGTACTCGATCCACCAATAGAGTATTGAATTTTATTCAAATCCTTATTGGCTTCAAGCAGATGTTCCGCACGTGCTGCTGTTTTTTTCGTGTCATTAACCGTCTGTCCCGGATTCGGATTATAGGTGAAAATCACTTCTTTTTGCTGATCATCCGGTAGGAAGCTGGCACCAATATGCGGCACGAGGAAAAGACTTGCGACAAATATCAGAACTGCCAGTCCGAATGAAATCAGTTTGTGATTAAGGACACCATTCAGGGCGCGCCGATAAACCGCTGCAAGTTTTCCTGCCTGTTCCTCAGCATGCTTTCTTTTCAAACCATTCGGAAAGAGACTGTTTGCCATCATCGGTACAATTGTAATGGCTACAAGAAGCGAAGCCAGCAGTGAAAAGACAATTGTCATGGCAAAAGGCAGGAAAATCTGGCCAACGACACCCGTTACAAGCGCCATTGGCAGAAAAACAGCGATTGTGACAATCGTCGATGACATTATTGGAAGAAACATTTCGTGTGTTGCTTCGCGGATCAATTCTCGCCCGGACAGCTTTTCATCAGAAAGTGACATACGTCGATATATGTTTTCAATAACAACGATTGAGTCGTCAACCACACGTCCAATTGCAATCGTCATTGCCCCGAGCGTCATTATATTCAGCGTGACGTTCATTTGCTTCAGAACAATAAGTGCGATAAGCAGCGATAAAGGAATTGATAGAACGGAAATTAACGTCGTCCGTATATTTCTCAAGAAAAGCAGGATAATCAACATGGCAAAAAGAGCGCCTAAGATCGCTTTTTCAAACATTGCCGAGACAGATTGCTGAATCGGCTTGCCTTGATCATACATCGAGACAGCATGGATGCCGGTATGCGATTTTTCAAAGCTTTTTATTACGCTTTTTGCACGATTTACTACATCAACCGTGTTCGCATCCTGACCTTTGACAACGGAAAGACCGATGGATAATTTGCCATTTGTACGTGAAATGGATTCTGCCTTTTTCTGAATCGTGACATTCGCTACATCTGATAGCTGAACAACCGTCATCCGAGATGGAATAAGCTGCGCACTTGACTGACTGGAAGACGCAGTCTGGCTCGTGGATGAAGCAGACGAAATCGAGCTACTCGCTGAGGCAGATGGCATCGTCTTTAGTTTGGCAGCAGACGCGGATGAAGCAGTCCCGGCTTGAGACAAACCTTTTTGTGACGTTGCGGCTGTCTCAACAGGAATCCGCATGCTCTTCAAGTGATTGATTGAATCGATATGACCGCTAACAACGACCGAACGCTGATTCTTGCCAATGGTGTAGAGTCCAAGTGGCGTCGACACATTATTCGCCTTGATCAAAGCGACGACTGTATCTTGGGTCAATCCATATTTTTTAAGTTTGTTTGCTTTAAAAGCGATCTGAACATTTTCTTTCTGCTGCCCTGCAAGCGTGACAGAAGAAACACCGTCTATCTGTTCTGCTTTAGGAAGCAAATCATCTTTAACAGCTTGGCTCAATTTGTCCAGATTCATTTGTTTCGATCCTGTGATGCTGACACTGTATACTGGCATCGCATCCAGGCTGATCCGCATGACGGATGGCTTTTGTGCATTATCCGGAAGAGTTACTTGGTCAAGCGCTTGTTTGATATCATTGACTGCTTTGTCCATATCCTGGCTATAGTCGTATTCAACAACTACCGAGGATATTCCGGAAGCGGATGTCGAGCTGACATCTTTGACACCGGCAAGGGATTGAAGCTTCTGTTCGATCGGTTGCGTTACCTGATCATCTATCGCAGATGGCGTGCCGCCTGGATAAACAGTCGTTACACTAACAACCGGAATCGTGAAGTCCGGCATCGTTTCCATCTTCATATGCGTACCAGCATAAAGACCGCCGACGACAACAAGCAACGTCAACAGCCAAACCGCCAGCTTATTATGCATTGAGAAGGAAATAATTTTTCTCATTCTTTCAACTCCTTTTCATCGATAAAAATGATGATCTAATAATACATCTTCACAATCCTAAATAAAATCTGACAACTGTCATTTTAAATGGCTAATATGTACAACGTGTGAACGCATTTTGTAGCAATAAAAAATTTTTCATTTTCACCTACTTGTATCGACCATTTTCCGAAGAGATGTACCCAATCGATGAATGGAAGCTTAAATCGATCATTGCATTAAAGCATTTCAAGATGCAAATGGCTTCCCGTTCCCGAGGGTTCTGCTGGCTCGACAATTAATTGACGCGGCAGGCGTTCCCTCATTTCAGGAACATGACTGATCACGCCGATCGCCAAGCGGCGCATATGCAGTTTCTCAAGAGCGGTTAAAACGGTATCCAGAAGTCCCGGATCGAGCGTTCCAAACCCTTCATCGAGAAAAAAGAACTGCAGCGGCACATTGCCGTTTAGTTGAATTTGTTCGGAAAGTGAGAGGGCCAACGCCAACGAAGTCAAAAAAGTTTCGCCACCTGAAAGCGAGGATACCGGTCGACGCACACCGCCATTGCCATTGTCGCAAATAAAAAAATTTCCATAAGTATCGGATTCCAGAGCGTAACGACCGTGTGTCAGATCGCCAAGCCGATCTGAGGCGGCGATACAGACTTGCTGCAATTGTTCGCCAGCGACATAGGCGACAAAAGCATTACCACGAAAAACACGCTGTAATTTTTCAAACTGATCCGCCGCCTTTTCTGACTCGCGGCGCTCGGTTTGCAGCGTTTGATAAATCTTATGGCGTTGCCGCAAGTCAGTCAACTGATTCGCCAGAGCACCTGATTCCTCAGTCAATGTCTGAACGCTTTTTTTCAATGCTTCAACTTTATCTCTGCTATATCCAACAGCTTCTTTGTCTACGTGTTGCCCCGCAAGCTTTTCCTCAAGAGTCCTGATCTCGGTGATCAGAGCTGCCTCCCTTTCTTCGAATCTAGCAACGTCTGATTTGAAGTTTTCACGTAATGCAGGTTCCATCACTGCATCTTTTACCGCGCCCGAGCTCACAAAATTTGAAGCCCTCAACTTTTCTGTCCACTGGTTGGAAAGCTGACTTAACGTCCCCTTTGCACGTTGAAGCCGTTGTTTGGCGCTTTCCAAAGCCTTTTCTAATTGAACAAGGATGCGCCAAGCACCGCGCCACTCGCTTTCCGAGTTATCCTTTTTTTCACGAAGCTGGCGAAGATGCGTCTCTGTCTGTTTTAAAATTTCATCGAGGTTGTCCGCAACAGAAAAACCTGATAAAGTCCATTCGTCGACTCGGCGATTGTACTGCTCCTCATCAGTTTCGTTTTGTCCTTGCAAACGATTCAATTCTAAAGCCATTGCATTGTTCTTATTGTGGCAGGCGCTCCGCTTTTCATCTAAATCGCTGCAAACCTTACGTAAATCTTGAATCGCTTTCTCGAGTTTTTCCCGTTGCCTATCTTTTTGCTGTATCGTTTGAAAAGCGGATTCGGCCTTTTCAATCGGCGGATACGCTTCCGGCCAAGCGTTTCGCAGCGCATCGTACGTCGTCTTTAACTTCATTGCTTGGCGCTCAATTTCCTCTTTTTGTTCTTGATAGAATGATAGACGTGCTTCCTGATTCGATTGTGACAATTTCAGCTGCTGCACGCGTTCATGGTAGAGCTCGATGACGCGACAGGATTCGATTATATCTTGTCTGAGCGCTTTGGCATTGGCGTTCAACTGATGCGCCCTACGAGACAAGGCGCCTTCTTGCTGTATGGCATTGAAGTTTTCTGACGGGTCATACTGTTCAATCGCATCGGAAGTCGGCTCGGAAACGATGAGATCTGCAAAGTTACGGGCAAGTTGCTCCATTTTAGATAAATCAACGCGGCATTCCTGTTCTGCTTTGCTCATCGCTTGTTCGGCATCCTGATAAATAGATAGTAGGAGGTTCCAGTCGTCTTCGTCCAAATCCGTCTCATGCGACAGATCCGGATGATGCAAAGAACCGCAGACGGGACAAGGATCACCGTCTTTTAAATTCATCGCCAAGGTATATGCGAGCGACTGAATCGCCTGCTGCTCATGTGATTTGCGATCCCGTTCCTTCTGTAAGGCTAATTCTCGCAAGGAGCGGCTTAGCTCATCGAGAAGTGCAGACACGCGGAAATAGTCGCGTTCGAATCGAGAAAAAACTTTTTTCGTCTCATCACCATTTGGATTCAAACTAATTTTCAGCTGTTCGATCGATTGCTTGCTTCTCAGCCATTCTTTATGACTCGCGCTCCACTCGCCTCGTTTTGTCTTGATCTGCTCCTCGAGATTTTCAAGCTCTTTTTTACAGTCGCGGGCCTTTTGAAGCCTGTGCCGCTCTTCCGAAGAAAGGAAGAGGGACTCCCTCTGTTTTTCAGCAGTTTTCAGATCCGCGCCATTTTCTTCTATCTGCTGGGTGATTTGTTGCTCAATCTCTTTGCCTTCTTCGATCTGCCGGGTAAGAAGCTCTGTACGCTGGTGCCGCTCATGAATTGAAGTCTCCAAGTCACGTATCTGTTGCTGCAAACTTAAGCTGTTTTGAATTTTTTTTACAGATTCATTAATTAATGGTTCCTGTTCATCAAACTTCTGAACATTTGCGTCAAAAATATGCTTTTTGGCTTGTTCATCCTCTTTCGCTTTACGGTAGCGTTCACTCAAATTCTCCGCTTCTGATGCGGCATCACTCTGTTCTGTCTCGGCGCGATTCAATGCATCGAGATAAGGCATAAGCTGTTCAGCGGCCTGATCCAGAAGCAACTGTTGCTTCTTCTGCTGAATCGAACCACGCCTTGTCTCAAGCAATTTTCGATCATCTTGTTTCTCATCCCGTTCCTGCTCCATCTCCGATATTCTGAGCATTGTGTTATAAACCTGCTGCTCTTTTTCCATCGCCACACGTTGTGTCATGAGTGTTGCCTTTGTCTGCTGCGTCTGTTTGCTCAATGCGTCAAGCGCTTCCCTCGATGCATCGCCAAGAAGCGTTTGTCTTTCAAGAATCGATTCAAGCTTCTGTTTTGTTTCTTCGGCGTGCGCTTTCAACCGTGCATTCAGCGCATCTCCGTACTTCTCTAAGTGAAACAAACGCTGAAGCATCTTGCGGCGCTCATTCCCCTTCAATGATAAAAATTCAGCAAATTTGCCTTGTGGAAGGACAACCGCACGTGTAAAATCGTCATGCGTCAATCCGAGAATTTCCTGAACTTTTTGCGTCACGTCACGTTCTTTATCGGCAAGCACTCTTGTTTCTGTATCAAGCCGCAGAAGCCGGCAGGAAGCAAGACGTAGGCCATTATTTTTCACCCGCTTGTAATTGCGAGCCACTTGGTAACGCCTCGTACCAGCACCGTTTAATTCAAATGTAAAACTTACAGATAATTGATCTTCCAATTGATTGAGAATGCCTTGTGTATTATTAGCCGCTCTTTCGACTGTGCCGTATAGTGCGAGTGTAATCGCATCAAGAATCGTTGATTTTCCGCTGCCGGTCGGTCCAAAAATACCAAAAATGCCATCAGCGCACAGTGTTTCAAAATCAATATGTTGCTCTTCACGAAAACTGTTCAAGCCTCGCAGTGTCAGTTCAATCGGTTTCATACGGAATACCTCCTGCCGCAGCTTCCGACATTGCATGTTCTTCCTCGATCATCTGTAAAAACAAATGAATTAAATCAGCGCCAGGCTCCGCCCCCTGAGTCTGTTCTTTATAGAAGCGGATAAACAACTGATCGATCGGAAGACGACTGGCAGGTGTTTCTTCTACGGATGAATCTTTTGCGAAGATCGGTCGAATCGTCACGAAATGATCATTACGTCTGCGCAGTTCCTGAATGTCATGCATCGATAAGGCTTCATCAAGTGTCAGCTCAAGATCAATCCAAGCATCTGCATCACGTCCCTCATCGAGCCAACGTTGTACCTGTTCCACACCTTGATCTGCTTGCCAACGGACGAGCCGACGTCCTGCCGATAGTGGCAGTTCTTCAAGAAGCGGTCTTTCCCCTGGTGAAACATCGATCACAGTAACAGACTTGGCTTGTCCCGCCTCGGAAAAGCTGTAAGCAAGCGGTGATCCAGCATAGCGTGCTGGAGAAGGCGCATGACCAATCGTCTGCGGTCGGTGCAGATGTCCCATGGCAATGTATTGTGCTGTTTTCGGGAAAGATGAAGGAAATACCGTGTAGGCACCACCAACTTGAATCGGCCGTTCTGAAGCAGACTCTTGCCCCCCTGCGACAAATAGGTGCGTCATCAATAAATTGACTGTGTCACTTCGAAAAAATTGTGCATGTTGCTTAAAAAGAACGGCGACTCGCGCATTATACGCACTTTGAATCGCTTCTTCCTCGTTCATCTCGCTCAACACTTCATTAAGCCGTGATTCGGATGGATAAGGGATACAGCCAATGACAAGTTTCTCGTCAGTCCTTGGTACAGGCAAGACCAAAGGTTGCGGAACAGGTCGTCCAATAATATCAATCCCTTGTCTGCCCGCGAGCGGTTTTGATGCTTCGAGTCGATCAGGACTATCATGATTACCGGCAATAACAAGTAGCGGTCTCTTTCCTCCTAAAGACAAACGTTGGGCAGTTTCATAAAAAAGGGCTTCAGAACTTGCCGGCGGATTGACTGTATCAAAAACGTCACCGGCCATCAGAACCGCATCGACCTTTTGATCCTCAGCAATGCAGCAAATTTCATCCATAACAGCGATCTGCTCGTCTTCTCTTTTCCGCCCTTCAAGAGTCCGGCCCAGATGCCAGTCGGCTGTGTGCAGGAGTCTCATTTCAGAATCCCTCTCTCTCCGCTAAAATCCACATATAAGTCGCAGTCAAACGCATAAAGTCCTACTTTATCGACCTTCTGCTTCCAAATACGCTCGATTGCTGTTCGATACAGCGACAATTGAACTTGGTATTTTTGCTTCAGCTCTCGAGCCGCTTCGCGTGGCTCGGGATAGAGATGGCGCAAATGGTCGGTTTTATAATCGATCAGTATCAATCCCGAATGCGTTTCTATGATACAGTCAATAACTCCCTGAATCAGCACCTTGTCTTTTTCACAATTTTTCATGTGATCCCCAGAAGGATAAACGGATGCGGCATCTACAGACAAACTAAATGGACATTCGCGAATAACTTTATCGGCGCGCAGCATTTCTTGACCAATCGCCGATTGAAAAAAGCGAGTAATCGCTAGATAAGGGAGCTCCTCTTCCTGCTGCGCGGTCAAAATCTCCTTATGAACGAGCAGCTGTCCTTGCTGCCGAATGGACGCCTCGGACAACACCGCCTTTAAATCCAAATGCTGCATCAGCAGATGAACCGCTGTTCCGCGCTCAGCCGCTGTCAGTCCATTCTGTTGAAGAAAACGTGGACGTTCACCGCCAATCATGGAAGTATCTGCGTGAAGCAGACGATTATCCTGCCCTTCGCTGAAATAATCCTGTTGTACTTTGATTTCTGTGACCGTTTGCTTCGCCATCGAATAGGCAGCTGACTCAAACGGATAAGACCAATTAAGACGCCGGACCACCTCGTCTTGATAGCCTGAGAAGGAAACGACCGTTTTCCACTGTTTGATCCGGTCGATCCTTCCCGCATCCCGCTCCGCTTGAACCGCTTCAGCCGGTTGAATGGATTCAGCGGACACACAACTGATCAACCATGCGGACGGATCACGCGTGATCGCCGTCTTTTCAGGCGCATCAGCGCGCGCCTCATGCAGCGACCCTGCCGATGCATGACGGATCACTGCCGGGCCAAGCCAATCGATAAAGGCAGAAGTTGATCGACGCATAGCATCAGGCAGTAGCCATTCCGAACGACTCAGCACACGCTGCCATTTAGAAGCAGACTTTTCTAGGTCGCGAACGGTTCCGATCAGGATAAGTTTTTCTCGGGCTCGTGTGAGCGCGACGTAAAGAACGCGCATTTCTTCTGCAAGCGCATCGGCGCGAATCCTTTCCTTGATTGCTAAGTACAACAAAGTTGGTACGCTGATCCGCTGCTTCGGATCGATCCACCGTGTACCAAAACCCATGGATTTATGCAATAGCGCAGGTGCTACTGTGTCCCTCATGTTGAAATGCTTCCCAAGTCCGGCGACAAAGACGACCGGAAATTCAAGTCCCTTACTTTTATGGATCGTCATGATTCGAACGACGTCCGCCTGTTCGCTTAGCGCGCGCGCTTCACCCATATCGCCGCCTGTTTCTCTCATTCGGTTGATGAAGCGAAGGAAGCGGAATAGTCCCCGGAAAGAAGTCTGCTCATATTGTCTCGCGCGATCATACAGCGCACCAAGGTTGGCTTGTCGCTGCGTGCCGCCTGAAAGACCGCCAACATAATCAAAATAGCCTGTGTCTCGGTAAATCTGCCAGATTAATTGAGAGACGGATTGTTTCTTAGATAAGGCGCGCCAATCGTTTAGTTTTTCCAAAAAATATAAAATGCGTTCAGCTAATGGATCCTTTTTCTCTAGACTATATTTCTTTAACGCTTCGAAATAACCTGAATGTTGATCGGCGATACGAATAGCTGCTAGCTCGTCACCGCTGAGACCGAATAACGGCGAGCGGAGTACAGAAGCCAGCGGAATATCCTGATAAGGATTATCAATAATCTGTAAAAGAGAAAGCATGACGGTGACCTCGATCGTGTCGAAGTAACCACTGGATATTTCTGCGTACGCAGGAATATTTCTGACCTGCAGCGCTTCTTTGACGACTGCCGCCGAACCGCTCGTCGCTCGCATTAGAATAGCAATGTCGCGATACCGTAGCGCGCGCATTTGCCCACTGCTCTTATCGCATACCTGATAGGCACCCGTTTTTCCGTCACCAATCATCGCCGCAATTCGATCGGCGATTGCTGTCGCCTCGATTTCAATACTTTCACGGCTATCATCCGAATCGTCCTCGTTATCAACTGTTTTTTTGTCGATTATCTCCAATTCGACCGGCGATGGATACTCCGGATAAGTTGCACCATATCTCAACTCAGCAGCCGGGTCATAAGCAACACCGCCAACCGATTCATCCATAATCTGCCGGAAAATAAAATTTGTGCCATGGATAATTTCCTGTCTACTTCGAAAATTGCTCGATAAATCAATTTTTTCACCTGACGTGGATGCTTCGGAAAACAGTTTATATTTGTCAAGAAAGAGTCCCGGTTCCGCTAAACGAAAGCCATAAATACTCTGCTTAACGTCACCAACCATAAACCGATTGCCACCGCGCGATGCATCCCTTGAAACAAGCGAGAGGATCGACTCTTGAACCCGATTGGTATCCTGATATTCATCGATGAGAATTTCAGAAAACTTCGTCTGATAATACTGAGCTGCCTCTGAGGGAATTTCACGTCCCGGCACTGAATCAACACTGCGCAGAACCGCCAAACAATTATGTTCCAAGTCGTTAAAATCAAGCAACCCTTTCTTCCGCTTTTCTGCCTGATAAGCCTTGGAAAAATCAGCAATGATTGCACGCATCATCTTGACTGATCCAGCCATATCCGCTAAATCCGCAAGGCTTTCATCTGCAGTACGGCGAAACCAGTCGTTCTGCAAGTCGGCGATTATTGTTTTGACCCGATCTCGCGCTTTTTTGACCTGTTCTTTCAGCACCTCATCAACAGATTTATCGCGGCATATTTTTAATTTGCCAAAGGTAAGCGCTAGGACTGCCGAGCGGATGTCTGACCATTTTGACATGGCGACATCTGGCAAACTACTCAAATTCACCAAATCCGCTTCGATTGTTTCCGCATAGACTGCAGGACCTTGCGGATCATGGCAGAGATTAAGCGCTTCGCGCAGTTCAGAAACGGCTTCTTGCAAATGTATCGCTGCTGATCGTTTTAAATCTTGTGCCCAGCTGAAATCGTCGATTAAGCGTTCTTCATTCTGACGATATGCTGCTGCCATTTGGTCCAGCCAGTTCTCTGGCCATGGATCGCTGCGCGAAAAGTCATAGAGCCTGAAAATCAAGCTACGAAGCGCATCATCGCTCCGATCACCTGAATAACGTTCCACCAACCGGAAAAATTCAGTGTCACCTGTCTGATAGTAATTCTCCAAAGTGGTGTCAAGGACTTCTTCGCGAATTAATGCGGCTTCTACTTCATCAACAAGCCGAAAATTTGGATCGATTTCTCTTTTATAATAAAAACGACGAATCACTGAGCTACAAAATGAATGGAGCGTCATGATTGACGCTTTTCCGAGCAATGCCTGCTGACGGCGCAAATAAAGATCGGCAGGGTTTTCACTCAGTTTCCGATCGATTGCCCGACTAATCCGCTCCCTCATTTCCGCTGCCGCTGCTTTCGTAAACGTTACAACGAGCAAGCTGTCCAAACTTGTCCGCTGCTGCTGATCCATGATTTTACGGATGATTCGTTCCACAAGAACAGCCGTTTTTCCCGATCCGGCAGCTGCGGCAACGAGCAGATCGTGCCCTTCAGCGGTTATCGCCCGCCACTGCGCCTCGGTCCAGTGGCTATTTTCCGGTTTACTTTTCGTCATCTGCTCGTGCCCCCTCTTCTATCTGCCGCATCAGCCATTCATCCGGTTTCTGCTGCAAGTTACGGTAACCACTGCCGTTCTGCGACTGATCAAACTGGCAGACAGCCCGGAACGTACACATCGTACAAGGCACCTGCTGTTTGAGCCGATAAGGCGCAATTGAAATATTTCCTTCAGTTATCTGATTACCCGCTTCTTCGATTTTTTTCTGCGTATAGCGCTGCATCGCCTCGAATTCATCAGACGTGGCGACCGAGGAACTTTTATACAGATCACCGCTCTTTTTAAAGCCAAAGGGGGCAATCATTGATGTCGCCCCGTCAGCAATTTGATCCATCTGAAGCAGGGTCGCGCGGTCGGCAAGAAGCAAGCCTTTCATTTTGAAAGACTTAAATAATTGATCCTCAATTTCGGTCTCACTCATTTTCTCTGTCAGACTAAGGAATGGATTGTGGACATGAAAATAAAGGATACCGGCCGGATTTGCTTTCTTCCCTAGCCATTTCTCGGAATTGGTAACCACAACATCAAGATAGGTAAGCATTTGCAGAGCAAGCCCATAATAAACATCGGTCAGGCTTAAATCTCTTGTGCTTGATTTATAGTCAACAATCCGTAGCATCAGCCGGTCGTCCACTTCAGCCTTATCCACGCGATCAATCCGTCCAACAATTTGCATTGTGCTTCCGTTTCGTAGTTTAAAAACGAGCGGCGGAATCGGTTGACCTGGGCCAAAAGGCATTTCGAGACTGAGCGGCGTAAAGCGACTTGTCTCTGCCTGGCGCTGCATCACGCGAGCAACGCGGGCAATCACTTGCTCCAATTTATATTCAAGATATTGATAGCGGCTCGAGCTGTTTAGAATCTGACGCTGTAGTTGTGGCGCAAGGCGTTGCACCGTGGCTCGTGCCAGCTGATCGCATAATTCAGGCGTTAAATCTGCCCAACCGTTTGCACGCTCCATGACTTTCTCCGTCATTTGCTTGATTGCGAGATGGAACAGTTGACCGATATCTGGAGCAGCGAGCTGATACACTTCCCGCTCGCGAAGCTTCAATCCGTAAGAGGCAAATTGTGAGAATGGACAAGCATTGAATAATTCCAGCCGCGAAACACTGCCTCTAAGTGAGTCACCGTACAATTCCTGCGCGGTCGCTTCGCTTAACTTCTCATCATTTGTCGCAAACAGGCTCGATAAAACCAAGCGGCTGATCGTCGCCCACTCACCGTGCGCGTTCAGCCAATTATAACTGTCCCACCAGATATCCGAAATTGGATAGCCACGCTGCCATTCGCGGATTTGGGCGGCAAGATAACTGAGTGTTTTTCTTGGCTGGTTGATAAACATGATCTGTTCTTTTTCATCAAGCATTCGCGGCTCTGAAAGCGCAACGTTAACTGCCAAATCGGGGAACAACCTTTGGATTCTTCCGATAAGTGGCGAAGGTTTGAGCGACTCACCGTCTTCGGATGCCAACGGATAGGAGAGAAAAAGTGCGGCGGATGGCAAGGTGAATGCACGATATATCCATTCATTTTCCAATGCCATTTGCTCCTCATCACCTTCTGCCACATGCATGCCGCTCGCTTCCAAGAGGTTGCGATCCTCATCGGAAAACAACCCTTGCTGCACCGGTTTCGCAGGTATAATGCCTTCATTAATTCCCAAGACAAAAACCGCCTTCCAGTCGGCGGCTCGTAGACGATCCATCGTGCTGATCTGCACCTGATCGAGTGCCGGGGGGACCTGGGCAAACTGCAACTGATCGAGACCTGTGTCCAAAACGTCGCAAAACCATTGCAGCGGCATCGCTTCTTCGCCTGCGCCTTCGACGCATTGATCAAGAAGATTCATCAATGCGTTCCATGCCTGACGATGCGCTTTTGCGTCTTCTAATCGGTTCTGCGCTTCCGCTTGATGCGCCCAAAGACTCAGCTTTTGCGGAACCGCTAAATCACTCAGAAACTGATAAACTGCGGCGCATTGATCGCTTACTGACGTTGCCTTTCGCAGTGCATCTTCAAAAGCAGCTAGTGGTTTAGCAATAAGGCGTCGCGCGCGATTTAGTTCATTTTGCATCGCCCGTTCTTCTGGCGTTTCCTGACGCTGCTTTTCCTCAAGTCCACGGTACTGCCGGCAATTCCAGGTTTTTGCCCCGTTCCATCTCTTTCTTCCATAGATACCGTAAGCCATCACGTAATTCTCCAGACGATCAAAAGCTTCCCGTTCCTCTTCGTCACTGCTGCCCGCAGGAATAAATAAATCAGTTTTGATACAACGGAATACGGGTTCATACCGCCAGTTCTGTTGAATCACTTCAAGTGCGGAGCGAACGCATTCAATTAAAGGATGATGGTGCATCGGTTTCTTTTGGTCGATAAACAGCGGAATGCGATAATCTGAAAAGACAGTCTCAACCAAGTCACGGTAATCTTGTAGATGGCGGACGACCACGGTCATTTCCTGATAGCGGATAGCTTTATCACGGGCAAGGCGGATGATGGCGCGCGCGGTCTGTTCCACTTCTTCGCGACGGTTGATCGCTTCTGTCAGTGTCAGTCCAACCGTCTGGTAGACTGGTTTTCTGGAAAAATTACCGAATGCTGTGTTCAAATGTTCCAAAGCAGAATCTTTGCCCCGCAAAATCTTAGTTTTCAATCGGATCGGCTCGATGGCTATACCGTCTGATTCGGCTCTTTCTTTTAAACTGAGAAAAAGTTTTGCAGGATGACGGAAAGGGGAAAAGTGATCAGGGGCTCGATCATATATCTGGTCGCAGCCAAGCAGAATCGTGACGCGCGGTGCGGCCGTCATCAGACATTCAACCGCCAATTGTTCTTCGGGCGTCATTGTCTGAAAACCATCGATCCAGATTTCTGCATTTTTCAGAAACGCAGCATCAGGAATCTTCTCACACATCAGTTTTATATAGTCTTCACCATCTACATATTTGCCGAGTAGCGACTGTTCAAATTCCTGATAAATGAGCGACAGATCATAAAGTTTATCCCGCACGTCTTGATTGCCGCTTGGTGCTTCCAACGTTTCAGCGTGTCCATGCACCTGATCCGGTGTTAAGCAATATTGTTTGAATTCGGCTAATGTATCTGCCAGCAGCTTAAAAAAGCCATTTTGTTCAGCCGCATTGCCGAAAAGGCGAAAATCGTTGCCGCGTTTCATTACAATTTTGCGTAGTAGCATAGCAATACCGGCTTCATCCAAATGCAAACGCGTCATACCACCCGCGTGTTGAAGGACGCGTAGCGCGAGACGCGGAAAGCTATAAACATTTAGCCGCGTCATTCCGCCTAAATCCGGCGTCGACGCAAAGCCATATTCTGCAGCAAAGGTCATATGTTCGGGAACAAGATAAATTAGTGGTGAACCCGTTGGACGATCATGCAGCTTTTCGCGAATTTCATTCATGCATTCGCTCGTTTTTCCGGTTCCCGCTCTGCCAAGGATAAAGCGCACCGACATAACTCTCTCCTCCGTTCATTGAAATGATGTATCATTATTATAGCATACAAGAACATTTGTTCGTACAACGGCATTCATTTTTTATTTCCTTGGCTTTGCTAAAATCTGCTGCTGTGTTTAATCGTTTCTTCCCCATGTGTTCGCTTGCCGCAGGCGCAACGCGAACCTCCTCAGACAAGCTAGAATCTGCGGGGCTTCGCTGGCACGCTATTCCCGCAGGTGTTTGGTGCCTTCGCTACAGTTCTTGCGCAAGAGCTTATCCATTATTATCCTTGAACAAAAGCAACGGCTCCCACCAGTTGAGCGTTTTCAACAATAGGAGCCGTATTAAATCCATACTTATCAATTCTTGCGATATTTCCCCACTTTTTCTTCAATCGATGTTCCTTGCGGACGATAGTGAATTTTTACCTCAGCCGCGACTTCATCTGCCCCTGCTGCTACCGTCGCCAGCACCGTTTGTTTCACAACGTCCAGTAGCGTGTCCAGCTCTCCTTCAAGAATGGTTTCCAACGCCGTAACCTCATATTTGACACCGGACTGTTGAATTGTTTCGATCGCCTTATCCACGAGCGCGTATGTATCTTTATTCTTAGAAAATGGCAGAATCTGCAAACCGACATTACAAGTTGGCATCGTATCACTCCTCATCAATATATTTATAGTTCTAGCATACCTGATTCGGCGCTCAGGGTAAAAAAAAAGAGCCTGCTCGGCTCTTTCCTCAGGCGAAAATAACGTTTTGAATTCTATCAGTCATCAATGACTTCGACTTTTTCCATAACATCGCCGTTTTTCATTTCAAGCACTGCTTCCATACCACTTGTAACCTGTCCAAAAACCGTGTGAACGCCATCAAGATGCGGCTGCGGTTCATGGACAATAAAAAATTGGCAGCTGCCTGTATCTCTACCCGCATGGGCCATCGAAATGGCACCTTGAATATGCTTATGCGGATTGCCCTCTGTCTCGCATTTGATTGTGTAACCTGCATCGCCTGTTCCATCACCGCGCGGACAGCCCCCTTGGCTGACAAAGCCCGGGATTACTCGGTGAAAGGTTAACCCGTTATAAAAACCGGAGTTTGCCAATTTCTCAAAATTTGCCACAGTGTTCGGTGCTTCATTAGGAAAGAGGTCAAATTCAACCTTCTTGCCATTCGCTAAGAGAATATATCCTTTTTTACTCATTTTAATCACTCCTGTAATTGGCACGACTAGATATCTATTTTATCATATTGAAAATAAAAAAAGCCAGGAAGCGTCTACCCGAATTTCAGTCAGCTAAGTAGAGAACAATCATTGAAAATCCGATCAGGACCGCGCTCACCGCGTAACCAGCGAGAATATCTGTCAGAAAGTGAACCCTCAAAAACGGGCGGCTGAATCCGATAAGCAAAATGGTCAAGATGCCCGTTGCCAGACAAAGTCTTTTCATCCACTTCTTGTGAAGATGCGGCAGAAGCAGCAAGATAATCAGTCCAAAAGTTGTTGCCGCATTCATCGCGTGACCGCTTGGGAAGCTATAACCGGTCGCATGAACCAAATGTGTCAAATCGGGTCGGTCGCGCATCACCTGGTTCTTCAGAAAATCGTTGAGCCAGCTTTCCAGAAAAAACATCAACGGCAAGACAAGCGCCGCAATAAATCGCTTCTTAATTAAAAAAAAGAGCGAAATAGCGAAAATCAAAGGCAATAGAAAATTTGCAGATCCAAATTGTGTCACATGTCGCATCAAAGGTATCATCCAGCCAACGCGTAGCGGATCTAGCGAAACGAGAAATCCTCGATCAAAGCGGTTGACGGACGGCCAATGGATGACTATCTCTAAAACAAGATAAACCAATAGCCCACTCAGAATAAACCATAGACTTGTGAGAATGGGTTGCGGCGTGTTCCGTTTCTGATTCAAAAGATCAGATCCTCTCAGCTTTTTCTTCATAGAACCATTGTATTATTTGTCCTATTTCCGCATACTCATTTTTTCAACTGCTGAACTTGAAACAAGTGGAAAAAATTAATTTCGTAATTCTTGCCGACATTTTGATAATTTGCTAATCTTTGGATTGATGAAATGTGTGCTGCCCCAAAAGAGACATAGTATAATAAAGTCAAGCAAGCGCATACAAGTAATTGATATTTCTCTATTTTTAAAGCCTTTGCTAAAATATGCGGTTGTTTTTAAACGTTAATTGCCATGTGTTCGCTTGCCGCAGGCGATCCGTGAGCCTCCTCAAACAGGCTGGAATCTGCGGGGGCTCACTTAGCTCGCTTTTCCCGCAAGCGTCTCAAACATTGCCATTGGTCAGAAAAACAACATTAAATTTAAACTTAGTTTTTCTAAAGAGGAGGCATTCTCATGAAGGATTTCACGTTTACGACAAACGGTTCTTGGCATGGATCCTGGAACGGAAGCGGACAAATCCAAACGAAAAGTTTCGCGACCGGTCTTGCGGTTGATTCCGCCATGGGCGGTACAGGTGCGGGCACAAACCCGGATGAACTCCTGTTAAGTGCTCTTGCTTCATGTTATGTCATCACGCTCGGCATCGGTCTTGACAAAGAAGGCATCGATTATCATCATATTTCAATCCACTCCAGAGGAATCGTCACAAAAATGGGCGGTCTCCATTTTGAAAAAGTAATTCATTATCCAGTCATCCATTTAAACAGACAACCAAGCGAGCACTTGCGCGAAAACTTGCTCCGATGCATCCATCATGCAGAACTGAACTGCATGATTGCGAAAGCTGTTCATGGAAACCTAAAAATCGACATTGAACCCACATTTGAAGTCGTCCCTACTCGTGATACTGAATAGAGAAAGCATGAACCATAAATCGATTCATGCTTTCCTTTTTATTGCTTTCTTCAGTTTGTACACATCATCATGTGTTAAATTGGTAAATTGCTGCACCTGCCGGGACGTCCGCTGCATCTTCTCTTTATCGGAAACCAGATTCAATTTGATTAATGAAAGTGTATGATCCAATCGGTTCTTTTCTTTAGCAAGCGCTTCGCCCTTCTCTCGAAACTTCTCCGTTGTTTTCGATAAATCAGCTAAAGTGCCATTCAGGCGCTTCGCAATCTGCGTTAATGAGAAAATGAAATAGAAAATGGCACAGACAACAAGTGCCAAGCTGAGAGAGACAATTACCATTTGAAACGCCTCATTTCCGTCTTGACTTCCATTCAATCCATACGATTAGTCGACTTTATCATACCCCATTCACCAGGAAAAATCACTAAAGTTCCTTTTTCCATACAATCTTCCCGTAAAGATTGTCGCCTGAACTGTTGATTTGCTATACTGGGTGAAGCAAGTCTGCTGAGGAGGAACCTTTTCATGGATCAAAAAGTTGCGCTGATAACCGGGGGAACACGCGGAATTGGCAAAGCAATCGCTGAGAAATTTGCACAAAACGGCTATCATCTTGTGCTTAACTTTGCACGCAAAGCAACAGCCGCGGAAGAAACAAAACGTGAAATTGAAAATAAATATAAGGTGCGTGTCCTACTTGTCAAAGCAAATATAGGTGAAATGACACAGATTGATTCGCTTTTTCAAGAAATCCAAAATGAATTTGGACGCTTGGATGTATTCATCAATAATGCCGCGTCAGGTGTTCAACGGCCATTGATGGAAATACAGGAGAAACACTGGGATTGGACGCAGGATATTAACGCCAAGGCCTATCTCTTCGCTGCGCAACGAGCAGCGAAGATGATGGAAAACGTCGGCGGCGGTCATATTGTCGCCTTATCAAGTCTTGGTGCTGTGCGTGCTTTGCCAAACTATGTCGTCGTAGGTGTTTCAAAGGCTGCAGTGGAAGCAATCACACGTTATCTGGCTGTCGCTTTGGCTCCAATGAATATAACAGTGAACACGGTTTCTGGCGGTGCCGTTGATACCGATGCGCTGAAGCATTTTCCGAACCGAGAGGAATTATTGCAGCAAGCTGCCGAGCACAATCCCGCCGGGCGAATCGTTGAACCTGAAGATTTGGCGGAAGCTGTATATTTTCTATGCACGCCCGCCGCTTTTATGATTCGCGGACAGACGCTGACTGTTGACGGCGGGCTGTCCTTGCTGGCTGACTGAAATCTTTGACAGAAAGAGCAAACAAGGCCGCCCGATGCGAATCATCGCTCGGTGCAGCCTTGTTTGCATCAGAAAGCCGCTCAAGTGCACGTCTGGCATCAAAATTCGTTTTTCCCGATCTGGCGGACACTCGAGGAAAAGCGTTTATTTAATGACCCCGCATAGAACGCGTGCGCCTGAATTACCTGCCGGATCGCTGACTTGATCATCACCGTACTCGTGTATAATCAGAGCAGACCCATCTGCATCACGCAATGAATTTTTTTGCCCTTCCTCTAGCGTGACCCGTGAATTAAAGATAACTGTGTTGACTCTACCATGGCTATCCGCAAAAATATTAGGCATATCACCCGCATGCGGCCCATTAGGATTTTCAAGACCGTGTTTCTTTTCATCTGGATTAAAATGCCCGCCTGCGGACATAAAATCCGGTGGTGTGCAAACACCATTTTCATGAAAATGAATGGCGTGAATGCCCGGTTTCAAGCCTTCAACTTTTAAAGCAATTCGTACGCCCTTTGCTGTCTGTGTGAGCACAGCTTCACCCATCTGTTCATTTTTCGCATTGATCAGCGGAACAATTATCTTCTGAGATTCTCCTTCTTTAGCCGCCACATGATGATTGGACTGGTGTTCATAAGCAACGACAAAAACAAGTAGCAAAGCAGCGATAATATAGATGAATTTACCATTCTTCACCCGGATCACCCCCTTGAAACGTAGGGTGCACATCCTTGCTAATCTTATTCAGACTTGCTCTTCCACAGTGCCTGGTTAAGAAATCATTTTTTAGGAGGAAGTTTAATGAAGATATTTGATGAGTTTAAAAAATTTCTTGCACGAGGCAATGTCATCGATCTCGCTGTCGGCATTATTGTTGGTACAGCATTCGGTCAAATCGTCAGTTCGCTCGTCAAAGATGTTGTTATGCCACCAATCGGCCTACTTCTCGGGAAAGTGGATTTCAGCAATCTTTATATCAATCTAACCGGACATCCCTATCCCAATCTCGCCGCCGCTCAAAAAGCAGGGGCGCCGACCATCAATTATGGCTTGTTTCTCAATCATGTGATTAACTTCCTGATTATTGCTTTTGTTATCTTTTTTGCCGTCCGATTGATTAATAAGTTCAGTTTAAAAAAAGAAGACCCGGCGACAACCAAGTCCTGTCCTTATTGCTTCTCATCCATCCCTATCCAGGCGACAAAATGTGCGCATTGTACTGCTGATTTGCCGGAAACTACTGTTCATGCAGAAAAACAGTAACTGGTTGCCTTTAATACTGTAAATTGCAGCATACATTCCAAGCTCATCGATGAACATGTATAATAAGAAAAACTTGGCTTAGCCAAATCATTTTTGCGACTAACATGCTTCGGCTGCATTTTACACATAGAATCTTTTACATCAAGCTTTTAAAAAAAACTTGACGTAGCCAAGTCATTTTTGCAACAATGCGCTGGCTATTCGATCGGAGTGATCGTTTATGCTACTTTCTTATCCATCATTTGCCGAAGGGGTCATTTTAATCGCAATTGGTCTTTTTATCTTGATTGGCACCATACGCTTCCATCCATTCGTTTTCCAGCCGAAAGTTCGACGACTGAGCCGAAAATTTTTCATTTCTGCCGCAGTAATGATCATGCTTGCCGGTGTTTATTTGTTACTGTTACCTTGGTTGCTGGGTATGATGGGCGCCGATTACTGGATTCTTTTTGCCATGGGCATCTTCGCCTGTTTCATGTTACTTATCCGCTTACTGATGTTGTGAATGCAGTCAATTTGAATGACTGAATAAAAAATCTTCAGGCAAAGCACGCTTTTCTGTACTGCAAATCACATCCCCTTCAAAATCAAAATGAAATTCTGCCGCTGGATAAGTGTCTGGATCAAGGATATCGGGCATTAAATAGCGCAGTGTTGGGACCGCGCCGAAATTTTCCTCAGCGACTATCCAGTCGATCGCTTTCCAGTCCAAAATGCCCTCGCGGGTCGCAACCGGAGAGGCTGGCCGATCACAATCCTGCAAATCGATAAGATAGAGATACATCCCTTGTAACGGTTCTCCCGTGGGATTCCAGCTGGCAATTCCACGATAAAGCGGTTCATTGACTTTCAAGCCAGTTTCTTCCCATATTTCACGAGTAACGCAAGTAACAGGCGACTCGCCAGGTTCCAACTTGCCACCGATTCCGTTCCAGCATCCCTGCCAAGGTGCTTTATTGCGATTGATCATAAGTACTTCATTCCTACTGCGAATTATTGCCAAAGTATAACGGAGCATGCAAACGCCTCTCCCACCACGGATTTTACCCATATGATTTTTTTTACAGCACCCGGGAGCACTCTTCTTGCAAACTATCGAGCGCTGTCTTTTCATATAAATAGTATAGCAAAACACTTTTGCCTTTTGGCCAAAGATCGCTGAAATTATAGCAATGGTCTGGATAAACATTCATTTTTCATGAATCGTAACATCGATGAGAAAGACTTAGCTTCGCCGGGGCCTCGAGTCAGGAAAGAAAGCGAATTCATTTTCTTGTTGACAGAACATATGTTTCTATATATACTATTTACAGAACATTTGTTCAAATTAACTTACAGAGGTGATTGGTATGGCTTCAAATCCAGATTCAAGTGTTCATTTTTCAATTCTTAAGCACTACGGCATTCTTTCAACCGAAAGCAGCAATTGGACTAAGGAACTTAATCTTGTCAGCTGGAATAACCGGGAAGCAAAATATGATTTGCGCAGCTGGGCGCCCGACAAGAAAAAAATGGGCAGAGGCATCACGCTCAATGACGATGAATGCGCGACGCTACGCTCCTTGCTCAATTCGAAGTTTCCAAATGAGTTGCCGCATCCCGAAACGTCGACATCACCAACAGCTGCTGCAGCTCCGAGTATTTAATCATTCTGTTTTTAGCCGTTCCCCTTATTCTCATTTTTGATTTTCTTCTCCGCCTACCGCTGTCAAACCCTTGAACGATTCTGTTCCGATCAATAGACCATGAAGAACTGCCTTTTCACATCTCTTATTGATGCGGAAAAGGTAGGACTTCATGGATACATAAAGCGGCAGATCTGCACGCCGCTTGATACATCTACTCAGACTTGCCCAGTATTTTCTCATTGACACACTTTGGCTCTTTCCATAAACTAAAATTGTACTTATTTTGTCGATTTAAGCCAGCAACTGATTATTTAATTTAACAGAATTATTCTTTGAATCTATGATACGACACAGCGCTGCTTATAATCGGTCGGGGGGAAACCGTCATATGGGCGAAAAGTATCTTGAAAGAAATACAGGGTTTAGAAAGTGGTGGCTAATGATGCGGCCGCATACATTAACGGCCTCCATTGTACCGGTGGCACTTGGGACAGCTATGGTTCTGCCACTGAAACACCCAGACATCCCACTTTTTATCGCGATGCTTCTAGCATCAATTCTTATTCAAATTGCAACAAACCTGTTCAATGAATATTTCGACTTCAAACGCGGACTTGATACAGCGGAATCGGTCGGCATTGGTGGTAGCATTGTCCGTGACGGATTTCGACCGAAAACAATTCTCCATCTTGCCTTCGTCCTTTGCTTTACTGCGATGCTCATCGGGATTTATATCTGCTGGCGGAGCAGCTGGTGGATCGCGCTTGCCGGCATGATATGCATTCTAACCGGCTACCTCTACTCAGGAGGACCGCGTCCAATTGCTTATACACCGCTTGGCGAACTGGTTTCCGGATTATTCATGGGTGTTTTTATTATCTGGATTTCATTCTTTATCCAGACAGAGAACCTGACACTGAATTGTATCTTGCTTTCCTTGCCAATCGGCATCCTTGTCGGTAGCATCAATATGGCAAATAATATTCGCGATCTCGACAGCGATAAAGAGAAAGGGCGCAGAACTTTACCAATTTTACTAGGGCGTAGCCGAGCGATCAATGTTCTAGCAGCTCTCTTCGCTTTTTCCTATTTGTGGATAGTCGGCCTGATGATCTTACAGGTTGATTCTGCCTGGTTGCTGATCGTTTTTGCCAGTCTTCCAAAAGCCATTCAAGCAACAAAATTGTTTCGTGGTAAGACAAAATCGATTCAACTGATGCCTGCTATGAAAGCGACCGCACAAATGCAAACCTTATTCGGTATCCTTCTATCGGTCGGTTTGCTTCTCGATTATTTTATTTAAGGCACTTTGTTTTGCATTTTTACCACCAGTAGGCTATACTGAAAGCGTCAGTTGAATAGTAAATTCCTTCAGGGCAGGGTGAAATTCCCGACCGGCGGTATCGGACAAAAGTCCGGAGTCCGCGAGCCGTAAGGCAGATCCGGTGAGAAACCGGAACCGACAGTACAGTCTGGATGAAAGAAGGATGATGTGAGGCACAGCTTTATTCTTGCATGGCTGTCTCTGCATTTTCAGAGAACTGTTTATTTTGTGATGCAGTTCGATTTCAGTTTCGAGAAAAAGCCCAAAGGAATCATTCCTTTGGGCTTTCTTATTTGCTGCAACATTTATTTCTCAGAAAACTGTACCTGAAGTCGCAGACCACCGTTCAAAACGCCACCAAACATCATCCCCAAAAACAATTTGTGGGGTGAATCATTTTGAAGAAAGTATCTTTGAAGAAATTAGTATTGGTTTCACTGCTCTCAACGATTGGCTATCTGATTATGTTAATTGCTTTTCCCGTACCAATGCTCCCAGGATTTCTGACGCTTGACTTTAGCGATCTTCCGGCGCTTATCGGCGCCATTCTGCTCGGACCTGGAGCAGGTATCCTGATTGAGGCCATCAAAAATGTCTTGCACGTACTTCTCTCTAGTTCACTGACTGTTGTTCCGATTGGTGAAATGGCAAATTTCGCTGCAGGATCAATATTAATTGTCATCTCATGGCTTTTCTATCGACGCCATTATTCTTTACTCTCGCTCAGCCTCGGAATGATCGTAGGCACGCTTGTTATGACAGTAATCATGTCTGTTGCCAACTATTATATTATTTTCCCTGGCTATGCCTTTTTCCTTGGTTTTAGTGTCAATGCTGCAGTTGGTGCCGCGCAGGCAGCAAATCATAGCATTCACAGTTTGATCACGCTGATCGTGTACGGTGTGATGCCTTTCAATCTTCTGAAAGGCGTGGCGCTAACCCTATTAATTCTTCCGGTTTGCTTGCGGCTGAAGAGTTTTATTGGCAAAAGGACCGCTGCCTGAGCACGTTTTTAATCCCTTTGAAATATTTTCTATTTTATTGTTAATATTCAACTGAACAAAAAGCATCCGACTGTAAATCGGATGCTTTTTTTGATCTTTATTACCTTTTGCTGATCGTGTTCCTCAGGTCAAGGATTTTTGTTTGATTAATAAACGTAAGCCGTCCCTACAATAATAAGCAAAATGAACAATACAACGATTAACGCGAAACCGCTGTTCAGTCCGCCAGTAGTTGCACCCATAGCGACAATCGCTCCTTTTCCGATATTTTGAACAGGGATACTGTTCAAGCACTATATCATATGCGGCGATCGACTATTTGTGTGGACAGAAACGGAGACGCTTTTTAACGGTCCCAAGGCCTTTCCAACGAAACGTTGGACGCAAATGTTTTCGTTTCACTTCTTCTTGATTTTCGATGCAAATAACGTTTCTCCGCGCTATTGTATAAAAGTTTTTCTTCTTCACTTTCCGGAATGACTTTCGGAACAGACACAGGCTTACCATCGTCGCCAAGCGCAACAAACGTGAGAAAACACGTTGTGCATAGCGTGCGTTCTGAAGACATTAAATCTTCGGTAATAATTTTCACGAAAACTTCCATTGATGTGTGATGCGTCCATGTCACAATCGCCTCAAGGCAAACGGAGGAACCCACCTTGATTGGATAGAGAAAATCGACAGAGTCTATTGAAGCGGTTACCACTAACTGACGTGCGTGACGCATCGCCGAAATGGCCGCAATATTGTCCACATACATCATCAATTTACCACCAAAAAAGGTCCCATGATTATTCGTATCGCTGGGCAAAACATGTACGGATGTCACTGCCCTGGATTCGTTTGCTCTTTTTGCTTCCACTTTGCTGCCCCCAATAGGTTTGTCCGAATAAACGGGCGAATTCAGTTCCTTTACTTTTTCCATCATAAAGCAATTACCGATTGTTTACCAAGCTGAACCACATTTCTTTAGTCAAATATTATTTTTTCTGTATACAGTGTGGCTCATTCGCAATGAGACCACGCGCAGCGTCACGATCCGCGCGCATTTTCTGAAATACAACATTTTTCGTAAAAAAGAGGTAAAATTCCGTCGAAAAACCCTTGACAAAATCGAACGATTCTATCTTGCTGTTACAGAACTGTAATCCTGCTTCAATCCAACTGATATATTCAACGCTTACAATTACGTTTGGACATAGAGAACGAATACGATTCTTTTGTGCATCCAAAGGAGGTTTACCCGAATGAATATCATTAAAGGGCTGACGGCCATGACAAGTTTGACGGTCTTCATGGGAATGATGACGCCAACGGCAATTGTCAATGCAAAAACGAGCAGTACAAATGATAATCACGAAGTTAAAACGAACGATCTTCAAGATTACACCCAGTCCGCCGGATTCTCGATCGTCCGTCCGTCCAGTCTTTCCGTTCGTCATGCAAATGAAAATATTTTTGGTAATGGACTGCTGCAGCAAGGCGCGTCGAACGGTTCTGTAGCCCGATTACAGGGTGTACTTCATCAGTTGGGGTATTATAATGGTAGCATCAACGGCTTTTTCGACAAAAATACTTTTGCTGCAGTTAGCGCCTTTCAAATTGATCGCAATATTACTGATAGCGGAATTGTCGGCGCAGCGACGAAGACCGCGCTTTTTGATGTTTTCCGAAATACCTCTGAATACAAGGCGTATCAAACACAGCTCGCATCAATTAAAGCTGAGGAATTAAAAGTAGAGAAAGAAAAAGCGCGCGCCGAACAAGCCAAAAAAGAAGCTGAAGCGAAAGCCGCCGCAGAAGCCGCTGCTAAAGCAGCCCGGGAGAAAGAACAACAGAAGAAAAATCAGCCTGCTGTTCAAAATGAATCCTATCAACCGCAAAGTAATGCACCGGCTGCTAAAACCGGCCGATCAATCACCGTTCTTGCGACTAGCTACGCGCTAAGCGGGAGAACGGCAACCGGCTTTGACCTCGGTAGCAATCCCGGCGCTCGCGTTATCGCTGTGGATCCATCCGTTATTCCGCTTGGATCACGCGTCATGATCCCCGGTTTTGGCGTTTATCTGGCTGCCGATACCGGTGGCGCAATAAAAGGGAATCGAATTGATGTTCATTTTGCAACACAAGGTGAGGCATTGAATTTCGGCGTCAAAACACTGACTGTTCAAATACTTAATTAGTCTCTTCTGCATCAATTGCGCTTCGGCTGCTCGCTTGCCGCGGGCGATCCGTGAGTCTCCTCAAACAGGCTAATCTGCGGGGTTCACTTGTCCTGCTCTTCGGCGAGCACGCGAAAGCTTATGTGTTTACGTGCAATCTGTTCAATCCGTACACGACTAAATATATTCTTAAGCGAATTCACAATCATATACAATCTTTATGTGTTAGAATATCCAGAAAAAAAGCGCCACTTGAAGTCATTTCTTCCAGCTTCAAGCGGCGCTTTCTATCACTTATACACACTTTTTATTCGTTTGGTTTAGAGAACGGAAAACTCACGGATTGATACGGTATTGAATTGTCTGCTTATCTGCATGGCGCTCAAGTCCCAATTCGATCAGTTTCTCGATTAACTGATCATAAGGCAAACCTGTGTGCTTCCAAAGCAACGGGAACATACTGTATTGCGTAAATCCCGGCATTGTGTTGACCTCGTTCAAAAGAACACGCTGATCCTTCTCGCGAATAAAGACGTCGCAACGGGCAAGTCCGGACAAATTGAGCGCTCGGAATGCTTTCTTAGCGACATCTTCCAGCTCTGCTAGTACTTTTTCGTCTAGCTCCGCCGGAATGATCAACGTACTTTTTCCGTCTTGATACTTCGATTGATAATCATAGAAATCCGCCGAATGGGTTTTAATCTCGCCAGGCACAGAAACAGCCAACTTGTGATTACCAATAACGCCGATTTCCACTTCGCGACCGTTAACCTGTTCCTCAATAATTACTTTTGTATCGAAGCGAAATGCTTCATTAATTGCCGCTGATACATCGGTCTCACTGACGCAACGGCTGATGCCAACACTAGAGCCGCAATTAGCCGGTTTAATGAAACAAGGGTAACCGATCAATTCTTTAATTTGCTGAATAATGGTAGGCGCATCTTGCTCCCAATCATACTTCGCAACCGATAAATAATCCGGTCCAGGAATATCGTGGGCGGCAAAAACGTCTTTCATCATCACTTTATCCATGCCAGCGGCTGATCCGGCAACACCCGATCCGACATAAGCAATATTCAGCAATTCAAATAATCCTTGAACCGTTCCGTCTTCGCCATTTGGTCCATGGAGTAGTGGGAAAATAATATCCGGCCGTTTAGTTCCTGTTGTCTTGGCAGAGGGTGCGAGCCAATGCTCTGCTTGGTTTTCCAAGGCGGGGTTATCGCCAAGCAGCAGTTGACTTTTATCGGCTAATTTATCTTTCAATACTTCTCCAGCAATCCAACGTCCATCCTGCTGAATATGGACTGGAAGAATATCATATTTATTTCTATCCATCGCGTTAATTACTGAGAATGCTGTTAATAGTGAAATCTCATATTCTGTTGACTTGCCGCCATAAAGCACAGCGACGGTTTTCTTTTCATTTGCCATGCGTTCTTCCTCTATTCTCTTACAGTATTTACGGCTTTGTTATGATTGGCCGTTGTTTTTTGCGCTTAATTTCATCCAGCTGGCTTTGTCAGGGCATCGCTTACCGCGGGCAGTCCACGAACTTCATCAGCCTGCTTTTCCTTGAAGCACGCTCACCCCTTTCGAGATTCAGCTAGGTGCTTTAAAAACAACATTCGTTCGAAACAAAAACCTTACGACTAATGGCGGTTTGACACTCCCGCTTTCCCTAGTTTAGCACAATCTGAAAGTGAAAAAAGGGGTTCAATAAATTTCTGCGTGAAGAATATATCATATTTCAACAGAATGAGGGACAGAATATCGATTCCCTTAATTTCCGTCACCGAACGGTATGTCGTTTTTATAAACGAATGCCTGTCTTTCTGGACTATTTCTTTAACTTGACCTTCTCCAGAAACTGAATGCGTTCCATCATTGGTGGATGATCATACTGAATCCATTTGACAAGCGTTGGTGGATTTATTTCACCGAGACTAGCAGCTGATAAACGCTGAAACGCTGTAATCCCCGATTGGCGATTCTGAGTCATCTGGATCGCATAATTGTCAGCCTGCCTTTCAAAATGACGGGAAACAGCATTCTGAGCCGGTTCGCCAGCAAAGGAAAGCAGAGCGAAAATCAGCAAAACGAGTGGCAATGCAGCGAGGTCGCCCGGATGCTGCAGATTGAGACGCGCGCCCCACTTTTGGGCGGACCATAGCAATAATTTTGCCGTGAGAAAAAGTCCAATGAATAACGCGGCAAGCGCGGCAAACGTCCCCCAAACGATATGGTGCATCACGTAGTGGCCCATTTCATGTGCCATAATAAAAAGCACCTGCTGATGTGTCAGTTGTTGTATCGTTGTATCCCACAAAACAATACGCAGATGGGAACCAATGCCATTCACATATGCATTCATTGCATGCGTCTGCGTCGACATGTCTACCTGATAGACGTTATTCGCCGGGATCCCCGCCTGTGCCGCCATATTTAAGATCTCACGCTTTAACGTGCCGTCTTGAAGGCTTTGAAAATGATTATAAAGCGGGTCAATGACCACAGGCTGAACATACATCATAAAAATAATAAAAGGTACCGATAAAAGCCATACCGGGAACCACCAATGTCTCGGACTGCGGCGGATAAAAAAGAACACTGCCGTCATACTGATAAAACCGATCAAACCGTCGACGCCGATGCTGATCGCTTGATCTTTCAACCAATCTGACAAAGGTTGAACAGAAATTCCATAAGCGAGCGAGATCTGATAGGAAACAAAATCAATGGGTAGGAAAATAATCGCCGAAACCAATGTCAGCGCAAGAAAGCAGATGAACATTTGAACAATAAAAAAGCGCGACAGATGTTCGGCCAGATTCCTCAGCCAACGGGAGAACCCGGATAGCAGGACAAAAAAATAGATTGCCCACTCAAGCGGAATCGATGCGAATGAAATGAAATGGCGCCACGGATTAATCTGACTGCTTTCAGCAAGCTGATGTGCATTCATGAAATAGGACGGATCGGCCGGTGAGCCTTTGACACTGCTTGGAATTCCGGAACGTGCCCCAATAAAAAAATAGAAACCGATGAATAATAGATAAATCACGTAGCTAATCGAAAAAATCGAAACTGCTTTTTTCAAGGAAATCCTCCCTCTCGCTACCAGAAATGCAGCCGCCCTCTCCGCATGCGGACCGTTTATTCTAAATGTAGTTTGTCCGCAAGTGTTTTAGAACAAGCTTCATCCTACCACTAGCAAGCTTTCGGATAACAGGTAAACAAAGTATGGCACGATGCGCTTGAACGACGCTTATGTCCGATTTTTCAAAGCGATATGCTGCACAAAACCGCAACGGGTAGATTAAACAAACGCAGAGAGCAGTTCTTCTTTACTGATTTTACCGAAATAAAAGGCCACATTGATTGTATTAAGAAACTTTTCGATTTCTTTTGGTTCATAGCGAAGGCCCTTCAGCTGCGCTGCAAAATCTTTGACATCGCCTTGCCCGAAAAAGTCGCCGAATATCACAGCTTGTTCAATTAAGCCGTGCTTCACGTCAAGCCGCAGATCGATTCGTCCGCCAGTAAACCGCTGAGCTTTTCGGACGTTGAAGGCCGGAGATTTTCCGAAAACCCAGTCCCAATTACGATAGCGCGCTCGCGCCGTCGCGACGATTTGTGCCCAGTCCTCATCAGTAAACACATACTCGGGCACCTCTTCTTTGCCTTCAAACAAGTAATGAAGCAGTGTCTCGCGAAATTCATGGATGGTCATATCCTGATTCAGATGCTCACGAATATTGGTCACTCGGCTGCGCACGGACTTAATTCCTTTTGATTTAAATTTCTCAGCATCTGGATGCAAAGCGTCTGCCACATGATCCAAATCGACATCAAAAAGCAACGTTCCATGACTGAAAATACGTCCTTTGGTGACAAATTGAGCATTGCCGGAAATCTTTTTCCCGTCGACCACTAGATCGTTGCGTCCTTGAAGCGAAGCATCAACACCCAAATGATGGAGCGCACGGATAACCGGCTCGGTAAATTTTCGATAGTTGTTAAAACTGTCTCCGTCATCCTTTGCAATGAAACTAAAACTAAGGTTGCCCGGGTCATTATAAACGGCACCACCGCCAGAGAGCCGCCGCGTCACCGCCACACGATGGTCGCGCACATAATCCATATTGACTTCCTCAAGTGTATTCTGATTGCGTCCGACAATAATTGTCGGCGTCATTCGATAAAACATCAAATAGGTTTCATTAATATCGAGATGTGTCAGGGCATACTCTTCGATGGCAAAATTCAAAGTCTGATCCAGTATGTCCCGATTATTAATATATATCATTGCGAAGTCTCCTTTTTCTTTGAAGGTTTGACCCTCTTTTTATCTTAAAACGCCACCGTCGAAACGTCCATTTTTTGCTGAGCAGCAAAATTCCCTTTGCACAGCTGACTGCTATCGTTTAAGCTGATAACGTAGACATCTTGCCTACTTCGCTTTTATTACTCATTTAGCTTCCAATTTTACACTTTCTTAACGTACGATGAAAGGATGATCAGAGTTGAAAACACTCTATTTAATTAGGCACGGCCGAACGCTCTTCAATCACCTGTACCGGATGCAGGGTATATCGGATACGCCACTCTTACCAGAAGGTGAGCGGAAAGCCTTAGAACTTGGGCAGGCATTCAAACAAAAGCAGATTAGCTTTGATGCTGCCTTCTCAAGTGATCTTGGCCGGGCACGCAAAACCGCTCAATTGATACTAGCCAATAGTTCGCGTCCAAGCCTAACGCTGACTGAATTGGAAGACCTCCGTGAAGTCAGCTTCGGCGCATTCGAGGGGAATCCATCTGCTGCGACATGGGAAAAGGTACGCGAAGTCTCTGGCATCCCTGGTCTTCGTTCAGATTCTCCCGATAATATCCGTGTCAAGGCACTCGCGGCGATTCAGAAGATCGATCCGACCGGGCTTGCTGAAAGCTATGAAGCGGTTCAAAAACGCGTGCACCGTGCGCTTACACAAATTTTCTCAGCGCATGGCCAGACGATTATGGCAGTCAGCCATGGCTTATACATCAATTGTCTGCTGCTTACTTTACTTGGTGCCGAGAAGACGCTAGCCATCCTACCAAATACAAGCGTCACAAAAATAAATTACGATGAAGAAGCGCAGCACTATCAAGTCGTCTATATTGGCAGAGAAAGCGACTTTTAACTCATCGATGAAGGTGAGATCTGCGCCGATAACTGCGTAACAATTCGTTTATGAATTTCCTACATAGAGAAGCGTACTGCAAATTATCATGAAGTTCCCAAACTCAGTCTTTTCCGCATATTTTCCCTGCAAAGCCCGCCCCTGAGCGCCTTGCCCTTTTGTCAAAAAAAACTACATTAAGATTGATCGTTGTCTCTATATAAAAAGCACCGGAAGAACAATTTTGTCTTCCAGTGCTTTCTTATTATTTGAGCTAATTAATCCTTAAGATTCTAACGGTGTCTGTTCCTGATTTCTGCTTTCCGCAGCCTTGAGCTTATGGTTGAATTTAATCGAAAAAGTTACGATACTCAGGCCAAGAGCGACAATGATGAATACCCAAAGAAATGATATGTTGAATGCGAGCAATGCGGGCTGATGACCGTCAATGATGTTACGAAATCCATTGACACTATAGGTCATTGGCAGGAAATGGGCCACACCTTGCAGCCATTTCGGAATCAATTCGATTGCATACGCGCCGCCACTAGATACTAGCTGTAAAATCAGAATGACAATGCAAACAAACCGGCCTTCGTTGTCGAATGAACCAGCTAGCCATTCGATAATTGCCATGAAACTCATGCTCGTCAGAATTGTAAAACCGATGAAAAGCGGCACATTTGAGACGTGAAGCCCAAGTCCTTTCAACACGATGATATCGATCAACAGCGACTGGCCAATCGACATCAACAATGTCACAAAGAATTTGCTCAGTGCTATATTCCATCCGCCTGTCGCGAGTCCCGCTGGTCGTCCCAAGTCATAGATAATCGTCAGGAGGAGCGCACCGACATAGAGACCGAGTGAAATAAAGTACGGTGCGAATCCGGAGCCAAAGGTGTCAACCGCTTGGTGCGACTGATTCGAATTTTGCACCGGCGCGGCGAACTGATTCGCGTGCTGCTTATCCGTCGGCGTCTTGGCAAGCTGCGCATGTGCCTCGCTCAAGCTTGTTCCTAAATCACTGTTGCCCTGATAAATTTTCTGTGCACCGTTTGACAATTGGCCCGCACCTGCAGCCAATTGGTTCTGGCCAGTAGCCAATGTTGACAGGCCGCTGTTGAGCTGGCTAGCCCCTGCAGCCAATTTTCCAGTACTTTGCGCAAGCATCTCTGAACCGCTAGCGAGCGATGCTGAATTGTTGTTCAACTGATTCAAACCACTATTTAATTGATTAGCCCCCTGAGCTGCCTGGCTCACACTCGAAGCAATCAGAGGAATGCCATTGCTTCCCGCAAGCTGTTGCGTCCCTGCAGCCAGCTGCTGCGCCGCACTATTCAACGTTAGACCCGTTGATGGATCTTTCTGATTTAGGCCAGATATGATGCCGTTTTTAATCTGAGAAGCTGTTGAAACTGCTGTGCTATTTATGGTATTTTCAGCAGATCCCTGTAGCGTTTTTTGAAGCTGAGGCGCGTTGGATACTAATTGACTTCCAATCACTGCTGTCGTTTCCTGGGCAATGTTTCCAGCGATTTTTTCGATTTGTTGATTCGCGTACCCCTCTGCTTGAACTGATGTCATCCCCTGTTGCATTGCTGATTGCATCAACAATTGCTTTAAGGGTTGGATGCTCTCGTCTTTCTCAATACTTGTTTCAATCTGTTGTTTCGTTGTCTCTGAAGTTACTTGACTTTGAATTGTTCCAGCTATTAATGTGGCAGCATCTGAACTTTGCTTTGCAAGGCCTTGAGATTGAGCACTTTGAACAGCCTGTTTTCCGATAGATTTTGGATCAATTGATGCACTGAGTTTCGTTTGCAAGCCACTAATACTGGATGCAAAAGTTTGCATCCCAGAATTCAATTGATTAACCTGGCCGACAAGGTTTTGGCCTTTGATTCCGCTGTTGAGCTGATTCAAGCCGTTGGTCAGTTGAGATGAACCGGGCACAATTTGGCTACTGACAGCGCCAGTATATTGTTTCACGCCGGTATTCAGAGCAGATGCCCCGCTATTCAATTGCGCGGTGCCGTTTGCTAACTGACCCGCTCCGGTTTTCAACTTACTTGTGCCACTTGTTAATGTTTTAAAGCCGTCTTTCAACTGATTCAGTCCAGCAAGCTCTTTCTTACTTCCTTTGGCAAGTTTATTTGAACCTTTGGAAGCCTTGTTCAAACCACTCGTCAGTTTGTCGAGCTGCTGATACATCGATTCCGCATAGGTCTTTGTGATTTCACTCGACACGCGGCTTTTCAATTCCTTGACGCCAGCGTCAGCCATTCGAGACGCGATAAAATTATAATCAGCGTTCAAACGATAAATCAGATGCGCCGGTTTGACTTTGCCATCAGCGAGTGTGGTCGCATTTTTTGAGAATGATGACGGGATGCGGACAATCATAAAGTAGCGGTTATTCTTGAAGCCGCTCTGTGCTTCCTTCTCACTGACGAATTGCCATTTGAATTCCTTGTTCTTCTTCAAATTCTTTACTAAATCGCTGCCGGCATTAAGCTCCTTGCCGGCTATCTCCGCTCCCCGATCCTGGTTAACCACAGCGACCGGCAGTTTACCGGTTTCACCGAATGCATCCCAGAAGCTGTAAAGAAACATCCCCGCATAAAGGAGCGGCACGCACATGACGGCCAGCATCACAACAATATTGTGTGGCTTAGCTACAATCGCTTTGAGCTCAGCCACGATAAGATGAATCACATTCATTTGAAAGGCGCTCCTTTTCGCAAAAATTAATGTAGCCAGGATGTCTGTCTGCAAAATAAACTAAATGACTAATTTGGTCGTTTGGTCATTTATATTGAAAAAAAATAACGTTTCAGTCGCTATTTTTTTTCAGTCCATTCAAAAGGTATAGCTCAAATAAATCGGCAATTTCTGTACTGGAAAGCGGCGCATGCCGTAATTCCCAATCAAAAACAAGTGCGATATAGAGTTTGAGTATAACAAAGGCTGTGACTTTCGGATCGCAGGTCTGAATTTCTCCTCGCTCCATCGCCTCACGAATAAACCCCTGAAGAAAATCAAGAATGGCGTCTTCGACTTTTGCTAAGGCTTCCTGAGCCTGGACTGTCCCTGCTTCCTTAATCTCTTGCGTCAGTTTAATCGTCAGCTGATGCTCTTTGCGAAACTCAAGCACACGATAGAGCGCGCCATGGAGGTTGTTGAAAAAGCCATCCTCTTCATGAATCGCACCCATCGCGACCTTTTTCAAATTATAAATAAACTGACCCATAATCTCTGAGAACAATTCTTCTTTATTTTTGAAAAAGGTATAGATCGTTCCCTTGCCAACATTGGCGATTCGGGCGACAGAATCCATTGTCGTCGCTTTATAGCCGAAAGACGCAAAAGATTGCTCAGCCGCTTCAATGATCTTTACTTTACGATCGATAGCCATCATTTATTCACCACAATCTGACCGTTTGACCAATTTAGTCATTTTGTTCTAGAGAGAATTTTAACACAAACCATTTTAGTCTTCAAGCCTAAAATATCAATCGATCAATTCCTGATTGAAGCAAAAGCTGAGTGCAGACTGAGCTGCTTGTTTGCCTTGGCGGATGACGTCGGGAATACCGACCCCGTCATAAGCCATACCGGCAAAATAGATATTCGGGTATTTGCGGCTGCGTTCTGCCTCAAGTTGTTTCAGCCATGCTTTTTGACCAACTCCGTATTGTGGCATCGAATCCGGCATATGTGTGACCACAAAAAAATCCGGCTTACTGCTGACAGACAAACCGTCTATGGCATTCAAGTCGTGGATTGCTTTCTGAGCCAATGCTTCGTCGCTGATTGTCTGCGGATTCCAGTCTGGATAATGCCCGTAAAAGACGCGTAACAACGCTTTTCCTTGAGGCGCCGTATGCGGCCATTTCAGATGCGTCCACGTGGCTGCGGCAATGTGCCCGGCGCCGCGGTCGCTTGACACAAAGCCTGTCCCTTGCTGATTGATTTGAACCGCAGTCTGATCATAAGCAAGCGAGAGCGTGGTCATTCCCGAATCAGCATCCCGTGGCGCAAGGCGAAGCGTCTGCAGTTCCGGCAGCAGATCCTGTGCCTCGCGAAGCGGAGCCGCAAAGACCAAGGCGTCCGCATCGATTGTATACCCGGCGGCGTGTAGCCGTATTGTCTTCCCAACCTGTTCAATGGAATCGATCGCAGTGTTCCGCATCAGCTTGCCATGAAGACTGGCCACTATTTTTTCGGTAAAAGTGGATAGACCTCCGGACAATGTGGCAAATTGGCTTGTACGCTTTCCTGATGCTTTGCCGTGCACTGCCTGCAGCAAATGACCATGCTGTGTCGCGATCGCTTTGAATTGCGGTAGAGTCGCCTCGAGACTGAGCCGATTCAGATTACCACCGTACACTCCGGAGAGTAGCGGTTCGATAATTCGCGAAACAAGCTCACGACCAAGTCGCTTTTCAAAAAATTCACCAACAGAAATATCCTCAAAAGCTTCCATTGGTGGCAGCAGCAATTCTTCAAACACCCGTGCCTTCCCCTCATCGCTAAGTAGATCAGACGCCAGAAAAGAAGTGAAGTCGCCTGGCACGCCCATCACCGAGCCCGGCGGAATCAGGTGCAGCTGTCCTTTATGCAAAATATAGGATTTGCCGGTTTTGTTTGCAACCAGCTGAGGTTCAAGACCGAGATCTCGCGCGAGTTCAAGTGCAGCCGGCTTACGCTTTAAAAAAGAATCGGGTCCGCGTTCTATTACAAACCCATCATGGCGTAGTGTATTGAATTTTCCGCCCAGACGATCCGTCGCTTCGAAGATAACCGGGGCGGCATCAAGCTGTTTTTCATCAGCAGCTTTTTGAACATAAAAGCCGGCGCTGAGTCCAGCAATACCGCCGCCAATAATCGCAATCTTCTTAGTCATCCACACTTGGCTCCTTGTCGACCGACTGCAACACGGTGGAAGCGAGCGCTTCAATAAATTGCGGGTCCGTGTCCGGCATCGGCGGACGATGATAGACTGCACCTAGCGTGGCGACAAGATTGCGGCATTCTGTGTCGTTATCATAAAGGACTTCCAAATGTTCAGCAACAAAGCCGATCGGACAAAAAATATAATGTTTATAACCTTTTTCACGATTGAGTTCCTTGATTTTCTCAAGAATATCCGGTCCTAACCATGGATCCGGTGTCTTCCCGGCGCTTTGCCATGCGCGTGCATAAGTATTGAGCCCAGCGCTTTCAGCGATCATCCGCGCCGTCTCTTCAACCTGATCAGGATAAGGATCGCCATGAGCAAGGATTCGGGTCGGCAGGCTGTGCGCCGAGAAAATAACGATCGACTGTTTTCTTTCTTCAGCCGGTATTGTGTCAAATACCAACTGAATCTGGCGCGACCAGTAACGAATAAAGTCCGGTTGTCGATACCAGCTATTAATCGGAGTGATCGTGACGTTGCCATCTGCCGCGGTTAAAGCTCGATCCGCATAAGACTGGACACTGAAGCGTGAATAATGTGGGGCAAGGACGAGTGCTAGAGAGTGGTTGATGCCGTCCGCCTTCATCTGCCCAACTGCATCTTCAATGAACGGGTGAATATATTTCAAGCCAAGATAGTGTTTAAATGTCCATTTATTTTGTTTCTCGTTCAGCCGCTTTTCAAGCGCAGCAGCCTGAGCAACGGTCAATTTAGCAAGCGGAGATGATCCGCCGATTGCCTCATATCGCCGGGCCAGATCATCAATCTGCTGCGGGCTCGGCTTTCTCCCATGACGAATCGCTGTATAGTACGGTTCGATATCTTCTTTTGAATATGGCGTTCCATAAGCCATCACTAATAACCCAATCGTCTGTTTTTCTCCCATTACCCACATTCCTTTACTTTGACGTATAGTGATGAACAAATTCTGTCAACCGAAGTAGCGTCTCTTGTTTGACTTCCGGGAAGACACCGTGACCGAGATTGAAAATATAGCCACTCCGTCCGTTCATTTGATCGAGCAACCTTTCCACCCTCTCCTGAAGCAGTGGCCAAGGAGCAAGGAGTAGCGCCGGATCGATATTCCCTTGAATCGCTTGCGGTACCTTCGCGTTCGTCAATCCTTCAGGTGCTGTCCGCCAATCGACAGAGAGAACATCAACCGGTAATTTAACCCATTCCGGCAGTAAATGGCCAGCGCCTGCAGAAAAATACAAGGTCACCGCATCCGTTTCCCGTAACGCTTGAAAAATGTGCTGCATCGTTGGCGCAATATAACGACTGTAATCCTCACATGAGAGACTGCCAACCCACGAATCGAAAATCTGTACAGCCTGGGCACCTGCACGAATTTGCGCCGATAAATAAGTGATCGTCATTTCGGCAAGATCGTTCATTAGGGCTTGCCAATCTTCAGAATGGGTATACATGAACGCCTTGGTCAAATGATAATTTTTTGAAGGTCCCCCTTCGATTAAATAACTTGCCAATGTGAACGGGGCACCTGCAAAGCCAATCAGCGGAACCGTCAACTGCTGATGAAGTGTTTCAATGGTTTCTAGAACAAAGGGAAGATCGCGATTCGGTTCAAGCTGATGGAGCTGTGCGAGATCGCTCCCCGTGCGAATCGGATGCTTGATAACCGGTCCGACATTTTCAACAATCGACACATCCAGCCCGCGCGCTTTCAGCGGTGTCATAATATCTGCGAATAAGATCGCAGCGTCTACTCCCAAATTATCAACCGGCATTTTGGTAACTTGTGCACAAATCTCAGGGTGGTGACTGATTTCAAAAAATGAATATTTTTCCCGAATTGCCCGATATTCAGCTTGATAGCGTCCTGCCTGACGCATAAACCAAACGGGGGTGTGGGGCACACTTTCATTACGGCAGGCTCTTAGAAAAATGTCATTAAACAGTGGACTCATTCCTTTTTCACACGTCATGTAAGCGTTATATTTTAATAGCAACAGGAAAACAATTACTTAGCAAATAAGATAAACTTGGCATCGCCAAGTCTTTTTTGTAACAATACGCTTTGGTGCCTTGCTTTTCCCGCAGGCGTCTCGCGCCTCTGCTGCATTTTTCGCGTGCAACATCTTATCCAATTACCATCTTCTAAGAATAACTTGGCTTTGCCAAATCTTTTTTTGCAGCTAAACTGATCATCTTTCTGACAATTTATGGCGCCTATTACCAATATTTTACGCGAAAACGGTCGAAATTTCACCCCTTCTTGCTTTATTTTGTGAGTCATTAGACATTTGCTTCATTCTGCCATTATCAGTTACACGTACCCTATTGAGCCAGAGACAACTGCGTAATCCAACGAACCGAGACTTTTTGCGATGCGATACCTGTTTTTCCAGTTTGCGGGTTATAAGGAACTACATAATAAACCTCTTTTGACATCGGATTAACAAAATTGATCTGATACTCATGTTTGCCTATCACATGCCCCCGGTAAATCGTCTTGCCATCAACCTCTGAATAGACGCGATAAATAATTCGCTGATCAGTAGGGCCATCCCAAGTCAACTTAAGCGCTGGTAAGGCGAATTTACCAATGGTTCCGCTCGCCGTCAAATTGGCTATTGACGCGAGATGAATCGGATGAGCCAGATCCGCAACGCCTTGCGGTTTGGTAAAGGCAGTCATGCGCGCTTCTTGCGGCATTTGGTTGATCACGGATTTGAACAGTAGAACTGCGTCGTTGCTCGATCCATTCAAATATTGACTATTTGTTGTTTGATCATAGCCGAGCCAGACTGCGCCAACAATATCTGGCGTATAGCCGACAAACCAGGCGTCACGCAACCCATGCTTCGTATAAGCCGTCGAACCTGTTTTCCCCGCCAAGGCTGCCCGCGTAAAACCCGCTCGAGCCGTTCCGCTGTGGACTACCGATTCCAGCATTCGCGTCATATACCACGACGTTTGTGCCGTAAAGACTTTCTTCGTCTGTGGATGCGCTTCACCAATTTTTTTACCGTCGTGCGTATAGATGGCCTGAATAAAATATGGATCAGCTTTTTCTCCTTGATTATCAAACGCTGTATAGGCTGAAGCCATCTGTAGCGGTGTCACACCGTGACGCAGCCCGCCAAGCGCTATCGCAAGCCCATTATCTGGAATTGAGATACCCAAATTTTTCAAATAAGACTTACTGCGCGGAATCCCTATCTGATTCAGTAGCCAGACAGCCGGTGCATTCTGCGAAATTGTAATCGCATCGTACATCGTCATCTCCCCGTTATAATGACCGCTATAATTTTTTGGCGCATAATTATTGAAGTTTTTATACGTTACCTCTTTATCCTGAAGGAGCGAAAACGGCTGGTAATGTCCCGAGTCAAGCGCCGGCCCGTAAACAGCGAGCGGTTTGAAAGATGAACCTGGCTGACGTGGATCAATCACTCGGTTATAACCGCCAAGCACATAATTGCGCCCACCTTGTACCGCAATAACCGCGCCATCCTTACGCATCAGCACGAAAGCCCCTTGCGGCGACACTTTCGGGTTGGTGCCGTGAAAATAATTATTATTCTTAAATGCTGTATATGATGCGTTTTGCGCGTCGCGGCTGATTGGTACAACAATCTTATAGCCGCCTCGAATCAGGTCATCCGCTGAAATGTGATAACGCTCTTCAGCTTCATTTTTGACCATATCTAGATAGGTGTCGTACTGCGGATGCGTCTGAATCTTATGCACGTGCAGCCCGAGACCATAGCGTTTCATATTCGCTACTTCATTTGCGGATAAATAACCATTTTTTTGCAGTAGATCCAATACAAGATTTCTTCTTTCCAAAGCCTTTTGAGGATGAAGAATCGGTGAATAGCCGTTTGGCCCTTTTGGTAACGCCGCAAGCAAAGCCCCCTCATCCTCAGTTAATTGGCTAACATTCTTGCCAAAGAAAAATTTAGACGCCATCTGCACACCATAAATGCCGTGGCCGAAATATAACTGATTCAGATACATAGTCAATATTTCTTTTTTGCTATAGCGCCGTTCCAAATCTATCGCAATCGCCGCTTCTTTGAATTTACGGAACCACGTTTTTTCATCAGAAAGATATG
Source organism: Sporolactobacillus spathodeae (assembly GCF_016908935.1). Lineage (GTDB taxonomy): Bacteria > Bacillota > Bacilli > Bacillales > Sporolactobacillaceae > Sporolactobacillus > Sporolactobacillus spathodeae. The sequence continues at coordinate 73,783 of NZ_JAFBEV010000001.1, read as the reverse complement.
CATTGCGTGCGAGTTGCTGTGTAATCGTACTGCCGCCTTCTTCTTTATGCCCCGCCACAATATCCGTTACAAGCGCGCGCACCGTTCCACGGATGTCGATGCCTGAATGTTTGTAAAAACGGACATCCTCCGTCGCAATAAAAGCGTCTTGTACTCGCTTTGGAATTTGTTTTAAGGTGACCGGATCACGGTTTTCTGCATAAAGTCGTGAAATTTCATGACCCTGTAAGTCCACAACAGTCGATGTTCTGCTGAGTACCATTTTCTCGTTATCGACATAGCGGTTGCCGATAACCAGGATAATAAAATAAAATAATAAGCCGATAATGACGGCTCCTAAAATAAAATAAGCTGCCTGAAAGAGCCGCATATAGAGCCATTTTTTATGATCATTAGTCACTGTGCTGCCGCCCTTCCAAGCTTCCAGCCATTGCTTCCATTTCATTGTGTCTTTCATCCTTTGGCATAGTCTTTGCTTTCTTCATTCACCTTACCAAAAAAAAGATTATCTTCAATGGATTTAAAAAATTTTTGACCGAAAAAGTTGGGAAAAGTTCTCTTGATTAGCTAAATCAGGTTATGTAAAGTCGCTATTTTGCATCACATCTACGCCGTTCGCTCGCTTGCTGCATTTTTGTGCAAAAATCCTTATACTTTCTTATCTCTTCAAAAAAAACCTGCTGAAAACCAAATTACGGCTCTCAGCAGGCATAAAAGACAGTCCTATTATTTTAGACAAACGCGATACAAAAAGATAAGGCTATGAATGACGGGCTCAAGCCACATCTTTGTGTTCTTTTTGTAGTACGCTGTGGTGAATGCTGTAAGCAAAATAAACGATCAAGCCAAGAACGAACCAAACAGCGAAACGGATCCAAGTCACTGGCTGCAGACCGCTGATCAGGTAAGCACAGGAGAGAATGCCGAGAATCGGCACAACTGGGAAGCCTGGTGTTTTAAATGGACGTTCCATATCTGGTTTTTTGTAGCGGAGTACAAGAACACCGGCACAAACAATGATGAAGGCGAATAACGTACCGATATTGGTCAGCTCGGCCACAATGCCAATTGGGAAGAACCCAGCAGTCAGTGCGCAAACGATCGAAACGATGATCGTTGAAAGCGCTGGTGTTTTCCGTTTTTCATCAACTTTACCGAAAGCCTTAGGAATCAAACCATCACGAGCCATCGCAAAGAAAATACGCGACTGGCCAAACATTAGTACAAGCAATACGGATGTAATACCGCAAATCGCACCAACAGAAACAATAATCGATCCCCAACCAATACCAATTTGATCAAGAGCATAGGCAACAGGAGCAGCAGAACCAGCCGGTGTCCCATAAGCGGTAAATTTAACAACGCCTGTCATAATTGCTGAAACAATAATATAAAGTACGGTACAAATAAGCAGCGAGTAGATAATACCTTTTGGCATATCCTTTTGTGGATTACGTGCTTCTTCAGCCGCTGTAGATACAGCGTCGAATCCTATGTAAGCAAAGAATACATAAGCTGCCCCAGTGACCACGCCATTAAAGCCGAATGGCATAAACGGCACCCAATTATGCGGTTTAATGAACCAAACAGCCAGGAGAATGAAGAGCACAACGGCGGCAGATTTAATGATAACAATCGTACCGTTTACGTTTGACGTATTACGAACGCCGCTGATCAGAAGCCAAGCAATCAAACCAATGATGAGAATTGCCGGCAAATTAATCACACCGCCGTCAAAAGGCGATAGCGTAATGGCTGCCGGGAGGTTAATTCCAAAGTTTTTCAGCAGGTTTACAGTATAGCCAGACCAACCAATAGCTACGGTTGCAATGCCAACGGCATATTCAAGAATCAAGTCCCAGCCGATAATCCAAGCCCAAATTTCGCCGAGACCAGCGTAACCAAAAGTATAAGCACTGCCGGCAACTGGAACTGCCGCAGAAAATTCCGCATAACAAAGTGCAGCAAACACGCAGGCTAATCCTGCCAAAATAAACGAAAGAACCAACGCTGGTCCAGAGAATTTTGCTGCCGCAACACCGGTTAGAACAAAAATGCCTGTACCAATGATACAGCCGATACCTAGTAAGGTCAGATCAAAAGCGCTCAACGCTTTCTTCAGGCCTTGCTTGCCTTCGGTTTCCGAAATCAATTCACTGACTGGTTTCGTACTAAAGATGTTACTCATTAAGTAAGCCTCCTGTTTAAATATTTAAAAATGTTTTATAAAAACAAATTCAATTATACCCATTGAATTATTTTTTTCAACTCACAAAATTGAGATTATTGTCTTAAACATTGCTCTTTTTTCTGTAAATTAAGCATTTGATAGCGTATCCAAAAAAAATAAAAAAATTTATTTTCATGTAAGAAAATATAACACAAACATTGACGTTTTCATTATTACTTTATCGATAAATTATATCTTGACTAACTAATGCTCCTATTATACAATTATTGTCGTTCGCAAATTGTATACACGATTTGGGGCATTAGCTCAGCTGGGAGAGCGTTGCCTTCGCATGGCAGAGGTCAGGGGTTCGATCCCCCTATGCTCCATAAGAATCAGAGGATGATGCAAAGTTGAAATATCTTTTTCGACTGTGCATCATCCTTTTTGCTATGCGCCGAAAGCACCGTGCTAATCGTATTAAATGAAACTGGCGTCTGGAAGTCCCAAGAAATTGTGCAGCTACGGCGTTCCTCTAATTGTGTCCAATACACCCATTTCCATTCATCAGTATTGCCCACAAAATACATAAAGAGACTGCCCGATTTACTCGGTACAGTCTCTTTTATAGAATAATTATCGATACATGCGCAAATACCTATTGCTTATCAGTGTTTCATCATTGAAAAAATTTTTTGTAGGCCGAACCCGATGACACTATAAACAATCAGAGCAAAAACAGCAGACAAATCAAGTGTACGTGCATTAAATACAACCGGATGAAATATTCCTTCAAACGGTTGGAGCAACGGTTTTGCGAGATTATTCAGCAAATGAACAAATGGTGTTACATTAGCCGCAAAAAATTTCAACAAAATAAACAAAACGATGATTACTTGAACAAAAGTCAGCAGTATGCTGATCAGTTTCGGCAGCATGCCTCCCGAATGCTTTCCTTTCACGAATGACTCTTCCTTTCCCTTTGTCCGCTCTATTCCCTGATAATCATCTTACGGGATCTCCAGTTTAGAGTCAAACGGAATTACTACTCGAGAGGCAGTCCCAGAGCCGTTTCAAACCGATCCCGATAAACCGTACCTACGCTTCACACCACAGTCATCTCAGCATTAGGAAAACTAGGCTTCGCCCAAGTATGTTTTGTAATAATGCGCTCTGGCCGCTCGCTTGCCACAGGCGCCGCGGGTCTCCGCAAACAGGCTGAAAGCTGCGTCCCTTAAATTTAAACATAATTTTTGAAAAAAAACGCGTGTCAGGCCATTTTTCCTGACACGCGTCGATTATAAACCCCTAGAAAGCACAAAAGCAGTCGCTTAAAGAACGTGGCTTTGCTCCAGATTCTCCGAAGCTGTCACGTATTTAGTGATTCAGACGCTTCTCGAGCGCTGCCTTTTCAGATTCATACCCTGGTTTGCCAAGTAATGCAAACATGTTCTTCTTATAAGCTTCCACACCCGGCTGATTAAAGGCGTTGACACCGAGCAGATAGCCGCTAACTGCTACCGCTTTTTCGAAGAAATACATCAGATAACCGAGATGATAGGCCGTTAATTCCGGCACGTTAACGACCAACTGAGGCACTTGTCCGTCTGTATGTGCGAGGCGAACGCCTTCGGCAGCTTTCTTATTCACGAAGTCCATCGTTTTGCCTGACAAGAAGTTGAGGTTGTCCAAATTACCATCATCAGACTTAAGGGTGACGTTGCTGCGCGGGTCATCAACAAGTACGGCAGTTTCAAACATCACTCGACGCCCCTCCTGGACAAATTGACCGAGCGAGTGAAGATCAGTGCTATAGTCCGCTGAAGACGGGTACAAGCCTTTGAAGTCCTTGCCTTCGCTTTCGCCAAACAATTGCTTCCACCATTCAGAGAAATAATGCAGATGCGGTTCAAAGTTAATCAGCATTTCCACCGTTTTGCCTTTGTTATAAAGCACATTGCGGACAACCGCGTATTGATATGCCTGATTCTTGCTCAGTTCCGGTTCATTAAAATCGTTCTGAGCATCGCGAGCGCCGTGCATTAGCGCATCAATATCAATTCCTGCCACGGCGATCGGCAGGAGGCCAACAGCTGTCAGTACGGAAAAGCGTCCACCGACGTCATCCGGAATGACGAAGCTTTCATAGCCTTCTTCATCAGCAAGTGTTTTTAGAGCACCTCTTGCTTTATCAGTCGTCGCATAAATTCGTCCTTTTGCTTCTTCTTTACCGTATTTGTTCTCAAGGAATTCACGGAAAACGCGAAAAGCAATTGCTGGTTCTGTTGTGGTTCCTGATTTTGAGATGACGTTGACGGAAACATCCTTATCCTTCAACACATCAAACAATTCACTGAGATAAGTTGAGCTGATGCTGTTGCCTGCAAAGAAAACTTGTGGCGTCTTACGATCGGTCGCTGTTAATTCGTTGTAGAACGAATGGCTCAACGTTTGGATCGCTGCCCGGGCGCCTAAGTAAGATCCGCCAATGCCAATGACAACGAGGACATCCGAATCTTTCTTGATTTTTTCAGCCGCTTTTTGAATCCGCGCAAATTCTTCTTTATCATAATCCGTCGGCAATTCCAGCCAGCCGAGAAAATCATTGCCAGCACCCGTTTTTTCATGAAGCGCTTTATGAGCGGCAGCGACTTGCGCAGAAAGATAATCCAATTCGTGTTCCGCAAAAAACGGAAGCGCATTGCTGTAATCGAATGAAACTTTATCACTCATATCTAATGCCCCCAATATGCAAAATTATTGCTTAACCTCCTTAACTTTACAAGACCGACTCGATAAATTCAAGTAAGCACGAGGGGATACAACCCCTGAACAACACTCACACGTCTGTTTTCACATGAATGACAAGAATACGTATCCCAATCTCTTATTTCAAAGTTGAATAATTTATTTAAAAAAGGTTCAAGCTAAAAATTGCAATGACCTTGCAAAAGCAGGTCCAGATAAAAGGAGGAAAGAGAACATGAGCGGTTTACAAAGAACGTGCCTGGCCCTGCTGATTATCGGCGGCATTAACTGGGGCCTGATCGGCTTTTTCAAATTTGATTTAATCGGTGCGATTTTTGGCGGCAGCACAACCGCATTGTCCCGCATCATCTTCGGTATCGTCGGGCTCTGCTCGCTTTATTGCCTCACCCTATTATTTAAGCCGAGCGAAGAATTCTCGCGTGAACGTGAACCAGAAGTTCGTTAATCGTCAAGACAAATAAAAGATCCCCTTAATGGGGATCTTTTATTTGTCTTGTGCTTTTAAATTTGTACAAGGTTTTCTCTTTCAATGTTAACGCTTTTTTCTATATAGATCTGATGCCAGAGCATGAACATGAGCACCGTCCAAATCTTACGGCTGTTATCCCGTAACCCTTGACGATGTTCATCGAGCAGTTTCATCAAATAGGATTTGTTAATATAGCGGTCGGTATCACTGTCGTGGATAAGTGTTCGCGCCCAATCATACATCTCGTCCTTTAACCAGATGCGTATCGGCACCGGAAAGCCGAGCTTCTTGCGGAATAGAATCGAATCCGGCACAATGCCGCGCATTGCTTCGCGAAGCGCGTATTTCGTCGTTCCCTCAGTAGTTTTAAGCGATGCAGGAAGAGTACGGGCAACATTAAAGACCTCTTTGTCAAGAAACGGTACACGGAGCTCCAGCGAATGCGCCATTGTCATCCGATCAGCGACAACGAGAATATCTCCAGTCAGCCACGTTTCAATATCAACGAGTTGCATCTGATCTAATTTACTCGTTGCAGCTGCACGTTCGTAGATCGGATTCGTAATATCTGTAAACTTTGTTTGATCAGAATATGTTTTAAGAATAAATTTCTTTTCGGCTTCATCGAAAATGAACGCATTGCCAACATAGCGCTCATTAAGCGGTGTGGTACCGCGCATCAGATAGCTACGCCCTTTCATGCCAACAGGCAGCCTAGAAGCAACCGCATGCATCAGAGCTTTGCCCGGTTGCGGAACGGCATCAAACCAACGTAGCGAAATCGGTTCACGATAGATATTGTAACCGCCGAACAACTCGTCCGATCCTTCCCCGGATAGCACGACCTTAACATGTTTACGTGCTTCACGGGCAACAAAATAATTCGGAATCGCTGCCGGATCAGCAACTGGTTCATCCATATGCCAGACGATTTTCGGTAGTTCCTGCATACACATTTCCGGTGTAATTTCTAGTGCGTGATTTTCAACGCCGAGCTTCTCCGCGGAGTCTCTGGCGATATCAATTTCGTTATAACCTTTGCTGGCGAAACCGACTGTAAATGTTTTGATGTTTTCGTTGAACCGCTTAGCCAGCGCGACAATGCAGGTTGAATCGATGCCACTCGATAAAAAGGCGCCAACCGGAACATCACTACGCATGTGGATTTTTACTGAGTCAATCAGCGCATCGCGAATTTTATTTTTCGCCTCGTCTATGGTCTCGGCAACGGGAGTAAATGCTGCTTGCCAATATGTTTTATTTTGCAGCGGCTCACCGTTTTTCTTAATCAAATAATGACCGGGTTCAAGCCGTTTCACTGCCTTGGCGAGTGTTTGCGGTTCCGGTACAAACTGGAACGTCAAGTAATGCTGCAGCGCTTTTTCGGAAAGCGGCTGCTTGTCCTCGCCAAGTAGCAGACTCTTTTCTTCAGAAGCAAAGAAAATCCCGGACTCCGTTTCCATATAATAGAATGGTTTGATACCAAAATGATCACGTGCGGCAAACAACGTTCGCTCCTGCTTATCCCAAATGATAAAAGCAAACATGCCACGGAAGTACTGCAGACAGTCCTCACCGCGATCAGCGTACATGGCAACAATTACTTCTGTGTCAGACGTTGTCTTGAATTCATAACCCTTTTCCAGCAATTCATTTCTTAGTTCGACATAATTATAAACTTCACCATTAAAAATGATGTAATAGCGTTCATTCTCAAAAGGAAGCGGCTGATGCCCCCCAGCAAGATCAATAATACTGAGACGCCGAAAAGCAAGCTGAACCTGATCATCTGTATAGTAGCCGGCGTCGTCAGGTCCTCGATGATCAATGATATCCGCTCGTGCGGTTATCGCATTTTGTTCATGTCTTCCCGGCTCAAGGTCCGCATTATCCGCAATATAGCCGCAAAATCCGCACATATAATTTATTGTCCCCTTCCCAAAAATAAACTGAGCAATCGGACGCAGCAAATCTTTATTCCGATTGCTGCTTCTTTCGATACCTTAGTTTATCATTGCCATACCAAAATTAATAGCCGAAAACCGTCTAAAATAACCAGTATCTCATTTGTTTTCGTTTTCATTTTTAAGTGGCATGTCATCGAAAAAATTCTGTATTGGGACCTCAAGTATATCTGCAACTTTCGCCAGTATTTCCGCGGAGATTTTGTTACGACCGGTCTCCAGATAGTAATAGCCGTTCTGACTCTTAAAACCGAGTTTTGCCGACATCTCGCTCAGGGTCATCTTCGCTTTACGAAGCTTTTTCAATCTTTTCAAATTTAGGATAAGCAAGAGAATCACCTTTTTTCATTTCCATATTGGAAATTCAGACTGATTATATCATATATTTTCTATTTTAATTACCCATTTGGCAATAAAATCTGAATCGTTCAAAAGACATGCTAAACTTTTTTAGGAAAGCATTTGAATCAACGGAGGCACAGGAATGGGAAATGTGCTGGGCAGCAGAATTCGTTTTCTTCGTGAGGAGCGTAATCTCTCACAAGTCGAACTGGCAAAAAAGTTAACATTAACAAACGTCCAGCTGAATCGGTACGAGACCGGCAAACGCAATCCTGATCCGGAAACATTACTGTCTATTGCTGACTTTTTCAATGTGCCAACCGATTATCTGCTCGGAAGAATTGCCCAACTCCGCGAAGAATCGCCGGAATACATCAGCGGCGAAGACTTTTTGATCCTCAAGCAACTTAAAGAAAACCCCAATCTCTATGCCCTTGTTCATGAACTGCTTCAGAACAACAGAGATTCAGAGCTACTCATTCGAATATGGCACGCGATTCATCGCGATACGAATGAACACTAATTTATTTTTTCCCAAAAAACGATGAATAATAAGGTTTCCGATCAATCTTTGTAAAAGGTGTCCGATGACTAATCGTGAATTTTAAACAATGCAAATTTTAGAAAAACTTGGCATAGCTTCGGCTGCTCGCTTGCCGCGGGCGCACTATTGCTACAAACCGGATGTGAGTCCGCAATAGTCAGCAAAACAATATTAAATTGATATAGCCAAAAACCGGAGCAAACGAATTTATAGATTCGTCTACTCCGGTTTTTTTGCCGGTCTCACGGCTTATGAAAAATTCACCCAATCGGATAATGCAGAATTACAGAAAATGAAATTTGCCCTTCTTTAGAACGAGACCAACTCCGCCGAGTTCCATCAGGTATTTGTCATCAATAACTTTCTTCATAAATGCAGCTGGTTTGCCTGTTAGTTTCTTATCAAGGACCGTGCCGATACCAACTTTATCGCCAAGCGATGCCACGGTGCCTTGGGACTTGTATACAAAAGTCTCTGTCGCTTCACCTTTCAGCAGATGTTTCAGGTTTTTGGCAATATAGAAAGCTTCCTGAACTGCAATTTGCGCTGTTGGTGGATACGGGCGCTCGCCTTCTTTCGGAAAAATTACAGCAACGTCGCCAACCGCAAACACATGGTCATCTTCTTTGGCACGCAAATCCGGATTGACTTCAATCTTGCCGCGGTTGGTCGCAAAACCAGAATCTGCTGGAATATGGCTCGCCTTGACACCACCGGTCCAGACAATCGTCCCCGCTTCGATCGTTTCCATTACTTCGCTGTCTTTTTTCTGAACCATAACGCCGTCTTCTGTCGCTTCTTTGATGAAGGTGCCAAGTTTGAAAATAACACCTTTGCTCTCCAGATACTTCTGTGCGTATTCTGCTAAATCGCGCGCAAAAGGAGGCAGAATCATCGGAAGACCTTCGACATTGATGATTTTAACTTTTTCTGCCGGAATATCGTATTCCTTGCAGAGTTCCGGAATACGGTTGACCAATTCACCGAGAAATTCAATACCGCTCAGTCCGGCGCCGCCGACAACAATCGTTAGATCACTGTCTTTTGCATCCGGATCATTATTGTAGCTAGCAAATTTATATTCGATATGTTCGCGGATTTTACGCGCCGTATTCACGCTGCGGATAGCAAACGCATTTTCTTCTAGCCCTTTAATTCCAAAAGTGTTGGATTCAAAACCGAGGCCAATAACGAGATAATCATAGGTCAGTTCACCGTTTTTCAGAATGACTTTTTTATTGGCGCGATCAATCGAACGAACCGAATCTTGAACGAAATGGACGCGGTTTGTATTTATCACATTCTTAATCAACATACGTGTCCGATCATGATGGATCGTTCCAGCGGCCGCCTCATGCAACCATGTTGTCTGATAATGATAATTGTGTTTATTCACTAATGTGATCTCAGCATCTTCTGCATGCAGTTCTTTTGTTAGACGGACAGTAGTCATCATCCCGCCATAACCAGCGCCTAAAATTAAAATCTTCGGCTTACCCATATTTATTCCACCTTCATGTTTGAGATTTATATCACAAATTCATTGCAATATAATATTATGTCTTTTTTGTTAACATTTCAAGAAAAATGATCTAGAAAAAACACCCATTGAAGAAAACGATAGTTATTCAAAGAAAACCTGAGATAATTAAAAATTATAGCAAAAAAATTCACGTATATATTGATCAGAATAATCAAATTGGTACCATTTATTCTTGACAGAGTGAAATAAATGACAGGAAATATTTGTTTTGTTAAAAATCATTATTGGAATAAGGGATCGGAACACTTTTGCTGTTCAAATCGATAATTGAAAAATTTGCTGACGCCAAGTCTTATTTTATTATAATTGCGTCCGGTTGCTCGCTTGCCGCGAGCGCCGCGCGTCTCCTCAGACAGGCTGGAATTTGCGTGGTCTCACTTGGCTCGCTTTTCCCGCAAGCGTTTCGCTCCTTCGCTGCATTTTTAAGCAAAATCATATACATTCCTAATGTACAAAAAAACCATCTCCCCAAAAAAAGGTTGGAAAGATAGTTTTTTATCATATTGATTTGAATCGAATCAACAATCGCAGTGTTTCGCTGGTTCGCCCGCGTTTTCAGCGGTTTTAAACGAGTGACCGCAGCCACAGGTAGAAATCGCATTTGGATTGTCGATGGTGAAGCCACCGCCTTCGAGATTTTGTCTGAAGTCAATGGTCACGCCATCAAGCAGCGGAGCGCTGTTCGCGTCGACAACAACTTTCAAGCCCTCTTGTTCAAAGACTTGGTCGTCTTCCATAACTTTATCGTCAAATCCCATGCCGTACGACAGTCCGGAACATCCACCGCCGCTGACACCGACACGCAAGAAAAGATTTTCTCCGGGTTCGTCATTCAGCATACTTTTCACACGGAAATTTGCTGCTTCAGTGAGCGTAATCTGCACACACGTCAACTCCTTTTCATTTTTCGTCTGTCCGATTCAATTGTGATCAAAAGCACAGACGTTATCTGTTTTATTATATCGGGAACAGGCCCATGTTTACAAATAAATTGCTTAATTAATCATTACCGTTTGGAGGGAGACTTAAACCTGAGAATCATAATAAGTGCCGGTACAAATGACTTCGGCTGATCCGGTCATCAACACATGGTTTGTCGTTGCGTCCCATTGGACCGTCAAGTCGCCGCCGGCGAGATGGACGGTAATCGGATGATCCTTGGGCAAACGTTGTTCCAGAATCGATGCAACCACTGCGGCGCAGGCACCTGTTCCACACGCCTGGGTTATACCTGAGCCGCGTTCCCAGACCCGATAATCGATGGCGCTCTCTGAAATCGGATGAACAAAACCGATATTGGCTCCTTCAGGAAACAGCGGGTAGGTATCGGCTAGCAGCGGCCCGAGCTGATCAATCGGTGCATCGGCTACATCGTCGACAAAAAACAGCGCATGTGGATTTCCCATTGAAACTGCGGTAAATTGATAGTCCGTCCCAAAAACCGTTAACTTATCGCGGATGACCTTCCGATCGCCATCTCCTCCGGCTACCGGGATCAGCCGACGCTGGAGTATCGGTTGATCCATGTCGATCGTCACACCCGTCACAACAGAATGTTCTGTATGGACAGTGGCGTGTCTATTGCCGGAAAGGGTTTCAATCTCGAATGCTGGCTTATCGACTAATTGGTGTTCAAAACAATAACGGGCGACGCAGCGCAAACCGTTTCCGCAATTTTTCGCTTCTGAACCATCTTTGTTAAAAATTCGCATTTTCACATCCGCACGATCTGAAGGCAGTATCAAAATTAGTCCGTCTGAACCGATGCCAAAAGCCGGGTCGGATACCCTTCTGGCCAATGCCGCCATATCTGGTATATCCAACGGACGTGTGATCCCGTCCATGTAAATATAGCAATTTCCGAGTCCGTGCATTTTCGTAAACTCATACATCTTGCCCAACTTCGTTCATCTCCTGTTTCCTAACGCAACGTCTGATCCGCCCAAATATAATCCTTATCCATTGTTTCGATCACGATCCGCTCATGACAACATGGCATAACGACCGGTGTCTTGATCGCTTCAAAAGCCCGTTCCACAGCTTCCCGCTTCAATGGCAGAAGCACCGGAGATGCATGGCAGAAGGGGCACTCTTCAAAATAGATATCGCTGGCCACGCGTTCATACGGCCAGCTATGATGGAAATCGAGCATCATTTTCCCTCTCCCCGGTTTAAAATCTTTATTTAATTCAACAGTTTATCACGGGCTGTTGATTTCGTCACATCTCTTTTTCAATTTAGTTATTTTACCCTTTATTGCATCACTTTGATTCGATTCGCGCCTGTATGCCATTGTTTATCAAATACTGAACAACCGGTTTGAGTTCGATATATCCTTCGCCGATAATTGTTTCGCCGGAAACGAGGAGCGGATAAAAGAATTCATCGGCAAGAATTCGCGCGCAGAATTGTCGATCTTCTTCATTTTCTGGCTGCTCAATTGGAACATAGCGAATCATGATCTCGCTTCCGAATTTCCGAAGCAACGCGGCTTGAAGCCACTCTGCGGTAGCCTTGGAAGAAGGCGCTTGAACACAGCTTGCACAACGTGTTTCCGTACCGTATACCGTTAATATCATTTGAAAGTCCTCCAAAAACCCTTTTTCTTTTGCTTCGTTAAAATCTGCTGTTGCTATTCATCGTTTATTGCCATGCGTTTGCTTGCCGCAGGCGCCATCACACATTGCTTTTGCGTCAGAAAAACAACCTTAAATTTAAGCATCGCTTCTTCTTTAACTATACCATGCATACTGAGGGGTTTGAAAAGAACAGTCCCGATCGATTGGGATTCTTCGATCCTTGAAAATAGATTTTTAGCCGCAAACAAGATATAATGGGCGAAGATAGCCATGGGAAAGGAGTGTTTTTGAATGTACGATCAAGTGGTAGAAGTGCTTGATAAACTTCGCCCGTTTTTGCTGCGTGACGGCGGCGACGTGGAATTGATTGGTGTTGAGGAAGGGATTGTCCGCGTCAAATTGCTTGGCGCCTGTGAAAACTGCCCGAGCTCTACACTCACGCTGAAAGCCGGTATTGAACGCGCTTTGTTGGAAAATGTTCCTGGTGTTAAGGAATTGGAACAAGTTTTCTAAGTTTTGTCTGGAAAATAATGTTTGCTTAAATTTCCGGACAGGCTTTTTCAAAGTGACTGTCCGCAAAGCTTTGCGAACCCTTCGCTGAATAGAGATAAGGCTGCTCCGCTTGACCGAAGAATCGTGTCAGGCGGGGCAGCCTTTTTTCAATACTTAGGAGGACACAGCGGTCAGCCATTCCGGTTTCTCCAAATCCGGGTAACGCGTCCCCAGATAATGCAACACGCGCTGATTGTCCTCGATTTTTTTCTCATTCATTGCTAACATATCATCAAGCAATGCGCGATCTTCAAAGCTCGAGCCAAATAAATAGCGTTCGCAGCATTCGACATAAGAGAGTGGGAAAAGCAAGCGACCGTACATTTTTCCAGCAACCGAAAGCGAGAGCGGAAAAATGGACTCATACGCATCGAGAAATTGAGCGACATGACCAACCAGTTCATTTCCGCCTTGCGTCCAAACCGTTAAACGAATCCATTCCGCCAAGTCACGGGAACGGTCATCGGCGACCCATGTCGCCGGATTTTCAGGGTACAATGACTCGGAACCGGCAAAACGGAAATGGCTCAACGTTAACGGTTCTGCCGGATAATTGAGTGCACAATCAACAAGGTACTGAACCGCATTTTCCCCGCATCCCGAAAAATAGGGGAAATTGCGGATAAAACTTTTTTCAAAAAAGTTACTGCCACGCTGATTGCCGACTTCCGTATACTTCTTACCGAGCGCGTCAAGACTTTTCGCTAAGCCTTCCGTTTTCTGATAGACGAGTGCCTCAGGAAACGAGCCGATGTCAATCCCTTGTGTCCAGCGATGCAGCAAAGCGAGATCAGCGCCGAGCGGGTGCTCTGGTTGCTCCGGCTCTGGCAAGGTGGTCAGAACAGAGGGAACCCCGTTGATTTCCGTATCAAAATGCCCCTCACGATTCGGGACTAATCGACAGATGCCCAAGGGCGACTCGCGATCGAGATAATCCGCCAGGATCGCAAGAGCTTCCAAATTTTGATGATAAAAGTGGTCGAGCGGCTGAAAGAAAAGGCGAAGCGGCTGATCGGAAAATGTTTCCAATGAATAATGGCGGCTGACGAGTGCCTGAAAATCCGTTGACACGCGGATCACCTTCTCGAACCTTGATGGTTCTATTCTATGCACCACTTCGTTAATCTTGCGCGCTTCGCAAACAGAATTGCTTAATTAATCCGGAATCGATTTATTCTCGGTCAGAATAGCCAATCGCTCAGTGAATCAAGCACGTAAGTCGGCTGCTGCGCTTTGGCCCGCAATGCCCGCTTGCTTGTCACACCCGTTAGAACAAGCAATGAATCAATACCCGAACGAATGCCTGCCATAATGTCTGTATCGTAATTATCCCCGATCATCAAGGTCGTTTCTTTATCCGCATCAAGCATCTCCAGCGCTTGTTCCATGATGATCGGTTCCGGTTTGCCGATAAATACCGGTGTAACGCCGGTTGAAACGGAGATAACCGAAGTAAGCGAGCCGTTACCAGGTACCAGTCCACGCTCATTCGGTAGCGCCACGTCTGGGTTAGTGGAAACAAAGCGCGCGCCCGCACGGACGGCGAGACTGGCTTTGGCATACTTCTCATATGTAATTTCACGATCCATGCCGAATGCGACATAATCAGGATTCTCTTCCTGATAGGTAAGACCCGCTGCTTCCATGGCCTGTGTCAACCCTTTTTCGCCGATATAATAGACCGTGGCATCCGCTTTTTCACGTTTAATGAACTGCGCGGTGGCCATGCTCGTCGTCAATACATTATCCGCCGTACAGGGAATCCCGAAACTCGCCAATTGTTCCGCAACCATTTCTTTTGTACGCGTCGAGTTATTGGTCACGAAAAGATAAGTCAATCCTTTTTTCTTCAAATTTTTCACAAAGTCAACCGCTTCCGGTATGCTTTCTTTGCCGCGGTAAACCGTTCCGTCTAGATCCAGTAAAAATGTCCGATAAGCCTTACGCATAGCTGCTCCCCAACTTTCTTCTCTCAATCTTGTCAAACCCGATTCTTATTCGGCGCAAATGCAGACACCGGTCCGAGCTCCTTTTCCAGATAATCGTTCACGCGCTTGGAAAATCCGCTGAGTGCCGACTGATTCTCTGACACAATGGCTGCCAGCTGTTTGTGATCCAACCCGAGATAATTGCGGACAAGCTGCTTCCGCCAGGCGACCACATTTTTAATACGGACCGCTTCCTCCTCGGGAAGCACCGATTCATCCTGAAGAATGTCGATAATGTCCAGATAACCGCCTGGATCGCGCATAATAAAGCCATCAATCATTTGATTGCCCACATCAATGATCGACTCAATCAAATTCTGTACGATCCGCTCGAGTGCCAAATGCTTTAATTCCGTATCCCACGCCTGGTCCTGGAACAGACGGAGCAGACGATCCATATAATCCAATTTATCGGTTAATTGCTGACGATCAACAAAATACATCCCCTGATCCCTCACTTTCCAATCTCCTGTTATCAAAACAAACATTCCGTGCACAATAAGAAAAACAAATTACGGTTCCGTGAAACCATGTTTTGGCTTCGGGATTTTTTTCAAAACGAAATAGGCACAGCCGAAACTACAGTATTCCATGATGTAATCAACAAGCGTGCTGATCTTCGTGTCATACGTTGACTTTTGGTTTTTATCCTCATAAAAACCACGCAGCCGTAGTTGCTCATACCCCCAGTCGCCAACAATATAGTCAAATTTACTTAGTATATCACTGTATCTTTTTTGAAAAGCTTCGTCATTCCATCCATCGCGAACATTCTCAATTAGTTCATAATGCTGATGGTCGACAGAAACAATGGATGCTGTCAAAGAAAAACCTCCTATCGTATCGAGGGGCCAATTACTTGCCTGCCTATGCTTTTTATTATAGCAGATCAGCAAAGCGAACCCGAGCCTGACACAATGTGCTTGTGACATTATTAAAGAAAGGACTGAATAAATACGATGCTTGATCGAAAGTTTCTTGTCCTGCCACTGCTTTTCATGGTTCTTTTTTCCTCTCCATCCTTAACTTCTGCAAAAGAGGATTGGCAAGATGCTTCAAGTCGTAAGGCACTCTACCTGAAAACAGCTGCAATCACTGGCGTTCCATGGACGCTTATTGCTGGATGCGATCAATATGCGCATAATATTGCCGCACTCAGGATTGGCGACGCACGCCGTGACACCTATCTGGATACACCGTTTCATCCGATCGAATGGACCGGCATTCCTGCTCCAGACGCTCAAAATAAGAACGCGTTGCTTCTGTCTTTCTTTGGCGGTACAGGTAGGGACGGAAATGGAGACGGGCTAGCCGAACGAGCCAATCCAGAGGATCGTCTTTTTTCAATCGCCGAAAAAATCGCCGAAGCTGGCCCTGGCGAGCAAAATCATCGAATCGGACTTTGGCAGATTTATCATCGCGGCAAAGCGGTTGAGATGATCGAGACTTACGCCGCTATTTTTGCCGCGTTCAATACTGTCGATTTATCGGGGCATTGCTTTCCACTACCACTAGGCGCCAATTATGATTATGAATCCACGTGGGGTGCGCGGCGCGGCTGGGGCGGACTGCGAATACATGAGGGCACAGACCTGTTTGCCAATTATGGAACGCCAGTGTTTGCTTCTGCCTACGGTGTCATTGAAATGATCGGATGGAATAAATACGGCGGCTGGCGAATTGGTCTTCGCGATATTGAGGGCAATTATCATTATTACGCACACTTAAATGGTTATGCGCCGCGCATACATCGCGGTACCGTTACTGCGCCAGGCGAAACGATCGGTTACGTCGGTAGTTCAGGATACGGACCGAGGGGAACGATGGGTAAGTTTCCGCCACATCTACATTACGGTTTCTACAAAGATAATGGCCGCACAGAGTTTTCCATTGATCCCTATCCCTATCTCCGTGCTTGGGAGCGCCAGACACTGCAAAAAAAGAAGCAGACAAGCCGTATTTATTAATTTCCAAGACGTATCATCCACTGGAGAAGGTTCCGAGCATTGTAAGCTGATATACTTTTAATGGACAACGAAAGGGATGCCTCACGGTCGACAAATCGACTCATGAGGCATCTTATTTGAGTTATTTGGTTTGCCCAGATTTTTTCTGCGGATTATCGAGCGAGATCGACGGGGACAGGCTGCTGCCCCCCGAGCTGTAATAATAAGGCACATTGAGCGGGAGAATTTTTGAGCCGAGTAAGAGATGCTGGCTGATCGTTTCCGATTTCATAGCGAAGGGAACGATCACATTAACTCTGACTTTTACGTCGAGATAAATCATAAAAATCACATTGTTAATCCCGACATTTTTATAGCTCCAACGCACGTCTGTCTTCACATTACTGACAACATCCATCTCAACAGGTATCCGCGGCCCGTAATTACTAAGCAGCGCGTTATTGAGTACCTGGCCAAGTGGAATATCAGCAACCACTGCTTCGCCTTTCGGATGTTTGTGAAACGCCAGATCCTCCACAGGACCGTTCGTCATCGAAATTTGGCCTTTTTCCGTGGCACGCAGAAACCATAGGATGCGATTGCTAATGATTCCTTTGACTTGATTGACGGCCTGGGGGTCAGGCGAATAATCAATAACCTGTTTCTTGCTATTCAAGTTTGTAACAATGAGTTTATTCATATTGATTTTCGGATACGGATTGGGATCGGTTTTGCCTGAGAGATTCGTCAGCACGTCTTCACCCTGCCCGTAGTTTATCGCATAATTACCCAGTTGCTCCGCCTGAGTCAGCGCGATAGCAATTACAGCCGGCTTCATCTGTTCATTAATGGTCCACAGTCCAATCGCAGTAAACAGCGCAAATAAAACGACTGTGATAAGTATTACCCGTTTGAAAGGCATCGTTCGGCGTCTCAAGCGTCTATCCGGCTTAAACATGACAACCCCCCTCGTCTCATCTATATGCGTAAACAAAGGGGGTTAAAAGTATTTTTATCTTCTTTTTCTCAGGCACTCACCGGTGCATTTGAAGCAGCGCGTCACGACCCGTCATTCCTGGATAGACACCGACTCTCTCTGCTTCATGGGTGATTTCCGCAAGCGGGGCGCTCAGCAAATCGGCGAGCGTGCGGACGCCCTGCGCCTTGCCCGCGATTATCGCGCGATCTGAAAGTTTCTCATTTAACAGACGGACATCCAGCGCGCCACACATAATATAGCCCTTATCCCCTGCCACTGCCAGCAAAGTGGTCTTTGGCAGAAGCACTGTGACACCTTTAAATAAATGTCCGTTAATCTCAATTGGTTCCAATGTGATCAAAACATCCGCCTCCTTATTGCTCATCTTATGGGCGGATGCTGTATCCTGTGACAAAGTTATTTTAGAATCACTTGGAAAGAAAATGGTGTTCGGTTGCGAGCACTCTATCGTTTTATCGATTGCTGTATTTGCCAAGCGAGCAGATCACGGAGTGTTTCAGGCAGAAAGAACTGCTGTTTGGCGCGAACGATCGGCGGCAAAAAATGGCCAAGTGTGAACATATCAATGGTACCCAGTGTATAGCGCCGCTCAGGAATTAGAGGAGCGCCACTGACGGTAACCTCGCTGATCAACAGGCGTCCGTCTTGAAACGCCGTGTGATAGTCTAAATGGCTGAATACGAGTTTGCCGAGCATTTTACCACGGAAACCAAACCCTTTAAGTTCATAAGTTTGAAAATTCCGGTCAAGTCCCCGCTCAATTATTTCAATCAGTTCCTCGCCAGTGACCGTCACTTTGCACGGATTGATCGGATGTGGGCAGATACGATGAATCATATAACGCGTCACATCCCCTGCCGGAAGTCCGTTGAGAATAACGCCTGCATTGACAAGTCCGATTTCAGCGTCGCACCAACGACGCAGTGCCTCGGCCATCGATGTGGTAATTTCACAATCCCTGAACCAATCGGCCGGCAGCGCATGATCCAACTGGGCGATTTTCTGCTGCATTCGACTGATGCCTAAATCGTTCAGTTCACGAAGCATCTGATCAGTCTCTGGATCAGCTGGTTCGCGCAAAGTGACCAAGTCCGCGCCTTTATAAACCACCTCTCTCGAATCTGGATCGAAGTCAATCGTGACGTGACCGACATATTTGCCCCATTTTCCGGCCTGAGCAATCAGTGTTTGATCGATGGTTTTCCCTTGTTCGAGCACATGATGAGTATGCGCCCCAATGATCACATCAATGCCGGTTATTTCTTCAGCCACATGTTCGTCAAACGGCAAACCAACGTGCGACATGAGGAGCAAAACATCGACGCGATCCCTCAATTCTTTCACAAGCGGCTTCAACGTTTCATAAGGATCATGAATATCCCAGCCAAGTAACTCGTAAAATTTCGGGAAGGCTGCAGTCAGCCCGATTATGCCGACTTTGACGCCTTTCATATCCTTGATAATGTATGGCTGGCACCAATCTGGGCGCGAGCCGTCTAACTGAAAGAGATTGGCTAATATGATTTTGAATTTCTTTTCCTTGTAGGCCGCGTCAAGCTGTTCTTTAGTAAAAGTAATCCCTTCATTATTTCCGATCGTTGTAAAATCGTAGCCTGCTGCATTGAGCAAACGCACATTGCCCTTTCCGAGCAAGCCTTCCGTCATCGGATTGACGCGATCCATGTGATCACCTAGATCCACTGTCAGATACGGCTCACCGTTACGATCCAAGTGTTCTCTTTCAATATGTAAATAGCTGATTAAACTGCCCCAATGTTCAAAATGGCTGTGCCAATCATTCGTGTGAAAAAAATGAAGCGTAATCAAATAGATGTCCCCCACTGCTTGTTGCACCCAGCTCAAGCGAACACTTGCCGAATGCAACCATTATCCACTATATTGTAGCCCTGCACGAATCGACCGGCAAGCTGCAAGCGACTGATGAATCGTATTCTTATCGAAGCATTGCCTTATTATCAGAACAACAACATTAAATCGAAAATATTGCTAATAAAAAAATTCTATTTTGAGATTCTCTGTTTCACAGATTACGATCAATCCGTTAATATATACTTATTCATATATGAAAGGTGTGATTTGATTTGTCAGAAAAACCCGCATTCATTCCGCGACCGCTCGTCCGTACGAATCAATGGGTCATCGTATTAAGTGTAGTAGCGTCACTGGTAACTCAAACGTATTGGTTTTTGCTTTTGCCGCTTCTCTCAGGTCTTTCCGGCCTCTTTTTCCGCTATAATCCCGTGATGAAAGTTGCAAAAAAATTTTTACGAAAACCTTTCTCTGCATATACCCCTGAAGATCCAGCGGATCAGCGGTTCAATCAAACCATTGCTGTTTCGCTTCTGTTTATCAGCTTTTTCAGTTTTCTTATTGGCTGGCATCTAGTAGCTATTATCACGGCACTTCTCGTAGGTACAGCTGCTTTTGTTGCGATACTCGGCTTTTGTGTCGGCTGTTTTATTCACTATCAATGGACGCAATATCGTTACAGGCAATCCGTTGCCAAAAAGTGAACGCAAGAGTAAGTGACCGCTCCTATTTCACTCAAAATTATATACATGCTTAAGATAAACTTGGCTACGCCAAGTCTTTTTTTGCAAAAATCGCGCTACGGCTGCTCGCTTACCGCGGGCGCCGCGCGTCTCCTCAGACAAGCTGGAATCGGCGGGCTTCGTGGGCACACTATTCCCGCTGACGCTTGCGTTACCTATTCACTCAAAATTATATTTATGCTAAAAAAACTCCCTGAACTGCTTCAGTTCAGGGAGTTTCAGTGATTGGGCGAATCAGCCAATCGATCCTTCCATATTGAATTTAATCAAGCGGTTCATCTCTACTGCATATTCCATTGGTAACTCCTTGGTAAAGGGTTCGATGAAGCCCATGACGATCATTTCGGTCGCTTCCTGCTCGGTCAATCCACGGCTCATCAGATAAAAGAGCTGTTCTTCTGAAACCTTGGAGACTTTAGCCTCATGCTCCAGAGAAATATCTTTATTCAAAACTTCATTATATGGAATCGTATCAGATGTCGATTGTGCATCCATAATCAACGTGTCGCATTCGATATGGGCACGCGAGTTCTTCGCTTTTTTACTGAAATGCACTTTACCGCGATAAGTGACATTCCCACCATTTTTCGCTATCGATTTCGAAATGATTGTTGACGACGTGTTAGGGGCTAGATGAATCATTTTCGAACCGGTATCCTGATTCTGTCCACGCCCACCGATTGCAATCGACAGCGTATTGCCACGCGCACCTTCGCCTTTAAGCACAACCGATGGATACTTCATCGTCACCGCAGAACCGATATTGCCATCGACCCATTCCATTGTCGCATGCGCTTCGCAAATCGCACGTTGCGTGACCAGGTTGTATACATTATTTGCCCAGTTCTGAATCGTCGTGTAGCGACAATAAGCGTTTTTACGCACATAAATTTCAACAATTCCGCTGTGCAGCGAGCTGCTGGAATAAACTGGCGCCGTGCAGCCTTCGACATAATGGACCGAGGCGCCCTCATCGACGATAATCAGTGTCCGCTCGAACTGCCCCATACTTTCCGAGTTGATTCGGAAATAAGCCTGAAGCGGTGTCTTGCATTCCACACCCTTTGGAATGTAAACGAAGGAACCCCCTGACCAGCATGCCGCGTTCAAAGCAGAAAATTTATTATCAGCATAGGCAATCACTTTTCCGAAATATTCTCGAAACAGATCCTCATGCTTCTGAAGCGCCGTGTCCGTGTCGAGAAAAATCACGCCTTGTTTTTCAAGCTCATCTTTCATGCTATGATAGACGACTTCCGATTCGTATTGCGCAGACACGCCTGCCAGAAATTTACGCTCTGCTTCTGGAATACCGAGTTTATCAAAAGTGTCCTTGATTTCGTTCGGCACTTCATCCCAGGAGCGCCCCTGATTCTGCACTGGTTTAACGTAATAAGTCAAATCGTCGAACTGCAGTCCGCTGATATCGGCTCCCCATAGCGGCATTGGCCGTTTATAGAAATGTTCCAGACCCTTCAAACGGTAATCCAGCATCCATTCTGGCTCATTTTTCTTTTTGGAAATTTCACGGACAATCTCTTCAGTCAGACCACGCTTGGTCCGGAACACGGAAACGTCTTTTTCGCGGAAACCATATTTGTATTCATCAATTTCCGGTAAATGCTGTTCGGTTGCCATCGTAAATTCCTCCTTCTGAAAATTTTCTTGCGCAATTTATGTTTCAGTTATGGCTTTTCTTTTTGTTCCTCAATCGCTTCGCGTAGGCCTTTTTCCAACGCCTTCCACGGAAGCGTCGCACATTTGATCCGTGCCGGATACTGCGCAACGCCTTGCAGTGCTTCAGCATCGCCAAGATCGAGATCGTCTTCATGCTCACGTCCTTGAACCAATTCAGAGAAGTCATAAATTAATTCATGAGCCTGTTCAACGCTCAGCCCCTTGATAGCCTCCGTCATCATTGATGCCGAAGACTGACTGATCGCACAACCGCTACCTTCGTATTTAACAGCTGCTATTTTTCCATCTTCAATCTTCAGCGACACATGAATTTTATCGCCGCAGGACGGGTTGTTCATACTCACCGTCACGCTCTCCGGGTCGTCTAGTGTGCCGTGATTTCGCGGACTTTTATAATGATCCATGATGACCGACCGATAGAGCTGATCAAGATTATTAAAAGACATGACCAAAGAACTCCTTTGCGTGCTTAATCCCATTTGCCAAATACTCGATTTCTTCCATTGAGTTATAAAAATAGAAGCTAGCGCGGACCGTTGACTCGCACGCCAGTTGTTTCATTAGCGGCTGCGCGCAATGATGGCCCGCTCGAACGGCAATTCCTTCCATATCGAGCGCTGTTGAGACGTCGTGCGGATGGATCCCGTCAATATTGAAGGAAACAAGACCAGCCCGCGCTGCCGGACCATAAACCGTCACGCCTTTAATCTCCGATAACATCTTGTATGCCGCATCAGACAGTTTTTTTTCTTGCTCATGTATCGCTTCCATGCCAATCGCCGACAGATAATCAATTGCCGCGCCGAGTCCAATGGCACCGGCAATATGCGGCGTGCCAGCTTCCAATTTCCATGGCAGATCCGCCCAAGTCGCATGAAAAAGACCAACTTCATCGATCATTTCGCCGCCTGTTTCCATCGGCTCCATTGCTTCAAGCAACGCTTCCTTGCCATAAAGTACACCGATGCCCGTTGGTCCAATCATTTTATGACTGGAAAATGCGAAAAAGTCGCAATCGAGATCCTGGACATCTATCGGCTGATGGGGTGTACTCTGCGCCCCATCAACAACCATAATTGCGCCTTTATCATGAGCTATTTTCGCAATAGCTTTGACCGGATTGACCGTGCCGAGCACATTCGAAACATGGGTGCAGGAGACAATTTTCGTGCGATCCGTTATTGTCTTTTGGACATCGTCAAGATCAAGCGTACCGTCTGGCTGCATGGGAAAATATTTCAGAGTGGCTCCGGTCGCCTGCGCAACCTGCTGCCAAGGAATCAAATTGGCATGATGTTCCATCGGCGAAATGACAATCTCATCACCTTGGCCAAGCCGCGCGCGTCCGTAACTGTACGCGATCATATTTAGCGAATCCGTTGTGCCGCGTGTATAAATAATTTCCTTCGTGCTCTTCGCGTGAATGAAATGACGAATTTTTTCACGCGCTTCCTCGTAACGATTGGTCGCGACTGTGCCCAGTGTATGCACCCCGCGATGCACGTTGGAATTATAATTGTTATAGTAATCGACCAGTGTATCAATCACAGCTTTTGGTTTCTGCGAAGTCGCCGCATTGTCGAGGTAAACGAGTGGATGACCATTCACCTGCTGATTGAGGATCGGAAAATCTGCCCGTATCGCTTGAATGTCCATCAGCCAACCTTCCCTTCGATTAGTGCAGCCAGCTGAACCCTTACGCCTTCAATAGGTAAAAGATCAACAACAGGCTTGAGGAAGCCTTCGACAATCAATTTTTCAGCTTTTTCTTTCGGAATGCCTCGGCTCATTAAATAGTAGAGCTGATCCGGATCAACGCGTCCGACCGAAGCAGCATGACCGGCAATGACATCGTATTCGTCAATCAGCAAAATTGGATTCGCATCACCGCGCGCTTCATCGCTTAGCATCAGCACGCGCTGCGTCTGTTCCCCGTCCGCTTGCGACGCACCCCGTTCAATTTTCGTTCGCGCGTTGAAAATTGAATTGGCTGCGTCTTTTTGCGCCCCGCGGACAAGTAGGCGACTAACGGTCGCTTTGCCAATGTGACGGATGTAATTATCAAAATTCTGTTTCTGCGCGCCGCTGCCAATGCTGACGGCTTTCGTGTCACAAGCTGCGCCGTCACCTTCAAGCAACGTAGCGTTTTCGGAAAGAGTATTGCCATCATTCATCTGCCCAAGAGCCCATTGTAAGTTGCCATCTCTTGCAACTTTGGCGTGCCGGTTGACATACGTCACAATGTCCTTTGTAAAATGATCAACCGCCCCAAATTGCACACGTGCATTGGCGCCGACAGTCACTTCGCTAAGCAGATTAGCCGTGCCTTCGCCGACAGATGGAGCCGCTAAATAGTTTTCCACATAAGTGACTTGACTGTTTTCTTCCGCGGCGATGATTGTGTGTGCAACGAGTCCCGAAGATGGCGCATCCTGATAGTAAATACTCTGCACAGGCACAGTAACGGTCACATTTCTCGGCACATACAAAAAAGCGCCGCCATTGACTAGCGCGGCATGCAGCGCAGTCAACTTGTGTTGATTCATCGGTGTAACCTGAAAATAATATTTCTGCACGAGATCACTATGTTCTTTAATGGCCGTCGCCAGATCGGTAAAAATCACACCTTTGTCACGCAATTCTTGTGAAAGGCTACAGTAAACAGGTCGACTGTTGCGAACAACAAGCACATTGCCTGCTTTCTCATTCTTCCCGAGCAGCTTCTGCAGCTGTTCCGGAAGTTCTTCCAACGTCTGTACAGACGTTGCAGTTGTATCATAATTAAAATTGGTAAAATTCCAATCAGTAATTCGTGTTTTCTCTGGTTCGGGCAGCGCAAGTTTCTCCGCAAGCGCCAAAGCTTCAAGACGTTTTTCAGTAAACCATTTTGGTTCCTTACGCTGTTCCGCAAATTTTGTCAGATCTTCCTTATCAAATGGAAGACTTTGCACCTGAGTCAACATATTCTCCCTCCTATCCGACAGATTTCAGTTTAGGCTTCCACCGTTTCGTCATCTTTTATGCCAAGTTCGGCCTTCATGCCGTCGTAACCTTCCGCTTCCAGCTGAAGGGCTAATTCTGGACCGCCTGTTTTCACAATCCGTCCATTCATCATCACGTGTACCACGTCTGGTTTAATATAATTCAGCAGACGCTGGTAATGCGTAATAATTAAGCAACCAAAATTTTCTGATCGCATCGAATTGACCCCTTTAGCCACCCATTTCAAAGCATCGATATCGAGCCCGGAGTCAATTTCATCAAGAATAGCAAATTTCGGTTCAAGCATCATCAATTGCAGGATTTCATTGCGTTTTTTCTCGCCACCGGAAAAGCCTTCATTAACGTAACGTTCGGCAAATTTCTGATCCATCTCAAGCATATCCATCTTCTTATCCAATGTCTTGAGAAATTTCATTAAAGGAATTTCATTGCCTTCGCCGCGACGACCGTTAATCGCCGTCCGCAGGAATTCGGCATTGGTGACACCACTGACTTCGCTCGGGTATTGCATCGCCAGAAACATACCCGCACGAGCACGTTCGTCAACCGCCATATCGAGCAGATTGGCTCCCTCAAGCAACGCGCTTCCGCCGGTCACCTGATACTTTGGATGCCCCATGATCGCTGAAGCAACAGTAGATTTACCTGTGCCGTTCGGTCCCATCAACGCGTGAATTTCTCCGCCTTTAATAGTGAGGTCGAATCCCTTGACGATCGACTTACCTTCAACGGAGACATGCAGATCTTTTATTTTCAATTCCGGTACTGTCATCTCATTTACCTCCAATAAAAATTATCACTGCAACCTTTTGATAAAACAAAAGGTTTATTCTCATTCTATTCTCATTATTATCTTAAATCTTTTGTAAACAGTTGGCAACCACAAGCGCTTTGCCCTTGTTTTCCGATAAAGATGAGATTAAGTATCATTATAACGCTGTTTGAAAAAATTAGTAAGCAAAGGACATGCGTATCGTAAGCCCTTCATATTCTCATTAGCGCATACGGGTCAAAACGATATGGCGATTATCCTTATTCTTTCATATTGGCTTTTTTCAATCCCAATTCTTAAAAAATAAGGCGCTGTTAAAGTGCGCTTGCCGCGGGCGTACGGCAAGCCTCCTCGACCAGGCAATAATCTGCGGGGTCTCTCTGGCACGCTATTCCCGCAAGGCGCCAGAGCACCTCGCTGCATTTTTGTGCGAAAAACTTTCTTATCTCTTGAAAAAAAAAGCAAACCGTCCGTTGCCTGGAAGGCAGCGAACGATTTGCACAGGATTATCTGAGTCTATGAAGAGTAACGTTTATTTGACCGGCAGTACCGCGCCTTTATACTTCGAAAGAATGAAATCCTGAATGGTTTTCGAATGCAGTACTTGAACAAGTTCTTTGATTGCTTTTTTATTTTGATCGCCCTTACGCACAGCGATAATATTGGCATAAGGCGATTCTGCCCCTTCAAGAATCAACGCATCTTTTTTCGGATTCAAATGCGCCTGAAGTGCAAAGTTCGTATTGATTGCATACAAGTCTGCCTGGCTGTTTTCATAAGCCTTTGGCAAGATGGCTGGATCAATCGGTGTCAAAAATTTCAAGTGCTTAATATTATCAATATCTTTCAGTGTCGCCGAAACGCCATCGACACCTTTTTTAATTTTCACAAGGCCCTTGGATTGTAAGAGCAGAAGAATACGTCCCTGTTCTGCTTTATTATTGCTAATCTGAATCGTTGCGCCATCTTTAATCGCACGGACAGTTTTATATTTTTTTGAATAGATACCAAATGGTTCAATGTGAATTTTTCCAGCACTAACAAGATCTGTATGATGCTGCTTATTATAAAGATCAAGGTAAGGAATATGCTGAAAATAATTAGCGTCTAATTGTTTTGAAGCGAGCGCCTGGTTAGGCAGTACATAATCCTGGAACACTTTAACTTTCAGATCGATTCCCTTTTTCTTTAGCAATGGTGCCGCCTTTTTCAAAATTTCCGCATGTGGAACCGGGCTTGCACCGACCGTCAGTGTGACTGTTTTTTGAACGGATGTTTTATTGCTGGATGAAGTGTTTCCGCAAGCAGCTAACACAAAGACGAGTGCTGCAATAACGACTAATAAAATTGATTTTTTCATTTGTTTTCCCCCTAAATTTTTGATGTAAGATTTTAATTTAGCAACCATCTTTTTTTATCTCTTGTCAATCCATCGTGTTATTTGATCGCCGATGATCTGGATAATAAACACAATGAGAAGAATGATTAATGTGGCGATCACCGTAATACCGTTATTATTTGCCTCAAATCCTTCATTATAAGCGATGGTTCCCAGTCCACCGGCGCCGATGACGCCAGCCATCGCCGTATTGCTTATCAGCGCGATAAGTGTAACGGTCATTCCAGAGACAATTGCCGGCAATGCTTCCGGAAAAAACACTTTATAAACAATCTGCCAGCGACTCGCGCCCATTGATTGTGCTGCCTCAATCACCCCTTTGTCGACTTCGCGCAGACCAATTTCAACGAGTCGCGCATAAAAGGGCGCCGATCCAATAATGATCGCCGGCAATGCCGCTGTGCTACCAATCATGGTTCGTAAAATAAGAACAGTTAGTGGAATGAGCAAAATAATTAATATGATGAACGGAATCGAACGAAAAACATTGACAAATGAAGCTGTCAAGCGATATATCAAACGATTTTCATAAAGACCATTCTTCGCTGTCAGAAAAAGAACAAAACCAAGTAATAATCCGAATAAAAAGGTGAACACCGCGGATACCAGTGTCATATACAAGGTTTCACCAGTTGAAACAAGCATCGCTGACCAATCGATATTCAAAATAAGTGCATTCATCCGTTCAACACCTCGATCAGGACGTCTTTGGCGCGAAGTGCTGCAACAGCATGCTGAATCGCTTCATTGTCAGCGCCCGTCTCAAGCACTATCGATCCGCCGTCGTCTCCGAATGTTTCTGCCTGCACAATTCTTCCAAATAATTGTTCGGACCGTGCCAATTCAGTGATGATGGCACGCTGAGCCGTGCTTGATCGAAACACTGCGCGCAAAAGCACATGTTTTGGCTTCCTTATCTGTTCTAAAGGCAAACCTGTTTTTCCGACAAATTCGCGAGTGATTTCTTGTTTCGGGTGGCCGAATACCTCAGACACTGCGCCCGATTCAACAATGATCCCTTTGTCTAGAACGGCTACGCGATGACAGGTACTACTAATGACCTTCATCTCATGCGTAATAATCACAATTGTAATACCAAGTTTGCGGTTAATTTCCCGTAACAATTGAAGAATCGACTCGGTCGTCTTCGGATCGAGCGCAGATGTTGCTTCATCGCAAAGAAGTATTTTCGGCCGGCTTGCGAGCGCACGTGCGATGCCAACCCGCTGCTTCTGACCCCCACTCAGTTGAGACGGATAGGCTTTGCCACGTCCCTCCAAACCGACGAGCGCAAGTAATTCGGAAACACGGGCATCACGCGCCTTATGGTGCACTCCTGCTAGTTCTAGCGGAAGTGCTAT
Organism: Sporolactobacillus spathodeae; assembly: GCF_016908935.1. GTDB lineage: Bacteria > Bacillota > Bacilli > Bacillales > Sporolactobacillaceae > Sporolactobacillus > Sporolactobacillus spathodeae. Next base: position 45,111 of record NZ_JAFBEV010000001.1, on the reverse strand, counting down.
GTTTTGAGCAACATTTCGTGACCAGAGCAAGTTAAAATGCTGAAATATCATGCCAATTTGTTTCCGCGCGTCACGAAGCTCCCGTTCGCCAAGTTGCAGCATATCGCGATTGTCAACGATTAACCGGCCCTTGGACGGACGCTCGAGCAAGTTAATGAGACGGATTAATGTACTTTTTCCCGCGCCGCTGTACCCGATAATACCGAAAATTTCACCGTTTTGGATGGTTAAGTTGATATTTTCCAACGCTATAACCGATCCATCCTTTGTTTCATACGTCTTCCCAACTTCAATTAATTCGATCAAAACGTTACCTCACTCTCCTGTGCTATTGTTCAGTTTTATATAAAACTTATCACATTCGTTTAATGTGATTTAAAATAGAACTGAACACTTTATATCCCCCCTTTCTATGAATTGTTTTCTGGCAATAAAAAAGCCCTCGCATAAGAGAGGGTGGGTGAATATTAGCCTCTCTTATCTCTCAGAATAAATTCTGAAGGATTTAGCACCTTTCCGGATAAAGAATCCAGGGGTTGCCGGGCATCATTGGGCCAGTCCCTCCGCCACTCTTGATAAGAGTAAATCTCGCTTATGCAATTGATCAAAGGTTATCATGACCTAAAAAAAGTGTCAAAGCTTTTTTTGGATAGCCAGCTAAAAATGCGTTCTTGAAAAGCACATAAAAGTTAATCATTTCTCTTATAAAGTGCGTGGGAAGATGCGCGGCGCCTACAGGAAGTGATTACTATGATAAATGCGAACGAAGGTTATCTGATAAAAAAAATCAATCACGCTCCTAAAAGGAAAAGTGATTGATTGACCGCTTCTATGGTTTGATGAAAAATTCATTAGGAAAGGCATTGCTAGGAAAGTAATGGGTTGGTATTTCTTTCGATATTTCTGCGATCCATAGGGATATTTTGCACCGCGTCTACAGAAATCTTTTCTTGCATTTAATGTGCCCTTGCCGCTTGAATGTCTAACTGTAGTTTGTCCAGCTTTTCCACGGAAGGCAGCTTTGCTGCATCCAAATGAATCAAATGTTTTGGCGATAGTTGACGGGCTTGGGCTAACGTCAAAGACGCCCCTTTCTGAATTGCTTTTTGGTAAAGCAGGTACCGCCCCACTGGCAAATCAAGTGCCTCTGCCTTGTTTCTCGAAGCCATCGTGGTCAACATCCATTCTGCATGAGACGGTACGCCCTGAAGCTTTGGACGCATCGCATGATCAAAATCGCGGATAAGGTGTTGCGAGAGCCGTTTCTTTTGCAATTTCGTCAGATTGCCTGAAAAAGAAATAGTCATCAAATAATCAAGCTTGTTTTGCTTCAACCCGTGTGCTTCTGCTTTGTTTACCCATTCAGAACTGAACTTGCCAAACGAAACGGCACGCGAGATTTTCATGCCGAACGCATTCATGTTGCGGCCGTTACGTACAGAAATCACTCGAGCTTCACTATCAATACCAGTCTCGATCGGCGCATCCAATCCGATTGTGACATACGCTGCAATCCGTTGTTCTGGTTCGCTACCACTTTGTGGATTGAGACTGAGACAAAAAACCGACACACCAACGGCAAGAATTGTTGCAAAAAGATGCTTGAGTGAAAGCCGCACAAGATCTGCCTTGACGATAAGCGCGCCAACTGGTGAATGCACGTTTCGTTTTAATTTCACCGACCGAAAGCCGCCGTCTTGGGTCAGAATAACTGCTTGTCGTCCTTTTTTTGATACAAGGACTCCCTCATGCTCCAGTTTCCTCCCCACCTTTCACGCGTTAAAGAGCCGTTTCCATCTCCGGTTCAATATACGACATCAATGCGCTGAAGCCGCCGATATAAATCAAGGCGAGCGCTATTATATACTTTCGATTCCGTTCAATCGTTTTGCGGCTACAAGCGACAAATTGCAATAATTCTTTTATCGGCAGTTGTTTCTTTTTCTTTAAAAACCGGACGAGTTCCGGGTGTTCAACCAATCTTTTGGCTGCAATTTTTGCGTTTTCACGCGCATCCGCGTGTTTCGGGCAATGATGGCTCAGCACATCGAATGTGATGCCATAATTAAGCAATAATTCCTGGTAGCTTGAAATCTGCTCCATCCGTTCATTAATCCTGCATTTTTCCTCATAATAATCAATTGCTGCCTGCTGTTCAACGTAACTCTCATCCGTATTATTTTCCACATCCGTATTCACTTGATCCAGATAAATATGCCGAACCTGACGCGTTTCTTTACGGATAAAATCAATAATCCGACGACGGATCACCATATCGGCAAAGGTCAGAAACTTGCTGCCCTGGCCTTTCTGATACTGGTTAATGGCTTCGTTGAACGCGACCAATCCAATGCTGAACTCATCCATCGTCTGATCGATAAAACGATTGCATACTTTCGAAACCACTTTTTTTATAAAAGGTTGATAAGATTCAATAATCATATTTCTCAAGGATTCATCACCCTGTTGTACTCTGAAGATATTCGTTTCAAGCGGCAGATTAAAGATCCCGCCCATAGCAAGCTGATTTGCGTTGATCATTTTTTGATTCACCTCTCGCATTTTTGCTGAGAATTGTCTTGGACCGGTCGTTCCGGCTGACAGGCTTTTTGCTTTGCTGTGCCGCAGAACATCTACGGCATCTCTGAACGCTTTCTGAAACTAACATAACATGTCCGGATCACACATTTGTTTAATGTCAAATATTTTTGTTAATGTATGGATAATCTTGATATTTTTATGGGAAAGCCTGCATTTCTGAACCTAAGCTTGACTCATTTATACCATGCCGGACCAACGAATTGAAAGAGACAATCCGGTAACAAAAAGATGACATCTTGTCATAAATGGAAGCGAGCCGCGAACGGACGCTGTGTTTGCATGTGGCGAATCATCGATTAATAATTTCTGGAAAATGAGCAGGGTGAAATACAATTCAGGAGGAAAGTCACAAACTTTTTTATGCGATTCATTAAGATGGGGTAAAAATCAGAAAAACTTGGCATAGCCAAGTCCTTTTTCAACAATTGCACTTCGGTTGCCCGCTGCATTTTTGTGCAAAAATCTTTCTTATCTAACTAGAAAAACCGTTTCCTGCGATCAAAAAGCAATCGCGGGAGACGGTTTGTGTTTTTTCACAGTCGGATTGTCCCGTGTTAGGCGTTTTCGCCAATCATCTGATTATAGGCTTCAGCCGTCAGCAAATCGCTGAAATCAAACTGATCAGCCTCCAATTCAATCATCCAAGCTTGATCGTACGGCGATTCATTAACTAATTCTGGTGAATCTTCCAAATCCGTATTCGTTGCACTGACTGTTCCGGCAACTGGAGCATAAAGTTCCGATACGGTTTTCACCGATTCCACACTGCCGAAGGAATCGCCAGCTTCGAGCGTTTCACCGATTTCAGGAAGTTCAACAAAAACAATATCACCGAGTTCCTTCTGTGCAAACGCTGTAATGCCTATTTGAACTTTGCCTTCCTCTGTTTTTTTGACCCATTCATGATCTTTTGAATAAAATAGTTCTTCCGGTACGCCCAACTTCATTGCCTCCATTCAAATGATCGGCATCGTGCCGCCGTTGTTGCTAATTCCCAGCATTATTATTATAGCTTAAATTATTCTCTGCGTATTAATTTTTAGATGTCTTTCTTCCCCAAGATTTTTCAAAAATGGCTTCGTCAAATCCAACAGTCACAAGCCCATCCGCTACTGCAAGCGGACGTTTTAGCAACATGCCGTCTTCCGCCAGCCAATCGAGCCACTTCTCCTCCGGTTCAACTTTTAATTTGTTCTTAATGTCTTTATCACGGTAATGTTTGCCGCTTGTATTAAAAAATTTTTTCAAAGGCAAGCCGCTTGCTCGCTGAAATTGCCGCAGTTCTTCTTTCGTTGGCGGATTATCAGCGATTTGAATCTCGTCGTAGGCGATTTTCTTGGCATCAAGCCATTTTTTTGCTTTTTTGCATGTCCCGCAAGTCGGATAACAATATATTTTCAACATGAATTGTTATGCCCCCATTTATTCATTTCTACAATTCAGGATAGCGAACGAATACCATTCAAGCAAGTGAAAAGTCGAGCCGTGAAAACCGATTACACCAAATAATTTTAACAGGCACGGACATAATACGAAAGACCACCATCTTAAACTTAAGGCTTTGTTAAAGTCTGCTGTTGTTTTTATGCGTTTATTGCCATGTGTTCGCTTGCCGCGGGCGTACCGCGAGCCTCCTCGGGCAGGCAAAGGTCTGCGGGGTCTCGCAAGCATGCTGTTCCCGCTGGCGTCTCACACATTGCCCTTTGGTCAGAAAAACAACATTGAATTTAAACAGAGCTAAACTTAAAAACAGGAGTGTGAGCAAGATGCAGCAACAAGGTGGACAAATGCCAATCGTTTCTCCGCAACCGCCGGATATTCTTACGAACAAAGACTTGCTTTATATCCAGGACATGCTTTCCTGGAATCTTGATGCGATTAAAAAAGCGCATCATTTCGCATCCGTCTGCCAAGACCGCGATGTCATCCAGGCAATGAATCGGGTCTGCCAATTGCATATTCGCCACTATCAGAGCATTCTTGACCATCTGGGCAAGCATGCGCAAACCGTTAATCAATCAGGAGGTGTGGTGTCATGATGCAGCAACCGGTTCAAGTCACGCCGATACAAAACACGGAAACACAGATTCAGAAAACACCCCAGCTAAACGACCGAGATTACCTGAATGACATGCTTTTAACCGAAAAATACATGTGTGTTTCCTATGTCCATGCGCTTCAGGAAGCAAGTCATCAAGCACTCTATCAAGACATTAAGGCCATTTTCGACCAAGAAGCCGACCTGCAGCGTGATCTCTATAATGTGATGTTTAATAAAGGTTGGTATAAGCTCGAATCTCAGGAGCCACAGAAAATTGTTCAAACCCAGCAACAATTCAAGCAGTACGCTGAGCAGCAGTTCCCTCAATAAACCATTCAGACAATTGATAAGAACCGTTTAAAAGAGAAGCATCGGCGCAAAGAATCGTTAGCGATTTTTGTGTGCCGATGCTTTTTTGTGTTTTCTTTATAACCTTGTTACTATTCTTTCAGCTTCGTCGGATTTTTTTCCCATTAATCTGGTAACATCATGTAATTGCCCGTCCCACCCCTCCAGCAATCTCATAATCTCGAAGATTATGACCACAAGGAGGGAGTTACACCATGTACAAAAAAATTCTTGCACTAACCTTGGCCGGATCCCTGGCAATTCCATTTGCCTTCGGCCACCAAGCAGATGCAGCATCCCAGTCCCGGCCTTCACAAATCACGATTGCCGATTGGCTCAATCCGATGAAGCTAAAGGATGAGCAAAGCTCCAAATTGAGCGAAATTCTTAAGAGTCTCGGCATCTCGATTGATTTCAATCAGCTGTTGGCAAGCAATTCACCTGCCGCCACAGCGAAGAAAGCAACAGCAGACAATACCAAGGTGAACTGTCCAACAGCGGCAAAACAGAAGAACAATGCTCAGGCAGCAAGTGCCGCTCCGAAAGCTGTCCAACCGGCAGCTTCGTCGCCAGCAAAGCCGGCGGCCAAACCATCCGGTTCATCATCATCGGCAGCTAAGCCGGCTAACCCGCCTGCATCCAACAGTCAAATGAACGCTTTTGAAAACCAGGTCGTCACGCTAACCAATCAACAGCGTGTCAAAGCGGGATTGAAACCATTGAAAGCAGATAATGCAACACTTTCTCGAATGGCTCGTGACAAGTCAGCAGATATGCGTGATAAGAACTATTTTGATCATCAATCGCCGACATTCGGATCACCGTTTGACATGATGAAAAAATACGGAATCAGCTATTCATATGCTGGTGAAAATATTGCAGCTGGACAAAAAACACCTGAAGACGTCGTCAATGGCTGGATGAACAGTCCCGGACACCGTGCCAATATCCTTAATCCGAATTTCACAACAATCGGAGTTGGCTACGTTAGCGGTGGTTCTTATGGCTCCTACTGGACCCAGGAATTCATCGGAAAATAAATCATTGTGATCATTGAACGGCATCTGCCTTTTTGAGGCGAGATGCCGTTTTTTACTATCCTTTTTTGAAACCACAAAACTGTCATTCTTCAAAAAACACGCGCATATTCTGACGTTTCAGATACCCACCCACTATTCATTTACACCTAAATAGGTCTCATGATCTCTCTCCGGTGACGGACACTTTTGCCCATCTCGAATAGACTGTAACAGGGAGAAAATATGCCGGAGATGATGTCATTGATGGGCGATAGGCCTTTATATGTCGCGTTAGGGGATTCGCTGACAGTCGGTATTGGTGCCACATTCTTTCAGCCGAATTTTGTCAAACTTTATCAGCACAGTATCGAGTATTATTTTCGCCAACCTGTAGAGCGACTCAGTTTTGCTAAAAATGGAGCAACATCGGAACAGATTTTGGAACAATTATTACATCCAGAAACTACCCATGCTGTGGCAAATGCCTCATTCATCACATTGACCGCAGGCGGCAACGACATGCTCCACGCAAGCAGAAAATGGCTGAAAACAGGCAATCAAGCCGAACTTTCCGAGTCGATTCAGAGCTGTGTCGCAACGATTGAAGAAATTTTGTGGACTATTTTTGAGATTCATGCGAGTAATCCTCAAAAATTTTGCGTACGCGTACTCAATTTATACAATCCGATGCCACAAATCCGTGAGACGTATTTTTGGTTGGAACAATATAATAAACAGCTCGCTTCGCTGGAGCGAGCACCCGATGTCAAAATTGCTGATGTCTACCATGCCTTTCTCGGCAACGAGCCCATGCTGCTCACGCTTGATCATACCCATCCGAATCCGCTCGGCTATCGGATTATGGCCGATACTGCGGTTCACCTTGGTTTTGAGCCAGTCAGTTGACATACCCTATCAATCCGCTACAAGCCTTGACGCATGGTCAGGGCTTGTTTCATGCGGTCCACTTCGGTGGTGTATCTTTTCCCCAATAAATCCTTTTCAAGGGATGATGCTTTTGAAAATGATCCGCAATTGTATGATAGTGAAAATCAAACCAGAAACCATCCTGAGGTGGATGATCGCGTCGTACATGTAGCTTGAGCAATTCCTGACCGCTTTCTCTCTGATAAACATGAAGAATACGTTCGCCCATGCCGGATGCCGGTTCATGCGTCACCGCTAACTGACCAACCCATGTCGCATCGTGTCCGCTACTTATTTGTTTAATGGCGGGTAAAAAAGCAGGGACAATTTCATTGACATATTGATCGCCGATTTTTGTGCGAATCCGCGCACCAAATTTTTGCAATCCCTGTTCGCGCAGTTCACGAGATACATAGATTGAAAACAAAAGAATCAGCTGTCGTTGGTTTGCCAGATCCGACTGATCGACCTCTGACCAAGCTGGCGATTGCGCCTCGTTGGTTCGCTCTTTTTTCAGACCGGGGGCTTGTTCTTTTTCACTTTGAAAATTTCCCTTGTCGCTCGGCCTTTCGACCGTATGTGACGGCATAAATGGCAAGGCAACGCCTAATGTTAGGATAGCTGCCAATGTCATTAATGACTTGCGTAGAAAGACGGGTATCACAAAGTCACCTCCCGGATTTTCAGAATCATTGAAGCTTTTCCGAAGCAATATGCGAATAAGCGTGATTATTCGCTCTCTATTTTTGAGTATAACAGATATTCTGTCGAATTCATTTGTTTTTTTGTTAAAATGAAATTTTTCAGAAAAGATGGTCTAGCCTGTCCTTTTCGTCATTAATGCACTCTGGACACTCGCTTGCCGCGGACGCACCGCGAGCATCTTCGAACAGACAATAATCTGTGAGGCCCGTGACACGCTGTTCCTGCAAGGCACCAGCGCAGCTCGCTGCATTTTTGTGCGAAAATCTTTCTTATCTCTTGAAAAAAGATGCCTCGTAGGCAAAATGGCCATTGAGACATCCTTTTCTGATTATTTTTTTATACATCATCGAAGTTAAAATCATCATCCGTGAGGGGTTCAATATTCAGCGGCACAACATAATCTCCTTTTGTTGAGAAGAAGTCGTGATTGATTGTACCCGTGTCGATTCCATTCAACACAGTCTGGCTCACCGGATCGTGCGCATATTTATCGTCACGTCCAAGATTCTGTAAGGCGCGATTGGCGTTGTAATACACATAATCCATGACCTCTTTAACAAGATGAATTTTTGTGTATATTTTGGTTGTGTAGGTTTCCTCGATCGCAACCAGTTGATCGAGCAAAGTATACATTTCCCGATCCGCTGTCTGTTGCTGCTCATCGGTCAGTTCCTCACGGAAGAGACGCTGGGCAACCATTCCGGTGAAACTACCGTGAATGGATTCATCCTGAATGATTTTGCGGATAATTTCACCGCTCGCAATCATCCGCCCCTGACCTGACAAGAAAACCGGGTAAAAGAAGCCGCTGTAAAACGAGAAGCTTTCAAGAAAAACCGAGGCGACCATTGCCATATACCGTTTAAATGGTGTGACATTTTCCTTTTTATCGTAGAGCTGATTATACCAATACGAAATCATCCGGTACTTCTCCTGAAGTTCCGGCTGCTGATCCACCCAATCATTTAAGTAATAATTCGTCTTAGATGAAGAGATGAGCGTCGAAAAAATATGCGAATAGGATTTAGCATGGATATGTTCCATCATTCCCATCCAAGCGAATACTGCCTGTTCATGCATATTATCATGGTGGATCGCAATCAGCGGCATACCGTTATCGCCTTGTTCGCGGTCAAGACCTGTCAATCCCGACAATACCTCGACATATGCGGTCTGCTCCTCTTCGCTCATTGCGTCCCAATCTGACAGATCACGTGAGACTTTGAACGCTTCTTCTGTCCAGAATTGGTTGATATTTTGTTTCCAATAAACCTTAGCAATTTGATTATCGTTTGAATTCCAGTTAATTGCCTTCATTATTCGCCCGCCTTGCCATCTTATTCGATTCTTTTATTTGTTCTGTTTTGTTTTTGAGAAAAGCTGGGCACTAGAATGCCCATTACTTCTTTTGTATTAAATGTACTCCGGTTGCTCGCTTGCCGCGGGCGCTTGAATGCCTGGGTTTTTTAATTATTCTTTCTTATCTATCATGATCGAATTGCTAATGCCGTCAGACGGAACAAGCTGTGCATTCCTCGGGAGAAAGCAGCTGCGTCCGTGTATAATAGAGCGATTTCAGTCCTTTTTTATGAGCGTAAACGTAGAGTCTAGCCAGTTGACGCGTGCTTGTCATGCTGTCGACATACAAAATTGTCGAAATGCCCTGATCGACGTGTTGCTGAATTTCTGCAATCATATCAACGACACGATACTGATTGGTCTGATACGCTGATTTATAATACCACATCGTTTGCGGCGATAGGAAAGGCATCGGATAAATGGTTTCACTGTTGCCATATTTGCGCCGTTCAATCACATTGACAACCGGCATCACTGAACTGGTCGCGTTCTGCACATAACTGATCGATTGCGTCGGCGCAATCGCCAGCCGATATGCATTGTACAGACCGTGGCGCTGCACTTTTTCCTTCAGCAGAGCCCAATCGGCTGTTGTCGGAATTTCAATGCCTGCAAATAGACTTTTTACCGTATCCGTCTGCGGCGCAAAATCTACGACTTCATAATTTTTGAAATAAGACCCATCAGCGTAATCCGATTTCTCAAATCCCTTAAATGATTCGCCGCGATCCTTTGCGATCAGCATCGATTTCTCAAGCGAATAAAAATTCATGAGCATAAAGAAGGTGCGCGCAAAGTCACGAGCTTCCGCCGACTCATAGGCCATTTGATTCTTAGCCAGATAACCGTTCAGGTTCATCGCGCCAAGACCGACTGAATGCAGTTCGCGGTTGGCAAGCTTAACGCCTGGCGCATTTGCAATCTCCGTCATTTCGCTGACCTGTGTCAACGCCTCGATACCACTGTGAACAGAGTCTTGAATTTTGCCGCTTTCCATGACGTTGACAATATTCAGCGAACCGAGAATGCAGGAGACGTCTCTGCGAATCGTATCTGGCTGATCATAATCCGTGATCGTCGACGTCTCCTGAAGCTGAAAGATTTCCGTACAGAGATTTGACATCTTCACTTGACCGAGCGCATGAAGTGGATGATTTCTATTGGCATTGTCCTTATAGAAAATATATGGATAACCAGACTGCATCTGCATTTGTGCGATCAAGTTGAGGAATTCGCGTGCATCAGCCTGCTTCTTTTTCACTGCCGGATTGTTGACGAGTTCGTCATACATTTGATCCATATCCATGTCATCAAGATGACGCCCGTATGCTTTATAGACGGTATACGGCGCAAACATATAGAAGGGTTTTCCCTCCTCTGCCAATTCAAAAAATTTGCCCGGCACAATCAATCCGATAGAAAGCGTCGAGAGGCGTATATCCTCATCGGCATTTTCCTTCTTCGTATCAAGGAATTCCGGTGCATCCCAATGGAAGATATTCAGATAGGCTGCGCCGGCACCCGGACGTTGTCCTAACTGATCCGCATAAGCAAAACCAAGCTGCAATTTGCGCGCAACTGGGACCACGCCCTTGGCTACACCCTCAACACCTTTGATCGCCTCACCGCGCGCGCGGATTTTGGACAGGTTCAGTGCAACACCGCCGCCGATTTTTGATAATTGCTGCGATGTACTTTCTATGTAGTTAATCGAGTTCAGCGAATCATCAGCTTCAATCAGAAAACAGGAGACCATTTCGCCCCGGCGCGCTTTGCCTGCATTCAGGAATGTCGGTGTTGCCGGCTGATAGCGCTGTTCCATCATCGCCTGCATAAAATGCACAGCCTTCTCAAAACTGCCGCCGGCAAGAAACAGTGCGGCAATCGACACCCGCTGATCATAATTCTCCAAATACTTTTTCTTATCATTTGTTTTCAGCGCATAATCCCGGTAGAACTTGCTGGCAGCCATAAACGATTGAAAGCGGAATTGGTAGGCTGCTGCCATCACGTGTAGTTTTTCAGCAGCGTCCTCGCTGTATTGCTGAAAAAGATCATAGTAGTAGTTATTATCGACAAGGAAATGCAAGCGCGCCAGAATCGTTGGAAAATTGACTGTTTTCTCCCGCACTTCTTCTATAAATAAACGGATCGCTTCTTGATCCTTCTCTAATTGATAAAAACCGTCCGTGCCTCGTGTCAGCACTTCATTATTTAATTCAATATATGACTTTGACTTGGTTGCTTCGTTCGTCAAATACTTTCACCCTTTCTCGAAATTTGATCACGTCTTCTTCGGTGCCACCGAGCTCAAACTTGTAGAGAATCGGGACATGATACTCTAAAGCGATCGTGTCGGCAGCGTGTGCGAAATTTTTTCCCCAATTCCGATTGCCGCTAGCGGCAACAGCCGCAAGCTGTGTTCCATTTTTTCGTAAGAAATAGTGAACCGATTCTGGAGCTTCGCCGAAACCGATTGTATTCGTGACCAGAATAAATGGTTCGCTGACCAAGTCAACAGATTCGATTGGCTGATGGTCAAGTCCAGTTTTCGCTAAAAAGCGACGGACATTGCCAGTCATTGTCTCATAAAGGATGAGCATCAAATCGCCTCCTTCTTTTTATTCACCTGTACCTGTGGTATGGGCGTTTGTTTCTACAACCCTGATCCACGCAAATTTCAGAAGCGAGGTGTCGCCCGCGCCCCCTATCGCTACAGAAAAGATTCTATTTTCCCTAATAAAAAATATTTCGCTGTTTCTTTCGAACGGATAACAAACGGGGGAAACACAATATATTGTTTTATGCAATTAAGTTTAGCACAATATATAGATTGAGTCTATGGAATTGTTTCTTGAGGCACTTGATAGTTTATGACAAAAAATGATTTCTTTCAACATACATTACCGGCTAAAAACAAAGGCCTATCCGCAAAATCCAGGGATTATCGGCCGGATTCGCGGCATACGCCTTTATTTCGAAATTGAAATTTTTATAAAAAAATATGATATAAATCACAGGATCTAATTTAATTTTTTTGACCCTCATCCATTGAGAAGGGCCTGACCCCATTTTGTCAGAGCAATACGTATGAAACTTAGCGTAACTAAACCCGTATTTACAAAAATCCGTTTTGGCTGCTCGCTTGCCGCGGGCAGGACGGGAGCCTCCTCGAACAGGCAGTTACCTGCGGGGTCTCCCCTGTCCTGCTCTTCCCGCTGGCGTCTCGCGCCTTCACTCCATTTTTTGTGCAAAATCTAATACATTCTTGCTTTTTTGAAATAGCTTGGCGTAACCAAACCCGTATTTACAAAAATCCATTTTGGCTGCTCGCTTGCCGCGGGCGCCGCACCACGGGACTCCTCGGACAAGCTATGATACTAATTCCTTTGATCATTTATATATTCAAGCGCACAAAAAAAGGACGCCAACAGCGCTATCCTTTTCACTATTTTTCCCAACCAGTTTCAATCGTTGGTCGGATCATTACCGATGTATTCTTCCTCATTTCGGCGGATCGGCGTGAACGTCTTTTTATCTTCTAACGCCTTATTTCGATCCAGCGACCTTCTTTCCGCGAGTCGCGCGAAGAATTCCTGAGCGTTTACTGCTGGTTTCCCGCGTCGACTCTTTTTTTTGTAACTTCCATCTGCTTCGAGGATACGTGTCTTTACATTGTCATTTATCATAATTTCAAATGCGTTGACAATTGTGGACTGGATCGTCTCGTCTTCAATCGGAAACATCAATTCAACACGGCGGTTCAAATTGCGCGACATCCAGTCAGCGCTTGCAAGAAAAACCTTATCTTCGCCGCCGTTCGCAAAAATATAAATACGACTGTGCTCAAGATAGCGTCCGACAATGGAATGGACTTCAATCGTGTCGCTAACGCCGGGAATGCCCGTTTTCAGGCAGCAAATACCTCGCACGAGTAGCTTAATTTTCACACCCGCGGCCGATGCGCGGTAGAGCGCTTGAATCATACCTTCATCCGAGAGGGCGTTCATTTTGGCGTGGATATATGCCGGTCGACCAGCCTTGGCATTCTCGATTTCATTGTCGATTAATTCCATCAGTGTATCGCGTAGACGGAGCGGCGCCATAACCAATTTATGAAAATAGGGGGGTTCGGAATAACCAGAAAGCATATTGAATACATTCGACGCATCAACGCCCATAAGTTCATTGCTCGTCAGCAAGCCCATATCCGTATAAAAGCGGGCGGTAATATCATTATAATTTCCTGTTCCGAAATGCATATAACGCTTGATCCCGGTCTGTTCGCGGCGAACGACGAGGGTCATTTTGCAATGCGTCTTCAGTCCAACAAGCCCATAGATCACATGACAACCTGTTTTTTCCAATTTTTGCGCCCAGTTGATATTATTTTCTTCATCAAAACGTGCCTTCAATTCAACAAGCGCCGTGACCTGTTTGCCATTCTCCGCTGCCTGTTCCAGATAACGAATAATTGGTGAGTTGCCAGACACACGATACAATGTCATTTTGATCGCCAATACATTTTTATCGATTGCCGCTTGGCGAACGAGTTCAATCACTGGATCGAAGGAGTCAAACGGATGGTGAAGGAAAATATCGTGCTGCTGCATCGCTTCAAATATGGCGTGTTCCATCAATTCGTAATGCACAAAGGGGCGATGCGCTGGATAGCGTAAATCCTCAGACGGTCGTTCAACCATACCGGTTAACTTAGATAAGAACGTTAAATCAATCGGCCCGTTTACCTTATAGACATTCGCTTGATCAACATTCAAGCGCTTGACTAATTTTCCAATCAATCGGTCGCTAATCCCTTCTTCAACATCAAGATGAATGACATTGCCGCGTTCACGCAGGCGCAGCTGTTTTTCAATTTCTTTCAACAAATCCACTGTGTCTTCTTCATCGACTTCAAGATCCATATCGCGCATGACACGATAACAGGAAGCCTCATCAATCTCATAGCCAATAAACAATTCATTCAGATGTTGCCGAATGATATCTTCAAGCAGAACAAAGCTTTCTTTCCCTTTTTTATCAGGAATTTTAACAACACGAGGCAACACGTTTGGCACTTGGACCGTGACAAATTCCAGATGTTTGACGGTCTTCCCCTTTCGATGAATCAGTGCGGCAATGTTGAGACTTTTATTTAAAATTAGCGGGAACGGACGCGATGAATCGACGGCCATCGGCGTCAGAACCGGATAGATTTCTCTTTTAAAATACTGATCAATAAAGTCGATCTGCTTATTCGACAACGCGTCGCGTTCCAAAATATTAATTGACTGTTCGTGGAGCAGCTTTTTCATCATTCGATTATAAACGGTATACTGTTCGTCGATCATTCGATGCGCGGCTTTGCTGATCGCCGCCAGCTGCTCGCTTGTCCGCATGCCGGCCGGATCCGCTTTTTCATAGCCGACGTTGGCCATATCACTGAGCGAAGCCACACGAACCATGAAAAATTCATCCAGGTTGCTCGCCGTAATCGAAAGAAATTTCACTCGCTCAAGCAATGGATTCTCTTTGTCACGTGCCTCCTCAAGCACACGTTGATTAAAAAGCAGCCAACTCAACTCGCGATTTGTGAAAAATTCTGTTTGATTAAAATCAGTCATCGGCATCTCACCCCTTCAGCTGTGGCATAATCCCGTAAACTTCTTCGAAATAAGCCGCTTTTTCTTCAAATGTCAAACGTTCGAGCGAGAGATCATCAGCTGACTCAGCTGTGATCACAACCCGGTCATGCGCGAGCGAAACTCTAATCTTATCGACTTTTTGCTGCCGACTGTCATCAAGGGCGTCAGCAATTCGTAAGAGAGCTGCGAGCTTTGCGACCACTAACCGGTACTCCGTGGGGAGACGACGAAAGGAACGTGCGTCCGTCGTCGGTGTCTCCGAACTGTGATACCGGGCAATATTAGCAATCATATCGCGATCGGTATCGGAAATACCGATAATCTCCGACGACTGAATGATATAGTACGAATGAATATAATGCGCATTCATATCGATGTAGCTACCGGCATCTTGAAGGATGGCTGCCAGGCGTAAGAGTAGCCGCTGGTGTGCATCGAGTCCGTGCAGCGGTTTCAAGCGATCAAAAAGATGCAGCGCAAATTTCTCAACCGCACCGATATGGCAAATGTCGCAATTATAGCGAAACGCGATATTTCGTGCAGAGGTCACAATATCTTCGCTGAACGTATGATCAATTTCACGTTTATGATTTTTCAGTTCATCGCTGATTAAGAGTCCATCGGCTAAATCCGCCTCGGATAAAAAAATACTGCCTGCACCAGTCATCTCCAGCATTATTTTTAAAATCATACACGAAGGGAGCAGCTGGCTTGCCGAATCATAGGGCACATTATATTGTTTGGCCAAAACCTGGACCGGGATATTTAGAATATGGCCGTATAATTCATCGAAGCGTTTGCGACTGATCGTATCACTGGACGATTTGATAAAAGCGCGTTTAAAAGCAAGCAAATCGGTGCCGACCAGAATAAAATGTTCATATTTCACGTTTTTCGGTGCGAATTGTTGATAACCGTTAATCTTGCTCATAATATAGTCTTCCATGATATCGACATAATTCGCTGACTGGCTCTCGAGATCGCCCAACATTTCACGGACGCGCAGCGGTCCTAGCTTTATATTTCGCGAAAATATAAATTGTCCCTCATTGTAGACAGTTAGCTGCATGCTTCCGGAACCAATATCGATCAACATCGTGCCCTTTTGAATATACTCTTTGAAACCGTCCGTTTTATAGGCGACCGCCTGATTATGTAAATAACGCTCTTCAGCATTATTTAGCCACTCCAGGGTCAATCCCGTCTTAATTCGTATCTGTTCTTTGACATAGACCGCATTGGCCGCCTCCTGGACCGAACTGGCGGCAACCGCTCGGTATTCAGTCACCCCATAATCTTTCATTATTTGCACAAAACCGGCGAGTGCCTTGCAGACTTCGCCAACTGTTTGAAAATCAATCATTTGCTGATTATAAATATCTTCGCCAATAGTCACATCCGCTTTTACGTCCTCCACGATTGACAGACGCGTCATATCGGCGATTTTCAGAACAACAACCTGAAGTCCAACCGTAATCGATGCAAATAACCGATGCCTCGCCATCACGTTCACCCCATTATCCGATCAAAGACCCGTTCGTTTCTCTTTCTTTTTTAGCATAACACTCTTTATTATAATGCAAAATCAATCCAGAAAATCGCACCGTAACATCTTTACAAAAAAACAACAATGCTTATGTGCGTCAGAAAAACTTGGCATAGCCAAGCCCTTTTTCAACAATTGCGCTTCGGTTGCGCGCAGGCGTCTCGCGCATCCGCTGCAATTGGGCCACAAAATCGGATACATCCTTATCGTTTGAAAAACAGCCGGCAGTTTTCCTGCCGACTGTTTTATAAAGCTATAATTATTATTTTTGCGATAAGGCCTCTTTCTTATCCAAATAAAGATTTACGGATGCGGCTGCGCGCCGACCTTCCTCGATCGCCCAGACAATCAGTGACGAACCGCGACGGGCATCGCCAGCAGCAAAGACGCCAGGCTCACTCGTCTGATAATCCAATGCGTTCGCCGCGATGACGCGTCCGCTTGAATCCCGCTCAACGCCGAAAGCATCAAAAATACTGTCTTCAGCACCTTGGAAACCGATCGCAATCAGAACAAGATCTGCATCCCATGTTTTCTCGGCAGCATCGTTGTCTTCCTTGAAAGAACCCGTCACAAGACCGGTCACGTGACCTTCCTGATCGCCAAGGAAGCGACGCGTTTGCACGTAATAGGCACGCGGATCTTTACCGAACAATGTCTCTGCTTCTTCATATGCGTAATCGACTGAAAAAACATTCGGGTGTTCTGGCCACGGATTACTTTCCGCGCGCTGCGCCGGCAATTTTCCGTGTTTACCAAACTGAACGACGCTCTTGCAGCCTTGGCGAATGGCTGTCGCCACGCAATCTTCTCCGGTGTCGCCGCCACCGATTACAATCACGCGTTTCCCCTTGGCATCGTAATCCGCTTGGAGCGGTTCATCATAGAGCAGATGGCGGTTGCTTGCAGTCAGATAGTCCATTGCTGGCGCTATTCCTTTCAATGTTCGCCCTTCCAGAACCACTTCCCGATGTTTACCCGATCCGGTACAAAGAACAACTGCATCGAAAGCCGTCTTCAGTTCTTCATAGCTCCGATTCTTGCCAATCTCCACGTTCGTTTCAAAGATAATACCTTCTTGTTCGAGAAGGCTGACACGCCGATCGACCACGTCTTTCTCAATTTTCATGCTCGGGATCCCGTACATGAGCAACCCACCCGGACGATCAGAACGTTCGAACACAGTGACCTCATGACCGATCTTATTTAATTGATCGGCGCAGGCTAGGCCAGCCGGACCAGAGCCGATAACTGCGATCTTTTTCCCGGAACGGCGAAGCGGTGGTTTCGGAACGACCCATCCTTCATCAAACGCTTTGTCAATAATTTTCCGTTCAATCGTTTTAATCGAGACCGGATCGCTAACAAATCCAGAAGTACAGGAACCTTCGCAAGGCGCCGGACAAGCTCTTCCTGTAAATTCAGGAAAATTATTTGTTTTGGAAAGCCGTTCGTAGGCTTCTTTCCAAAGGCCGCGGTAGACCAAATCGTTCCATTCAGGAATCAGATTGTGAATCGGACAACCGCTTGTCCCACGGTTCAAGATCATACCGATCTGACAATAGGGTGTCCCGCAGTCCATACAACGGGCGGCTTGTTTCTGTACATCTTGATCTGGTAGATTTTCGCGATATTCATTCCAGTCCTTAATTCGTTCAACCGGCTGTCGTTCATGCTGGTTTTTCTTCTCTATATTCAAGAAACCCATTAATTGACCCATGGTCCATGCTTCATCCTTTCATGACTCATTTTCAGGTAGAGAGACTTCAGACTTAAAGAAATGATCCCTTCAAACAGGCTGGTAGGTTGTGTGTTTGCTGCTTAGCTTCCCCGCCTTTTTCAAATAAAAGGCTTTTTCTTCCGCCTGATCCTTATCGATTCCTTCAGCTTTATACGCCTCAATCTGCTCAAGCATCGCCTCATAATCTCTCGGAATCACTTTGATCAGCCGTTGAACGGTCTCCTCCCAGTTGAGCAATGCCTTTTTGGCTCTCGGACTATCCGTGTAACGGACGTGATTTTCCAACATCTGCTTCACAATATCCTGTTCAGACTCTGAATGAACCGTGTCGATATGAACGAGTTCCTTATTAATTCGTTTATAAGTCAGATCCGGCGTCCCATCAGGCAAAATATAAGCCACTCCGCCGGACATGCCTGCCGCAAAATTGCGTCCAACTGTGCCGAGTACAAGCACGCGACCGCCTGTCATATATTCACAGCCGTTTTCGCCAACCCCTTCGACAACAGCGGAAGCGCCACTGTTGCGGACGCAAAACCGTCCACCTGCCGTGCCGCGTACATAGGCTTCACCACTAGTCGCGCCAAAGAGTGCCACATTTCCCATCATTGCCTGAGAATCTACAGAAACACCGTCCACTTTCTCTGACTTGATAATCACTTTGCCGCCAGAAAGTCCTTTTCCTACATAATCATTGGCGTCTCCAGTCAATTTCATCGTTACACCCTTCGGAATGAAGGAAGCAAAACTCTGTCCGGCGCTTCCAGTGAATGACAAATTAATTGTATCCTCAGGCAAGCCACGTCCAGCCGTTGATTTGGAAATGACGTAGCCAAGAATGGTTCCGACTGTCCGATCGGAATTTCTCAACTTAAAGGAGAGATGAATTGGCTGCTTACTTTCAATAGTCGGCAGGCAATTATCGATCAGATTGCGTTCATCAAAACGCTTTTCAATATGATGTTCCTGTGGCCGGGCAAAATGGCGTTTCGACACATCGCTCTCCGCCTGGTAGAGAAGATCACTCAAATCAAGGAAACGCGCTTTCCAGTGATTATTTACTTCTTTTTTAATACGCAAGAGATGCGCCTGGCCAACGACTTCATTCAATGAACGGTAGCCGAGATTAGCCAGTTGTTCGCGTAAATCCATGGCGATAAAGCGCATGAAATTAACAATATAGTCGGCTTTTCCCGTAAAATTCTTTCGTAATTCCGGGTTCTGTGTGGCGATGCCGACTGGACATGAGTCCAAATGGCAAGCGCGCATCATCAGGCAACCAAGCACAACGAGCGGTGCCGTCGCAAAACCATATTCTTCGGCGCCAAGACAAGCTGCAACAAGTACATCACGACCCGTCATCAATTTCCCATCTGTTTCCAAATGTACACGGTCGCGCAAACCATTTTTCATCAGTGTCTGATGTGCTTCCGCAAGTCCCAATTCCCACGGCAGACCAGCATGTTTGATACTCGTCTTCGAAGCTGCTCCAGTTCCGCCGTCATGACCACTAATTAAGATGACATCAGCTTTTCCTTTGGCCACGCCCGCAGCAATTGTGCCGACACCGCCCTTAGCAACCAGCTTGACACTGATCCGTGCTTTCGGGTTGCTTGATTTCAAATCATAGATCAGCTGCGCCAAGTCCTCAATTGAATAAATGTCGTGATGCGGTGGTGGCGAAATCAGCGCCACTCCTGTTGTTGCGCGACGCGTGTTTGCGATCCACGGGTAAACTTTTCCAGCTGGAAGCTGACCGCCTTCACCTGGCTTGGCGCCTTGCGCCATTTTGATCTGCAGTTCGGCTGCCTCCGATAGGTAATAACTCGTTACGCCGAATCGTGCGGAAGCCACCTGCTTAATTGCGCTTCGCCGCCAGTCACCGTTTGCGTCACGTACAAACCGGTCCTTGTCTTCGCCACCTTCGCCGCTATTGCTCTTACCACCAATACGGTTCATCGCAATCGCCATCGCTTCATGCGCTTCCTTGCTAATCGAGCCATACGACATGGCGCCAGTTTTAAACCGCTTCAGAATGGTTTCAACCGATTCAACTTCATCAAGAGGAATCGGATCGCGATCGCGTTCGAAGGTCAACAGACTGCGGATGGTTGAAAACGGAGCATTATCAACCAGTTTGGTATATTCTTTGTAGCGCTTATAATCATTGTCGCGTGCTGCTTGCTGCAACATGTGAACAATCAGCGGATCAATTTTATGCTGCTCGCCGCCTTTGCGCCATTGCAGCGTGCTCCCTTCATCGAGTGTCTGCATCGTCCCGTGCTGCAATTCTTCCACAGCCTTCTGATGGCGAATGATTGTTTCAAGCGCGAGTTCATCGGGACCGATGCCACCAATTTGCGATACCGTTCCTTCAAAATAACGGTTGACCATTTCGTCCGACAAACCGAGTGCTTCAAAGGTTTGTGCCCCGCGATAGCTTTGAATTGAAGAGATGCCGACCTTTGACATGATTTTCACGATACCAGCGACAAGTGCCTTTATATAGTTGCTGACCGCATCGCTCACGCTCAGTTTGATATATCCTTTTTTTACAAGTTCGTTGACCGTCTCTATTGCGAGATACGGGTGAACTGCATCAGCTCCATAGCCGAGCAACGCCGCCATTTGATGGCTGTCGCGCGGTTCGCCGGAGTCGACAATCAGGCTGACCTTTGTTCGCGTGCCCTGTTCAATCAAGTGATGGTGCAGTGCGCTGATGGCAAGCAGCGATGGAATCGGCAAATGTGTTTTATCGACTTTGCGGTCCGATAAAACAACCAAAACAGCCCCTTCATGGATCAGTTGATCCGCCTGATTAACCAATTGATCGACTGCTTTAGCCAATCCTTTCTTGCCTTGTGCAGCGGGAAACAATGTATCGATTGTTGCCAGCTTCAGTTCGGTCTGTTCATGTAAAGCCTTGAACACCGAACGATTCAGCACGGGATGCGGCAAACGAATCTGTTGCGTAATATGCTCGGTCGGGTTCAGCAGGCTAACTTGCGATCCAAGCCAGGTGATTTCCGACATGACACCCGATTCGCGAATCGCGTCAATCGGCGGATTGGTGACTTGAGAAAACCATTGCTTAAAATAGTCAAATAATAGCTGAGATTTATTCGACAAAACAGCCAATGGTGTATCATTTCCCATTGATCCGGTTGGTTCCTTGCCTGTCTCCGCCATCGGCTGAATTAATTTTGTTTCATCTTCATAAGTAAAACCTTGCACCTTTTGCTGAAAAAGGCGGCGATCGTCAGCTATTTCTTTTTTAACATCTTCGCTACCAACTTGCAGCGGGATCACGCTCTTTTCCAAAAGTTCCCGATAAGGGGCAGCGGTGCAGATCTCTTTTTTCAGTTCATCGCTCGGAACAATCCGTCCTTTTTCCGTATCAATCAACAGCAATTGACCTGGCTTTAAGTGACAACGTTCACGAATATTGGAAGGATCAAGATCCGCAACACCGACTTCGGAAGAGAAGACGACTTTATCATCATTGGTTATATAATAGCGGGCAGGACGTAGTCCGTTGCGATCAAGAATCGCACCGATTTGCTTGCCATTGCAGAAACCAAGTGCCATAGGACCGTCCCATGGTTCCATCAGACGGCTATGGAATTGGTAGAAATCGCAAAGATAATCCGGCAATTCAGCGTTCGCTTCCCAGGGTTCGGGCACCATCATCATGACAGCATGCGGTAGCGAGAATCCATTGAACGTCAGGAATTCGAGTACATTATCAAAAATGGCCGAATCACTGCCATCCGTATCAATAATCTGAGGCATTCGCCCGTCGGACAATTGTTTCGCCTTAGCTGTAAAGGAATTCACATTACCGCGAATGGTATTGATTTCGCCATTGTGAACGATCATCCGGTTCGGATGCGCCCGCTCCCAGCTCGGAAACGTATTCGTACTATAGCGGGAATGCACTAAAGCGACAGATGAAACAAATCGCTCATCTTGGAGATCAGTATAGAATGCGGAAACTTCCTTCGCCCGAAGCATTCCTTTATACACAAGCGTCTGACTAGAGAGACTCGCCACATAGATTTCGTTTTTTAATTTGGTTTCAATTGCTTTTCGCAGCAAATAAAGTTCAATATCGAGCTTTCTTCCAGAATCTTGAGCGGCTGTGCCGATAAACATCTGGTACATATAAGGAGCCTTACGGCGCGCCAGACGGCTAATCTCATTTTCATCGACCGGCACATCGCGCTCACCATATAGACGTAGATTACGTGCGGCAATACAGGCCTTTATTTTGCCAATGGCAACCAATCGACTCGCCCGATCCTGGGGTAGAAAGAACATACCAACTCCGTAATGACCGAATTCAGGCAAAGAAAAGGGGCAAACCGCCTGAAAAAACTGATCCGGTACCTGTACAAGAATTCCAGCACCGTCACCTGTTTTTCCATCAGCAGCTTTGCCAGCTCGATGATCAAGACGCGCCAACATTTTCAGTGCTGTTTTCACCACATCATTCGATGCACGCCCTTTAATATCTGCGTAAAGTCCGATGCCGCAGGCGTCATGTTCAAATTCTGGACGATAAAGTCCCTCGGCATAGTTCTTGTTATCCATGTTAAGCCTCATCCTTCCTTCTGTTTGCAGTTAACCCTTCCATATTTTGTACTTTTCAGAAAAATTGTTTTTCTCTTTTACACTTTCTTTTTCCGAAAAGTATGGTAATTATATTTTACACTTTGTTTATCAATCTTTACAATATATTATTAAGAATGAATTAATCTCATTTTGAGATAGGTAGGTAACGACAATGGAATTAAGACAGATTGAATATTTTATTGAAGCAGCAAAAAGAGAACATATCACGAAAGCAGCTGAAACGCTGCACGTCGCGCAATCAGCGATCAGCAGGCAAATCACATTGCTTGAAGAAGAACTTGGTGTCTCACTTTTCACACGGCGTGGACGCAATATTCAGCTGACTTTGATGGGCAAAATTTTTCTTGAACATGCCAAACGCGGAATGATGGAATTCAGCAAAGCGCGTCAAAAAATCGATGAATACCTGAATCCCAACAGGGGGTTGATTCGGCTTGGTATTTCCACAAGTCTCTCTGTCCAGATCTTGCCGACTATTCTCAATGCGTTCTATACAAGACATCCGGGTATCCGCGTCCAGCTGCAACAGGGATCCGTCCCCTATCTGACCAAATTGATTAGTCAAGGCAAGATTGATCTTGCCTTTGCCTCGCCGCTACCAAAAACCGACCACCAAATCTGCAGCCGCAGTCTTTTCAAAGAGCGTATGGTTCTCCTCATGCAAAAAAATCATCGTGTCTCAGGCAAATCGCCGGTTTCCTTTAGTGATCTTAAAAATGAGCATTTTATCACATTTCGGAGTAATCTCTTTCTGCAGGAACTTTTTATTCATGCGTGTCGTGAGTCGGGATTCCAGCCCAATATTGTCTTTGAAGGCGAAGATATGGACTCGATCAAGGGGTTGGTTGCTGCGGATTTCGGCATCGCGCTCATGCCGGAGCATGCGGTATCCTATAATTTAACTGAAAATCTCATCACGGTTCCGTTACGGGATCCGCAGATATGCCGGACAGTCGGTATCATTCAACCGAGTGATCGCGATCTTGCGCCTTCTGAAAAATTATTTTTCCGCTTTGTTGACAAATTTTTTATCCAGCGACTTACTTCAAATCATGAGACAACTGCAGATGAGTAAACACATGCAACCAAGGTGCTGCTCATTGTTTTCGTAAGGCGCCAGCGCAGTTGTGCTCCATTTTTGTGCAAAAATCCTTATACTTTCTTGTAACAATTACGCTTCGGTCGCTCGCTTGCCGCGGGCGCCGCGCGTCTCCTCAAACAAGCTGGAATCTGCGGGGTCTCACTTGGCTCGCTTTTCCCGCAGGCGTCTCGCGCCTTCGCTCCATAAAATCTTATCCATACTTATCTCTAAAAAAATCAGCCGGCTTTCCTTATTACGGGAACGCCGGCTGCGTGATCAGATCATTAGTTAATTTTCCGAAGCCATCCGTGCATCATGGAGCTGCCTGGATTCCTCGCTGACCTGCTCATCGGCATGATACGAGGATCGAGCGAGCGGACCTGCTTCGCAATGTCTGAATCCTTTTTGCAACGCAATTTGCCGCAATTCTTCAAACTCTTCCGGGCTGTAATAACGAACGACGTCTAAATGTTTCCGTGTCGGCTGCAAATACTGACCGATTACCATAATGTCTACTTTATTATCAAGTAAATCATCCATGGTCTGAAGAATTTCTTCTCTTGTTTCACCCAATCCAACCATAATACTCGATTTTGTTGGCGTATTCGGACTCAGTTCTTTAACACGTTTTAAAACCGCAAGCGAGCGATCATATTTGGCAATCGCACGTACACTGCGTGTCAAACGCCGGACTGTTTCGACATTGTGATCGAAAATATCCGGTTTCGCATCCATCAGCGTCTGAATGCTCGCGTCGTCTCCTTTTAAATCAGAGGGTAGCACTTCAATGGTGCAATACGGGACCTTGCGTCTTATCGCACGAATCGTTTCAGCGAAAACAGAGGCACCGCCGTCAGACAGATCATCGCGAGCAACAGCAGTTACGACTACGTGGCGAAGCTTCATCTTTAGCACAGAATCAGCCACGCGTTCCGGTTCGCGTAAATCGAGTTCGGTCGGTCTACCTGTTTTTACAGCGCAGAACCGACAGGCGCGTGTGCAGATGTCGCCGAGAATCATAAAAGTAGCGGTCTTGCGATCCGCCCAGCATTCATGAATATTGGGACATTTCGCCTCTTCACAGACCGTATGTAACCGCTCGGTCCGAACGAGATCTTTGATCCCGCGGAAATCCTGATTCATATTTAAACGAATTTTCAGCCATTCTGGTTTCCTGACATAGTCGTGACGCTCGCTCATTCTATAATCCTCCTGATTGCTTCAGCGGCTGTAATTCCAGGAATCTGCCGCATATTTTTCTCTTGCTAATTGTTCTACAGCGCATTCATCTGCTTCACTTAGTTGAAGTGAATGGAACGTGATGCCAAGTCCCGTTTCGAAGCCATGATAAAAAGCTTGTTTCACTTCATCAATAGAAGGTTTGCGTCCCGCGGCCTGATCGATCGCAATCGCCTTGTCGCTAAATGCCCGTTTGGCACGTTGCTGAATTGCTGCGCTTGGGTATTGAAAACAAGCAAACAGTTCATCAGAATCCGTATGCAGTGGAATTGAGCCGTGCTGGAGAATCATCCCTTGGTGACGCGTCTGAGCACTTCCAGCCGCTTTCTTTCCTGCAACAACGAGCTCATACCAGGATGCTTCCTCAAAGCAAACCGGCGAATGATCGGCCGCTTTCTTTTGGTCCGGGATAGCCAATTCTGCTTTAAGACCGAGATTGTGGAACCCTTCCAACAACCCTTGAGACAACACACGATAGGCACCAATAACCGAATGTGGCATCGCTGGATCATGTTCTGAAATAATGATGCTATACGTCAATTCATCGTGATGCAGTACCGCCTGGCCGCCGGTTAACCGCCGAACCATTGCAATGCCGCGCTTTTCCAAGGCGTCTTGATTAATCCGGCTCTTTGTTTTTTGAAAATAACCGATCGAAAGTCCCGGGGGATTCCATCCGTAAAAACGCAGGACCGGTGCCTGGCCAATCCGTCTCCCTTGCTCCATCAAGTATTCGTCCAATGCCATATTATAGGATGGCGTATGAACGCCTGAATCAATAAAATACCATTCATTTGCCAAGATTCTTTTCACCATCCAAGAATCAAACTTATTTTGTCAACGCTATCATGGGAAACAAAGACGCGTGACAAGCGGGCACCGACACCGCTTGGTCACATTTTATTACCACTCTAATCATAACAGGATTTTTGTTTTTCAGTAACCAAGAACACTTAATTATTCGCATTAACCCATCTGATTTCTTTGCCTGTCTGGATATGGTAAACTGTAAAGATGGACGAAACCGCACGGAGCCTCAAAAAATATCAATATATACCGATCCTTTGTGAAGAAAATCGCTCTGGATTTAAAGTGGCGGAATGCAGCAGCCGGCCCAAATAACATGGTGAGCGATGAGAAGGAGAATCTTTATGGAACGCTGCCTTCAGATGACTTTTGTACCTCAAATTGAAAAAGGATGGAATTTCTTTGTTTGGGTGACCGATGAGAATGGGCAAAGTCTGCCTTTGCCTAAAATAGAGAATGAAGCTGCGGGCCTCCCCTCCTGGCTTGGCCCGCAATCTCCCTATCGGATGATGCCTACGTCCGCTGCGTTTATCACCGATTCGAGTGATAAAAAAGTGGACGGATGGATCATGACACTGGCAAGCGGTTACCAAATGCTTCAAGAGCGTTTCCAAACGGAAGTAGCAAGTGAACTCATTGCTGGTGAAACACTTCGCTGGTTCGGCCAGATTGCCGCCTCTCTTGAGATCATCCTTGCCGACGGTCATTTTTACCCATTGCTCTATCATCTGGAACGTGGCAATCACGAATGGTGTGTTTTCTGTCAATGGATGCCGGACGCGCGATCGTTTGCCGCAAGCCGTCTCTTCTCTGATTGGCTCAGCAGACTCCCTGAACTTGCCTTCGCCATTGCGGATCTGCAAGATGAACGCGTGCGTCAATGGTTCTACCTCGTGATTATTTATTGGACAAACGCATTGATTCACCAAATTCTCCCTGACCCCGCCACAAATTATTTGCCGCAGCATTCTGAAACTCTATTTGCTGAAGGACAGCCATTCGGCCATGATGAATCACCTTGGCTAACGACACACGATGCGTCCTTGATCCGCCAGATCGAGCAGTTAGAGGGCGAGTGGGCGGACTGGCTGAAACCAATCATAACGTCTGACTCTGAACCCTGGATTGAGGCACTAACCACATTTAAGAAAAATCAGTTGAATAATCGCTTTATTCCGGACCGGGCGCAGCTTGTACTTTCCCCAGAGGATGAAGAAGATCCATTTTCTCCCGCTGCAAGTTGGCTGTTTGACGTGCAGATTAGTGGCTGGCAAGGCGATCGGTTATTATTACGTCCGCTTAAAGAGTTGCAGCGTAGTGCGTTGCTCGGACGGGACCGTTGGTTCGATGAACAGCTTGCCACGCTTGAAGATGTCCTCTCTCCTGCATTGTTGAAAAAAATAGCTGCGAAAACAGAAGGACGGTTCAGTGCGGCCGAATTAGGCGAAATTTTTCAATTGAGTGACAAATTAGCCGATCAATCGATCGACTTGATTTTCCCGGAGAATCTACGCATTGAAGGAAACGCCGAGCCAATTTCTCTTGAGCTTGATCTGACACCGATTTCCACGGAGTCGTCTTCGCTCTTCAGCCTAAATTCGCTGATCAACTATAATTGGCGAATTGCAATTGGGGACATTCCGCTCAGTGCTGATGTGTTCCGCCAACTTGTTCGCGAGAATCAGTCGTTCATCCGTTACAAGAACAAATGGATTCATCTGCCAATGCAGGAAATGCGTAAGGCTTACGATGAAATGGATCAAGCAATGGATTATTTAGATCATAAGCCAAGCATTGCCGGTTCTCTGAAACTGGAGGCCGTGCAGCGACGAAAAAGAAAGAGCAGACTGTCAGTCCAGCTGGCACCGGAGCTTGCCGATTACCTCGGTCAGCTGATCAAGAAACCGGTGAAAAAACCCATGCTGCCGCCGACTTTTCAGGGGGATCTTCGCGCGTATCAGTTTAGGGGGTTTGCCTGGATTGTCAATCTACGCAATTGTCATGTTGGTGGCTGCCTGGCAGACGATATGGGCCTCGGAAAAACCGTCCAGGCGATTGCCTATCTCGCCTACTGCAAAGAACATCCGTCTAGCCAAATTCCTGCCGATTTTACCAATGGGCCTGCTTTAATCATCTGTCCAACATCGCTCGTTGCCAATTGGCGTCAGGAATTCAGTAATTTTGCTCCGGATTTGTCTGTTTATATTCATCACGGAACCGGCCGGCTACATGGTGCGGCTTTGCATGATCGGTTAATCGCAAGCGATGTGATGGTGACTAGCTATAACCTCTTCACGAAAGAATCCGAACAGCTGAAGCCTATCTTCTGGCAAAGCGTGATTCTTGATGAAGCACAAGCAATTAAAAATCCGCAGGCCCAGAAAACGCGGGCGTTGCGGAAAATAAGCTGCGCGCATCGACTCGTCCTGACTGGTACGCCGATTGAAAATCATCTTGAGGAATTGTGGTCGATCATCGAATTTCTCAATCCCGGTTATCTCGGATCGCTCGAACGGTTCCGCCGTCGCTTCATTCAGCCGATCGAGAAGAAAAACAGCCGAATCAAAACACGCGAGCTGACGACGCTCATTCAGCCTTTCTTGTTGCGGCGTGAAAAAACGGATAAGAAAATCATTCAGGATTTGCCCGATAAATTTGAAGAAAAAAAAGTTTGTTTTTTGACTAAAGAGCAAGCTTCGCTCTACCAATCGATTGTTAACCGGCTTGCTGAAAGTGTGGGACTTGCCGCTGGCATCCGACGCAAAGGTCTGATTCTCTCGACACTAACAAAACTAAAACAAGTCTGTGATCACCCAGCGCTTGTCGGCAGCCCCGAAGCAGACGCAAATGCCTCAGGTAAAATGGAACTCTTTTATCAACTGCTCGACCCACTGTTTGCACGTAATCAGAAAGTGCTCGTTTTTACTCAGTATGTACGCATGGGCAAACTTCTTGCTGAAGAAACGGCAAACCGCTATCCCGATGCCGATGTATTCTTTCTTCACGGCAGTCTGAGCGGCGAGCAGCGTGAACAGATCATCAACAAATTCCAGACAGCCGGTGCGCGACAAACACTGTTTGTGCTCTCGCTTAAAGCGGGCGGTGTCGGTATTAACCTGACAGAAGCTGGTTATGTGATTCATTACGATCGCTGGTGGAACCCAGCGGTAGAAGAACAGGCAACCGACCGAGCCTATCGAATCGGCCAGACAAAGAACATTTACGTTTATAAGCTAATTTGCGAAGGCACGCTTGAAGAACGGATTGACCAACTGATTGAGCGAAAAAAGAATTTGCAGAAACAAATTCTCGGCCACGGCGATGCCTGGCTGACCGAAATGACTGATCAGGAAATTTTTCAGCTGATTCAGTTACGTGAAGGGGCTATTTAAATGATCCAGTTAATAAAGCTGCACGATCGCAAGCTTGCCGGATGGTTGAGCAGCTATATCGAACGTCTTGATTCAGGAATGGCGGAACGTGCACTTGCAATCTGTACGTCCAATCGCGTTTGGGATTACCACCAATCTCGTAGCAGCGTGGGTGCCAATATTGAAGGCATTCAAAATATTTTCTATCACGTTTCCATAGAATGGCCTGCTGAAAGTGCTCTGCCCGACCCGCATCGCGATTTCAAGAGCTCCTGCTCCTGCGACAGTAAAAAACAACCTTGTGTTCATGCCGCCGCACTCGCCATTTATCGAATCTTGGAAGAAGATCGCCAAACGTTCATGAAAGGAACACGCATACTTGGAAACGATGCGTTAGATGCTCGATTTCAAGCAAATTGGTCGACTTTTGTTAAGAAAAGCAGCGATACACCGCCAGCCTTTCAGCAAGTGTCCGGCAACAAATTTTCCCTTCGTCCCGATCTCCAGCCGCTTATGGAGAATTATTCAAGGCAAATTATGGCACATTTTCGTGCGTCGCTAACAGGCAAAAATCAGAATTGAAACCATCGGCAATGAAAGGCAACTTGACCGCTCTTTCCGTTCAAATCGCCCCCTCCTTTGACACGGGAACAACGTACTGGACGAGCCTCGCAGAAGTTAACAAAGCCAATATAAAAAATCGATAAATCTGAAATTACAGCTACATTTTCTGTCAAGGCTTAAAATTTTCTCTCCCCACAGTAGTACACCCTTAACATGTGTTCATTCGTTGAATAATCTGTAAAAAACGCCATTCCGTTTATTTGTTTAACAAATCTAATCTTGTTGTCATGAAAACTTCGGGTTATAATGGCAAATACATAAATCTATTCGAATTTTTTGAGATCTGCCTGAGAGAGAAGCAGACAGCCGGCTGAACAAGAAGCAAAGACAAGACAAAACCGGCCATGTCTGCCGTACTTTTCTTATCTGTTTGAAGTCTTCTGAGGAGTGATGGTTTTGAAGAAGGTGTCTGTTGGTTTGCTCGGCTTTGGGACAGTCGGAACCGGTGTGGTTCGCCTGCTCACCCAGGAAAAAGAACGACTGGAAGCACGCATGGGCTGTTCCATAGAGCTAAAGAAAGTGCTCGTTCGCAATAAAAACCGTCCACGCAAAGTCTTGATTGACAGCCGGATATTGACCACGGATGCTTCTGATGTTCTCGATGATCCGGAGATTGATATTATCATCGAATTAATCGGCGGCGTTGATAAGGCATATCGTTATATTCTGCGCGCGTTGCAGAATAAGAAGAACGTTGTAACGGCCAATAAAGACCTGATGGCTTCCTATGGGGAAGAACTGCTTCTTGAAGCACGAAAAAGCAAAAAGGATCTCTTTTATGAAGCGAGTGTGGCAGGCGGTATCCCGATTCTTCGGACCCTAACTGACAGTCTCGCCGCCGATCGGATTGTCAAATTAATTGGAATTGTCAACGGTACGACGAACTATATCCTGAGTCAAATGAGCCACGAAGGACTCTCCTATGAAAAGTCGCTCCAATCGGCGCAATCGCTCGGCTTTGCCGAAGCCGATCCAACTTCAGATGTTGAAGGGTTGGATGCTGCGCGAAAAATGGTCATCCTCAGTCATCTTGCTTTTTCCATTCCCGTGCGTATGGATGACGTTAAGATTACGGGGATTACCGATGTCACGCGTGAGGATATCGTCTATGCACAAAAACTCGGCTATACGGTTAAACTTGTTGGTGTCTCTGAAGTTAATAACGGTGCGATCGATGTCCGTGTCGAACCAACACTCCTACCGAACGGACACCCGCTCGCCTCGGTTGACAATGAAAACAACGCCATTTATGTTTACGGTTCAACACTTGGCGAGACGATGTACTACGGACCGGGCGCTGGTGAAGGACCGACAGCTGTATCTGTTCTCTCCGATCTGCTCGCAGTGATTCGCAATATGAATCTCGGCGTTACTGGCAACCACATCTTCCTGCCACGGCGAGAGATGCACAATCGCGAAGAAAATTCGATTGAGAGTCAGTTTTTCGTCCGCCTGCATATGAAAGACGAACCCGGTTCTTTCTCGCTGTTAACCGACCTGTTCAAAGAGCAGCGAATCAGTCTAGAGAAATTGTATCAAGAGCCGATCGTCGGTAAGGATATCGCCGAGATTTCAATTATCACCCATACAACAAACAAAATTTTGTTTGAAAGCTCTTTTGACGTGCTAAGAAAAATGGACGTCGTCTTGAATGCCAAATATTATCGTGTGGAGAGGGGTTAAATTCATGGTTTGGAAAGGTCTTATGGACAAGTATCAGGATGTACTGCCAGTAACAGAAAAAACACCGCGGCTGACGCTGCTTGAGGGTAATACACCGCTGATTCCGCTCGACCGCTTATCCAAGGAAACAGGTTGTACCATTTACGCCAAATTCGAAGGACTGAATCCGACGGGTAGCTTTAAAGACCGGGGTATGTTTCTTGCCGTCGCTAAAGCAAAGGAAAGCGGCAGCAAAGGCGTCATCTGTGCGTCGACAGGCAATACATCGGCCTCGGCGGCTGCATATAGTGCGCGTGCTGGCATGGACTGCCTGATCGTTATCCCTAAAGGAAAAATCGCACTCGGAAAATTGGCGCAATCCGTAATGTACGGCGCGCAGATTTTCGAAGTTGACGGCAATTTTGATCAAGCGCTTGATATTGTTCGCTATACTGGACAAAACTCCGACTATACAATCGTTAATTCGATCAACCCTTATCGACTGGAAGGTCAGAAGACCGGCGCTTATGAAATTGTCGAGCAACTCGGTGGCGCAGCCCCGGATATTCTCTGCATTCCAGTCGGCAACGCCGGCAATATTTCTGCTTATTGGAAAGGGTTCAAAGAACTGCGCGACAAGCAACAGGTCACTCCTCCTGAAATTCACGGTTTTGAAGCGGAAGGCTCAGCCGCCATCGTTAAAAATCAAGTGATTGAACATCCAGAAACGATTGCAACCGCGATTCGTATCGGCAACCCGGCGAGCTGGAAGCTTGCCGTTGCCGCCGAAAAAGAATCAAATGGCGAAATTGATTCGGTGACAGACGACGAAATCTTAGCCGCTTATAAGCGAGTGGCCCGCACGGAAGGTGTTTTTGCTGAACCCGCCTCCTGCGCCTCGCTCGCCGGCCTGTTCAAACATATCGAACAAGGGAAAATCCAAAAAGGATCACGTGTCGTTTGTATACTAACCGGCAACGGACTCAAAGACCCGACAACGGCAATGGATATGCTAACAATTGAACCAACGATCATTTCAGCTGACAAATCAGCGGTCGTGGATCACTTTAACAACCAGGTTACGCGATGAGTGAATTCCAGGTCCCTTTGTGCATAAAGGTTCCCGGCAGCACGGCAAATCTCGGCCCAGGTTTCGACTCAATCGGCATGGCGATTGATCGCTTTCTCACTCTTGACGTGGCACCGGCAGAAAAATGGTCTTTTCAGTACATCGACCAGCCAGACTTTAATCCGCCGGTCAGCGGCAATCTAATCTATCAAACCGCATGCGGAGTGGCAGCGCGCGCAAATCGGCAACTTCCAGCTTGCTCGGTCACTGTTCATAGTGACATTCCACTCTCGCGCGGTCTGGGTAGCAGCGGCGCCGCGATCATTGCCGGAATTGAATTAGCCAATCAGCTGCTTCGTCTGCGCCTGACGCTGGCGGATAAGTCTTGGATAGCCTGCCAGATTGAGGGCCATCCGGATA
This sequence comes from Sporolactobacillus spathodeae, assembly GCF_016908935.1. Taxonomy (GTDB): domain Bacteria; phylum Bacillota; class Bacilli; order Bacillales; family Sporolactobacillaceae; genus Sporolactobacillus; species Sporolactobacillus spathodeae. The sequence goes on along the minus strand of NZ_JAFBEV010000001.1, from coordinate 12,271 downwards.
ACGTGACTGCCTCGCTGTACGGCGGTCTCGTTGTCTCGCATCAGACGGAAACCTCGGTAGATTCAGTCTGTCTTCCGTCACCTGACTTTGATTTTGTCACACTGATTCCCAATTTCGAATTGAAAACAAGCGACGCTCGGCGCGTGCTCCCGGAATCGCTGCCCTATAAACAGGCGATTGAGGGTAGCAGCGTGGCTAACGTGCTGATCTGCGCCTTATTAAGTCATAATGGTGAATTGGCCGGCAAAATGATGGAAAGTGACTGTTTCCACCAATCCTTTCGAGCAGGTCTTTTACCACACTATCCTTTGACCGCGCAGCTTGCCCGCGCGTCTGGCGCTTTTGGGACATTTCTGAGCGGCGCGGGGCCGACGCTAATGGCACTTTCACGACGTGAGGACAGCAGCCGTATCCAACAAGCGCTGCAAGAGGCTTTCCCTAATTATGAATGCAGTGTTCTTCATCCCGTTTCGCCTGAAGATATTGGTCGTTTCAATCCGCAGCCCGACCGCGATTAAAAAACGGTACATAAAAACCTCCTTTTCAGCAGAATCTATTGCTGAAAAGGAGGTTTTTTCTTTGCGTCTCCGCATCGGTTGGGGGTTTTTCTTCTTCTTTACCTTGCTTCTTGTTCTCTTATACGTCATTTTTCTATTTGTCCACTCGCATTGAGATGAATAGTGAACGTGCAGGAATTTGGCATCAGCGCCACGTGTCTCACCATCTTCACCATGCAAAAATCTTTCTATTTCTCAATAAATCACAAAATGGCGCGTGCCAGATCGTGGTTTTCCGGTGCCTGCGGACGATTGCTCTTCTTTTGCAACACATTGACAAAGAGCGCGTCAATCAGCGTGATTTGTGCCGCGCGAGCAACATAAGATTCCGAGCGATAATCTGTCGGCACCGACACGGTATGCAGCGAAACATCCATCAAATCACTTAGTGCAGATTTCATAAATCCGGTCAGACCGATGACCGGGCAATCCTTCGCTTTAACCATTTTAGCGATTTGCAGCAAATGTTTATCAGCAGCGGAATAGGAAAGAAAGATGGCTGCGTCGCCCACTTTCATACCTTTTGCAGCAAGTAGTTGAAATTCACCATCGCTTGGTGCAAAAGCCGACAGACCGGCACGAATGAACTTGCGGTTTGCTTCCTGAGCGATCATCGCGGATCCGCTGCTACTGAAGAACGCAATACGCTCGGCCTGGCTCAGAATTGAAACGGCTTGCCGAAACAAATCGCTGTTTAAAATTTGAAATGTATTTTCCAAAGTACGAATATTATCCTGAAAAACATGCTGCGCCAAATCCATCACATCATCATTTTTAAAACGGCTCTGATTCGGTGCATCCACCTTTTTTTGAGCAATATCAGCTGCGAGAATAATTTTCATCTCCTGAAAGCCCTTAAATGAAAGGCGTCTGCAGAACCTGAAAACCGTTGCATCGGCAACATTAATTCGCGCGGAAAGCTGGTTTATACTGCTGTGAACCGTGTCTTCCGGATGTTCGAGAATATAATCGGCAATTTTCTGTTCTTTCTCGCTTAAATGTGGATACGCGGATTGAATCCTTATCAAACACTGATCTTCTGTCACCTGAATTCCCTCCCCTTCTTCATATTTTTATTGTACATCAAACGCTTTCATTTGAAAATAATTTTCTGTAATCGCTTTCTATTTTTTTAAAAAACAAATTTATTTTTCTAATCCGTCATTCATCAAGAAATCTATTTCCAGTGATTTAAGGCGTGATAATTCTTACAAATTGAGCACGCCCTTCGCTTCAGGAATCAATTCGTCTCTTTACCTTTTCTCTTGTTCGTGTTTTAATTAAGAAAGATTCTGATGATTAATTTTTTTATGTTAAATCAATATATTAGATAATTCAAATATTTAAGTGCCGAAGAGTCATGAGAATAAGGCCTCGCGCGTCAATTTAGAGACGTGTTCCGGATATCTATCAATGCAATTTGGAATAATCGGATCTTTGGCTCTCGCAGCATCCCACTGTCTCCGTGCGATTTCATGCGACCAAAGTGTAAAAAAAACTCTCTGCTTCGGCAGGGAGTTTTTTTACACAGATTTCATCGATTTATCACAATGAAGTTTTAAAGTGAAAGGGGAATCTTTATATGTTTAAGAAAAATCTTGCACAGCTCAAAGCTTTTAATCCTGGTCCCTCTCTAGATGAAATAAAAAAGAAATATGGTTTGGAACAGGTGGTCAAGCTCGATTGTAACGAAAATGTATATGGTGCTTCACCTCTTGTCACAAAGGCTTTGACTGAAAGCTTTCTGAATCCTTCACTCTATCCTGATTGTCGAAACAGCGCGCTCAGAACCGCGCTCAGCGCCAGACTCGGGGTTGAGGAAAATAGTTTCTTGTTCGGACTCGGTCTCGACGAGATTATTGTGTTGATCAGCCGTACCTTTCTCGATGCCAATAGCAATATTGTCATGGCTTGGCCGACATTCTACGAATATTACAGTCATGCACTGATTGAGGGTGCGGCCACGCAAAAAATACCTTGCAATGCAGAGGGTAGGCATGATCTAGACAGTATGCTGGCAGCGATTAATGACCAGACAAAGCTTGTCTGGATCTGCAACCCGAACAATCCAACCGGTACTTGTTTAAGCGATAGTGAATTGCGCCGCTTTATTCAGCATGTGCCGGAGGATGTGATTGTTCTCCTGGATGAGGCCTATATGGACTTTGCGGACCGTAACGATTTTCCGGATGCCCTGGCGATCATGCGTGAGCACTCGAATGTTCTTGTCCTGCGCACGTTCTCAAAAGCCTACGGTCTTGCCTCCTTCCGGGTAGGCTATGCGATCGGCGATCCCAAAATCATCAATGAACTTGAAAAGGTACGCCCGCCATTCAACAACCCTCAGATCTCCCAAATAGCCGCAGTTGCAGCGCTTAATGATCAGAAATTTTTAAAGGAATGCGTACGCAAAAATCAGGAAGTTCGGCAAATGACTATCGATTATCTGAGTGAAAAAAAGATCGATTTTTATCCGACGCAGGCGAATTTCATCTTCGTCAAGACGGAAAAGGCGGCAGAAATTGCAGAACAACTACGTGCTGGCGGCTTTCTTGTTAATCCGTTTCCTACTGGCCTACGGATCACGCTCGGTACAATGACGGATATGCGCCGACTACTGCCGCTTTTAGCAGATGCATGGCAGAAAAACGCGAAAAATATTTGATAAAAAATAGCCATTTTTATTATCTTTCAGAAAACATTAAAAAATTTTTTCTTTACAAAATAAACGGAACCTGCTACAATTTGGTCACAATATTAAATCAATAAAAGATGCATGTGATGATGAAGACAAGAGCTTGGGAGCGAACGTCCTACAGAGAACCGGCAATGCTGAGAACCGGCGCCTGTTCCTTCCGATGCTTAGCACTTCAGAACAGATTGACTGAACCCGCGTCCATGGACGGCAATAGGTCAATCCGGGCAGCGCCGTTATCGCTAATGAAGGCCGGAATCATTGATTGATTGGTCCGGCGAAAAAGGGTGGCACCACGTCAGCAACGTCCCTTGCAGTATGAAGGCATACTGCAAGGGACGTTTTTATTTTTTCCGGAAATGGCGAAAAATACGGGTACAGATACCGCAGCCTCGTCAGCTTCCTAGAAAGTGTCGAAGTCTCAGTTTCTTATTGTTGCCTGCAACCTCTATCTTTGCGAAAGATTTAGAGAAACGGAAGGGATGAATCACATGTTTTTAGATCAGAAATATCTTTTCACACCAGGACCAACGCCTGTACCGGCCCGCGTCAACGCTGCTATGGCCGCTCCGATGATCGGTCACCGCAGTCCTGATTTTTCAGTGTTAATCGAAGACGTTGCCACGCGGTTAATGCCGGTATTCGGAACCCGTCATCCGGTGATCACGCTGACCAGCAGCGGGACATCGGCACTGGAAGCCGCTGTAGTCAATACTGTTTCCGAAGGTGAGCATGCTGTCGCAATCGTTGCCGGTTCTTTCGGTGACCGTCTCGCTACGATTGCTGAAACATATGGGATTCATGTGCACCGATTAAATATTGAATGGGGCAAATCATGCACGCCTGATCAGCTGGAAAGCTTTTTGAAGACGATGGACAAGCCGATCAAAGCTGTTTTTGCGACATTTAACGAAACCTCAACCGGGGTGCTCAATCCAATACATGAACTAGGCAAAGTCGTTGCCGAGCAATCGGATGCATTGTTTCTTGTTGATGGTGTCAGCTGTATCGGCGGCGTGTCCGTCGACATGACAGCCGATCATATCGACCTGCTCGTCACGAGTTCACAAAAAGCACTCATGCTACCTCCTGGTCTTGCGTTTGCTGCTTTCAGTGATCGTGGTCTTGAAGCGATCCGCAAAGCAACAGCGAAACGCTTTTATTTGGATCTAAACCGTTATGTCCAAGCTTACGAAGAACAAAAATCCACGCCATTCACGCCTGCTGTTTCGCTGATTGCCGGCGCGCAGGAAGTCTGCGCGATGTTTGAAGAAGAAGGCTTCGCAAATGTCGTTCGCCGCCATTACCTGCTGCGCGACATGATTCGCGCGGGTATCCGTGCACTTGGCCTGCCGCTTTTGACCAGCGATGAAGATGCTTCACCGACGGTTACTGCCATTTGTTCCGGAGCCGTTGAAGCATCTGTTCTGCAAAAGGCGCTGAAAAAGAATTACTCTATTACTGTTGCCGGTGGCCAGAAACAGTTGAAAGGAAAAATTTTCCGAATCGGCCATATGGGCTACTGTACACCATTCGATATATTGAAAGTGCTCAGCGCGCTCGAGATCGAACTTGTCCGCCAGGGTGAAGTCAATCACTTAGGCGTTGCTGTGCAAAAAGCTGAGGAGGTTTGGCTCAAGCATGTATAAAGTCATAGTTACCGATCCAATTAGCCAAACAGGGATTCATGCCCTAACGTCAAACAGCAATTTTCAGGTGACGCAGTTAACCGACCTTTCAGAAGCTGAATTAATCAGTCAGATTCCTGAATATGACGCGTTGATCGTTCGTAGCCAAACTCAGGTCACACGGGCCATCATTCAGGCGGCGGACCAGTTGAGAGTCATTGCCAGAGCCGGCGTCGGCGTTGATAATATTGATTTAGATGCTGCGACTGAGAAAGGAATTATTGTCATTAACGCGCCATCCGGAAATACGATGGCTGCGACCGAGCATACGCTAGCAATGATGCTCGCGCTCGCTCGCAATATTCCTCGGGCATGGCAGTCGCTCAATTCCGGAAAATGGGAACGCAAGCTTTTCAAGGGGGTTGAGCTCTACCAAAAAACACTTGGTGTAGTCGGCATGGGCCGTATCGGCACCGAAGTGGCGAAGCGGGCTAAAGGCTTCGATATGAAAATTCTCGGCTATGATCCATTCTTGACCGAGGATCGGGCAAAGAAGATGGGCATTATTAAGGCGGACCTGGACACGATTGCCCGGGAAGCAGATTTCATCACCGTACACACCCCACTGACGCCGGAAACGCATGGCCTGATAAATGCCGAATTTTTAGCGAAAACCAAGCCAGGTGTCCGTTTTATTAACTGCGCCCGCGGCGGTATTATTAATGAACAAGATCTCGTCGACGCTGTCAACAGTGGTCATGTTGCCGGCGCAGCGATTGACGTTTTTGAACAAGAACCACCGCAAAACACTGGCCTGACGCAGAATCCGAACATTATCGTCACACCGCATCTCGGCGCGTCAACAGCTGAAGCTCAAGAAAAGGTCGCTCAGTCAGTCAGCGAAGAAATTGTTTCTATCTTCATGACTGGCGGTGTGCAGCATGCAATCAACCTACCGCGTATTTCGGCAGCGGTTCAGCAGAAAATCCAGCCCTATCTGACGCTGAGCGAGCAAATGGCGGAATTACTCATGCAGCTCTTTAAAAAAGCGCCACAGAAAATTAAAATCAATTATTACGGTGAGCTATTCCTTGAAGACACCGGACTACTGACACGGCAAATGATTAAGGCACTGCTCTCGTATTACCTCGACACATCAATTAACATTGTTAATGTGATGCAGGTGCTCAAGGCGCATAGTCTCGCCTATAGTGTTCAAAAAAATGCTGCTCATAAAGGCTTTACGAATTTTATCGAACTAGAAATCATTCATGATGATGAAAAAGCGACGATTGCCTGCACCTATCTGCCTGGCTTCGGCGGTCGAATTGTTTCGATTAACGGCTATCGTATTGATATGGAGCCGGAACGCTACCTGCTCTATATCAGCCATGCCGACGTTCCTGGCATGATTGGCAACGTTGGTTCGACGCTTGGTCAAGCATCGATCAATATCGGTAGTATGTATGTTGGCCGACAGACGATTGGCGGCGAAGCGGTAATGATTCTAACGGTTGATCGTGCCGTTCCGGAAGCAACGCTAAAGCAGATTAAGGATCTGCCGGATCTGCACGATGCGCAGTTTGCCGAAATTGATATGCCGCAAGCCGAAAAATAAACGAAACGCGGCGCTTATTGCTGCCTTTCTTATTGAATAGGCTCTGTTAAAGTCTGTTGTTGTTTTCAATCATTTAATTGCCATGTGTTCGCTTGCCGCGGGCACCAAGCGTATCCTCCAACAGGTTAAATCTGCGGGGTCTCACTTGGCTCGCTTTTCCCGCAGGCGTCTCGCATTTCGCTGCATTTTTGTGCGAAAAACTTTATTCTTTCTTATCTCTTGAAAAAGCCCCCTGAAGCTAGCAACTAGCTTCAGGGGGCTTTTTATGATCCATTCATCAGGTCTCAATGCCTTTTCTCGAAGATCAAGGCTTTTTCAGACAATCATCCATTCAATTTTTCAATTAAATCCGGCACGTCAGCGATCGAATCCAATATGTAGTCTGCTCCGTTGGCCTCAAGTTCGCTCCGCGCCTCTTTGCCCGAGAGTCCGGTCAAAACACCGGCAAAACGGCAACCAATTTGGCGGGCGCAGAGCAAGTCAGCAAGCGAATCGCCGACAATCAGCGTCTCTCGGTCGTCCGTCAAATGTTCCGGTACACGTGCGGTCCAACGTTTGACCTCGCTAGCCTTTCCGTGATACGCCAATAAATAGGTAAACGGATGCGGTTTGGCGAGTGGTGCGGCATGATAGTGTTTTTCTGCCTGAAGGACGTCATCCGCAGTTGCGATATGTTCCTGGTCGATTAAATCGAGCCAACCCAGGTAGCGGAAAGGTTGATAAGTTTCCAGAGCAGGACGTCCGGTCGCAATACCAACCGAGATTCCTTGATCCGAGAAGGATTGGAACATAGTCTGAACCATCAAAGGACTCACCAGTGTTTCTTCGGCGGCAAGGAATCCTTCCTTTCCTGGCTGTACGGAAGGCGAGCCGGTCGACTGCAACACGTTTGCATCGCCGACATACCATTCCTGTGAGCAATGTTCACCAATATGCCAGAGCTCGCTTTTCGGCTGAAACACATCTGTAGCAATGCCAAGTTTATGACGAGCGATCGTATTTAAATAAAGGATAATATCCTGTTTCATAACATCGGTGTCTTGATAAGCAGCAAGAACGGCTTGATAATCTGGCGTCACCGGATTTTTACGAAACATTTCTCGCAGGGTATCTAGCGTCGCACGCGTCAACGGCTGACGGAAAAGCAGTACCGCCTGATTTCTGACCGGCTCCGGCAGCTGAGCCGTTAACTCCAGCAACTGAACCGAAATCGTTACATAGATCATGTCCCAGTTTGCATTCATGCCGCGTGATTTTAAATGATTCAGGATTTTATCATCCACAAAAACCTTAGAGCGGATCGATGCAATTTGTTCCTTAGCATAGTGTGTCGAAAAACTGTCTTTGCCGCTTAAACCAAGATAATTCGGGCTATTCAATAATTCCCAGACCGTCAATGCGGAAGCGTCAAAATAATGCTCCTCGCTTAAGAAAACCCCATCCACATCAAATAAAATTGTACGAATCATCAGCTTTTTTATCCCTCGCCTCTTAACAAATTCATCATACGATTACTTTGAAGCCAGTCCCCGCCCATTATGGGCAATGATTATCCAATTGTTTCCATAATTATTTGTCAGGTATGCATCGTTGTTGCTTGTCCGAACAATAATCTCATGCGGGTGATTCGAACGGGTTACCACTTGAGTCACGCGATCACTTTCGACAGTCGCTAAATCGAGATTATTGATGGTGTTCTGATGACTAAGATACACGGTGTATAACGCTGTCTTTTTGCTCTGTTTATCAAATAATGCGGCATAAATCAGCGGTTGTTTCGCAAAGCCGAAGGCAACGCTGGTTACGTCTTTCCCTTTAAAAAATTTTTTAAAGTGTACGCCGCCGTCTTCAGTCACATAGAGTCCATCACGCGTCGCGACTGCCAGGCAACGATTGTTGGTCGGGTGCAGCGCGATACTTTGCGCTTTGCCTTGAATTGAGCGAAGGTGCAATGTCTGTTTGACGGTTCCGTCCGGCGCTATCTGGTCAATCGTGTAGTGTCCAGAATCTCCGGTCAAACGGACAACATATGCTTGCTGATAAGACGCGGCCCAAAATCCTTTTTGTGAATTTGCCAGTGAGTAACTGCCAATACGTCCCCCTGTCCAATTTCGAATAATAACCCGATTGCTTACCGGATCCACTTCAAGCCATCCTTGTCGAACAGGCAAAAATTGTATCTTCCCGTTTGTTTCTCTCTTGGATACTCTCTGCCATGTACCGCCACTGTACCGATATAGGCCCGAAGACGATGCGATCGAGAACGTGTCGCTCCGCGGAGCAAACCCGCTCCCATAAATTCGTCCAAAGGAAACCGCCTGTTTGTCCGACTGCGCGGTATGGGTCACAAGATAAATGACCCAAATACCGGCAGCTACAGTCAGCAATATAAATGCCAGTTTGGCAGCAGTCAGCCAGAAAATCAGCTTGAAACTCTTCTTTCTTGATGATGCATCATCCATAGCATACAACTCCCGGTGCAAGGTGCAGCGAGTAAACCCTGCGTCATTTATAGGTGTTACGGACTGCTGTTCACATTGCGGCTTTCACTTCATCAGCGTCCGTCAAATAGATCGAAAAGCCCACCAGTAATGCTACCTTCATCGCGGCTTCTGCCAAACGGATTACCCGGCGCTGCACTGAAGACGCGGCTTGCCAGCCGGCTGAAAGGCAATGACTGTACCAATACACGGCCCGGCCCGCGCAATGTTGCGAAAAACAAACCTTCACCACCGAACAATGCTGTTTTAACACCGCGCACAAATTCAATGGAGTAGTCGACATCGCTTGTCATTGCAACGAGACAGCCCGTGTCAACGCGTAGTGTTTCCCCCGCCTCAAGGTCAATCGTCTTAATCATGCCGCCGGCGTGAACAAATGCCAAACCATCGCCTTCCAACTTCTGCATGATGAAGCCTTCTCCACCAAAGAATCCGGTACCCAATTTCTTTTGAAATTCGATGCCAACTGAGACGCCTTTTGCCGCGCATAAGAAAGCATCTTTCTGACAAATCATTCGACCGCCTAGCTGATTCAGGTTTAGCGGAATGATTTTTCCTGGGTAAGGCGATGCGAACGAAACATGCTTTTTACCGGCAGCTTCATTAGTAAAGGCGGTCATAAATAAACTTTCACCGGTCAGCAGCCGCTTGCCGGCGCCGAATAATTTCCCCATCAATCCATCATTTTGACTGCTTCCATCTCCGAAAATCGTTTCCATGGCGATACCGTCATCCATCATCATGAAACTGCCGGCTTCAGCGATCACTGTTTCACCCGGATCAAGTTCCACTTCGACGAATTGCATTTCTTCGCCTTCAATTTTGTAATCAATTTCGTGATTCTCCACTGATACGCCTCCTCGTATTATTTGACTCTGTTAAAGTGTGTTGCTGTTATTAATCAATTTATTGGCCAGTATTGGCTTGCCGCAGGCGTCTCACACAATACCTTTTGTCATAAAAATCAACATTAAATTTTAACAGTGCCTATTATTCAAAAGTTTTTGGATTCAGCCATATTTGATGCCATCACTGCGCTTACAGCGTTCACTGAATTCAGTGGCGTGGCCATCTAGCCTCAGATTCTAATTCCAATTTTTAGCCCTTCTTAAAAGCAATGATATAATATTCTCTCACGGGCTCAATAAAAACACCATCCGGATTTATTTCTTTGAGCCGCTCCGTTAGTTCCCTTTCAAACTGGGGTGCCTTATTGCCGAGATATTCCTTATGGCAACCGGATGTGGAGTAAAGATAGCCGATAATCGAATGAATATCGCGTTTTCGCGTTGTGTAGATGTTGCCCGATTGTATTTTTTTAAACGCCGATCGGGCGAGCAAATGTTCATGCGATTCTTGAACTTCGACGGGACGCCCGGCTTTATCGCCAAACCATTCAGTAATGACTGTTTGAACCGTTTGCTGCCATAGTTCTGAATGGTTGCCGAGCATATGCCCCTGTCCGACGAGCGCCAACGCACCGCCTGGCGCAAGCAATTGATAGCTGAGCGACAGTACCTTTTCTCGATCCATCCAGTGAAACGCATCCCCGGATGTGATCAGCTGATACGGTCCGGATGCCGGATCCAAATCCTCGGATTGCATCCGAACCCAACTGGATAGCGACAAACCCAGTAGTTCTGCCTGGCTCTCCGCTTTCTGCAGCATATCAGAACTGATATCAATACCTATGGACTCTTTAAAATACGGAATCAGCGGAAACGTTAACTTACCCGTTCCACAGCCTAAATCCAGCAGCCGACCGCTCCCATTCAAATGGCAGATGTCAGCAATCATCCGAATTAGCTGTTTGCTGTACTGTCCTCTGTATTTTAAATAATAATAGGCTGTGCCGTCATAAACTTCCTGATCGCCGATTTTCACTTAATCACCCGTTTTCAACAGAGTACTGTCGGCCGCGCGAACGTCGCAGCCTAAATGAATCCCACTCTTTTTCGCCGCGAACCACTTTTTTATTTTAACATACTATGCCTTTTAGACGGTCTGTTAATCTTCAGGAAAAATAAAATCATGAACGAGCGGAAAGGATGACTGACATGCACTGGCTGATGATCCTGTTCATCGGAATCGCTTCAAGTATTGACAATTTTGCGGTCGGGCTTTCATATGGAACGAAGGGAAAGAAAATAACGTATACCGCCAATTTATTTATTGCCTTTATTGCTTTCATTATCGCCGATGCTGCCTTGATTGCTGGAAAATCGCTCGGGATGGCATTGCCAAAAACGTTGCCAGAAATCCTTGGCGGTGCGATTATTTTGCTAATTGGTCTCTGGTCGCTCGGTGATACAATAAAAAATCGCAGTGCCGCCGCTATGCCTGAAGCTGAAGACATCGACAGGAACCAGGATAACTTGATTGAAATAGGAGAAGTTTTTTTTCTTGGCATCGCCCTGTCGCTGAATGCAATGGGGACAGCTTTTGGCGCAGGTATGGGCGGACTTCCACCTTTGCTTGTGGCCGGCTTCGTGAGTATTCTATCATTTCTATCCGTCGGTTGCGGCCAGTGGTTGGGATTGAAAGGAATGCGTTCGAATATCGGCAAAGCATCAGAATACCTTGCTGCCTGCCTGATGATCACTATCGGAATCTACTCAATCGTTTCATCATCCATGTAAGCCAAAAGGTAGCAGGATACAAATCGAAGGAAAGAGCGCAGTAAAAGCCAAAGGGGAACGACGTCTGCGGGTCACTCAATAAGTCAGCGAAAAGATTCATTTTTATGATTCCGATACCAAACCATCATCGTTTTCAACGTTGCGTACAACCCAACAGCTGTGAGTGCGTGAAGCATCACATAGAAAATAAATACAAGCAACGGTTTTTGGCTATCAATGAAAGCGGAACAGCCGAGGCTGATGACGAATGCCGTAACCAGAGTCATCCAGCTATGTGTGCGAAACAGCACTTTTGTCGTTTGAGTGAGACCCAAGATAACGACAATGACGATTAGCTCCTGAATCAACCCCGTTCCGAACATTTCATCACCCGCTCTCTGTATCTTTCTTATTCATCATCCGCTTTGCTATTAATTTATGCCTGCAAATAACCGTCAAGAACTGTTATTTCTCTGTTCATGCCTGCATACTAGCGTTTCACTAATTTATTCAAACCATTCATAATACTATGAATGTTCAAAATTAATATGGTTTCTAGACAAAAAAATCCTTTATAATGGAAGAATAGGTGATTCCTATCCAAATCCAAAAATAAAGGACTACGCATGGATAAGAATACACAATTCTCTTCAT